>DATBKP010000134.1:0-7528 GCA_036555785.1 Steroidobacteraceae bacterium
TCTACGGCTTTCCCGACGACGGCGACGTCTTCGTCATGTACTACCGCAAGGACATCTTCGCGCGCGATGACCTGAAGAAGGCGTTCCAGGCGAAGTACAACTACCCGCTGGCGCCGCCGAAAACGTGGAAGCAGTTCGACGAGATCGGCTCGTTCCTGACCGAGAGCCTCAAGAAGGAAGGCATCTACGGCGCCTCGTTCTTCCGCGAAGCGCCGTACGCGATGCTCATGTTCCAGGAGCGCTTCCGCGTCGAAGGCGGCAAGTTCTTCGACGCGAACATGAAGGCGACGGTGAACAGCCCCATCGGCGTGCGGGTGTTCACCGAGATGCGCAACGAAAATCGCTTCATGCCGCCCGGCGTCGAGAAGTTCGGTTTCGTCGAGAACCTGGCGACGTTCCTCAAGGGCGAAAGCGCGATGACGATCTCGTGGCCGCCGTATGGCCGGTTTGCGGCGGGATACCTCGGCAGCGAAAAGGCGCTCGACTGGGTGCCGAAGTCGACCATCGCCGGCAAGGTTGGTTATGCGCTACCGCCGGGTGGCCATCCCCAGCTCGCTCTGGGCTTTGCACTGTCGGTCGCCACGCACAGCAAGAACAAGGAGGCCGCGTACCTGTTCATTCAGTGGCTCAACAGCGAGGAGATCAGCACCAAGCGCGTGCAGCTTCCCTACACGCTGCGCGACCCGTTCCGCGACTCGCACTACACCGACCCTGTGTACCTGGGACTTTGGCCGGATGCGAAGGACTACCTGGCCGCGCTGAAGGCCGCCTCGCAGACCGGCCTGCTCGACCTGTCGCTGATCCAGACCGACGCGTACGAGGAAGCGCTGCGCCAGGGCGTCAGCCGCTTGTGGGCGGGCGAAGATCCGAAGAAGATCCTGGACGATGTCGCCAGGCAGTGGGACGGCCTCACGGCCAAGATCGGGGTCGAGAAGCAGAAGGCGGTTTACAGCGCGTGGGCGGCGAAGTCCGGCGCGTATCCGAAGTAAGCCGTCCCGAGCGCAGGGAAAATCGCTGGAATAGGAGCGTTGGCAGCGCTCCTATTTTTTTGCTCATCACCGCGGATCCGAAGTGAGATCAGGGCAAGGCGCAACCTTCGGCGAGCGCAACTTCCGGTACCTCCTGGTCATGCCGGCGATCTTCGTGCTGCTCCTGGTCGGCGTCTTTCCGCTGGTTTACCTGGTGATGGTGAGCTTCCAGGGCATCACCATGACCGAGACCAGCACCGATTTCATCGGCTTCGCGAACTACTGGCAGTTGTTCGGCGACGCGCGCCTCTGGCAGGCGCTGCTGCACACGCTGATCATCACGGCCGTTGCGCTGCCTCTCGAGCTGGTGCTGGGACTGGCGATGGCGCAACTCTTCCTCGATCGCCTGCCGGGCCGCGCAATCTTCATCGCCTTGCTGGTGCTTCCGGTCGTGATCTCGCCGATCGTCTCGGGTGCGACCTGGGCGCTCCTGTTCGACCACCGCTTCGGCCCGATCAACCAGATCATCGGCTGGTTCATGGGCAGGGAGACGATCCTGCTCTGGACCATCAATCCGAGCCTGGTCTATCCGGCGATCATCGTCGCCGAGATCTGGCAATGGACGCCCTTCATGTTCCTGCTGCTCCTCGCCGCGCTCGGCAACGTCGATCGCTCGCAACTCGAAGCGGCGGCCATCGACGGCGCGGGCTGGTGGCGCACGTTCTTCCGGATCGTGCTGCCCGCGATCGCGCCGGTGATGACGGTCGCCGTCCTGATCCGCGGCCTCGACCTGTTCCGCCTGTTCGACATCGTCTGGGCGCTCACGCAAGGCGGACCCGGCACCATGACCGAGACGATTTCAGTCTTCACGTACATCAAGGGCTTCCGGCAATTCGAGACCAGCTACACGGCCGCGGTCGCATTGCTGGTGATCGTCCTGCTTTCGGCGCTGGTGATGTACCTGCTCAAGCGCGTGGAGCTGGCGCGATGACGCCGTTGGCTCGACGTCGCGCAACACGCCTCGGCCTTCGCCTCGCTGCCGCCGTGGCGCTCACGCTGATCTTCATGTTCCCGATCTACTGGCTGTACATGATCTCGTTCAAGACGGCCGCGGAGATCTACTCGTTCCCGCCCAAGTGGTATCCGGGTACCTTCAACCTCGACACGTACCGGGTGCTGTTCAGGGATGGCGACGCGGCGACGGTGGGCAACAGCCTGATCGTCGCGTTCTGCAGCACGGCGCTTGCCATGTTCCTCGGCTTCATCTGCGCCTACAGCCTGGCGCGCTTCTCCACCGGCGGCAAGCATCTCGCGAACTGGATCATCTCGCAGCGGATGATCCCGCCGATCGCGGTCGTGTTCCCGATCTTTCTCCTGTACGTCTGGCTCGACCTGGTGGACACCTACATCGGCGTGATCCTGCTCTACACGGCGTTCAACCTGCCGTACGTGATCTGGATGATGCGCGGCTACATCATGGACGTGCCGCGCGCCCTCGAAGAGTCGGCCCTGGTCGACGGATACACCCGCTGGCAGGTCCTTTGGAAGGTGGTGCTGCCGATGTGCCGCGCGGGACTGGCCGCCACGATGATCTTCACCTTCGTGTTCGCATGGAACGACTTCATTTTCGCGCTCGTGTTGACGCGCACCGAGGTCGCCACCTACACGGTGCAGATCACGCACTATTTCGGCGGCCAGTCGAACTTCTGGGCCAAGATCTCGGCGATGTCAGTGCTCGGAACGCTGCCCATCTTCGTCGCGACGGGTTTCATGCAGCGCTACTTCGTGCGCGGTCTCTCGCTGGGCGCGGTGAAGGGATAAGGCGCAAATGGCGGACCTGCACATCAGCGGGCTGCACAAGTACTACGGCGACGTCCACGCCGTGCGCGGCGTCGACCTCGAGATTCCAGCCGGCGAGTTCACCGTGCTCGTCGGGCCGTCCGGTTGCGGCAAGAGCACGCTGCTGCGCGCCATTGCCGGCCTCGAGGACGCCGACAAGGGTACGATCGAGATCGGCGGCCAGGTGGTCAACGACCTCCCGCCGCGCAGCAGGGACATCGCGATGGTCTTCCAGAACTACGCGCTGTATCCCTACATGAACGTGTTCGACAACATCGCCTTCGGGCTGCGTTCGCGCAACACGCCGAAGAGCGAGATCGAGCCGAGGGTCCGGCGCACGGCGCAGATGCTCGCCATCGGCCATCTGCTCGATCGCTACCCGCGACAGCTTTCGGGCGGCCAGCTGCAGCGCGTCGCCATCGGCCGCGCGGTGGTGCGCAGCGCGCGCCTGTATCTGTTCGACGAGCCGCTGTCCAACCTCGATGCCCAGTTGCGCGACGAAATGCGCGGCGAGATCAAGCGCCTGCACCAGGAGCTGGGCAGGACGATGATCTACGTCACGCACGATCAGATCGAGGCCATGACCATGGCCGATCGTATCGTGCTGCTGCGCGACGGCACGATCGAGCAGGCCGGCACGCCGCTGGACCTGTTCGAGCGCCCGGCGACCCGCTACGTCGCCGCGTTCCTCGGGTCGCCGGCGATGAACTTCATCGACGCAAGCCTGGTCGCAAAGAGCGATACGCTGGCGTTGCGACTGAGTGACGGCGCGACACTCGCGCTGCCGCAGCGACGGACCGTCAATCTTCTGAACCGGGTCGATCAGCCGGTCGTGCTTGGCGTCCGACCCGAGCATATCGGGCGTGCGACGGCCGGCGAGCGGCCGGGCCTTGCGCGCTATACGGGGAGCATCGAGCTCCTGCAGCCCACCGGCTCGCGTACCTACGCGACGTTCAACCTCGGTGGAACCCGGGCAGTTGCCGAGCTGCAGGCGCACGACGTCTCGACCACCAACCAGCAGATCGAGCTTTCCATCGACATGAACCGCGTGGTAATCATCGATCCGACTACCGATCGCGTGCTGTCGTGATCGAGCCGCAACGGCAGCGCACTTTTGCATGAGGAGCAACGCATGACGACGCGCACCTTGAAGGAACGTGTACTGGCGGGCGAACGCGTGCTCGGCGCGATGATCCTGGAGTTCTTCGTCCCGGCCTTGCCGCAGCTCGCGAAAGCGGCCGGCGCCGAGTTCCTGTTCCTCGACATGGAGCACACCGGCGTCAGCCTCGAGACGCTCAAGAGCGTGATCGCGGGTTGCCGCGGCATCGGCCTCGCACCGATCGTGCGGGTGCCGGCGACGGAATACGACTTCATCGCCCGCGTGCTGGACATCGGCGCCCACGGCGTGATGGTGCCCATGGTGGAAACCCGGGAGCAGGCCGAGCACATCGTTTCGTGCACGCGCTACCCGCCGCAGGGACGGCGGGGCGCCGCATTCGGAGTGGCCCACGACGACTACCTGTCCGGCAGCCCGGTCGAGAAGATCGAAGCCGCGCATCGCCGCAACCTGGTGATCACGCAGATCGAAACGCCCAAGGGCGTCGAGAACGCCGCGGCCATTGCGGCGTTACCCAATGTCGACGTGCTGTGGGTCGGGCACTTCGACCTGACCAACTTCATGGGCATTCCCGCACAGTTCGATCATCCCGACTACCTCGCGGCGCTGAAGAAGGTCGTCGATGCGGCGCGTGCGCATGGCAAGGGTACGGGTTTCATGGCGCTCGACGAACGCTGGGGCAAGGAGTACCTGGAGCGCGGCTTCACGATGATCGCGTACGGCATGGATTCGCAGGTCTATCAGCGGGCCCTCGCGCAGGGTATCGCCACATTGAAGCAGGCGTAGCGATGAGCACGTTCAAAGTGGGCCTCACGCGCGACCTGCTCACTGCCTCGGGTCAGCCTTCGTTCGGCGCTGCGCCGCTCCAGATACTCGCCGCGGCGAAGGACGACTTGCAGTGGGAATACATCCCCGAGTCGGTGCCGGAAATCACGCCCGACCAGGCGGCTCGTTATGACGCCATCTATGTCAACTCACCCAAGGTAACCGCAGCGTCGGTCTCGCGCTCCGATTGCCGGCTGCAACTCGTGGCCCGCCACGGCGTGGGATACGACTCGGTCGACGTCGCCGCGATGACGCGCGCCGGAATCCTGCTCACGAATACGCCCATGGCGATCAGGCGTCCGGTGGCGATCATGGCGATCACCTACGTGCTCGCCCTCGCGCAAAGGATGTTGATCAAGGATCGCCTCACGCGCAGTGGAAACTGGAACCAGCGCAACGAGCACATGGGACGCGGGCTGACCGGGAGGACCTTGGGCATCGTCGGCGCAGGCGGCACGGGTCAGGAAATGTTGCGCCTCGTGCGTGGCTTCGACATGCGCCTGCTCGCGGCCGACCCGTATGCGGACGCGGCGCGGGTCGAAGCGCTGGGCGCGAAGCTCGTGCCGTTGCCGACCCTGCTGCGCGAAGCCGACTTCGTCGTGCTGATGTGCCTGCTGAACGACGAAACGCGGCACCTCATCGACGCCGACGCGTTGGCGCTGATGAAATCGACCGCCTACCTCGTGAACGTCGCGCGCGGGCCGGTGGTCGACGAGCGCGCATTGATCGAAGCGCTCCACGCCAAGCGCATCGCCGGCGCGGGCCTCGACGTTTTCGAGCAGGAGCCGGTCGCGCCCGACAACCCTCTGCTGAAGATGGAACACGTCATCGTCAGTCCGCATGCGCTGTGCTGGACCGACGAGTGTTTCAACGCCATCGCCACGGATGGACTGACCAGCGTGGTCGACGTGGCGCGACGCCGCCGCCCGGTGCACCTGGTCAATCCCGACGCGTTGAACGCGCCCCGCTGGGCACACCTGCGCTGATCGGAACGATGGAGACGACCATGACGCATCCCCAAATCGAGCGCGCCATCGCGCTCTGCGGGACGGACGAGCCCGACGTCCCGGGACGCATGCTGCGCGCCGGGCCGATGGAGGTCGAGTTCGGCAACGGCCAGCTGCGCTACCTCAAGGTCAACGGCGTCGAGGTCTTGCGCAGCATCGGTTTCCTGGTGCGCGACGAGAACTGGGGCACGTACGCCCCGGCGATCAGCGATCTGGCGATCGACCAGCGCGCCGATGGTTTTTCCGTTTCGTTTCACGCGGTGTGCAAGCGCCACGACCAGGAGATTGCATACGACGCCGCGATCGAGGGCACGCCCCAGGGCAACCTGACGTTCACCGGAACGGCTGTGCCCAAGACGGAGTTTCTGACCGCGCGCACGGGCTTCGTGGTACTGCATCCGCTGCGCGGCGTCGCAGGCTGCCCCGTCGAGGTGGAGCACGTCGACGGCCGCGTCGAATCGGCCAGGTTTCCCGAGCGGGTGGACCCGGTGCAGCCGGTACTCGACATCCGCGCGTTGACCCATGAGGTGATGCCGGGTCTGAAGGCGACGGTGCGCATGGAAGGTGACACCTTCGAGATGGAAGACCATCGCAACTGGACCGATGCTTCGTTCAAGACATACGTGCGCCCGCTGAGCCGGCCCTGGCCCTACCGCCTGCCAGCGGGCGAGAAGGTCGAACAGTCCATCCGTGTGACGTTGTCGGGACACGCTGCGGCGAAGCGCGCAGCGGGCGCAACCACAGCCATCGAAGCGAAGCTCGGCGACGCGATGAGCGAAGCAGTGCCGCCGGTGGGACTTGGCATGCCGGCCGAGGAGATCGAGCATTCGCTGCGACGAATCGACCTGCTGAAGCTCGCCGCCCCGCGCTTCCTGATCTGCGATTTCGACCCGCGACGCCAGCACGGCATCGAAGAATTGAACGGCTATGGCGAGTTGTGCGGGCAGACCGGTGCCGCCGCCGTGCTGGAAGTCGTAGTCGAAAGCCTCGACGATTACCCGAGCGAGTTGCGTCACCTGGCGGAGCTCGTGAAGCGGTCGGGCATCGAGCTCGCCGCAATTGCCGTGTGTCCGGTCGGCGATCTGAAATCCGTCCTTCCCGGAGGGAAACGTCCCCCAGCGCCGCCGCTACCCGATCTCTACCGGGCCGCGCGGGACGCGTTTCCCGGCGTCAAGCTCGGCGGAGGGATGTTCTCCTTCTTCACCGAGCTCAATCGCAAGCGCGTTCCGGTGGAGCTGCTCGACTTCGTGCACAACACGACCTGTCCCATCGTGCACGCTGCGGATGACCGTTCGGTGATGGAGACGCTGGAGGCGCTGCCCTATCAGGTCACGACCGCGCGCTCGTTCATCGGCAGCACGGCATATCGCGTCGGTCCGAGCGCCATCGGCTGCCGGGACAACCCGCATGGCGCCACGTGGACACCGAATCCCGACAACGTTCGCATCTGCCTGACCAAGCTCGACCCGCGCCAGCGCGGGCTCTTCAATGCGGCGTGGACGCTCGGATACGTCGCCACGCTCGCGCGTTCAGGCGTGGATGCCATCGCGCTCGGGGCGGCTACGGGGCCGCTCGGCATCATCTATCGCAAGGACGAGCACCGGCAGCCCTGGTTCGACGCGCTCGAGACGCCGGCGGTATTCCCGGCGTTTCACGTGGTGAGCCGCCTGACCCGGGCCGCAGGTCGAAAGCTGGTGCACGTCGATTGCTCCGATGGGCAAAAGGTCCAGTGCTTCGCCTGCCGGGGCGAAAAGGGCATCATGCTTTGGCTC
>DATBKP010000135.1:0-3718 GCA_036555785.1 Steroidobacteraceae bacterium
ACGGCGTGGGCAACATCGACAAGTACACCGACATGGCGAGCGGCAAGCCATATGAAGGGGTGGCGCTGCGACTCTTCGATACCAAGACGCGGTTGTGGAGCATCTACTGGGCCGACGGCAACTCGGGCAAGCTCGACCCGCCTGTCGTCGGCTCCTTCGACAACAAGGTGGGCCACTTTTTCGGGCGCGACACCTTCAAGGGCCAGAAGATCATCGTGGTTTTTCGCTGGGATGCTCGCAATCCGCAGCGGCCGATCTGGAGCCAGGCTTTCTCCACGGACAACGGCAAGACCTGGGAGTGGAACTCCATCAACGTTTCAGAACACGTTCGATAGAAGATCAGAGCGCCAGGTTGCGGGTGATCAGCCACGTCCCATCGGGCTGGCGCTGCCAGATCGTCAGGTAGCGGCCGCCACGCTTCGACCGCGTCCCATCTGCAGCTTGAACGAACATCCAGCCCGAGCCCCACTCGTAGACCTCGTCCGGACCTGCTGCGACCCGGCCTTCACTCTGAATGGTTGCAGCAACGATCCGTGCTTTCGAAGCCGCACGCCCCACATACATGGCACGTATCGCCGCACGGCCGCGTACAGCATTCCCGTCAGGAGCTACGAACACTCCGTCCTCGTGATACGGACGGCTGAGCGCGTCGGCATCACCCGTCTGGATCGCCGCTTCCCATTCCTTGTTGGCCTTGGCGATGAACGGTGAGGCCGCGTCGATCGCATTGGCGTCCTGAGGTGCTGTCACCTCGGCAGCGCCGGCCGCGGTTGCGGTGCAGAGAAGGATGAGCGTGAACAAGATGCTGCGGACGCAGCGTAGTTCTCGAGTGTGCATGTACGTGCCTCATGTCGCCGAATTCATTTTCGGACAGGCATTGTGCTGTACGATCGCGACGTGATGCGACAAATCCTCGGCATCGGAGCGCTCGCTGTCATCGCCTTGACGGCCTGTAGTCCCTCGTCGGAATCCGGCGCACGAGCAGCACCAGGAAGCGGTGGCAATGCGTCAGCCATCAAGGCTTGCGACCTGCTCACGGTCGAGGAAATCAAGCAAGCCACCGGGGTGGTGATGGGAGCGGGACACCTGCAGACGACGGATACGCAGGCGTCCTGCGACTGGTCCAGCGATGACAGCTCCGGTGCTTCGGGGGTGGGTGTCATCGTTCAGAGCTTCGACGACTCGCTCTGGCAGACGATGGCGGCCTCGAAGCACGCCGTTGCCGTGACGGGCGTAGGTGAGCAGGCCTTCAAGGGAGTCCCGCACAGCGGAGACTTGAGCGTAAAGAAGGGTCAGTACGAGGTCGACGTCGGCATCGTCGACTTCAAGCACGACAACGCGACCGTGGATGCGGCCGCGCTGCAGCTGATGAACCGGGTGCTCTCGCGTCTCTAGCCGTCACCGTATCTGACTCACCTGCTCGCGCAACCACGCATGCGCAGGATCCTGATGCGCGCGCTCATGCCAGATCATAGCCATCTCATACGACGGCAACTTGAGCGGCGGCACGACGATTCGAAGATGGCTGGCGCGGTCGCGCACGAGCCGCGACGGCAGCATCGCTACGAGATCGGTTCGCGCCAATACTTCGGGCACGAATAGAAAGTGCGGCACGGACAGCATGACCCGCCGCTGGTAGCCCTTGCTCTCGAGCGCCGCGTCGGTGACACCTCTGAAGCCGCCGCCGTCCGGCGACACGACTACGTATTCGAGCTGCGACAGCGAGGCCAGTGACAGCTTGCGTTGGAGCGCCGGGTGTCGCTTGCGGGCCACGAGAACGTACTGCTCCTCGAACAGAATTCGACTATGCAGTCGCTCGAGTGGAGCATCGAGCGCGAGCAATCCCAGATCGAGTGTGCCGCTCTCCAGTTGCCTGATCATCCTGGAGTGAGATGCCTCGCGCACGGCAATGCGGATACCAGGTGCCGTTTTGCGCAGCTGCGCGAGCAGCGGCAGCAGGATCGCATACTCGGCGTAGTCGGCCGCTGCAACTTGCCACGTCATTGTCGCCGTTGCGGGGTCGAACGAGCGCTGCGGCTGCAGTACATCTTTCATCTGCGCCAGCGCTGCTCGCAATGGCTGCAGCAGTGCCCGCGCACGCGTCGTCGGGACCATGCCGCCCGGCGCCGGCGACAGCAGGGGGTCTGCGAAAATCTCGCGCAGCTTGCGCAGTTGCACGCTCACCGAAGGCTGGCTCAGATGCAGGCGCTGCGCTGCCCGCGTGACATTCTGCTCCGTGAGCAATGCCTCGAGAGTCACGAGCAGGTTGAGATCGATCCGACGCAGATTGTCCATGGCTATATCGTGCATTCAAAGTATTCATTTCCACAATAGCAGCGCGCTCGCTAGTCTGCCGGGCCATGAAGATATTGAGCGTCTACGCACATCCGGAGCCGCAATCGCTGACTCGCCAACTCGTGTCAGCGACCCGGCACGCGCTCGAGGGTCAGGGGCACGAAGTGATGTCGTCGGATTTGTATGGCATGCGCTGGAAGGCGGTATTCGATGAGCGCGACTTTCCGCAGCGCCGCGATCCGCAGCGCCTGTCTTTCGAGGCTGAGTCTGCACACTCTTATGCCACCGGCCAGCAGGTCAGCGACATCGAGATCGAACAGCGCAAGCTGGCTGCGGCCGACGCTGTGATCCTGCACTTCCCGCTGTGGTGGTTCGGCATGCCGGCCATTCTCAAGGGCTGGGTCGATCGTGTGTTTGCGAACGGTCTCGCCTACGGCTTCAAGGGCGCGGGCAATCGCTACCGTTATGGCGATGGCGCCTTCAAGGGCAAGCCGGCGTTGCTGTGCGTGACCGTCGGTGGCCCCACGGAGGATTACTCGGCGCGAGGCATCAACGGGCCGCTCGAGCAGCTGCTATTCCCGATCACCCACGGCACGCTTTTCTTCGCGGGCATGGATGTGTTGCCTACCTTCGCCGTCTACGGCACTGGCCGCATCACGACGGCAGGCGTGCTGGCGGCCAAGGCGACTTGGCAGCGGCGTCTCGACGGTCTCTTTCAGGACGCACCGATCCCGTACCGACCGCAGAACGGCGGGGACTATCCGGATGGTCACGTGTTGGCGGCCGACGTCGCGCTCGCGCAGAGCGGATTGTCGGCGCACGAATCCTAGCCAAGTCCGGGATCGCCCTCGAGCACTTCGCGCGTGAGCCGTGGTCGTTCGCCCGCGCGCCAGAGCTTTGCGACATGCACCAGTCGGTAACGCAGCGGTCCGCCATCGTTGCCGGCGCTGCGCTCGATTGGCCGCGGAATGCACACGAATTCGGTGCGCATCTCCTGGGCGCTCAGGCGGACCTTGGCATAGCCGTGACCGCCGAGATCGACGAACTCGAGATGCGGCGCGAGCTCTCGATTCGAGAGGGCGCGCGCCTGTTGCAGGTCACGCGTCTTCGCGTACGCGAGGCATGATCGGACGCCGTGTCGCAGGAGCATGTTGAACGTCCACTCCGGGCTGCCAGCGGGCCGGTCGGCCAGGAAGAGCGGGCGAAGCGGGTGATCCTTTGGCAGGGTGTGCTCATAGGCTTCCATGAGGCCGGGGCTCGCCATCGAACCGCCGACGAAGCTCACACCCACCGGCTCGAACGGCTGCGGCGGCAGCGCCTTGGCGGCATAGCCGGCCCAGAAGCTGTGCCGATCGCCCGAGACGATCGCGAAACCGGTGATCTTCGAATCGCGAACGAAATCGTAAATCTCGCCGCGCTCGCA
>DATBKP010000136.1:0-5157 GCA_036555785.1 Steroidobacteraceae bacterium
TGGCCGCCGCGGCCGATCGCCTGCGACAGCTTCTCCTCGGTCACCGCGATGTCCATCGAGTGCGAGTCCTCGTCGACCACGATCGACACGACTTCCGCCGGCGCCATCGCGTTGATGACGAACTGCGCCGCGTTCTCGTCGAACGGAATGATGTCGACGCGCTCGCCGGCGATCTCGTTCGACACTGCCTGCACGCGCGAGCCGCGCATACCGACGCACGCGCCGACCGGGTCGATGCGGCTGTCGTTGCTCTTGACCGCGATCTTGGCGCGCACGCCCGGATCGCGCGCCGCGCCCAGGATGTTGATCAGGCCCTGGCCGACTTCCGGCACTTCCAGCTTGAACAGCTCGATCAGGAATTCGGGCGAGGTGCGCGACAGGAACAGCTGCGGTCCGCGCTGCTCGGAGCGCACGTCCTGCAGGTACGCCTTGATGCGATCCTGCGAGCGCACCGGCTCGCGCGGAATCATCTGGTCGCGCGGCACGAAGCCCTCGGCGTTGCCGCCGAGATCGACGTACACGCCATTGCGATCGACGCGCTTGACGATGCCGGACACCAGCGTGCCGACGCGGCCCTTGTATTCGTTCACCACCATCTCGCGCTCGGCCTCGCGCACCTTCTGCACGATGACCTGCTTGGCCGTCTGCGCGGCGATGCGGCCGAACGCCACCGACTCCATCGGCACTTCGACGTAGCCGCCGATCTGCGCTTGCGCATTGATCTCCAGCGCGTCTTCCATGCGCAGCTCGGCATCCGGCGACTCGAGCTCGGTCGAGTCGTCCGCGAACACCTTCCAGCGGCGCCACGTGTCGTAGTCGCCGGTCTTGCGATTGATGGCGACGCGCACGTCGATGCCCTCGCCATGACGCTTGCGCGTGGCGGATGCGAGCGCCGATTCGAGCGCCTCGAAAATGATCTCCTTGTCGACGCCCTTCTCGTTCGACACCGCGTCGACGACCATCAGGATTTCTTTGTTCATCGCGCTACTTCTCCGGTCGAAAGCGGCCGAGGCCCTTTCGACAAACCTGCGTCAAAAGGCGTGGCTTTTGCCGCACTACTCACATGTCCGGGGCGAGTCGCGCCCTGTGAATGTCATCGATCGGCAGGCTGATCCTGCCGCTCTCCAGCTCGAGCGTGATGTCCCGCTCACCCACGCCGAGCAACCGCCCGGCAAACCGCTTGCGTCCCTCGATCGGCTGCATCATCTCCAGCCGCACGCGCTCGCCGGCGAAGCGCTCGAAGTGCTCGCGCGTGCGCAGCACCCGGTCGAGCCCCGGCGAGGAGACCTCGAGCGTGTAGTGGCTCGGGATCGGATCCGCCGCATCCAGCGTCTCGCTCACCCCGCGGCTCACACGCTCGCAATCGTCGAGGCTGATGCCGCCCGGTGAATCGATGTACAACCGCAGCGTGCCGCCGCCGGAACGCGGCAGGTACTCGAGCTCCCACAGCTGGTAGCCCAGGGCGGCCACGACCGGCGCGAGCAGCTCGCGCAGCTGGTCTCTCAGCATCGGTCACCTCCGGCCACGACACCCCCCGCTCCGCCCAGAAATCGTTGGGCATAAAAAATGGGCCCGAGGCCCATTTTTTCCCGTCCCTTCCGTGCCGCGCGGCCCATCGACAGATGTGCGCCGCGCCGGCTTCCTTGCAAGCCACTGGAAATCCTCGGAATTTCCGGGCTGCTGAAGCGAAAAAGGCCCTGCGAACAAGGCCTTTTTCACGCTCAGAAAGCGTGGTAGCGGGGGTAGGATTTGAACCTACGACCTTCGGGTTATGAGCCCGACGAGCTGCCAGACTGCTCCACCCCGCAACAGAGGGCGCGGATTGTAAGGGCCTGGGGAGGGCAATACAAGGCGAAGACTTGGGGCCTCACCTTCCTTCCGCGTGTCTCCTGGATGCGGCCGCGGCGCTGGAAATTCAAGGATCTACAAATCGGCCGCAATGTAGGCAGTGAACCGGCGCGGCGCGTTGTAGCCGTACACGCCGCTGCTCAGCGCCTGCCAGCCGTACTTGTCCGTGATGTTCTGCACGAGCACTCGCAGTGTCGCCGGCTTGCCGAACAACTTGAATCGATAGCGGCCGCCGATGTGGAAGACGGCGCGCGCAGGCACTTCGATGGTGTTGGCGCTGTTCGCGACCTGGCTGGTGATGTGCTCGGCGGTCGCATCGATCGAGAACCCGGTGCCGGCGAACCGATAGTCGGCGGTCGCGAGCGAATACTGCCGCGCCGTGCCGACCGGCTTCTCGCCGATCAGGCCCGCGTCGACCGTCGGCCCCGAAACGGTTGCGTCCAGCCAGCGCGTGCCGACGATCACGGTCAGGTTGTCGAGCGGATCGCCGGCCAGCGAGACTTCGACGCCGCGATGCTCCACCGTGCCGAGCTCGCGAAAGAACCCCGCCGCATCCAGGTCGAAGTACGGCTTCTCGACGTTGAACACGCCGGCGATCAGCTTGAGATTCGCGAACGTGTCCCAGCGGATGCCGGCGTCGTACTGCTCGGTCTCGAGCGCGGGCGCGGCGACGTTGCGGTTCTGCGCCTCGTTCGGCGCGACCGGGCTCTCCTCCAGCCCTTGCGTGTAGCTGCCATAGAACGCGAGCTTGCTGGTCGCATTCACGGTCGCGGTTACGTACTCGAGCCAGGGCTCAGCGCGCGATTCGGGCAGCGCTCCGGTCGGTGTGTCGACGGACTTGGAGTAGTGGGTCTTCTGCACACCGACGCTCATCTCGCCGACGCCCGCCCACTGCAGCTCGTACGCAGTCCCATAGGTCTGCTGCTGCACTTGGTCGTGCGATTGCGCGCCGAAGGCGAAAACGGGCTCGGCGATGGCGCGACTCTCACCGAGCACGACAGGTCCGACGTCGATCACGTCCTCGCCGCCGTAGCGCCGGTTCTGCTCGCGGGCGCGCACCGCGAACTGCAGCGTGTGCCTGCGCGAGCCGTCCTCGAACACGCGCGACACGCGCAGCTCGCCGGACTTCGACGCATAGCGCGAATCCGGAAACGCCACCACCAGCTCGTTCGCGTTGCGCGCAGCGTCGATGTCGGTCATCAATTCGGCGAACTGCGCATCCAGGTTCAACACCGACTCGAACGCGCCGAGCCGCGCGGTCCAGTTGCCGAAGCGCGCCGCGCCGATCACGCCGTAGTTGAAGACCTCGCCTTCGTTCGTCGACCAGGGCTGCCCGTAGTAATGATCGCGCTCCACCTTCGGCGGCAGTAAGCCGCCCTGCGTGATCATCAGGTGCTCGTTCTCCTCGTCGCTGAACCGGATGTGGCTGAAGAACGGCCGCAGCTCGAAGTTCTCCGTCGGCCGCCAGCGCGGCACGATCGCGTAGGAAAAGGATTCGCTGCGGCCGCCCCACAGGGACGCGTCGCGATAGATGCCGGCGCCGGCAGCAATGCCGAGCTCCGCGCCGCTGATCGGCAGCTGCGCATCGAGCTCGAGGCCGAGGCTGTCGAACGGACCGTAGTAGGTCAGCGCGCTGATGACTTGCTTGGCGCCGACGCGGCGCAGGTCGTAGTCGACGATGCCGGTCGGCGAAGGAAACGGGTAGCTCTGCGAGGCGATGCCGACGCGGATCGTGGAGCCTTCGACCAGGCGCGAAGTGAGGCTGCCGATGCGGTCGAAGTACAGTCCTTCGATGCGCTCGTTGCCGGCATCGATCGGCGAGAAGCCGCGCACGTCGCCCTCGTTGTAGATGCCGATGCTCTCGTTGCCGATGCTGCGGCCGAAAGCGTCCTCGGACCCGGTCGTGACGTTTTCCTCGGTGCGCTGGGCAAACGCGCCAGGCGAGGCAGCGAACGCGACAGCCGCGAGCGCGACAGCCAGGCAAATGGGGACATTCCTCATTTCCGCATTCGTTCCCGCAATAACGACTGCTGGGCGGGAAATGAGGAATGTCCCCATTTGCCGGCGCATGGCGCGCGATTCTACGGCAAAACGCGCGAGCAGAGATCGATCAGCGCGGACGGGAAAACGCCGAGGGCGAGTACAGCCAATCCATTAGCGCTGAGCACGGCGCGCAAGGTGCCGCCGGCCTCGATCGCGTGGCTGTCCGTCGGGTCGTCGAAGTACATCAGCTTCACGACGCGCAGGTAGTAGAACGCCGCGACCACCGACAGCACGACCGCGAGGGCAGCGAGCCACGCGAGACCCACGTCGAGCACTGCGCCGATCACGGCCAGCTTCGCCCAGAAACCGATGAACGGCGGCACGCCGGCGGTGCTGAACATCAACATCATCATGATCGCCGCGAACCACGGGCTCTTGCGGTTCAGGCCCTTGAAGTCCTCGAGCCGGTCCGCCTCGAAACCGCTGCGCGACAGCAGCAGGATCATGCCGAAGGAGCCGACCGTCGTGATCACGTACGCCAGCGTGTAGAACATCGACGCCCGGTAACCTTCGGTCGTGCCGGCGAGGATGCCGAGCAGGATGAAGCCGACGTGCGAGATGGTCGAGTACGCCAGCATGCGCTTCAGGTTCGACTGCGCGATCGCGACCACGTTGCCGATCAGCATCGACAGCACCGCCAGCGCAATCAGCATGTCCTGCCAGCTCGCGACCATCGCATCGAGACCTTCGGCGAGCACGCGGATCGCCAGCACGAACGACGCGATCTTCGGCGCCGAGCCGATGAACAGCGTCACAGGCGTGGGCGCGCCGTGATAGACGTCCGGCACCCACATGTGGAACGGCACCGCGCCGAACTTGAAGGCGATGCCGACGATGATGAAGGCGAGGCCGAAGATCAGGCCGAGGTTCGCGGGGCCGACCTCGCGCACCGCGACCGCGAGCTCGTCCAGCTGCAGCGTGCCGGTCACGCCGTAGACGATCGAGAAGCCGTACAGCAGCGTGCCCGACGAGATCGCGCCGAGCACGAAGTACTTCATCGCCGATTCGGCGGCGATGCCCGATTCGCGGTCGAACGCGACCATCGCGTACAGCGACAGCGACAGCAGCTCGACGCCCAGATACACCGTCAGCAGGTTGCCGGCCGACACCATGACCATCACGCCGAGCAGCGCGACCAGGCTCAGAATGAAATACTCGCCCTTGAACAGGCCGCGCCGCTGCAGGTACTCGCGCGAATACAGAAACGAGACCGCGACCGTGCCGTAGGAGAACAGCTTGAGCACGTCGCCCATCGGATCGGCGATG
>DATBKP010000137.1:0-14468 GCA_036555785.1 Steroidobacteraceae bacterium
ACATTGCAGCGCGAGCTCGAGTGGGTGCGCGCGAATCCCAAGGCGCGGCAAGCCAAGAGCAAGGCGCGCGTGCAACGCTACGAGGAGCTGGCCTCGCAGGAATTTCAGAAGCGCAACGAGACCAACGAAATCTACATTCCGCCCGGCCCACGGCTCGGCGAGCTGGTGATCGAAGGCAAGGACCTGAAGAAGGGCTTCGGCGACCGGCTGCTGTTCGACAACCTGAGCTTCAATCTGCCGGCCGGCGGCATCGTCGGTGTCATCGGCCCGAACGGCGCCGGCAAGACCACGCTGTTTCGCATGATCACCGGCCAGGAGAGCCCCGACAGCGGCGCCATCCGCATCGGCCCCTCGGTGCAACTCGCGTACGTCGATCAATCGCGCCAGTCGCTCAACGACGCGAACACGGTGTGGCAGGAGATCTCCGGCGGGCTCGACATGATCCGCGTCGGCAACTACGAGACCTCCTCGCGCGGCTACGTCGGCCGCTTCAATTTCCGCGGCACGCAGCAGCAGCAGCTGATCGGCGAGCTGTCCGGCGGCGAGCGCAACCGCGTGCATCTGGCGAAGGTGCTGAAGAGCGGCGGCAACGTCATCCTGCTCGACGAGCCGACCAACGACCTGGACGTCGAGACGCTGCGCGCCCTGGAAGAAGCGCTGCTGAGCTTCCCCGGCTGCGCGGTGGTCATCTCGCACGACCGCTGGTTCCTCGATCGCATCGCGACCCACATCCTCGCCTTCGAGGGCGACAGCGAAGTCGTCTGGTTCGAGGGCAACTACGCCGAGTACATCGAGGACCTGAAGCGGCGCAAGGGCGACGACGCCGACAGCCCGCACCGCATCCGCTACAAGAAGCTCGACGCGTAAACAGAGTCGGGCTGAAGCCCGACCTACAGGGGTTACACTGCGGCCATGGCTGACACTTTGATGATCGATGGCGATTCGCTCTCGCTCGATGTCCTGCGACGCTTCGCGAGTGCGCGCACTCCCGTCGCACTGAGCGAGCAGGCGCGCCGTCGCATGGAGCGCAGCATCGACGTCGTGCGCGAAGCAGTTCGCACCGATCGCGTCAGCTACGGCATCACGACCGGCTTCGGTGCGTTCGCGAACAAGCGCATCTCGGCGGACCAGGTGCGGCAGCTGCAGCTGAATCTCGTGCGCAGCCACGCGTGCGGCGTCGGCGAGCCTCTCGCTGCGCCGATCGTGCGCCGCATGCTGCTGCTGAAGGCGAACAGCCTCGCGGCAGGAATCTCCGGAGTGCGCACCGAGATCGTCGACGCGCTGCTCGCGCTGCTCAACAATGACGTGCTGCCGGCGATCCCGAGCCGCGGCTCCGTCGGCGCCTCAGGAGACCTCGCGCCGCTGGCGCATCTGTCGCTGTGCCTGATCGGCGAAGGCGAAGCGTTGCAGGGCGAGAAGCGTCTCGAAGGCGCCGAGGTGTGCCGCGCTGCCGGCCTCGAGCCGGTCGCACTCGAAGCCAAGGAAGGACTCGCGCTGATCAACGGTACGCAGCTGAGTCTCGCGCTGGCGCTCGACGGACTGTTCGCGGCCGAGACGCTGCTCGACGCCTCGATCGTCATCGGCGCGCTGACGGTGGACGGGCTCGCCGGCAGCTACGCGCCGTTCGATGGACGCATCCACGAGGCGAGCCGCTCGAAGCATCAGGTCGAGGTGGCGCGGCGCTTTCGCATGCTGCTCACGTCGAGCGCAATTCACAGCGACCACGAAAATTGCGACCGCGTGCAGGATCCCTATGCAGTGCGCTGCATGCCGCAGGTGCTGGGCGCCGTCGAAGGTGCGCTCGCGCACGCACGGGAAATTCTCGGCGGCGCGATCAATGGCGTGACCGACAATCCGCTGATCTTCGGGCAGGACATCCTGTCCGGCGGCAACTTCCACGCCGAGCCGCTCGCGCTGCTGAGCGACTATCTGGCGATCGCGGTCGCGGAGATCGCGAGCATGTCGGAGCGGCGCACCGACCTGCTCGATCGCCGCGTCAATCCGGCGCTGAGCATGTTCCTCACGACCGAGCCGGGCCTGGAATCCGGCTTCATGATCGCGCACGTCGCCGCCGCCGCGCTGACGTCGGAGAACCGCACGCTCGCGCATCCGGCCTCGGTCGACAACGTCACGACCTCAGCCGGCCAGGAGGACCACGTCAGCATGGCGCCGTGGGCCGGCTTCAAGTTGCAGCGAATCTGCGCGAACACCGCGCACGTGCTTGCGATCGAAGCGCTCGCCGCGGCCCACGCAATCGACAAGCTGCAGCCGCTGCAGACGACTGAACCTCTGCAGCGCGTGCATGCACTCATCCGTCACAACGTGGCGTACCGGCCGTACGATCATCGCCTCGACCGCGACATCGCGACGCTGGCCGCGCTGATCGGGCGCCGCGAGCTGACGGGTTTCGTGACATGACCTCGGACGCAGTCGTCCTTCTCATCGCTCTGTTCGGTCTGCTCCTGCTCGCACTCGCGTGCCAGCGGTTGTTCCGCGCGCGCTTCGTAGCGGCGGCCGGCAGTGGGCTGATGGGCGCGCTGCTGCTCGCGGGCGCGGCGCTGTTCTTCGTCGTCTCGCTGAACCTGCACACCTACAACCGGCTGACCTACGAACAGCCGGTCGCGCAGATCGTGTTCGAAGCGCGCGGTCCGCAGCATTTTCGCGCGACGCTGGCGCAGGTGCCGAGCGGCGAGCTGCAGATGTTCATGCTGGCCGGCGACGAGTGGCAGCTCGACGCGCGCGTGCTGAAGTGGAAAGGCTGGGCGAATCTGCTCGGCCTGGACGCGCAATACCGGCTGGAGCGCGTGAGCGGCCGCTACCGCGCGATCGACCAGGAGCGCAAGGACGAGCGCACCGTCTACGCGCTGAGCGAGAACCCCGGCATCGACTTGTGGACGGTCTCGATCGACCATCGGCGCTGGTTGCCATTCGTCGATGCGGTCTACGGCAGCGCCGTGTATCTGCCGATGGCGGACGGTGCGCGCTACGAAGTAGCGATTACGCAATCGGGGCTCTTAGCCAGGCCGGTGAACGACGTGGCGAAGGCGGCGGCGGGAAGTTGGAAGTGATGGACGTGATGAAGGTGATGGACGTGATGAAGCGGCATCTCATCACCTTCATCACCTTCATCACCCTTCAACCCACCCACACTCGCGCATTCCGGTAGATTCTCATCCACGGGCTGTCCTCGCCCCACTCGTCCGGGTGCCAGGAATTCTGCGCCGTGCGGTAGACGCGCTCGGGATGCGGCATCAGCAATGTCACGCGCCCGTCCGGCGTCGTGATGCCGGTCAGGCCGCGCGGCGAGCCGTTCGGATTCGCCGGGTAGCGTTCCGCGGGCCGGCCATCGTTATCCACGAAGCGCAGCGACAGCAGCCGCTCGCGGACCAGCGCGTCGAGCGCACCCGCTTGCGCGAACTCGGCGCGGCCTTCGCCGTGCGCGACGGCGATCGGCATGCGCGAGCCGGCCATGCCGGCAAAAAACAGCGACGGCGACTCGACCACTTCCACCAGACTCAGCCGCCCCTCGAACTGTTCGGAGCGATTGCGCACGAAGCGCGGCCAGTGTTTCGTGCCCGATATGATCTCGCGCAGCGCCGACATCATCTGGCAGCCGTTGCAGACTCCGAGCGCGAACGTGTCGGGCCGCGCGAAGTAGGCACTGAACGCGTCGCGCAGCCGCGAGTGGAACAGGATCGACTTGGCCCAACCCTCGCCCGCGCCGAGCACGTCGCCGTACGAGAAGCCGCCGCACACGACCAGGCCGCGGAACTGATCGAGATCGAGGCGGCGCTCGAACAGATCGGTCATGTGCACGTCGTAAGCCGTGAAGCCCGCGCGCTGGAAGGCCGCCGCCATCTCGACGTGGCTGTTCACGCCCTGCTCGCGCAGGATCGCTACCTTCGGCCGCGCTCCTTTGGAAATGTACGGTGCAGCGATGTCGTCCTGCAGCTCGAAGGTCAGACGCACGCTCATGCCGGGATCGTTCGGCTCGATCGCAGCCGCGAACTGCTCACGCGCGCATTCGGGATTGTCGCGCAGCTCGACCATGCGGAAGCTCGTCTCGGACCACGCACGGCGCAACGCGGTGCGCGTCTCGTCCAGCACGACTTTGCCACCGGCCCGGATCACCACGCGATCCGCGGTCGTGACACGGCCTATCACGCTAATGAACCGCGCCAGGCCGTGACGTTCGAGCACCGTGCGCACGGCCTGCGCATCGGTGTTGCGGATCTGGAGCACAGCGCCGAGCTCTTCGCTGTAGAGCGCCGCCGCGGCCGCTGCGGAATCCGCGAGATCGAGCTCGATGCCGCAGCGACCGGCGAATGCCATCTCCGCGACGGTCGCGAACAACCCGCCATCCGAGCGATCGTGATAGGCAAGCGCGAGACCGGCTGCGCGCAGCTCGACGATCGCGGCGAAGAAACTGGCGAGACGCGCGGGATCGTCGCAGTCCGGCGCTTCGCGCCCGAGGCTGCCGTACACCTGCGCCAGACACGAGCCGCCGAGGCGGTTGCGTCCGCCGCCGAGATCGATGAGCAGCAGCGAAGTGTCGCCGCGATCGGTTCGCAGCTGCGGCGTCAGCGTGCGACGCACATCCCGCACCGGCGCGAACGCCGAGACGATCAGCGACAGCGGCGCGACCATCTTTCGCGCCCGGCCCGCCTGCGTCCAGCTCGTCTTCATCGACAGCGAGTCCTTGCCGACCGGAATCGTGATGCCGAGCGCCGGGCAGAACTCCTCGCCCACCGCTTTCACGGTCGCGTACAGATCGGCGTCCTCGCCCGGCTCGCCGCATGCGGCCATCCAGTTCGCCGACAGACGCACGTCGGAGATCGCGCCAATGTCCGCGGCTGCGATGTTGGTGACGGCTTCCGCCACCGCCATGCGCCCCGAGGCGGGCGCATCGAGCAACGCCAGCGGCGTGCGCTCGCCCATCGCCATAGCTTCGCCTGTGTGCGAGGTGTAGCTGCTCAACGTGACTGCGACGTCGCTGACCGGCACCTGCCACGGCCCGACCATCGGATCGCGGCTGATCATGCCGCCGACCGTGCGGTCGCCGATCGTCACCAGGAACGTCTTGTCGGCGATCGCCGGGAAGCGCAGCAAGCGATACGCCGCTTCGACGATATCGACGCGCGATGCGTCGAAGCCGTCGCCGAGCGCCGGCACCCGGCGCACATCGCGCAGCATCTTCGGCGACTTGCCGAGGATCACATCGAGCGGCACGTCGACGGGCGAGTTCTCGAACCGGGTGTCCCTGACCTTGAGCCAGCCGTCGTCCGTCGTTTCACCGACGACCGCGTACGGGCAACGCTCGCGTGCACACAGCGCCGCGAAGCGCTCGAGATGTTCCGGCGCGACCACGAGCACATAGCGCTCCTGCGCCTCGTTGCACCAGATCTCCAGCGGCGACATGCCGGGCTCGTCCGAAGGCACGGCGCGCAGATCGATGCGGCCGCCGCGATGACTGTGCGCGATCGATTCGGGAATGGCGTTCGACAGGCCGCCGGCGCCGACATCGTGAATCAGCAGGATCGGGTTCGCGGCGCCGAGCGCCCAGCACTGGTCGATGACTTCCTGCGCGCGCCGCTGGATCTCGGGATTGCCGCGCTGCACCGAGGCGAAGTCGAGATCTTCCGCGCTCGCCCCGCTGCCGACCGAGGATGCCGCGCCACCGCCGAGCCCGATCAGCATCGCGGGACCGCCGAGCACGATCACTTTCGCGCCGGCGGGAACGTCCGCCTTCTCGACGTGCATGCGC
This sequence comes from Steroidobacteraceae bacterium, assembly GCA_036555785.1. GTDB lineage: Bacteria > Pseudomonadota > Gammaproteobacteria > Steroidobacterales > Steroidobacteraceae > Steroidobacter. The sequence goes on from DATBKP010000137.1 coordinate 5,765, forward strand.
CGCACGTTGCCGAGCCCGCCCGCGATCATGATCGGCTTGTGGTAGCCGCGCAGACCGGCGCGCGCGCCGGATTCCAGCTCCGTCTCGAACGTGCGGAAGTAGCCGAGGATGTTCGGGCGGCCGAATTCGTTGTTGAACGCGGCGGCGCCGATCGGGCCTTCGACCATGATGTCGAGCGCCGCTGCGATGCGCGCGGGCCGCCCGAAATCGCGCTCCTCCCACGGCTGCTCGAAACCGGGAATGCGCAGGTGCGAGACGGAAAAGCCCGCGAGGCCTGCTTTCGGCTTGGCGCCGCGGCCGGTGGCGCCCTCGTCGCGGATCTCGCCGCCCGCGCCCGTCGCCGCGCCCGGGTAGGGCGAGATCGCAGTCGGATGGTTGTGCGTCTCGACCTTCATCAGGATGTCGATCGGCTCCGCGTTGCGCGCGTATACGTGGCTGTCCACGTCGGCGAACCAGCGCTCGCCATGCGCGCCTTCCATTACGGCGGCATTGTCACGATAGGCGGACAGCACGCCGCGCGAATTGCGGGCGTACGTGTTCTTGATCATCGCGAACAGCGATTTCGGCTGGCGCTCGCCGTCGATGATCCAGTCGGCGTTGAAAATCTTGTGACGGCAATGCTCCGAGTTCGCCTGCGCGAACATCATCAGCTCGACGTCGTTCGGGTCGCGCTCGAGCCGCGTGAAATTCGCGGTGAGGTAGTCGATCTCGTCGTCGGACAGCGCCAGACCCAGACTCTCGTTCGCCTCGACCAGCGCAGCGCGCCCGCGCGCGCGCAGCGGCACCGTGCGCAGCGGTCGCGCCGCTTCATGCGCGAACAACTGCGTGGCGTCGTCGAGCGAGAACATCGCGGCTTCAGTCATGCGGTCGTAGAGCGCTGGCGCGATGGCCTGCAACTGCTCCGTCGGCAGCTCGCGGGCGGCGCGCAGCTCGTACGCGATCCCGCGCTCGATCCGCTCGATCGCGTCCAGGCCGCAGACGTGCGCGATATCGGTCGCTTTGCTGGACCAGGGCGAGATGGTGCCCGGCCGCGGCACGACGACGATCGGGCGCCTGGGCAGTGCCGCAGCCGCCACGCCGTCAGGCGTGCGCGGACCGTAGGTCAGGAGGGCCGCCAGGATGCGCTGCTCGTTGGCGCTGAGGTCGCGACGCGACTGCACAAAATGGACGAAGCGCGCACTCAGGGTTTCGACCGCGTGGCCGCGGGCCGTTACCGCGGCGAGAAGTCTCGTTGTTCGGAAGTCGGAGAGTGCAGGGGCGCCCGGCAGTATCAGCATCTTGGAGCGTAGTGCGTGAACGGGGGCGAATGATAGCGGAAAGGGCCGGTTACTTCTTGTCCCCGGGCGTATACAGCGGCACCGGAAACGGCGTCACGTTCGAGCCTTCGAGGGTGCTGACCTTGCTCACGCCCTGCTGTCGCACTTCGTCGACGCGCAGCACCGAGTGCAGCGGTAAATACGTGCGTTTCACCCCTTCGAATTCAGCTTTCACCTTCTCCTCGGAGGGATCCACGACGACCGCGGAGCGCTCCCCGAACACCAGCTCCTCCACCTCGATGAAGCCGAACAGCGAGCCGTGGCTGACCTTGCGGGCATAGATCTCGTAGACCTTGCCCTGGTTAACGAAAACGACCTTGAAAATGTGACTGGCTGCCATCTGGGTTCCGGGGCGGGTTGGTAGTCTGCGTCCCTATATTATCCATAATCTGTGTGGGACCTTTCGCTTTGCATCCGCTCGCCCCATGGCACTGAAACTCCGAGTCATCAGCGATCACTACAAGGCGCTCGGCAAGCGCAGCTCGCGCCTGTTCGGCGTCACCGGCGGGCGCATCGGGCGGGCACAGGACAACGACTGGATCCTGCCCGACCCGGACCGCTACGTCTCCAGCCACCATTGCAAGGTCGAGTTCAAGGCCGGCCAGTGGGTCCTCGAAGACACCAGCACCAACGGCGTGTTCATCAACGGCTCGGACACCCCGGCCTCGGTCGAGGGGGCCTATAACCTGCAGGACGGCGACCGGCTGCGGCTCGGCGACTACGAGGTGCTCGTCAGCATCGACGAGCGCAACGATTTCTCTCCCGATGCCAGCGGCCAGGTACCGGCGCCGCCGCGCGTCCGCAACAAGTCGAACGTCCGCACCGCGCCGAAGGCCACCGACAACGATCTCGGCGAGGAGCTCGACCTCACCGACCTGATCACCGATTCCGCGATCGCGCCGGCGCCGAAGTTCCCGGCGGCGCAGCGCGCGGCCACCTCGTCGGAGCCGCTCGATTTCGAGAGCGCGCTCGCGCTGGATTCCGACGAGCTGAAGTCGATGGCGCCGATCCCGGCCACGCCGATGCCGGCCAAAGCGCCCAAGACCGCGTTCGCATCGCTCCTCGGCGAGAGCGGCGAGCACAAGACCGTCGCTCATGGCCGCAAGGCCGAAGCCAGGGCCGAGCCGAAGCCCGAAGCCAAGCCGGCGGACGACTGGCACATGCAGACGCGACCGTACGATCGCAAGGCGCTGCAGGCGCTCACCTCGTCCGCCGCGATCGCACGGCCGGAGAAGCAGCCCGAGCCCGAGCGCCCGAAGCGCGCGGTCGACAGCGGCTCCGTCGAATCGTCGTCCGGAGTGGACGCGTTCTGTCGCGGCGCCGGCATCGATCCCGCGAGCCTGCCCGCCGACGCCCAGAATGTGCTGTTGACGCTCGCCGGCCAGATGCTGCGCGAGTCCGTGCTCGGCATGATGGATGCGCTCAAGGGCCGCTCGGACCTGAAGAGCCGGCTGCGCCTCAGCCAGACCACGATCCAGCCCGGCGAGAACAATCCGCTGAAATTCTCCGCGAGCGTGGACGAGGCGGTGCTGAAGCTGCTCGACCCGCACAGCACCCGATACCTCGGACCGATCGAAGCGATCCGCGAGTCGTTCGCCGATATCCGCACGCATCAGACAGCGCTGGTCGGCGCCATCCAGGCTGCCGTCGACGAGCTGATGAACCGCATCGAGCCGGGCGAGCTGCAGGAGCGGTTCGACCGCGGCCTCAAGCGCGGCCCGCTGCTCGGCGCGACCAACAAGATGAAGTACTGGGATCTCTATGCCGAGTTCTACCAGGTGCTGAACCAGCGCAGCGAGCAAGGACTGCCGACGCTGTTCTCGGAAGAGCTCGCGCGCACCTACGCCGAGAAAGTCGCGCCGAAGAAGAAGTGAGGCGTCATCCCCGCGAAGGCGGGGATCCAGGCCTCTCCATCACGCTCTGCAAGGCACGCGCGCCCTGCTCCATCAGCGGCGTGATCACCGCTGCCGCTGCGTGCGGCAGCACGTCGGCAATCCACACGAACACGCACTCATCCTCGCCGCGCGGGATGACCTGCATGGCGGCGCTGTGGTGTACGAACTGACTCTCGATCACGCCGTAAGCGATCCGCATGCGCTGCGGCTCGACGCTGACGATGCGCTCCTTGACCGTCTGCCCGTTCGCAAAGGTCGCGATACGCAGATCCTCGCGCTCCATCCGGCACGCAGTCAGGACGCCGGCGAAGGCGAGATGCCCATCGCCGGTCGCGGCCAGCGCTTTCCAGACCTGCGCCGCGGGTGCACGGATCGGCGTTTCGATATGGACAGCAGCCATGGAACGCTACTCCTCACTTGTGTTGCGATGAGGCTAGCGCCGGCCGGGTGCGGGAACTTGGAGAATCCTGCGGTCGTGCATCCGCGGTGATGTCGGACGGCACGGAGACGGGCGGTGGCGGCCGCGTCTCGGTCGCGACCCAATCCAGGATGTCGATATAGCCGCGGATGTTCTCCACGAAGCGCACCGGTTCCCAACCGCGCGCATAGCCGCGCTTCACGCGCGTGTACCACTTCGCTTGTGTCAGCAGCGGCAGGTATTCGCGCACGTCGCTCCATGAGTCAGGGTTCTTGCCGTGCATCTGCGTGAGGATGCGCGCGTCCTCCAGGTGACCGACGCCGACGTTGTACGCGGCCAGCGTGAACCACGTCCGGTCCGGCTCGAGGATGCGCTTGGGTATCTGGTTGCGCAGCCACACGAAGTAGCGCGCGCCGCCGAAGATGCTGCCGCGCGGATCGAGGCGGTCCGGCACGTTGAGAGCGCGCGCCGTTTCTTCGGTAAGCATCATCAGGCCACGCACGCCCGTGTGCGACGTCGCGCCCGGATCCCACTGCGATTCCTGGTAGCCGACCGCGGCGAGCAGCCGCCAGTCGACGCCGACTTCCGACGCGGCTTCGCGGAACCATTGACGGTAGCGCGGCAGCCGCGTCTCGATGTGCTCCATGAAGACGCGCGACTGGATGTAATCGAACCGGTCGGTGTCCCCGTAGTAGGTGTCGAGGATCTGTGCGAGCCGTCCCTCCGCGCGCAGCGACGAATAGAAAGCGGTCACCCGCCGCAGCAGGCTCGCGTCGCGCGTGTCGACGACCCACGCCAGCGATTTTCCCTGCGAAAGGTCGAAGGCGATGCGGATCTCCGGGTGAAACGCGCGGCCGATCGCGAACTCGTTCGAGTCCGCCACCGTGTAGTCGAACTCGCGCCGCGACAGCCGGTACAGCAGCTCCTCGGTTTCCGCGAGCGGGTTCTCGACCCACGACAGGTTCGGATTGAGCGCGCGCCACTGCTCCAGCGTCGCGGCGTGCGCGCTGCCGCCGACGACTTCGATATGGCCCTCGTTGGCCTGCTTGATCGTGCGCGGCCGCGTCTCGCCCTGGCGGAAGATCAGGTGCTCGCGCACCTGCTGGTACGGCGGACCGAAGCTCGCGTTCGACGGCAGGCGGATGCCGCGCGTCAGCCCGGCCGCGGCGATGTGCGCCCGGTGCTGCTCGACTTCGCGCATCGCGTCGGCGACGTTCGGCACCGAGTACACGAACAGCCGCACGCCCAGCTCCTCGGCGAAGCGGCTGGCGAGATCGAATTCCGGCCCCTGCGGGCCGGAGGCGCCCAGGTAGTAAGCGCTCGGCAGGTTGCGCGTCACGACGCGCAGCTCGCCCGAGCGCATGATCTGCTCCAGCACGGTCGGCGGCTGCGAGCACGTGCCGAGCAGGAGCGTGGCGATGATGGCCAGGGCGGCTTTCACGGGTAGAGATTACCAGCCCTGCGCCCCCCGGGACCCGTCGCGGTCGGCTTCAACCGGGGCGAGCTTCGTGTAGAATCCGCCTCCCGCCGGAGAGGTACCGAAGCGGTCACAACGGCACCGATTCGAAATCGGTTGAGGGCATTACGTCCCTACGAGGGTTCGAATCCCTCCCTCTCCGCCACCTTCCCCGCTCAATACACGTCCAGATCACGCCCCACGACCACGTGGCCCGGATACCGCGACATCTCATTGAGCAGCGTCGCCGGGCTCGAGCGTTCGGCATCGACCGCCGGGCGCAGCGAAAGCGATGCGTGATAAAGAATCAGCAGCCCGGGCTTCGCCTGCGTTGCGAGCTCCGTCAGCTGCGTGGTGGTGGTGTGGTGTTGCGCGGCGTATGCCTGGAAGTCCGGCCGCTTCGCGAGCCAGTCGTGCGTGAGCACTTCGTGGATCAGCACGTCGCAGCCGCGGCACGCATCGATCGTCGCCTGCGTCGGATTGGTGTCGCCGGAGATCACGATGCTGCGATCGCGAGTATCGAAGCGATAGCCGTAACTCTCCATCGCGTGCTTGGTGGCGAAAGCAGTGACCGTCACGTTTTCGTCCTTGTAGACGACGCCCGGCTTGATCTCGTGCGCGTTGACGGCGTGTCCTTCCGGGAACGAGCCGCCCGCGTACAGCTTGCGATCCTTCTGGCGCGTCTCGAAGTCTGCGCTGTATGCCTGCAGGACGTGCTGCGTCATGGAGCCGATCCCGCTCGGTCCGTAGACTTCCAGCGGCACGCGCCGGCCCAGCACCCAGGGCGTCAGGATCAGGTCCGGGTAGCCGACGGTGTGATCCGAGTGCAGATGCGTCACGAACACGACGCGCAGCTTGACGGGATCGAGCGCAGCGATGCCGCGATCGACAGCTGCCGCTTTCGCCCGCCGCACGACGCCGGCGCCGAAGTCGACCAAGTAGGGCGTGCCATTGACGACGATCGCGGTAGCCGGGCCCGAGCGGTCCGGGTCCGCCGGCGGGGTGCCCGTGCCGAGCAGCACGACCTGCGTCTGGGTCGCAGGTGTCGTCTGGGCGTGGCTTGCGGTAGCTGCGAAGAACGCGACCAGGGCGAGCGCGCCGCCCCGCGAAAAATTGCCTGCGAGCATTGCAGTTCTCCCCATCCCGCGGGGAGCTTAGAGCTTTTTCCGACGGCCCGAACCTGAACGAACGGCCGCACTCACACTGTCATCGAACCGATGACGCCCGCCCCGGTCCAACGCCTTTACACCGCCGTCCCGGCACACCACACTGACCCTCGTGAAGATCATCGCCACGTTGCTTCTGAGCGCTGTCCTGACGCTGGCCGCAGGCTCGCGTGCCGTTGCCGACCCCGAGGATCTGCCGGACATCGGCAGCCCGGCGACCACGACGCTCACGCTCGACGACGAATATCAGATCGGCCGCATGATCGTGCGCGGCCTGCGCGACCAGGACCAGATCCTGGAAGACCCCGAAGTCTCGGAGTACATCCGCTCGATCGGCGCGAAGCTGTCGAGCCAGGCGAACGACGGCTCGCAGCGCTTCAACTTCTTCATCGTCAAGGACAACACGATCAACGCCTTTGCGCTGCCGGGCGGCTTCATCGGCGTGAACAGCGGCCTGCTGCTGGACACGAAGAACGAGAGCGAGCTGGCCGGCGTGATCGCGCACGAGGTTGCGCACGTTACGCAGCGGCACATCGCGCGCAGCCTTGCCGCGCAGAGTAAATCAAGCCTGATCTCGACCGCGGCCATGCTCGCGGCGATCCTGGTCGGCGCAGCGGCGGGTGGCGGCGGCGACGCGGCCATGGCGGGCGTAGCAGCCGCGCAGACGCTCGCGCTCCAGCAGCAGATCAGTTTCACGCGAGCCAACGAGACCGAAGCGGACCGCGTCGGGCTCGGCATACTCGCCCGCTCCGGCTTCGATCCGATGGGCATGCCGGAATTCTTCGAGACGATGAGCGCGCACGCCGGCGGCAGCGAGGCCAACATTCCGGAAATGCTGCGCACGCATCCCGTAACCAGCACGCGTATCGCGGAAACCAAGGAACGCGCCGCGCAGCTCGATGTGAAGCCCGAGCCGGACAGCGTGAGCTACGCGCTCACACGCGAGCGCCTGCGTGTTCTCTCGACACCGCCGGGCGAAGATCCGCGCTCGTACTATGCAGCCATCATCGGCAACGAGCCCGACGCGACACCCGCGCAGATCTATGGCCGCGCGCTGGCGCTGATGATTTCCGGTCAGGCCGCCAAAGCCGTGCCGATCTTCGAGCGTCTGCGCAACGCGGATCCGACCGTGGTGCAATATCACACGGCGCTCGGCCAGGCACAGCTGATGGCTGGCAAGGGCGAGAACTCGCTCGCCACGCTCCAGCACGCGCGCGAGCTGTTCCCGCGCAACATTGCGGTGACCGTGCGTTACGCCGAGGCGCTGATGCAGCTTGGCGATTCCAAGCGTGCGCACGAGATCCTGCTCGATCTCTTCAACGTCGTACCGCCGACGCCGGAGCAGGCAAAACTGACGGCGCAGGCGGCGAACGCCGCCGGCGACGTGGCCGACTCGTACTACTACATGTCGGAGTACCACCTGATGAGCGGCGACCTGCCGCTGGCCATCAATCAGCTGCAGCTCGCGCTGGCCGTGCCGAAGATCACCGACGTGCAGCGCGCGCGCTTCGAGGCCCGCCTCGAAGAAGTGCAGCAAGCATTGCCCAAACGCGTGCGTCGCCCGGTGCAGACAGAAGAGAACCGCCGACGCGGGTATTGATACAATGCGCCGCGGCCGTCCCGCCGCAGTCCACCGGTTCGGAGATCCTCGACGCATGCTCAGCCCCTTGCGCGCCGCCGCCGCGGTAGTAATCGCGTTGCTTGCCGCCGGTTGCGCGGCCACTCCGGGCCGCACCACTGCCGACGATCGCTTCGAGAAGCTCAATCGCGGCGTCTACAAGTTCAACGACGCCGTCGACCGCGCCGCGCTCAAGCCGGTCGCCAAGGGCTATCGCAAGATCACGCCGCACTGGATGCGGGTGGGCATCGGCAACTTCCTCGCCAACCTCGAATATCCGGCGACGGTCATCAACCAGTTCCTGCAGGGCAAGCCCCGGCTGGGCTTGCGCGACGCCGGCCGTTTTCTGATCAACACCACGCTCGGCATCGGCGGCTTGCTGGATCCCGCGACCTCGGCCGGGCTGGACGCGAACGACGAGGATCTCGGCCAGACGCTCGCCGTCTGGGGCGTCGGTTCCGGACCGTATCTGAACCTGCCGTTCTTCGGTCCCTCGACGCTGCGCGATGCGCCGTCGCGCATGGTCGATTACTTCTTCGACCCGGTGACGTACGTCGACGCGCCGTGGGAAGCGCTCTGGGGTGAGCGCGTGCTCGACGCGGTGCACACCCGCTCCGAGCTGCTGCCGCTGGATGCGACCTTGCAGAAAACGTACGACCCGTACGCCTTTATTCGTGACTCGTGGCTGCAGCGGCGCGAGTACGCGATCTTCGACGGCAACCCGCCGCCGGAACAGCTCGAGAACTTCGACGAAGAGCCGGCGCCCGAAGACACCCCGCCGGACCAGCCCGAGGAACCGAAACCGCAGTAGTCGGGCTGCAGCCCGACCTACATC
>DATBKP010000138.1:0-53180 GCA_036555785.1 Steroidobacteraceae bacterium
TGCGACATGGCGCGCAAGTTCAGCGAGCACCGCTTCCTGGTGCGCGATGCGCCGCCGCTGCCGCTGAGCGGGTGCTCGATGCGCGGCAAGTGCCAGTGCAAGTACATCAAGCACAAGGATCGGCGCGCCGAGCCGCGGCGCCTGATCGACTTCGGCGTGGCTTCGCGCCTGTTCGACGGCCGGGAACGGCGCGGGCGCATCGGCCGCCGCTCCGACGATTAGTCGCGCCAATCTTGCGGTAAATGCAGCGGCACGTGCAGTTGGCGCGTGCCGTTGGCAGCTTCCGGCGGAAACCGTCCTGCCCGCACGTTCACCTGTAACGCGAAGAAGAACAGCTCCGGCAACGGCAGCGTACGGTCGCGCTGCTCTCTGAATGCGATGAAGTCTTCGCGCGACGTTGCCGCGCTCAGGTGCACGTTGCCTTGTTTTTCCGCGCGCACGTCCGAGCAGTACGCAGCTTCGGCGGGCGCGGTCGGATAGTCGTGGCCGGTCATGATGCGCGTCGCATCGGCTAGCCGGTACAACTTGCGGATGGAATCGTACAGCTGTGCGGCACTCGCGCCCGGAAAGTCGCAGCGCGCCGTACCGAGATACGGCAGGAACAACGTATCGCCGACGAAAGCACAGTCCCCGATCAGATAGGTGACGGAGTCTGGCGTGTGGCCCGGCGTTGCCAGCACCGAGCACGCGACCTCACCGATGCGGAACCGATCGCCGTCGTTCCACAGCCGATCGAACTGCGAGCCGTCGGTGACGAACTGCGGCTCGAGGTCGAACATGTGTGCCGCAGTCACCTGCACTTCGCACACGCCGGCGCCGGTGGCAACCTGGCAGCCGAGCGCATCCTTCAGGTAGGCTGCCGCAGACAGGTGATCGGCGTGCGCATGCGTTTCGAGGATCCACGCGACCTGCAGTTGCAGCTCGCGAATGCGCGCCAGCATCTGGTCGGCGAATACCGTCGTCACCGCGCCGCAACGGCGGTCGAAGTCGAGGACGGGATCGACGATCACGGCCTGGCGCGCGGCGGGATCGTATGCGAGGTAGGCGTAGGCACCGGTCAGCGTGTGATAGAAGGCCTCGACCGCCGGAACCTGCGTGACGCTCATGCGCTCTAGAGTACATGAAAACCGCGACGCTCATTTCCGCTGCTGACGCGCCGCGCACCACGGAGCGCATCCGCCGCCTGCGCTCGCTCGCCTGGCTGCTCGACAACTCCATCCCGCTGCCCGGCGGTTACCGCATCGGCCTCGATCCGATCATCGGCCTGTTGCCCGGACTCGGCGACGTGATCGGCGCGCTGTTCTCTGCGTACATCATCAACGAGGCGCGCAGCCTCGGCGCGCCGCGCAGCATCCTGCTGCGCATGGTCGGCAACGTCGCCCTCGAGACGGTGCTCGGCGCCATTCCGTTCGCCGGCGACCTGTTCGACGCCGTGTTCAAGGCCAACAGCCGCAACCTGGCGCTGCTGGCGGAGTTCCAACTCGATCCGATCGGCAGCCGGCGCAGCAGCCGCTGGTTCGTGATCGGCTTCTCGCTGCTGCTGGCGCTCGTCGTCGCCTGCGTGATCGCAGTCCCGGTGCTCGTGATCGTCGCGCTCGTCAAACTGTTCTGAGAACATTCCATCATGCCGATGACCCTCGATTACACCGCCACCGAGCCGACCCGCGCGGAAATCGACGCGCAGGCCGGAGCACTGCTGCTGGAGTTCGGCAGCGTCTCGTGCGGCTGGTGCGTCCGGGCGCAATCGCTGCTGAAGAGCGCGTTCGCGACGCACCCGCAGGTACGGCACATCAAGGTCGAGGACGGCAGCGGCCAGCCGCTCGGCCGCTCATTCGGCGTCAAGCTGTGGCCGACGCTGGTATTCATGAAGGACGGCCAGGAAATCACGCGCCTGGTGCGCCCGAGCCGTCCGCAGGAAGTGGCCGAGGCCTTCGCGAGGATCGACCCGGGGAGCTGAAGACGATGCCGTTCATCGACGTCAGGAGCCAGGCGGCGGGCGAGCCGCTGCCCGGCTGGCACGACCGCTACTTCGCCTCGCAGTCCATGAGCTTCGCTTACTACGACGTCGACGCCGGCGCCTCCATCCACGCGCATTCGCACGACGAGGAAGAGGTGTGGCACATCGTCGAAGGGACGCTCGAGATCACGATCGCCGGCGAGACGATCGTCGCGGCCGCCGGCACGGCAGCAGTGGTGCCGCCGAATGCAGTGCACTCAGTGAAGGCGCGCACCCATGCGCGGGTGATCATTGCGAATCACCCGCTGCGCGAACGGATCGTTCGACACAAATCAAGATCAGAATGAACTCTCGCAAAGCTGCGAAGACGCAAAGGTAAGAAGCTTTGCGAGATATTTCGTCTCTGGGGTTCAGCCAGCCAGGCGGCGCAGGAGGCGCTTGAGCACTGTCGGGTTGCGCGCAGGCGCCGCGGCGCTCGCGGTCCGGGTGACCGGGTGCGACGCGGCGGTCCAGACCCGGCCGTGCGACACCGCTTTCGGCTCGCTCTCGACCAACGCCAAGCCGGCGGCTTCGAGATTCTGCATCTGTTCGTTGGTCACGTCGGTCTCGAACACACCGGTGGCCGTCTGCCATTCCCAGCTGGCACGGCCCTGGTTGTCGAACACGGCGCGGCCGGACTTGCGCCCGTCGGCCGCCGTCGAAATCTTTGCTTTGTTGCCCATGGAGCCAGTATTCCTGCACCGCGTCCACCCAGACATAAGACGTACGCTGAACCGACACCTCGAGTGACGCAGGTCACACGAACACACCTCATCCCGGAACCGGCGCCGGTCCGGATCGTTACGCCAGCATGGTCAGAGATTTCCGTCCGGGGGTGCACGAGCAGTGGTCTGAGCGCAATCAGACGCTGCGTCATGCAGGCGAGAAGCGTCCGCGTGACGACAATGCGCTGGAGAAGAACCCCGACGACTACAGCGCCATCGGCGGGCCGGACGACGAGCGCGTCTACGGCCGGACGCGCAGCGACACCGGCTATTACCCGTGGAGCCCGAACGGCGGCGCGTTCGATCGCGACGTGCCGCCGAGCCAGATCTCGCGCGGCGGGTACCTCAAGCAGTGGGCGCAGCGCTCGAAAGAGTGGGCTACGGTCGCGCCCGCACCATCGTCCGCAGCAGATGATCCAGCGCCGCCGCCGGATCCTGGCAGCGACCGGAGTGAACCGGCGAAGTCTGGATGACGGTGCTGCGCGGGGCGACCAGCCAATGGAAGCGCTCGCGCGGCGTCAGCTGACCGATCGGGCCGGCCGCCGGACCGCCGGCACAGATCAATGGAATGCTCGCCAGGTTGGCCCGCACCGAGTCGAGATCCACAGCCGCGTCGATCGCCAGCAGGCGCTGCTCGTCGAGCTCGATGCGCGCGCCGAGATAGTCCTGCGCCTGGCACGACAGGATCACACCCGCATTGATGAACTCTTCGCGCTCGACGCGCGGCACGACGCGCACGATCGCGTAGTCATACGAGCTGGGCGTGGGCACGCAGGGCCTCCGTGAAGAACTCGTGCGGCGGCTCGAGCCGGCGCAACAGCCAACGTTCGTACGCGGCACGATACTCGCCCGGACCCGCAAAGGTCGCGTCGCCCGCGGACGGTTCGCTCGTCAGCAACTCGTCCGGAATCAGCGCGACGACCGAGCGCACCACTGCCGGCGTCAGGCGCTCCAGCATGCTCTCATGCGCTTCCTGCAGCGCGCCGGCGAACGGCAGGAGCACGTGATCGCGGATTCGCGTGAACGGGTCGTGGCTGCGCTCGAGGTAGTCGTCGCTCCAGGAATGATGGAAATAGAGCGCGGCGCCGTGATCGATCAGGTGCAGCTGGCGGTGCCACATCAGCATGTTGGTATTGCGCACGGTGCGATCGACGTTGGTGACGAAAGCGTCGAACCAGACGATCGCCGAGGCGAGCGCTGGCGGCGGCCGATACGTCACGGGATCGAAAGTCACCGCGCCCGGCAGGTAGTCGAGCGCCACATTGAGGCCGCCGCTGGCGCGGATCAGGTCCTGGATCTCCGGATCGGGCTCGGTGCGCGCCAGCTCCGGGTCGAGCTGGATCAGCACGATCTCGGGCACGGGCAGGTCGGCGGCGCGGGCGATCTCGCCGGCGAGCAGCTCGGCGATCAGCGCCTTCGGTCCCTGACCGGCGCCGCGGAACTTGAGCACGTACATGCCGTCATCGTCCGCCTCGACGATGGCGGGCACCGACCCTCCTTCCCGCAGCGGCGTGACGTAACGCGTGACGGCTACGGTGCGCAGAGCGTTCACTGCGATAACTGGAAACTCAGCTTGAGCCGATAGCGCGCTTTGCCGCAGCTGCTGCTCATCACCATGTCGCTGACCGCCTTGACCGCTGCCTCGTCCAGCCGCGGATACATGCTGCCGGCAACGGCACGCACGTCGGTGGGACGCGCCGCCTTGCCGGACAGCGTGAACTCGACGACTACCGGGCCCTCCTCGTTCGCGTCCTGCGCCGCCGCCGGATAGTAATCGGCGATCGAAACCGGCTTCACGACCTCGTACTTGCAGTTGGCCGGCGTGTCGAGCGGCGGCAGTTTCGGGCGCACCTTGCACGCCGCATCGAACGTTTCCGCGTTCGTGCCCTGCTTGGCCAGGCTCTCGACGAGGATGTAGGTGCCACGCCCGCCGACGAGCAGTTGCGACGTCGCCGATGCACGCCCTTTGCTGTCGGTGCCCGCGTAAGCGATCTCGCCTTTGCATTCGAGCGTCTCGTCCGAGTCGTTACGGACGTGCACCGCGCGGTACAGACACTCTTCGGCCTTGTCCTGCGACGAGCAGCGCCGCGGCCGATCGTCGCGCACGAGGTAGTACAGCCAGCTGCCGCCGCCCGGAATCTCGACGGTGCGGCCGGATGCTTCCACGGCCAACTCGGTCGTGACCACCGGCGGACCGCTGCCCGTCGGCTGCGTCGTCGCCGCTGCGGCGATATAAGAAGAGCAGTCGGCCGACTTCGGCTTCGTGCCGCCGCCCGTGCTCTTGAAGATTTCGCGCTGCGTGTTGTAGCAGGTGACCAGACCTCTGAGCTCGTTCGCTGCTTCGTTGTGAGCAGCCACGTACGTTTTCGCGAGCTCCTCACGCGCCGCCTGGTCCTTGCCGACGGCCTTCTGGCTGCTCTCGCCGTTCATGCAGTACAGGTAATCGCGCACCTTGTTGCCGAAGTCCGCCAGCGCGGCGTTCGCCGCCGCCAGATCCTTTTCGCTGGCGGAACCGCCCTCGGGTATCGAGAACGTCGGACGCGGACGCGTGCAATCGGCGAAGACTGAGGCAGCGTGCAGCGCGAGCAGGCCCGCAATTGCAATTCTCATGATGGCGACGATCCGCATCCTCAAAACCCCTCTCGAATGGTCGAACGATCAGTTGGCAGTGGCAGGTTGCGCGCCGCGCGAGCGTGCCACACGGGCCGCAATGCGCAGACCCAGTGCGAGCACGATGAGCGCGGCGGCCGGAATGTATTGTGGCATCGCCAGCGCGCGGCCGATGTAGCTGTTCGCAAAGATCAGCCAGATGTAGTACGAGCCGACCGTGTGCAGGAGCTTCCAGGCGCGCGGCCCGATCAGCTCTGCCGTACGGTCGAAGGAAGTCGCCGTCATGGCGGCAATGAACACATAAGCGAGCCCACCGCCGATCCACGTGATCGCGTTGACCTGCTGCGCGAATTCGACCGGCCGAACGTGCTGCAGCCAGAAAATCGCGCCGAGGTGCACGGCGTGCGAGAAGGCGAACGACACGCCGAGATAGCGGCGATTCTGCCGCTGCCAGCGTGTCCAGGCATTCGGCCAGAAGCGCCACAGCGCCGCTGCAGTGAATGCCGCCAGGAACAACGTCACCGAAGTCCGCGCTGTGAGCCGCACGGAGCGCGCGGCTGCCTCGCCCACGTCCGGCGCAGTCGCAATCGCCGCCAGCACCGCCGCAACGATGGCGACGGCTGCGAAGCCGACGATCGGCCAGCCGTTCAACGGCCCTGCGGTGCTGCGTGGTTGCATGTCGGACCTCCCCCTGCGTTTCCGATCATAACAGCGGGACCTGCACAGTCGCGACGCACCGCTTACCGGCGGCTGCTCGCAATTGGCCGATCATCTATGGGCGCGTGTTCGCGCCGCGCCTAGATTCCCGCAACGGAGCAGCGGAGCCGGTTTGCATGGGGCACGCAGCCCACCGGAACCGAGGGAGGCCCGATGAGCAAGATGAGACGAAGCGGCCGATTGATCGTGATCGCGTGGACAGCAGTGCTGCTGGCCGGCAGCGTCGCGCACGCGCAGTCGCAACCCGATGCAGCAGTGGTGGATGCGGTGTGGAAGCCGCAACGGATCACCTTCGTGTACCGCGGCTACAGCACGCTCTACTCGTGCGGCGGCCTGCAGGACAAACTGGAGACGATTCTCACCACTGTCGGCGCACGCGGCGGCATCCAGCTGCGCGCGTACTCGTGCGACGACGCGCAATCGATCGCCCGCTTCGAGATCGTGCTGGCCTCGCCCGTCGAAGCGACACCGGAGAACCTCGAAGAGCTGACGAGCTACGATGCTCGCGACGAGCTCGTGTCGCGGGTGCGCGGCGAACGGCTGCCGAGCGCGGAGGACGTGCAACGGTTCCCGGCGGTGTGGAAGACCATCTCATTCGCGCGCAGCCGCGAGATGAAGCTCGCGCCGGGCGATTGCGAGCTGGTCCAGCAGCTGCGCCGGCAATTGCTGCCGCGGATGTCGGTGCAGATCGTGACCGACCAGGTGCGCTGCTCGGCGTTCGGCAACATCGGCAAGCCGCAGCTCACCGTGTCGGCATTGGTGCCGGTGGCAGCGAAAGTGTCGGACTGAGCTCAGCGCAGCTCCAACTTCTTCTTCATCGTCCGGATGTGGTAGTCGAGCCAGCCGCGCTCGTTGCTGTTCTCCGATTTCTCACGCAGGCTCTCGAGCGCCTTCAACCGCGTCTCGAGTGCCGGACGGGATAGTGGCTCGCTCGCGAGCGCGACCTCGGTCAAGTGCAATGCTTCGACGTAACGGCCGGCAGCGACGTACTGAGCGGCGAGCTCCACGATCGGCCTGGCGCCGCCGGCCAGCTTCGCGAGATCCGGGAACACCGTGTCGATCGGCACGTCGTACAGGGTCGCGGGCTTCATGTCGAACCAGCCGGCGTAGCCTTCGTAGATGCCGCGGATCGACCAGATCAGGTTGCCGTAGCCCTCGCCTACTTCCAGCTCGCGCGGCAGCTTGATCTCGTGCATCAACGTGAACACGTCCTTGCCTTCGTTCATGCCGCGCACGACCGCGTCGTGCACGTACAGGATCGCATCCCGATACTGCGTCAGCCTGCGCGTGATCTCTGCATTGCCGCGCACCGGCTCGCCGTGGCTCGGCAGCAGCAGCTCGGGCTTCAGCGCCAGCACCTTGTTGAGCGACGCGACGTAGTCGAGCGCCCAGCGCGGCTGTGTGCCGCGCAAGGTGTAGATGTTCGGAAACGACTCGTAGTAGTTGTCGCCGACGAATGCCGCCTTGTACCTGGGGATCCACACCGTCAGATGATCCGGCGTCTCGCCCGGCGTGCTGTAGAGCTCGAACTTCGTGTCGCCGAGCGTGAACTCGTAGCGATCGTCGAACTGCACCGTCGCGACGATCTGCGCGCCGTAGTTGCCGGCCCACGCGCCGGTCGCCGGCCGCTGGAAGTTGAACTGCGCGGCGTTGCGCTCGGCGAAGAACCCCGCAAGCCGCGTCTGGTAGTTGACGAACTCGTAGTGCTCCTTCTGCGCGATCACCTGCGTGTCCGGGCCCTTCCACAACGGCACGCCGCCGGTGTGATCGCCGTGGCCGTGCGTCAGGATGATGTACTTGATGGGCCCGGCGTTCTCGCGCTGGAGCAGCTCCTTCGCACGTGGCGCACGCACCACCGACGACGTGTCGATGACTACGTTGCCGGCGGGCGTGGTGACGAGGAAAGTGTTGCCGAATCCGTACGCGAGATAGATCGCGTCATTGACGTGCACCGCTGCCTGCTGGTTCTCGCCGGTGCGCAGCGGGTTGTCGACGCCGATCTGCATCTGCGCCAGCGCGAGTGCCGGCGCAAACGCGAGCAGCGCCGCGAGGCGCGCGCTCATTTCGGCTTGCGCAGCCGCACGACGAACTGATCGGTCTTGCCGCGCAGCGTCGGATCGAAGACCACCTTGGTGTGATCGTCGGCCGGGTGCGCCAGGATGTCGCTCTCGCCATCGATCGTGAATCCGGCCGCCTTGGCGTCGTCGATCAGGAAATGCTTCGGGATGCGATGCAGCTGCGCGTTGTTGGCGCCGTCGTTGCCGACGTGGTCGGTCACGCCGAGCACGCCGCCCGGCTTCAGCATCGTGTAGACCGCCTTCAGAAAGCCGACGGCGGCTTCGGGACTGCGGTTGTATATGTCGTGATAGTTCATCGCCGTGATCGCGACATCGACGCTGCCGGGCGGGATCTGCGCGCTGGCCGGCAGATCGGCATCGACGCGCACCACGTTCGGCAGGCGCTCGCCGGCCAGCCGCTCGGTGATTTGCTTCGCGTACATGCCATCGCGCAGCTGCAGGGCGACCGGCGGGTTCTGCGCATAGACCTTGCCCTTCGGGCCGACCGCGACCGACAGCACCTCGGTGACGTACCCGCCGAGTGCGATGAGATCCACCGTCGTCATGCCGGGCTTCACGCCGAAGAACTGCATCAGCTCGGCCGGCTTGCGGTCCGCGTCGCGACCTTTGTCCTCCGCCGGACGATCCGCGCTGGCGAGCGCAGCCGCGAGGCCGCCGCCGGCTGCCCCGCCCTGCGACGGCGTAGCCGGCGAGCCGGAGGGCGATGACGCGCACGCAGTGAGCGTCGCGGCGAGAATGCAAATGATGAGCCTGTGCACTGTGTGCGCTTTCATGCTTGGATCCCCTATTCCATTGCAGCCTTCTTGGACTCGATGCGCGAACGAACGGTTATGCCAGCGCGTGTTCACGCCGGGAGGCGGATCATAGCCATTCCGACTTAGTTCAGCATGAGCAAGAGCGCGGCGCCGAGCGCGATGACGCCGATGCCTGCAGCGCGAGCCGCGGTCACCCGCTCCTTCAGTACGAAGACGGCGATCAACACGGCGAACACGATCGAGGTCTCACGCAACGCCGCCAGCCGGGGCGTGTCCCCGAGCCGGTAGGCCCACAGTGCGAGACCGTAGGTGACGATGGACATTGCACCGGCGAACAGACCGGCGCGCCACTCGGAACGGGCGGCCAGAATGAACCGCGGGCCGCGCCACAGCGCAAACGCCACGCCGATTCCGCCCCCCAGCATCAGAAAGATCCAGGCGATGTAACTCAGCGCCGACGGAGCCGCGCGCACGCCTTGCGCATCCACGACGGTGTACAGGGCGATCGAGACGCCGGTCGCACTCGCCCAGGCGATCGCCGTACGGCTCACGCTGCGGCC
Source organism: Steroidobacteraceae bacterium (assembly GCA_036555785.1). Classification (GTDB taxonomy): domain Bacteria; phylum Pseudomonadota; class Gammaproteobacteria; order Steroidobacterales; family Steroidobacteraceae; genus Steroidobacter. The sequence continues at coordinate 9,442 of DATBKP010000138.1, forward strand.
CAACCCGACGAGCGCAACGCCGCTCGAAACCAGAGCAATACCGCACGCGATCCACACGTTGATCGGCTCGTGAAAGAACACGACGGCACCGGCGGCGGCAAGCGCCGGCGCGGCACCGCGCGCGATCGGGTACGCCACGCTCATGTCCGCCGTCTCGAACGCCTTGATCAGGCAGACCAGGTAGACGAGGTGCACACAGGCCGATGCCGCGAGCCAGGACCAGGCGCCGTGCGGCAGCGGCTGGAACAAAGCCACCGGGAACATCAGCAGCGCGCTGAATCCGTCGATCAACGCGCGGCTCGACATCTTGTCCTTGCCCGACTTGAGCACAGCGTTGACGATGGCGTGCGCCGCGCCGGAGCCGACGATCATCGCCGAGGCGAGCTGGGTAGAATTCGTCACTTTGGCGGCGGCTCGACCTTCTGCATGGACAATGTCACGCATAGTCTCATCGGCGCACTGCTCGGGGAAACCGTCGCGCGCGCCACGCAGCCCGACCCGCGCGGGTTGCCGGTCGAGGTTCGCCGCAACCTGCTGGTCGCCGCGGCCGCGATCGGCAGCAACCTGCCGGACGTGGACGTGCTCTATTCGTTCATCGGCGGCAAGGTCAACTACCTGCTGCAGCATCGCGGCTACTCGCACACGCTCATTGGCGCGCTGGTGCTGGCCGGCGTCGCGTTCGCCATCTCGCGCTGGCAACTTGCGAGACGGGGTCATTCGCCGTCGCCGCGCGACGTGCGCTGGCTCGGTGCGGTATTCGCAATCACTGCGCTGCTGCACATCGGAATGGACTTCACCAACAACTATGGCGTGCACCCGTTCTGGCCGCTCTCGAACCGATGGTTCTACGGCGACGCCGTGTTCATCGCCGAGCCGCTGCTCTGGGCCGCCTGCGCACCGCTCGTTTTCACATTCCGCTCGAGGGTCGCGCGTTTCATCGTCGCTGCAGTGCTGGCCATCGGCATCGGCGTGGCTCTGTTCAGCGGTCTCGTGCCGCTGCTGCCCGCTATCGCGCTGATCGTCGCTATCGCGGCGATGCTGCTGATCGGCTGGCGCGCAACACCTCGGGCAGCATTGACGGCCGGCGTGACGCTGTGGCTCGCGGTGACTGCGACATTCGTCGTGAGCTCACGCATGACTGCACGCAGAATCGACACACTCGCGGCCACGCTCTTTGCGGGTGCGCGCTCGATCGATCACGTGTTGACGCCGATGCCCGCGAATCCGCTGTGCTGGGAAGTCATGCTCGTGCAGACGCAGAACCATGCGGTCGTTGCGAGGCGCACGATGCTCGCGCTCGCGCCGTCGCTGATTCCCGCCGACAACTGCCTCAGCCGCAGCCTCGATCTTCCGGGCAGCGCGCCGCTCGGACGCGTGCCCGCCGCGGATACGGCAGAGTTGCATTGGTACGGTGAGATCGCGACCGATCTCGATCGGCTAAGGGATCGCGTCGCGACGGACTGCGAAGCTGCGGCAGCAATGCGCTTCATCCGTGTGCCGTGGCTGGCACCCGTCGGGCCCGCGACAGTCCTTGGCGATTTGCGTTATGACCGGGAAAAGACGCTCGGATTTGCCGAGATCGCATTGCAAGACCCGCCTGCCGGCTGTCCCCGGCACGTCCCGCCCTGGGAGCCGCCGCGGGCCGATCTGCTGCGCTAGTGCCGAGTTGCGTCGGTGGATCTTTTACCCTGCGCAGGCGTTCTTCGGATGGCGCCTAGCGGGGGCACTGCTACATCCATGCGACTTTCCGGCCGTCCCGTCCTGCTCCAACTCGTCTCGCACGTCCTGACGATTCTCATCTTTCTGTGCCTGCCGCTGCTCAATTGGAAGGCGGCCTGGTGGGAGCTGCCGCGACACGAGGTGTTCGCCATCGCGGTGCTGCTCGTCGGTTACCTGTCCGCGGCGCTGGCCACCATGGTTTTTACCCGCGCCGGTACGCGGCGCGCGTTCGTTGGGGCAACTGCGCTTGCCTTCAGCATCTTCGGCTTGTTCCTGCTGCCGCTGTTGTTGAAGCATCTCGACGCGCCTCTGTACCTGCTGATACCCGTGCTTTTCGCGATCACAGTGCTTGCGCCGCTGGCGATGGCGCCGCGCGTTGCACAACTTGCGGGCGTCGCAGTGCTGGCCGTCGGGCTGCTCGCGGTCGGTGCTTACGGCGGACGAGTCGTGTTCGCGCATTCGCAGCCGACAGCGAAGGTCGTCACGAGCACCGTGGAGACGGCGTTCTATGTGCTACGCGTGCGCTCGCACGAAGGATTGATTGCTCCGCCCGCGACTCGTGGCGGCGGACTGGATCGCCTCGCAGACCGACTCCTGCTCGGAACGGGCGACGGCCATCTCTATACGCTGCGCGTCGCCGGCGACGACATCGAGGCGCGCGAGCTGCAGATCCGCGTTCCCGCCAATCGCGACGAATTCGCCCGAGCCTTCAACGGCAGCGCGACCGCGCCGGTACTGGCGTACGGCTACCGGGAGCACGAGCCGCAAGTGCAGACCTGGCGCTTCCGGGTCGCGGACGTGATCGCGCAGATCGCCGGCGACAGCGTGCGGATTTTCGCCTCGCACCACATCTGGAAACCGCAAGAGCGGTGCTTCGCCGTGCGCGTGTCGCAGCTCGAGACGCGGCTGAGCGAGCTCGAACGACTCGCGGGGCCGGGCGAGTGGCAGACGATCTTCGAAAGCCGCCCCTGCCTGCCAGTGGCAGGCGCAGGCGCGATGCGCGGCAAGAATCCGTTCCGCGGCGAGGAGATCGGCGGTCGCCTCGTGCTGCTCGATGCAAACACGCTGCTGCTGTCCCTCGGCGATCACGGCTTTTCCGGTATCGAGGGCGGCCCTGCGTACGCTCAGGATCCACAGGCCATGTACGGCAAGACGCTGCGCATCGATCTGCGCACGCACGCGATTTCGTTCAACACGCTCGGCCATCGCAATCCGCAGGGATTGTATGCGGCGCCGGATGGCCGCATCTGGGAAACGGAGCATGCGGCGCGGGGCGGCGACGAGCTGAACCTGCTGCAAGCCGGCGCAAACTACGGCTGGCCGCTGGTCACCTATGGGACGGACTACGGGGCGCTCATCTGGCCGTTGAGCGAGCAACAGGGACACCATCGTGGCTACCAGCAACCTGTTTACGCCTGGCTGCCCGGCGTCGGCATCTCCAACCTGCTGCAGATCCAGCGCCAGCGCTTCCCGGTCTGGCGCGGCGACCTCATGATCGGCACGCTCGGCGCGCAGTCGCTGTTCCGCGTCGTGCTCGATGGCAATCGCGCAGTCGTGACCGAGCCGATTGCCCTGCAGAAACGCGTGCGCGACGTGCAGGAGCTCGATGACGGTCGCCTGCTGTTGTGGACCGACGAAGCGGCGCTGCTCACGATCGAGCCCGTCTCCGAGTCGACCGCCGCGGTGCAGTTCGCCACTGCGTGTTCCGGCTGCCATCGCATCAACGACGGCTTCTCGCATCGGATGGGTCCTGATCTCTACGGCCTGCTCGATCGCGGCGTGGCGCGCGCCGAGCACTACGACGCCTACACGCCTGCGCTCGAAAAGCTCGGCGGCCGCTGGGACGAGCAGCGACTCGACGAATTCCTGCGCGACCCGCAGGCCGTGGCCCCAGGCACCTCGATGACGTTCGCGGGCATCGCCGACGATCGACAGCGCGCGGAGCTCGTCGACTATCTCGTGAAGACGAGCAAAAGCGGCGGACAGTAGCCATACTCCATGCTCCTGGGCGCTGGCCCGCCCAGTTTGAACAAGGAGCACCCAATGAGACTCCCGCTCGCCTGCCTGCTCGCATTGTCTTTCGTCGCCGCCGCGCAGGCCGAAACACGCGAACAACTCACGCAGCAAGTGCGCGATGCGGAGAACGCATTCGCCGCGACCATGGCGGCGCGCGATCACAAGGCATTCGCGACGTTCATCGCCGAGGACGCAGTCTTCTTCGGCAAGGAAGCGGTCCGCGGCAAAGCAGCGGTGGTCGAGAGCTGGAAAGGTCTCTACGAGAAGCCGGAGGCGCCGTTCTCGTGGCGCTCGCAGGAAGTGCAGGTGCTCGACTCCGGTCAGCTCGCCCACAGCAGCGGCCCGGTACTGAACTCCAAGGGCGAGCAGGTCGGCACGTTCAATTCGATCTGGCGGCGCGAGAGCGATGGGCGCTGGAAGGTCGTGTTCGACAAGGGCTGCGAAGTCTGCAAGTGCGCCGAGGCAGCGAAGTGAGCCAGGCTGCGCGAGTTCGTCATTTCCAGGGTGAGCTCATGTCGCACGTTCGTCCGCGCGCCTGAAGACCACCACTGAATCTTGAACGACCGCGCGGCGCGCGCTACTCTGCGCGCCCCTTTTCATTCCCCACCGGAGAGGTCAAGAGAACTATGACTGCCTGCACCCCGACCTCCGCCGGGAACGCGTACCTGTAGGCCGGGCTTCAGCCCGACTCCTGATTTCTTCTCGCGTCGACCCCGGCGCATGACCGATCGGTTCGTTTTCGAGCCGGTCGCCGTTGGCTTTCGATCGGGGTTTACGCAATGCGCAGCGAAGTGTCACTCGACCGGCTCGGCTGGTCGGCTTTCTATTCCCAACAACTGACCTTGGAAGACCTGGGCGCGGGCTTTCTCGCGCGCGTTTGCAGCGGGCAGCGCAGCCAGCTCACGGTGCTGTGCGAGCGCGGGTCGCTGGATGTCGTGGTACCGCCTCGCCTTGCCTCGACAGCAGCAGGAACGATTGCGATCGGCGACTGGCTGCTGATCGAGCACGATGCGCCGCGCGTGTTGCGCTTGCTCGAGCGCCGTTCGCTGATCTCGCGCATGGCAGCGGGCATCGAGCAGCGCATGCAGGCCATCGCAGCGAATCTCGACACGCTGTTCGTCGTCACTTCCTGCAGCGACGATTTCAATCCGTCGCGGCTCGAACGCTATTTAACCCTTGCACGGCACGCACAGGTCGAGGCTGTGATCGTGCTGACGAAAGCGGATCTATGCGCCGACGCGGCAGCGTTCGCGGCGCGGGCCGGCTCGATTGCGGCGAACGTCGCGGTGCTCGTGCTCAATGCCACGGATCGAGCGGCTGCGGCTGCGCTCGCGCCCTGGCTCGCGCACGGACAAACCGTCGCGTTCGTGGGCTCGTCCGGCGTCGGCAAGTCGACGCTCGTCAATGCGCTGCTGGCGAAGGAAGCACAAGCGACCGGCGCGATTCGCGCGCACGACGCCAAAGGTCGACATACGACGACGTCGCGCCAGATGTTCGCGCTGCCGTCGGGTGCTTGGGTCATCGATACGCCAGGCATGCGCGAGCTCAAGCTGGGCGCGGTGGAAGACGCGGTCAGCGCAGTGTTCGAGGACATCGAGACGCTCGCACGGAACTGCCGCTTCCGCGATTGCCAGCATCGTGACGATGCAGGCTGTGCGCTGCACGCAGCTGTGGCGGCGGGATTGCTCGATGCGCGAAGGCTCAGCAGCTATCAGAAGCTGCAACGTGAAGCGCAGCGTGCGTCGCAATCAGTGCGTGAGCGGCGGGCGCTCGAGCGGCGCTGGGGCCGCATGCATCGGGTCACTTCGAAGCGCGGTCCGGGAATTTCGCGAGAATGACGCGGACCGCTTCGTCCGCTTCTTCGTCGCTGATCTGTTTGCCCTGGATGCCGACGTCGACGGCGCCGCTCCAGATCTGCGCGTTCTGCGCGACGTCGACGATGTCGAGCGTGAACGTGCCGACCTGCTCCTTGTGGCGGCCGATCGGCAGGCTGACGCCGATGCCGCCGCGCGCACCGCCCGAGCCGCCGCCGACTCCGACGCCGACGCTCGGCTTCGGCTTCGGGCGCTCTTCGGTCGACAGCACGTACGTGACCTGGCAGTCGGGCTTGTCCGTCGACAGCGCGTAGCCCTTCTCTTCCAGGCGCTTCAATGCGGCTGCACGCACGCGTTGATCCGTGAAGGACGCGGCGTCGGTAGAGATGGGTCGCCAGTCGAAGGTTCGGCACTTCGAGAGATCCGTATCCGCCTTGTCGACACGCACCTCGGCGCGCTCCGTAGCGCAGCCGCTCAGCGCGAGCAGCACCGCCGGCAGCAGGATTCGATTCCTCATGGCTGGTCACTCCGCGTATTCATAATGCCAGGGCTCGTTCGGCGCTTGCAGCGGACCGACGAAGCGCGTATCGCGCATGGCCGTCGCCAGCTTGCTCGCCCAGCCCTGACCTTCCCACACCGCATGGACCTTCGCGACCTCCGTCGGCGCAATGATGCGGCCGTTCTGCACGATCTGGAAGTCGATCGCCCGCGAGCGCCCGTGCAACGACAATCCCGGGACCGCGAGCGGGGCGGCCGCCGGCGTGGGGCGCCACGTTCGCAGGAAGTTGGCGAAGCGCCGGGTCGCCTGCGCGTCCGGATGCGCCGGATATGAATCTCCCGACAGCTCGCGCAGCGCCGCTTCCTGCAGCCGTCCTGCGATGACGCCGACCGATGGGTTGGAGTTCCACCGCTGCAGCTGCAGATCCAGGCTGCGCGCCGTGGTATTCGCGTACAAGGAATAGCCGGGATTCTGTGCTTCGAAGCGCGAGCGCACTCTGGCGATCTCGGCGAGCAGGTCGCGGTACTCGTCGCTCGCCTGGTACGCGCGGATCTCTGCGGCCGACCAGCTCCAGCGCGAGCTGAGCTGCTGTCCCGCGCGGAGATATCCGCGCACCGCCAGCAATTGCCGCGGCGGGTCGCTGACGCGCTGTACCGCTTCCGTGGCGACCGGCGGCAGATCGTGTGTGACTGCGAGCAGATATTCGTGGAGAGCGGCCGACGCTGCGAACGACGGCACCGCGCACGCGAGGCCCGCTATCGCGACGACGGCGATCAGACGCCGCACGCCGTCGTCAGGCTGAAGCCTGATCCGCGGGCGGCGCTTGTTTCTCGATGACGATCGAGCCCTTGAAGACCAGCGTGCCGATGGCGGCGATCGCGGCGATCTGCGGCGCGACCAGCGTGCCGACGACGCCGATCGTCAGCGGGATGTCGATCAGCACGCGGCCATCCTCGTTCTTGATGATGACGCGGCGGATGTTGCCCTCGCGCACCAGCTCCTTGATCTTCGACACCAGCGTGTCGCCGCTGAACTGGAACTCTTCGGAACGGGTATTGGGATCGGTCATGGGAGACTCCTAGCCAATCAGGTCCTTCAACTTCGCATGTCCAGTCCGCGACATCGGCAATTTGGTGCCGTCGCCGAGGATCGCCAGCCAGCTGTCCTTGCCGTACAGGTCGATGCGCGCCAGCCGCTCGACGTTGAGGATGAACGAGCGATGGATGCGCACGAATCGCGTCGCGTCCAGCTGGCTCTCCAGGTCGCTCATGGTCTGCTGCTTGCGCAGCCTTTTGCCAGCGCACGAGAACGACAGGTAGTCGTCCTGCGCTTCGATGAAGTCGATGCGTTCGAGCGGCAGCACGTGCACGCGGCCCTCGTGCCGGATCAAGATACGCTCGAGCGTGCGCCCGGGCGGCCGCGCCGAAACCGCGAGATCGTGCGCCGAAGGCGCAGGCGTCTTGTTGCGCAGCCGCTCAGCCGCACGCTCGACTGCAGCCGCGAGCCGCGGCGGCTCCACGGGCTTCAGCAGGTAGTCGACCGCGTGCACCTCGAAGGCGCGCAGCGCGAATTCGTCATAGGCCGTCGTGAAAATCACCGCCGGCGCTTTGTCGCCGATCAGCTCCAGCACTTCGAAGCCCGACAGCTTCGGCATCTGGATGTCGAGGAACATCAGCTCCGGATTCAGCTCTTCGGCCAGCTTCACCGCCTCGAAGCCGTTGGCCGCCTCGCCGACGATCTCGATGCCCGGGATCTTGGCCAGGTGCTCGCGCATGATGGAGCGCGCCAGGGTTTCATCGTCGACGATCAGCACACGCACGTTGGCTTCCCCTCAGGCAGTGGCGCGCAGCGCAGCCGCGGCGCCGGTATACGGCAGCAGGATCGACACTCTGAAGTTCTCGTCGGTGGCGTTGACGTCGACGCTGGCCCGGTGGCCGCACAGCGTTTCGACGCGCGAGCGCACGTTCACCAATCCTACGCCCGTGCCGCGCGACGGCGGCCGGTCCGGGTCGCACGGGTTCTCGACCACGAGCTCGACGAAGCTTTCGCGCCGCCGCGCCGTGACGCACACTTCCCCGCCCTCGAGCAGATGCGCCACGCCGTGGTGCACGGCGTTCTCCACCAGCGGCTGCAGGAACAGGGGCGGCACCGACACGTCGCGCACGTCCTCGGCGATGTCGAAGCGCGAGCGCAGCCGCTCGCCGAAGCGCACGCGCTCGATCGCGAGGAACGTCTGCGCCAGGCCGACTTCCTCGGAGAGCGGAATCGCCTGCTCGCGGCCGAGCGTCAGGCTCTTGCGGAAGAACTGCGCCATCAGAAAGCACATCTGGCGCGCGGCCGCGGTGTCGTTGCCGATCAGGGCCGCGACCGAGTTCAGGCTGTTGAACAGGAAATGCGGATCGAGCTGCGCGCGCAGCGATTTCAGCTCGGCCTCGCGCGCCAGCACCTGTAACTCCAGCGCGCGGCGCTCCGCGTTGCGCGAGCGCTCGAACGCGCCTGCCAGGTAGTGACCGAGCACCGCGAGCGAGATGCCGATCGCGCCCGCGAAGATCATGAGACCGAGAATGCCGTACGCCTCGTCGCCGTAGTTCTCGCCGGGCTCCAGCAGGTACTGCGCCCACAGGTAGCCGAGCACCAGCCACGCCACCAGCGATGCCAGACCGGCGGCGACCCAGCTGATCACCATGCGCACGATCGGCGTCTCGCCGGGCGGCATCGACTGCACCAGGTACCAGTACGACAGCGATTGCATGCCGAGCAGCATCGCCATCGGCACCGAGAAATACAGCGACCACAGTGGCGGCGCGCGCCCGCCGAAAATGAACACCACCGTCAGCAGCAGCCCGAAAACGATCCAGACGGCGAGGTACAGGACCAGGCGGCTGCGACGTTTGAGGATGGGATGCATGGGTCAGTTCTTGACCTCGATCCCGCCCATCACGACCATGCCGCGCACGATCAGCGTCTTGGTCGGCACGACGCTGGTCGGGCGCCGCTTGTCGACGAAGCCGCCGAGCAGCGTCGTTACCTTGCTGGTGACGGTCCAGTCCGGCGGCACGTAGATTTCGATGCCGCCCCAGAACGCGAACACTTCGACGTTGGCGCTGTCGGCCTCCATGCGCGCGTCGCCGAGGTCGAGCTTGATGCCGCCCATCACCGAGGTGAGATCGGCGCCGCGGAACGGCCGCGATACCGGCCGCAGCTCGCAGCCCGAGAGCAGCGCGAACGAGCGCACGAACTCGACGTGATCGTCAGTGCCGGACATCTCCTGCGCCTTCGGCGGACCGTTCACGGCACGCCACACGAGCGTGGCGCCCACGAACAGCAGCAGGCCGGGCACCAGCAGGTGCCACAGGCTGACGTGGATCCAGCCGATGTGATCGAGGAACAGCCAGATGCCGACGGTGATCAGCACCCAGCCCCAGGAGCGGCTGCGCCGGTGATCCGGGCTGCGCACCATCGCCACGCCGACGCACACCAGCGCCAGCGGCCACAGACTGCGCAGGATGTAGCGAGCTTCGAACCAGCCGAGGTTGTCGGCCAGCAGAATGGCGCCGATCAATACGATGACGACGCCGACCACGAGCCGCGCGGAGAACAGTGCCTGGTGATCGTGCGCCGGGCGCCGCTCGTCGGGGCGATTGCGCCCCGTGACCTCACGGGGGTCCTGGTCGAAATCCATGATGACTCACCCGCCGGAAGCGTCGCGCGCGCGGCGCTCGCGGGAACCATCGCGGACCAGGAAGCTCAGTCCCGCGGCGATGACGAAGATCGGCCAGGCTGTCCCCCAGCTGAGCCCGAGCAGATCGAACACGCCGATGAGGCAGTACAGGCCGGTCGCGAACAGCCAGATGCCGCCGGAACGATCGAGGTGGCGGCTGGGCAGCACCAGGCCCCACAGACCCAGCGCCATGAGCGGCACCGGGAAATAGCGCCACCAGCCGATCGGCATCTGGTAACCGAGATTGACTGCCAGCATCAGGGCGCCGAGCGCCAGCAAGAACAGGCCCAGCACCAGGCGCGAGCGGTGCGCGTTTCGGTGCGGCTTCAGATCTTCCATCAAAACACTCCCGCCAGACGGGCGGTATTCAAGAGCATGCGCCGACCTTACGGAGCCCGCTATAGCTGTGCCAGCGCCCACCGGTGAACGGCGGATCCATGCCGGTGAACCCGCCGGGGCCCGCGCGCCGTTAGACTTAGCCGCCATGGCCACCGCGATTCGTACCCGACCGATCCGCCCGATTCTGCTCGCCGCCTGCGTCGTGCTGAGCGCCTGTGCCGGTCAGACCCCACGAGGTAACGGCGCCGCGGCCGCACCGACCCGCGCCCTCTCCGGGAATGCCGACGCGCTGGCGGACGATGCCCTGCAGGCGCTGAACAGACGCGATCTCCAGTCCGCGCTGGCAGCGATCGAGCGCGCGAACCTCATCGAGCAGAACCGACCGGAGCTTGCGTGGCTGCACGTGCGCATCTGCGAGCTGACGCCGGGCTGCGAGCCGGAGCCGATCGCCGCGCGCCTGCGCAAGCTCGCACCGGACAACGGCATCGTCTGGCTCGGGCCGCTCGCTCGCGCGCAGGCGCGTCAGGACAAGCGTGTCGAAGAGCAGATCCTCGAAGCGATGAGCCGCGCCCAGCGCTTCGACCTGTACTGGACGACGTTGATCTGGCGGCTGAGCGTCGCGCACAACGCCAAGACACCGGCACCCGGTACGCCTGGAGCGCCGCCCCAACCGCTGACTGACGCATTGGATCGGACGACCGAAGCGTTGTCGGCTGCATTCGTGCCTGCCTTCAAGCCGGTGCATGCGGCTTGCGCACTCGATCGTACGCAGGACCCCGCAACGCACGCGCGATGCGATCGCATCGCGCAGGCCATGCAGCACAGCGACACTACGCTGGCGGAAGGACTCGGCCTCGCACTGGCTCAACAGTTGGCAACCCCGGCCACGCCCGAGGCGACGGTGCTCGACGAGCGCGTCGCGACGCTGAGCTATCGCAGCCAGGCCGCTGGTGCAGTGGTGCGCGAGCAAGTGGAGCGCGACAAGTTCTCGGCCCAGATGATCGAGCTCATGAAGAAGCTGCCGCGCGAGCAGGACGTCTCGGTGGCAATCCTGCGCTGGGCCGGTCAGCCGCTGCTGCCCGCCAAGTGAGAAATGGGGACATTCCCCATTTCAAACCGCCCAGGGTCACGCAACGAGCGACGGTGATTGAAATGGGGAATGTCCCCATTTCTCCGGCTGCACGCCCAGCGCCTCGTTGAGCTCCGCGAGCAGCTGGTGCAGCTCGCCGGTCATCAGCAGGAAATCGATCTCGAACTGCTCCTGCGCCGCCAGCTCCTGCTGCTGTTCCGACTGCTCCTGTCCCGGCTCGTTGCCGATCGCGAGGAACTCCACGCGCTTGACCTGGAGCTTCTCGGTGAGCATGAAGGAGATGCGGTCGTTCCACGTCAGTCCCAGGCGCGTCACATACATGCCGGCGGTGAGATGCTGCCGCACCTCGCGAGCTTCGAGCGGGTAGCGCGTGTAGCGAATCGTCGCCTTGGTCTTGTCCGCGGCCTGCAGCTCCAGATCCTGATCGATGACGAAGCGCAGCGGTGCATCGCCCAGCGCCAGCCACGCGCTCATGGCGGCTGATGGCGAGCGCTCGGTCTCGATGAGCTGCACCGCGAGGCTGCCGAGCGTATCGCGCAACGTCTCGATCAGCTCTTCGGCGCGCGCCGGGCCCGCCGCATCGACGACGAGCCAGCCGTGTGCGGGATCGATCCAGGCACGCGTGACGCGCCGGCGGGACAGAGCACGGGCGCGCAGCTCCTCGAGGACGCGTTCCTTGATCTCGCGCATCTGGCGTCGCCCGACAGGGAAACCTTGCTGCTCTTCGATCACCTTGGCGCGGTCGGTCGCGACCTGCCTGACGATCGACGCCGGCAGCAGCTTCTGCTCGACGCCGAGCGCGATCAGGTGCTGACCGTGCGTCGTATGGACAAAGCGCTGCGTCGGGCCCGCGTGCACCCAGCCGCGACTGAGCATGTCGAAAGCGCCGCAAGGTTGCAGCGGGCGCTGCGCGAGTTTCTCTTCGAGCTCAGCAGCAGCAACCGGCCAGTCGGCCGGCAGACGATAGACGACCAGGTTCTTGAACCACATGGGCGGGGCGCAAAAAGCGCGAAGTATACGCACCGCGCACCGCTCGACCAGTCCTTGCATTCGCCCGAAAATTCGCATCCGCTTCGCAGCGTCGGGTTTCGCTCGAATACCGTTCGCTAGCGCGTTCAATCAGAACGGAATCGCCGAACTCGTGGGTGCGAAACCCCGCGGCGTCGAGCGCGCGATCCGCGCGGCGCAGGACGCGCGCGCCGGCGAACGCGTGCAGCAAATCGTAGTGGCTGGTGCCGGGTTCGTGCGTCCCGGAGAGAATCGTATCGACCACGCGCAGTTGCGTGTGTGCGCCGATGCGTTGATGCGCAACACCATCGCCAGCCACGACGGCACCGAAGCGCGCCGCGGAATGCTCGAGCGCGCGCACGACAGTCGTACCGATCGCCACAGCGCGACGATTCTCGCGGCATGCACGACGCAGCGCCTGCTCGGTCGCGAGAGGAATGTGATAAGGCTCGTCGAACGGCAGCAAGCGATCGAGCTGCGGATCGCCCGTCGACGAAATCCCCGCCGCATGCGTAATCGTCGCAAACACGACGCCCTTGGCCGCCAAGGCCGCGAGCAGCTGCCAGTCCAGCGCAAATCCGGCCGACGGCGGCTCGTAGGCGACTGGTTGCGCAGCGATCGGAGTCCAGACATCCCACAGCTCCAGCGGCTGCGGCAGGTGCGCGTACTGGATCGGCCGCCCGTGTCGCGCGAGTCCGGCCCAGACGTCAGCGGTCGTGCCCTCGAACCGCAGCTCGATCAGCCGCGGATGCCCGAGCACTGTTTCGATCACCGCCGTCAACGGTCCGAGCTGCAACCGCTGCCCCGGCGCAAGCGGCGGCGGCAAGGCGCGATCCTCGGTTCGCGTCCGATGATCGCCCGGGCCGAACACGATCGCCCGGAACCGCAGCACGTCGTGCGGCGCGAGCGCGGCGCGCGCCGCGAGCCGCACCTCGACTTCCGTCCCAGTCTGCAGATGAACGCCACGCAGGCTCGCCGGCAAAGTCGCAGCGTCGTTCGCGATCACGACATCACCGGGCCGCAGCAGCTCGATCAGCGCCGTGCGAGGCGCGCTGTGAATGCGACCCACGGCGTCGACGTGCAACAGCCTGGATTCGGCCGAGCGCTGGACTGGCTTGTCGGCCGCGATCACGAGGCTCGCCTCAATGCGACAGGAAGCAGGTCCGCAATCGCATCCGCGATCTCGCGCGCAGCCACACCGGGCTGCTTGAGCGTCGCAGGATCCGCATCCGGTATCGCGAGCGCATGCATCGGCGTATCCATGTCGCCGGGATCGAGCGCCAGGAACTTCACGCCTTGCGCCGCCATCTCTTCGTCCCAGATGCGCGTCAGGTGTGCGAGTGCGGCCTTGCTGGAGCCGTATGCACCCCAGCGCGCGTAGGCGTTGACGGCGGCATCGCTCGAAATGTTCAACACGACGCTGCCGCGGCCTTCGCGAGCGGACGCGGCCAGCGACCCCAGCAGTGCCTTCGTCAGGCGGAACGGTCCGAGAACATTGGTCACGAGCGCGCGCTCGAAGTCCTCGCATTCGGTGTCGCCGAGCATCGCGAGCGGCGTCGGGCCGAGGTCGGAAGCGTTGTTGACGAGCACGTCCAGGCCGCCGAGCAAGCCGGCCGCCTGCAGCGCAATCCGGTGGATGTCGTGCTTCTGCGCAACGTCGCCGACGATGCCGTGGGCGCCGGACTCGCGTGCCACGGCTGCGACGCGCTCCGGCGTTCGCGCTACGAATGCGACGCGGGCGCCACGCGCAGTCAGCTCCTTCACGAGCGCGAGCCCGAGCCCGGACGTGCCGCCGGTGATCAGCACGCGTGTTTGCATGTCGGTTTGCATGTGTGGTCTCCTGTGTCCGGGCCATCTTCTATGGACGATCGCCCACAAACCAACCGCCATGTCCAACGCGCTGGCGGAATGTCGCTTCGCCGGACACTCCCAACATGGATCGACCCGAGCTCGTCGCCGCACACCTGGCGCGCAACCTGATAGCGCTGCGCCATGTGCGCAATCTCACGCAGGGCGCGCTCGCGAAAGCCGCCGGCGTGCCGCGCTCGACGATCTCCAATCTGGAATCGAGCAGCGGCAATCCTTCGCTCACCGTGCTGGTCAAGGTTGCGAGTGCGCTCGGCGTGCCGCTCGATGAGCTGCTGGCTTCGCCTCGCGCCAAGGTGCGCAAGTGGACGCGCGACGAGCTCTCGAGCCAGAGCGGCGGCCGCGGCGTCACGCTGCGCTCGCTGATTCCAGAGCGCGTCCCCGATGAGCTGCTCAACGTCATGGAATTCGCGCCCGGCGCGTCGATGCGCGGCTCGCCGCACCTGCCGGGCACGCGCGAGTTCTTCACGTGCCTCGCTGGCGAGGTCACGATCTTCGTCGCCGGCGACCGCTTCGATCTCGCAGCGGGCGACGTGCTGGCCTTCCCCGGCAACGTGCCGCACTCCTACAAGAATCCGGACGCGAGCCGCGCTGCGCACGGCGTGTCCGCGGTCATCCTCGCCAAGTCAGGTGTTTGAAAGGGAGAAGCAACATGATCGGCTACGTCACTCTGGGCACCAATGACATCAAGCGCTCGGCCGCCTTCTACGACCAGCTGCTGGCCGAGCTCGGCGCGAAACGCATGATGGATTTCGAAACCTTCATCGTCTGGGGCAACAGCCCGACGCAGGCGGCGCTGTCGGTCACCAAGCCGTTCGACGGCAAAGCGGCGACGGTCGGCAACGGCGTGATGGTCGCGCTCGTGGTCAAGGAGCCGGCGCAGGTCGACAAGATCCACAAGAAGGCGCTCGAGCTCGGCGCGAAGGACGAAGGCGCCGCCGGACCGCGCGGCGATGGTTTTTACGCCGGCTACTTCCGCGACCCCGACGGCAACAAGCTCAACGTCTTCTGCACGACCTAGCTAGACCTTCAGCACCAGCTTGCCGAA
The DNA here is from genome assembly GCA_036555785.1 of Steroidobacteraceae bacterium. Classification (GTDB taxonomy): domain Bacteria; phylum Pseudomonadota; class Gammaproteobacteria; order Steroidobacterales; family Steroidobacteraceae; genus Steroidobacter. The sequence continues at coordinate 24,562 of DATBKP010000138.1, forward strand.
GTTCTCGCCGCGGAACAGCTTCAGCAAGGTCTCGGGAAAAGTCTCGAGGCCCGCGACGATGTCCTCGCGGGTCTTGAGCTTGCCGGCGGCGAGCCAGCCCGCCATTTCGCGCGCCGCTGCCGCGTAACGATCGGCGTAATCGAACACGAGCATGCCGGTCATGCTCGCGCGGTTGACCAGCAGCGACATGTAGTTCGCCGGTCCCTGCACGCCGGTCGTGCTGTTGTATTGGGAAATTGCGCCGCAGATCACGATGCGCGCGTGGCGCGCGAGCTGCGTGAGCGCGATGTCGAGAATCTCGCCGCCGACGTTGTCGAAATACACGTCGACGCCTTTCGGGCACTGCTGGCGCAGCGTCTTCTTCACATCCTCGGACTTGTAGTCGACGGCGGCGTCGAAGCCGAGTTCGCGCACGATGTAGTCGCACTTCTCGCGCCCGCCGGCGATCCCGACCGCGCGACAGCCTTTGATCTTCGCGATCTGCCCGACCACCATGCCGACTGCGCCGGCCGCGCCCGAGACCACGACGGTCTGCCCGGGCTGCGGCTTACCGACATCGAGCAGGCCGAAGTACGCGGTCATGCCCGGCAGGCCGAGCGTACCGAGGTACACCGGGAGCGGTGCGATGCGCGAGTCGACTTTCGTCAGGCCCTTGCCGTCGAGGGTCGCATACTCCTGGATGCCCACGGTGCCGTAGACGTGGTCGCCCGTCTTGAATGCCGCGTGTCGCGACTCGAGCACTTCGCCGACGCCGCCCGCGCGCATGACCTCGCCGATCTGCACCGGCGGGATGTACGACTTCACGTCGTTCATCCAGCCGCGCATCGCGGGATCGAGCGAGAGATAGCCGATCTTGACGAGCACCTCGCCTTCATTGGGCGCGCGCACGGGCTCTTCGGTATAGCTCCAGTCGGTGCGTTTCGGCAGGCCGACCGGACGGGCTGCAAGGCGGAATTGATGATTCAGTGTGCTCACGGCGGCGCTCCCGATTCTTCGAAATGGCGCAGCCGCGAGCATACGGCTCTACAGATACGACAGCCACCAATCGCTGCGCCGGCGCTTTACTGCGGCGAACCAGCGGCATGCCGGATAGAGCGTCGCGACGACCAGGAACCACGCGAGATACACGACGGGCAGGCCGAAGCCCCATTCCTGCGGCACGAGCATGAAATCCGCCGTAAGCAGCGCGGTGCCGAATCCCGTCGCGTAGCCGACGACACCGGCTGCGAGATGAGCGAGCGCGACGTGCAGTACATAGAAGAACAGCGGCACGCGTCCGAAGGTGCGCAGCACTTCACTCGCCTTGCCGCGCACCGACTCGAATGCAGCGAGCAGCAAAAGGCCGGCACCGAGCGTGATCAACAGATAGTGCAGCGACGGCGGATACTTCTGCACGTTGACGAACGACAGCAGCGTGCTCAGCGTCGTGCTCTGCACGGTCCACGCCGACGGATCGCCGTGTAGATTCGTCGCGCGCAGTACGACGAATGCGACGAGCGAGGCGGTGCCGAGCCACGCGAATCTGCGCACGCGCTGCTCTGGCGCAAGCTCGAACAGCCCGCCAATGCAGTAGCCGAGGCTCATGACGCCGATCCACGGAATCAGCGGATACGCCACGAACGCGTGCGGGATCGGCCCGAAGACGTGCAGCACCGACCACAGCGGCGCCCACGCACCGAAGCTCTCCGGCGCGATGCCATCGAGAAAATCGTGACCGCCGATCATCGCGATGCTGAGCACGGCGATGGCGCGCAGCGGCAAATGAACGAGCGCCGCCAGCACCATCATCGAGACGCCGATCGCCCAGATCACCTGCAGGAAAAGGCCGTGGTCGTAGCGCACATTGAAAGTCCAGACGAAGCTCATGAGCGTCACCTCCAGCACCACCAGCCAGAGGCCGCGCGTGAACAGGAAGCGGCTCAGCTCCGCGCGCGAGCAGCGCTGCGAGAGGAGCCAGGCACTGACGCCTGCGAGCAGCACGAACGTCGGCGCACAGAAGTGCGTGATCCAGCGCGTGAGGAACAGCGTTGCACTGGTCTGCGACAGATCGAGCGGATCGAAGCGCACGTCCGTGAAGAAATCGCGGACATGATCCAGCGCCATCAGCACCATGACCAATCCGCGCAGGATGTCGATGGAATGCACGCGCGTCGCAGCGTGGGCATCGACGGCTGCGTGCGCGAGCGGGGCGGCGGAGAGGCTTTCGAGCCGGGCGGACATGCAGGGCTTTCCTCGCTGGAAAGCCCTGACCGTAAGCGAGCGCGGCGCGCTCCCTAACTAACGGAGGTCAGGATGCAGGTCGGGCTTTAGCCCGAGTGATCCTCGTCTTCATCCTCGCCGGCATCGTCGTCGTCCTTCTCGTCGCCGCAGTCCGGCCCGAGCCAGCGGCCCTTGAGCTCGGACTTGACCTTCATGGGATCCTTGCCGTCGCCGAGCTGCAGGTCGAGCGTGCCGGTCATGGTCTCCGGCGTCGGCGTGGTCACGCGCAGCACTCCGCTGCCCTTCATCTGGCCGTTGCAGGTCAGCCGGACCTCCTGCGTCGTGCGCGTCGTGCGCACTACCGTCTGCGTGCAGTCCTTTTCGCCGATGTCGAACGGCTTCTCCATATCCTTCTGCGTGATGCATTCGCGCTCGGTATCGGTCTGCGGGCCCTTCTGCGCTTCGGCGCGGAACGCCGCTTCCATCTGCGCGCGCTGCTCCGGCGTCACCTTGTCCGCCCAATCCTTCGGCATCGGCGGGATGCCGCTGATCTGGTGCGAGCTCGTGATCTCCCACAGGCCCGGCTTGACGTCGAGCTTGTCGGCCGCAAGGGCCAGCGGCGCGGCGCAACAGCCGGCAAGCAACACGATCCGCGTGCGCAGACGGGTATTCATCGAAGGCTTCTCCCGAGTGTTCGTCGTGGGACGATTGTGGCGTAATTTCCCACGGAACGCTGCACCCGCACGCCGCGTTCCGTCATGTGGCGACCCGCAAGCTTTCCACCTACCGCCGCAAGCGCGATTTCACGCAGACAGCCGAGCCCAGCGGCACGCTGCCGGTGAAGTCGTCGCCGCAGTTGCGCTTCGTGATCCAGAAGCACGCAGCGACCCGGCTGCACTATGACCTGCGCCTGGAGCTGGACGGCGTGTTCAAGTCCTGGGCGGTGACACGCGGCCCCTCGTTGGCCCCGCAGGACAAGCGCCTCGCAGTGGAGGTCGAGGATCATCCGCTCGACTACGGCGACTTCGAAGGCACGATTCCCAAAGGACAGTACGGCGGCGGCACCGTGCAGCTGTGGGACCGCGGTTACTGGCAACCAGTCGGCGACCGGTCAGCGCAGGAGCAGCTGCGCAAAGGCGAGCTGAAATTCATCCTCGCCGGTGACCGGCTGCAAGGCAGCTGGGTGCTCGTGCGCATGAAGAACCGCGACGGCGGCAAGCGCACCAACTGGCTGCTGATCAAGCATCGCGACGAGTTCGCGCGCGACGCCAAGGCGACGCAGAAATTGCTCGACGAAGATGCTTCGGTCGCATCCGGGCGCGCGATGAGCGAGATCGCAGCCGGCAAGGGCCGCGCGCCGAAGCCGTTCATGCTCGACACACGCAAGCTCGCGCGCGCCGATGCGACCTGGAACTCCAAGCAAGCGACGCGCAAGGTGCCTGACTTCATCCAGCCGGAATTGTGCAAGCTCGTCGAGCGTCCACCCGACGGCGCCGACTGGGCGCACGAAGCGAAGCTCGACGGCTATCGCATGCAGCTGCGAGTCGCGGCACACGAGGCGACGCTCAAGACGCGTAAAGGTCTCGACTGGACCGGGAAGTTCGCGTCGCTCGCCGCCGTCGCCGCGAAATTTCCGGATTGCATCATCGACAGCGAGGTCTGCGCGCTCGATGCGAACGGGGCGCCGGACTTCGGCGCGCTGCAGGCGGCTTTGTCGGAAGGCGACGTCGACGACCTGGTGCTGTTCGCGTTCGACCTGCTGTTCCTCGACGGCCACGACCTGCGCGAACAGCCGCTGCACGAGCGCAAAGCGCTGTTGCAGAAGCTGCTCCAGTCGCAGCGGCTCGGCGCGACCAGCCTGATCCGCTACGTCGACCACTTCGAGGCGCCGGCTGCCGACGTGCTGGCCTCCGCCTGCAAGATGAACCTCGAAGGCATCATCTCGAAGCGCACGGATTCGCCGTACCGCTCCGGCCGCGTCGGCGACTGGACCAAGGCGAAGTGTCGCGCCGGCCATGAAGTCGTGATCGGCGGCTGGACGCGTGAAGCGGCCCAGCTGCGCTCGCTGCTCGTCGGCGTGTACGACGGCGACAAGCTCGTGCCGGTCGGCCGCGTCGGCACCGGCTTCAGTCGCGACAAGGCGCAGACGCTGATGAAGCGGCTCAAGCCGCTGGCCGCCGACTCGAGCCCGTTCACCGGCCCCAACGCGCCTCGCAAGGGCGCCGACGTGCAATGGGTCAAGCCGCAGCTGGTCGCCGAGATCGAATTCGCGGGCTGGACCGGTTCCGGCAACGTGCGTCAGGCTGCATTCAAGGGCCTGCGCGCGGACAAGCCGGCGCGTGAAGTCGTCGCCGAGCGCCCGGCCCGTGCGGAGGAAACGGAAGTGAAGAAGCCTGCACCGCATAGACGGCAGCCGAACGTGCCGCGCGACGTCGTCATGGGCGTGCCGATCTCCAAACCGGACAAGGCACTGTGGCCCGACGCGGACGACGGCAAGCCGGTCACGAAGCTGGATCTCGCGCACTATTTCGAGAGCATCGGCGAATGGCTGATGCCGCACATCGAGGGACGGCCGTGCTCGATCATCCGCGCGCCGGATGGCATCGGCGGCCAGCGCTTCTTCCAGCGCCACGCGATGAAGGGAACCTCCAACCTGCTGACGCTGACGCGCGTCCGCGGCGATCACGAGCCGTATCTGCAAGTGGATCGCATCGAAGGTCTCGCTGCGCTGGCGCAGAGCGCCGCCGCCGAGTTGCACCCCTGGAATTGCGAGCCCGGGCAACCCGAGGTGCCGGGACGGCTGGTGTTCGATCTCGATCCGAGCCCCGAAGTCGAATTCGCGGCGGTGATCGCCGCGGCGCGCGAAATGAAGGAGCGACTCGAAGCCCTCGGCCTCGTCGCCTTCTGCAAGACCACCGGCGGCAAGGGTCTGCACGTAGTGACGCCGCTGGACCCGGGCAAGCGCAGCAAGTTGGGCTGGCCCGAAGCGAAGGCGTTCGCGCAAGGCGTTTGCGCGCGCATGGCCGAAGACAGCCCGGATCGCTACCTGCTCAACATGGCGAAGAAACAACGGACCGGACGGATCTTCCTCGACTACCTGCGCAACGATCGCATGTCGACTGCAGTCGCGCCGCTGTCGCCGCGTCTGCGCGAAGGCGCGCCTGTTTCGATGCCGCTCAACTGGTCGCAAGTGAGGGAGGGCCTCGATCCGTCGCGCTATACGCTGCGCACCGTGCCGGCACTGATCGCAAAGAGCACGGCATGGAAGGACTACTGCGATGCCGTGCGACCGCTGGAGCCTGCGATCCGCAAGCTCGTCGGGCAGAAAGGCAAGCGCTCGCGAGCCTCGGCAGACAGTCACGCGCGCGCGTAAGATCGCGCGGCATGCACGTTCGAACCTTTCCAGTCTTCATCTGCCTGGCTGCGATTTTCTACTGCGCGTTGCCGTCCGTCGCGGCTGCCGCGATCGACAAAGGCGTGAACGCGATCCGACTGCGCGGCTGCGACGGCAAAGCTGCATTGCGCACGGCGTTACGCCGAACGCGCGGGCTCGACGAAGTTGCGCGCGAGTGGTCCAAGGGCGGCCGCCTCGCCGGCGCGATCGACAAGACGGACTACCGCGTCGCGAACTCCGCCTCGATGCACATCGAGGGCGCGAAGAACGAGCAGGCGCTGCTGCAGATCGTCGCCGGCAGCTATTGCGAGGTGGTGCTGAACCCGGAGTTCACCGAAATCGGCGTCTACGAGCGCGGCGACTCCGCCTGGATCGTGGTGGCGGTGCCGAAGAAACTGCCGCAGGCAGATGACATGCCGCAGGTCGCGGCACGCGTGCTCGAGCTCGTGAACCAGGCGCGGTCGCGCTCACGCAGGTGCGGATCCCGCTCGTTTTCGCCCGCTCCGCCGCTGACTCTCTCGCCAGTCCTGTCGCGCGCCGCGCTCGCACACGCGCAGGACATGAGCGCGCACAAGTTCTTCGAGCATCGGGGCTCGGACGGCAGCAAGCCTTCGGAGCGCGCCACTCGCGCCGGCTACACCTGGTCCGCCGTGGCGGAGAACATTGCGGAGGGCGCAGCGAGCGCCGACGAAGTCGTGCGAGGCTGGCTCGACAGTCCGGGTCACTGCGTCAACATCATGGGTGCGCAATACCGCGAGATGGGGCTCGCGTACTTCACGGACTTTGCGCACAAGGGCGAGATCTACTGGGCGCAGGAATTCGGCACGCAGAAAGGGAAGTAGAGAGGGCCCCTGCGGGCCCTCTCCTCCAGGCTTACTGATTGCTCGTGTCGCGACGACGCTGCGGCTGCGGAGCCGGCGCGGGCGTCTCGTCCTTCTGCTCTTTCTTCGCGTCCATGCTCGCCGCCGCGGCGGCGTCAGCAGTCGCGTCCGCAACCACACCGTCGCGCGAAGCAGAGGCATTGCCCGAGGCAGAGCCGTTCACTTCGTGCGAGATGCTGTCGAGACTCGGCGCGGCATCTTTCTTCGCCTCGACTTGCGACTGGGTCGACTGCGCGGCGGCGGTCGTCGACGTCACAACGTTTGCGCTCGTGTCGCGCGCCGTCGTCACGGCCGACTCGGTGCGATTGCGGGCGTTCGCGCCGGCGTTGCGCGCGCGGCGAGTGGTCTGGTCGGCAGCGCCGTGCACGCGGTCGAACGTCGAGCCGGTATCGAGCTCGCCGCCGAACGAGCCGTTGGCGCTGCCGTTGGTCAGCACGCTCGTGTCGTGCAGGCCGCCGCCGAGCGCCCCGTTCAGAGCACCGCCGGCATTGCCACCGAGCACTTGGGCGTGCGCAGCCGAGCAAGCCATGACAGCCACGATCGCAGCACTGAAAGTCTTGAGCGTCTTCATGGTCATCCTCCATCGTGACCGCAGCGAAATCTGCGGCCTTTGAGAGGAATACGACCGGCCGGAGCGATTTCTTCCCTGATCCGTTACGTCAAATCAGCGGGCGCTGACTTTCGCGAGCTCGGGCGGCGGGCGCAGCGAGTCGCCGACGAGCCCGTTGCCATACACCCTGTCGAAGCCGCGCGAGCCGAGATCGACAGCTTGCGCGGTCAATGCAGCAACTGCCGATTCGGCGTGCGCGCGATCGACGTCCGCGAGTTGCCGCGCGAACAGACCGGCGACGATCGGCGCCGCGAACGACGTGCCGCGCACCAATGCGAATTCGGCATCGAGACTGGCCGCGGCCATGTCCGTGCCCGGAGCGGCGAAGTCGACGTGATCGCCGCGGCACGCTTCCACCAGCACGCGTCGATGCGAATCGACGCCCGTGACGCCGACGACGGCGGGATATGCGGCCGGATACAGCGGCGGCGCGCCGGGCCCGTCATTACCGACCGCGGCCACGACGATGTGCCCGCGCGTGGTGACGATGCGGATCACTTGTTCGAGCAGACCGTTGGCGGGACCGACGAGACTGATGTTGATGACCGGTACGCGCTCGCGCGACAACCAGGCGAACGCGTCGGCAACCGCATCCACTGCGCCGCCGGTCGCCAGTCCGCAATAAACGTCGGCGGCATAAAGCTCCGCGCCCACTGCCGCGCCACTGAAATGATCGCCGTGGCCAACCAATAGCGACGCGACGGCAGTGCCATGCTCGCTTGGCACCGTGCCGGCACAGCCGTGCTCATGGATCGACACGCCGCGAAACACCGGGTGATTGAGCTGCACGCCGCCATCGATCAAGCCAATGCGCGCGCCGCGCGCCGGCGCGGCGACATCGAGGCTCGCGGGTGCCGGCTCGCCGGTGGCCTCGCCCACCGCCCCGCTGCTCAGATAGATGTGATTGAAGTCGTAGGTGCCGCTGGGATCCAGCTGCCGCAGCCGCTGCAAGGCGCGACGCGTCGACACTCCTGCCGGTGCCTGCAGGACCACGATCGTTACATCCAGCCCTTCGAGCGTACGCGTGCGGCCGACGCCGAATCCTTCGGCGCGTGCGCGCTCGAGCGCATCGCTCGACGGCGACAAGGCAACCACTTCGTTGCGCAGGATCGGCGCGCCGCGCGGGTCCGCTTCGAGCCCTGCGCGATTGGTGCGCAACAGCTCGCGAATCCGCAGCCGCCGCACCTCGCGCAGCTGTTCGGGATCGGCGCCGCGCAGCGTACCGTTGACGGTCCGGTTGAGCTCGTCCGTCGGCAGGCCCGGCAGAGTCGGCAGCTGCACCGGCGGCAGAATCTGGCCGGCGGCCGGTGCGGCGCAGCCGAGCAACAGACACAGCAACAGGAACTGCGGGCGGTTCATGGCCGATCCACTCATCCTCCAGACACTATACGATACGCGGCAGCGCAATCTTCCGCGCCAGCGGGAATAAAACGGCCGGCGCCGCCGTATATATGAGTGGAGCCAACGCCCAGATCGTCGAGCTGCTGCCGCGGTTGCGCCGCTTCGCGCGTACGATCACGCGCAACGTGCACGACGCCGACGATCTGGTGCAGCTTGCGATCGAGCGCGCGCTGCTGAAGTACGACCAATGGCGGCCGGAGCTGAAGTTCGAAGGCTGGATGTTCGGAATCATGCGCAACGCCTGGATCGATGAAGTGCGCGCACGCTCGCGCCGCGACCGCATCTTCGCGCCCGAGGAAGCCGGCGCGACCGTCGGCGACGACGGCACCGAGAGCCAGGTGCGGCTGCTCGCCGTACAGCGGGCGGTGGCGGACCTGCCCGAGGAGCAACGGCTGGCCGTGGCGCTGGTGCTGGTCGAGGGGCTTTCCTACAAGGAAGCCGCGGAGGTGCTGGAGGTGCCGATCGGCACGCTGACGAGCCGGCTCGCGCGGGGCCGCGAAGCGCTGCAGGCCGCGCTGGAGCGATCATGAAGTTCTCGCAGGAAATGCTGATGGCGTATGCGGACGGCGAGCTCGACGAGCAGACGCGCCGTGCCATCGAAGCGGAAATGGCGGCCGATCCGTCGGTGGCGCAGGAGGTCGAGCGACAGCGCGCGATGCGTGCGGACGTGAACGCCGCGTTCGCCGGTGTGCTCGATGAGCCGATGCCCGACCGGTTGCTGCGTGCCGCCCGCAAACCGCCGGCGGCTCCGCAGCGGCGGCAATGGGCCTGGCCCGAGTGGACGTCGATCGCCGCGAGCCTGGTCGTCGGCATCCTCGGCGGCCGCATGCTGTTGCAACCTGCAGCCGAGCCGAAGAACGGCATCATCGCGGCCGGCATCGACGGACGCATCGTCGCCAGCGGCCAGCTCGCGCAGGCCCTTTCGCAGCAGCTGAGCTCGGAGGACGGCTCCGGCATCGACATCGGCCTGACGTTCCGCGACGAGTCCGGCGAATACTGCCGGACCTTCGGCGCACGCGACGGCTCGCACGCGGTCGGCTTCGCCTGCCGCGAAGCCGAGGTCTGGCGCGTCGACATGCTCGCAACGGCATCCCACACGGAAGCCGGCGGCGACTATAGAATGGCCAGCACACAGCTGCCGGCGCCCATCGTCCAGGCCATCGCCGGACGCATGCAGGGCGAGGCGCTCGATGCCGATCAAGAAGCCATTGCGCGCCAGCGACGCTGGCGGGACTAGATGGAACATCAAAACGAGCTCAGCGAGTCGCTGCCGCCCCGCCGCCGTTTGCGCAAGCGCTGGATCGCCTGGGCACTGCTCGCGTCGTGGGCGGGCGTCGGCGTCTGGAACGTCACGAAGCCGATGCCGCCCGGCACCGACGTCACGACGGCGCCGGTGCGCGTGCCGGCCGGCGACGTGCAGTTCCTCTACGACCTGACGCGAACGCAGCCGCAGAATCCTGCAGAGCCGGTTTACGAGCAGCGCATCTTCGACGAGGTGTTCCGCATCGTCGATGAGTCGCGCTCGTTCGTCGTCGCCGACTTCTTTCTGCTCAATGAGCTGATGGGCGCGTCCGGCGCCGCGCATCGGCCGCTCAGCCGTGAGCTTGCCGACCATTTGATCGCACGCAAGCGGGCGATGCCGGATCTGCAGGTCCTGCTGCTGACCGACCCGATCAACGACGTGTACGGCGGCGCGCCCTCGCCGCTCCTTGCCGAGCTGCGCAAGGCCGGCATCGAGGTCGTGGTCACGGACCTGGAGCACCTGCGGGACTCGAACGCGCTGTACTCGTCACTGTGGCGCATGCTGCTGCAATGGTGGGGCAACGCGCCGTCGGGCGGCGGCATGAGCAATCCGTTCACCAGCGATGGCTCGAAGATCACGCTGCGCAGCTGGCTCGCGCTGCTGAACTTCAAGGCCAATCATCGCAAGCTGATCGTCGCCGATCGCGAGGACGGGACGCTGGCGGCGCTGGTCACTTCGGCGAATCCGCACGACGCGAGCAGCGCGCACTCGAACGTCGCGCTGCGGTTCTCGGGTGCGCTGGCCGAGGACATCGTCGGCAGCGAAATGGCAATCGCGCGCTTCTCGGGCTGGCGCGGTCACATCTATGCAGCAGCAGCCGAGAGCGCGGCGCCAGACGAACAGCAGAGCGTTGCGCTGTCATTCATCACCGAGGAAGCGATTCGCAGCCACTTGCTCGATGCGGTCGGCGGTACGCGCAACGGCGACAGCGTCGAGATCGCGACCTTCTATCTCGCGGATCGCAACGTCGTGAACGCCTTGCTGGGGGCGGCAAACCGCGGCGTGCGCGTGCGCGTGATCCTCGATCCGAATCGCGACGCGTTCGGACGCCAGAAGGACGGCGTGCCGAACCGGCCGGTCGCCAACGAGCTGGTCACGCGCAGCGGCGAGCGCATCCAGGTGCGCTGGTATCGCACGCACGGCGAGCAGTTCCATACGAAGATCGCCATGATCCGGCGCGGCGACCGCTTCGTCGCCTCGCTCGGTTCCGCGAATCTCACGCGCCGCAATGTCGGCAACTACAACCTCGAAGCGAACATCGCAGTGGAAACAGGCGCCGAGTCGCCGCTCGCGGTCGAGATGCTGAGTTACTTCGACCGCTTGTGGAACAACGACGGCCCGCCCGGCACGGAGTACACCGCTGCGTTCGGTGCTTATCGTGACGAGGACAAGAAACGGTACTGGCGCTACCGGGTCATGGAGGCGACCGGGCTGAGCACCTGGTAGTCCCCCCTGTAGGTCGGGCTTTAGCCCGACTCTTTACCGTCGCCCGCAGCTTTCAGCTTCTCGGCATCACCGGTGATTGCAGTAGCTGTCTTTTGCGCCAGCTCCAGCACCACCTTGTGCGCAGCTTCTTCGAACGCGGCAGCGACCGGGCCCAGGCGATTGTCGGCCGCTTTGCTCTGCGCAGTCGCTGCGAACGTATCCACCAGTTGCCGATCGACTACCCGGATCAAGCGTCCGAGGATCGTCACGTGAGCTGTGGGTGCGGCGCCCTCGCTCGTGTACTCCGCCTGAAAGTCGCGCACGCTCACGTCGAGCACATACTGGCTGGCGACGCGCGATTGCTCCGCCGTGACGCTGCGGAACAGCTGCTGGTCCTCGAAGGAATCCACGAGCAGCGTCTGCACGACTTCGGTCATGCGCCCGCCCCACTGCGCGCCGCGGTAGTAGTCGAGCTGCCGGCCGCGGAGGACTGCGATGCGCTCGCTGTCCAGCCCCGGCGCGAGATCAGGCCGGCCGATCGACAGATCCGCCGTCGATCGCGGCACACCGGTCGATGCTGCAGGCGCGGGCGCGAGCACGTAGTTGGTGTTCTCCGGCAGTTTGGTCTCGAGCAGCGAGCCGCAGCCGACACACAACGATGCCAGCCCCACGATAATTGCCCACTGTCCCCTCATTTCGGAATCTCCACTCCGCTCGGCGGCGGCTCATAGAGAATCTGCGACGGATTCTCGCGCAGGCTGCGCGACAGGTCGCGGAACTCCCGCGCGGCGGAGCGCGTCTCGCGCACCAGGCGCTCCAGCTCGAACAGGCCCTGCTCGCTGAAATTGCCGAGCTGCGCCTCGCTCTTCTGCGTGAAGCGATCCATGCGCGCCGAGGCCTGGGCGAGATTGTTGGCAGTCACGGTCAGGCGCTCGAGTGCGACCTTGACCTCGGGGCGCGCATCGTCGGCGATGCCGCGCAACGACTGCGCGGCGCCATCGATTTCCTTCACGGTGCCGCGCAGCTCATCGACGAGCTTGGTGATGTTCTGCGACGTCTGCGGCAGCCCGGCGGTTGCCGCGCGCAGGCTCTTGATCGTCTCGGCCAGGGCGTTGAGGTTGTCGTCCGAGAACACCCGGCTGACGCGGGCGAGGATTTCGTTCGCGCGGCCCATCAGCTCCGGCAGGCTCGACAGGAACACGTCGAAGTTCGAGGCGATCGACTCGATCACCGGGTAGCGCTCGCCCATCGCCAGCGGCACGGCCTTGTTGATGTTGGGCACTTCCTTGAGATCGACGTACAGCAGACCGGTGACGCCCTGCAGGCCGAGGCTGGCGCGTGTCGCCGAGCTGATCGGCGCCTCGCGGTCGATCTCGACGACCGCAACGATGCGGCTCGCGTCGCGGCGGTCGATCGTCAGCCGCCGCACGCGGCCGACGTCGACGCCGAGATAGCGCACCGGGGAGCCGCGGTCGAGGCCGCTGACGCTGCCGGTGAAGTAGATCTCGTACAGGTCGTAGTCGCGCTGGTCGTTCGCGTCGGTGTACCAGAGCACGAAGCCGACGGCCATCGCCACGACCAGCAGGATGAAGGCGCCGACGGCTACGTAGTTGGCTTCGCGCTCCATGACGCTACGGGTTCCTGCCCGCGCTGAGCTGCGCCGCGCGGGCGCGCGGGCCGTGGAAGTATTCCTGGATCCATGGATGCGGGTTCTGCATGACGTTGTCGAGGGTATCGACCACGATTTTCCTGTCAATGAGCACGGCGACCCGGTTGCACGTGGCAAGCAGTGTATCCAGATCGTGGGTGATCATCACGATCGTGAGCTTCAGCCCCCGATGCAGGTAGCTCACCAGCTCGTCGAAGCTGGCGGCGGAGATCGGGTCGAGGCCCGCGGTCGGCTCGTCCAGGAACAGCAGGCCGGGATCGAGTGCGAGCGCCCGCGCGAGGGCCGCACGTTTGATCATGCCGCCCGACAGCTGCGAGGGCAGCTTGCCGGCTGCATCGCTCGGCAAACCCACCATGCGCAGTCGCAGCTCGGTCAACGCGGCGAGTGTCTCCGGCGAGGCGTCGAAGTACTCCCGGATCGGCAGCTGGATGTTCTGGGCGACGGTGAGCGAGCTGAACAGCGCGCCGTGCTGAAAGGTCACGCCATAGTGGCGTTTTGTCTCGAGCAGCTCTTCGCCCGTCGCGCTGCAGATGTTGCGGCCTTCGACCAGCACTTCGCCCGAAGTCGGCCGGTGCAGGCCGAGCATGGTCCGCAGCAGCACCGACTTGCCGCTGCCCGAGCCACCGACGATGCCGAGCACCTCGCCCGGCAGCACGTCGAGACTGACGCCGTCGTGCACGGTCTGATTGCCGAAACGGTTGACGACGTTGCGCACCGAGATGATGGGCGAGTCGGGTTTCGGCATCAGAAATCCAGCTCGACGAACACGACCGCGAAGATGGCGTCCGCGAAGATCACCAGGAAGATCGACTGCACGACCGCCACGGTGGTGAGCCGGCCCAGCTCGCGCGAGGAGTCGCGCACCTGCATGCCGCGATAGGTGCCGACCATCGCGATCAGCATGGCGAACACCGGCGCCTTGATGAGGCCGGCCCAGAAGGTCGTGGGCGCGAGCGCGTCCTGCAGCCGCGGAATGAACTGTGTCAGCGAAATGTCGAGCAGCAGGTTCGATAGCAGCGCGCCGCCCGCCAGACCCATCGCGTCCGCGACGATCGTCAACAGCGGCAGCGCGATCAGCAGACCGATCAGCCGCGGCAGCACCAGCACCTCGAACGGATCGACGCCCATGGAATGCAGCGCATCGATCTCGTCGTTGAGCCGCATCACGCCGATCTCGGCGGCGAATGCGCTGCCCGAGCGGCCGGCCACGATGATGGCCGTCAGCAGCACACCCATCTCGCGCAGCACCGCGATCGCGACCAGGTCGACCGTGAAGATCTCGGCGCCGAACTGGCGCAGCTGCTGCGCGCTGAGGTAGGCGATGATCACGCTGATCAGGAATGCGATCAGCGAGACGATCGGGATCGCCTGGATGCCGGTTTCATATATATGGCGCGTGATCGACGCCACCCGCAGGTGCCGGGGGCGCAGCGAGCGCAGGCCTGTCATGGCGATGCGACCCAGGTAGCCGATCGCATCGAGCGTCTGGTGCCACTGCTGCACGGCTTCGCGACCGACCCACGCGATGGCGTCGCGCAGGGAACCGGGCGACTCCTCCACCGCCGGCTCCGCGCCTGCGGGCTGCGCCGTGATCTCTTCGAGGAATGCGAACTGCGAAGGAGGCTCGCCCGCGAATTCGACGCGTCCGCCCGCGCTCTGCAGCGCCTGCAAACGCTCGCGGAGCAGCCACGCGCCGGAAAGATCGAGCGCTTGCAGCGACCGGGTATCGACGACGAGCCGCCGCGCCGGCTCCTGCGGCAGCTGCGCGAGTGCCGCCTCGATCGCGCCGATGTTATCGATCCGCCACGCGCCGTTCAGGCGTACCGTCAGGGCGTCCCCGGTCCGTGCCGTTTCGAGCAGCTCGCCAGCCATCGCGCGGAGATTAGCATTCCGCCTTGCGCAGCGGCGCATGGCACACGTACTTTGTCGCCATGGCGGACCACCCGGATCTTTCCATTCTTCCGCAGCTGCTGATGCTGCTGGCTTCCTCCGTCCTCGTGGTGCTGCTGTTCCGTCGCCTGCGACTGCCGCCGATCCTCGGCTACCTGGCAGTCGGCATGCTGCTCGGTCCGTACGCGCTCGACTTCACCGCCGGCGGCGTCGCGCCGATCCTGGCGGACCTCGGCGTGGTGTTCCTGGTATTCACGCTCGGGCTGGAGTTCTCGCTGCCGCGGATGATCGCCATGCGGCGCGAGGCGTTCCTGATCGGCGGCCTGCAGGTGATGCTGACGACGGCGGCCTTCGCGGCGATTCTGTGGATGCTGCACGTGCCGCCGCTGACGGCGGTCATGATCGGCGGCGCGCTCGCGATGTCCTCGACCGCGATCGTGATCCGCCAGCTGGGCGAGCAGGCCGAGTTGAACCGCACGCACAGCCGCATCGCGATCGGCATCCTGCTGTTCCAGGATCTGGCATTCGTGCCGCTGCTGGCGCTGGAAAGCGCGCTCGCCGGCAGCGGCCCCGAGCGAGACACGTGGGAGATCACGCAATCGATCCTGCAGGCCGCGCTCGCGCTCGGGCTCGTGCTCACGTTCCTGCGCTGGCTGGTGCGCCCGCTGTTCCACGAAATCGGCCGTGCGCGCAGCACGGAGCTGTTCACGCTCGCGACGCTGATGGTCGCAGTCGGCGCCGCGTGGGCGACGCATGCGGTCGGCCTCTCGCTCGCCCTCGGCGGCTTCCTCGCCGGCATGCTGCTCGCGGAAACCGAGTACCGGCATCAGCTGGAAACGGTCATCCGTCCGTTCCGCGACGTGCTGATCGGCCTGTTCTTCATCACGATCGGCACGCTGCTCGACCTGCAGCTGCTGTTCCGGCGCTTGTGGCTGGTGCTGCTGCTCGTCATCGGCCTGCAGCTGGTGAAGATGCTCATCGTAACGATCGTGGCGCGCCTCGAAACAGACAATTCGCGCAAGGCGTTGCGCGTCGGTGTCGTGATGGCGCAGGGCGGCGAGTTCGGCTTCGCCCTTCTCACCCTGGTGCTGAGCGACCGCCTCGCCGACTCGGCAGTGATCCAACCGTTGCTCGCGGCAACTGTCGTGAGCATGGTGTTGAGCCCGCTGCTGATCCGCCACAACGGCCGACTCGCCGAGCTGGTGTTTCCGCGGACCTCGCCGGCGCCGGTCCCCGACCAGGACAAGCTCGCGGGACAACGCGATCACGTCATCGTCTGCGGCTTCGGCCGCGTCGGCCAGAACCTGGCGCGCGTGCTGGAGCGTCAGGGCTTCGTGTACGTCGCGCTCGATTCGGATCCGCGCGCCGTCGAGATGGCGCGGCGGGCCGGCGAGCCGGTGATCTTCGGCGACGGCACCGCGACCGAGATGCTGGAAGCGGTCGGGCTCGAGCGCTGCCGCGTGCTGGTGCTGACTTTCACGGAGCCCGCCGCGTCGATGAAGATCGTCAAGGCCGTGCGCGAGCTGCGGCCGGACCTGCCGATCCTGGTCCGCACGCAGGACGACACCAAGCTCGAGGACCTGCAGCAGGCCGGCGCCACCGAGATCGTGCCGGAGACGCTGGAAGCGAGCCTGATGCTGGTGTCACACGTGCTGCTGCTGCTCGATGTCCCGGTGTCGCGCGTGGTGAAGACCGTCGGCGACATCCGCAACAATCGCTACGCGATGCTGCGGCGGCTGTTCCGGCGCGACGATGCGCGACTGGTCGAGGACGGCGACGCCGGCAATGAGGAGCTGCACACGGTCGTGCTGCCGCCGGGGGCTTACTGCGTCGGCAAATCGCTGGCGGACATGAAACTGGACGGCGACGATGTCACCGTCACGGCGATTCGCCGCGACGGCATTCTCGGTCAGCAGCCCACGCCGTCGACCGTGCTGCGCGAAGGCGACGTGGTGATTCTTGCCGGCACGCCGGAAGCGCTGGAGAACGGCGAAGCCCGCTTGCTGATGGGTTGAGCACATTCAATTGGAGCGAGGAGGACGGATGGCGGAGCTCAAAGAGCTCTTCGACTGGAGCTTTTTCAACAACCCGGCCTGGCGCTGGATCGTGGCCGGCGCGGTCGCGCTCGCTGTGTTGTTCGTGCTCCTGCTGCTGCGGCGTCTGACACGCAAGCAGTACGCGCGCCTGGCAGCGACGCCGCAGGATGAGATCATGGAGGTGCCGCTGCACGTCGCGAGCCGCACGACCGTCTGGTTCCTGTTGATCGCCGCGGTGTTCGTCGGGCTGGAAACGCTGGAGCTGCCGGAGAAGGCGGCGCGCCTGCTGATCACGATATTTACGGTCGCGGGCTTCTGGCAGATGGGGCTGTGGGCGACCACCGCGGTGCTCGCTACGCTGGAGCGCAAGCAACGCAGGACGCTCGCAACGGATCGCGCTGCGGCCGGCTCGCTCGGAATCATCGGCTTCATGGCGCGCCTGACGATCTGGTCGCTGGTGCTGCTGCTGACGCTGGACAACCTCGGCATCCAGATCAAGCCGCTGCTCGCCGGCCTCGGCATCGGCGGCATCGCGGTCGCCCTCGCCGCGCAGAACATTCTCGGCGACCTGTTTGCGTCGTTGTCGATTACGCTCGACCGGCCGTTCGTCCTGGGCGACTCGCTGCAGGTCGACGACTTCTCCGGCACTGTCGAGTACATCGGCGTGAAGAGCACGCGGCTGCGCAGCGTGAACGGCGAGCAGATCATCATTCCGAACTCGAACCTGCTGGCCAGCCGCATCCGCAACCAGACGCGCGCGACCGAGCGGCGCGTCGTATTCACCCTCGGCGTCGGGCAGGAAACCTCGCCGGAGCAATTGCAGAAGATCCCGGGGACGATCCGCGCGTTGATCGAGGCGCATCGCGACGTGCGCTTCGACCGCTCGCACTTCGCCAAGATCTCGGCGACCTCCTTCGACTTCGAGGCGGTCTACTTCGTCAAGACGACCGACTACAACCGGCACATGGACATTCTGCAGGACCTCAACCTGCGGCTGGTCGAGGCGTTCGCGAAGGAAGGGGTCGCGTTCGCGTTCCCGATGCAGCGTCTGTATCTCGAGCAGCAGCAGCCGGTGCAGTCGCAGCTGGTCGGCAAATAGCTATCGCTCGGCCTGCCGGTGAGCTTCGAGGAACCACAGGCTCTTGTCGATGCCGCGCGAAATGCCGGTGAACAGGTCGCTGGTGTCGGCGTCGCCCGCCTTGGCCGACTCGTCGATGGCTTCGCGCACTGACTTGCCGAACGCGGCGTAGGCGTTCGCCAGCGCGTCGACGTGCGCAAGGCCTTCGCTGATCTGCGCCGGATACTTCGCAAGCTGCGTCCGCTCGATCACTGTGTGCGTCGTACCTTCGGCAACGGCGCCCAGCGCGACGGCGCGCTCAGCGATATCGTCGATGTGCTCTTCCAGCTCTTCGCCGAGCTTGTCGAACAGCTCGTGCAGCGCGATGAAGCCCGGCCCCTTCACGTTCCAGTGTGCGTGCTTGGTCTGCAGATACAGGTCGATGGCGCTGGCGAGGCGGCTGTTGAGCAATCGGCTGACGTCCGTACGGACATCGAGCGCGAGGTCGTTGCGTGTTTTGTGCATGGGGCTATCCTGCCGCAGCCACGCGAGCGCTGCCATGCACTGTTGCGATGACGATCATCGATGGCAGCAATCAATCCCTGGTCTCGCCTGACAACGGCGTCGCACGCATCGAAGGCCGCTTCGCGAATTCGTCGAACCACGCAGCGAGGCGTGGCCTCCCTGTGCGAAAGCCTGGCAGCTCGCGGAACTCCAGCCAGTCGAGGCAGGTTGCCAACGCGATGTGCCCGACGTGTACCGGCGCTTCGACATCCAGTTCCTGCTCGAGCCAGTCGTAGCTCGCAGTGAGCTTCTGGATATAGCCGTCGCGTAGCGGCGGATATCGCAGCTCGGCTGGACGCCGCACGATCTCCCAACGCACCTGGATTCCAGCTTCGGCGAGCCCCTGTGCGACCGCCTGCAGCCGTAACGCATGCCAGCGCGCCTCACCTTCCGGCGGAATCAGCTTGCGACCCGGGTGCAGCGTGTCGAGGTAAGCGCAGATCACGTCCGAATCGAAGATCGGCGGCTGACCCGGACGGATGAGCACCGGGACCTTGCCGAGCGGATTCTCTGCGAACACCTGCTCGTTGCGGCGCGTGGGGCTGGTTTCGTGATGCACCACTTCGAGCTGGCGCGCGAGGCCGGCTTCGTGCGCGAACACGAGCGCCTTGCGCGCGTACGGCGAGTGCGTCTGGTAGAGCAGCTGCATGCCGGATTCTAGGCAGGGCGCCGCGCCGTCTTTGCTGCAATCTCGTGCGAGGAACGCACGATTGTTGCGTGGGATCGCGAGGGCGCACCGGTCGAGAGGTCGGGCACGGCCCAGATGAGCCCGCCACGCGTCCGGTGCGCCACGCGAAGTGACTAGTCCCCTCGCTTCTCCACGAGGTACACGAACCGCGACAGGCGCCGCTCGGTCGTGAGGCGATGCACCGCGCCGAAGAACCGCTGCAATCCTTCGAAGCGCTCCTCGCCTTCGATCTCGAGCAGCGCGCGCCGATGGCGATGTCGCGACCGCTGCCAGCAGCCGGCGACGAGCGCCGCGTTGGCCGTCACGTCTTCCATGCGCAGCAGGCGGAAACCCGCCTCTTCGATGAAGCGCTCGTTCACGCCCGGGGGCGTGAACACGAATAGGCCGATCGAGCTGCGTAGCGCCAGGTCGTCGTTCGTGACCGGTCGGGTAATGACCACCGGATCCGTGAACACAGCGCGCCGGCCGGGGTGTAAGACGCGCTGCCACTCCTGGAGAACACGCAGTCGATCGGGAAAGTGATTCATGGAATCGATGCACAGCAGTGCATCGAAACTGTCGTTGGCGAATGGCAGCGGCGCCGTTGCATCGGCGACTCTGAAGCTGAGCCGCTGCGACTGCTGCGATTCGAAGGCGGCGCGCGTCGCTTCGGCGACGCCGCGCTCGTTGCTGTCGATGCCCGTGACGCGACAGGCCGCGCGGCCGGCCAGGTAGCGCGCCGGGCCGCCGGAGCCGCTTGCCACTTCCAGGACGTGCTGCTCAGGCGCGAGCTCGAGCCAGGAGATGAAGCGGTCGTACTCCTCGACCGTCAGCCAGCTGTTCTGGCCGATGTCCTGGCCGAACGTCTCGCGACGGATCGTCGCGAGCACGTCCTCGGTAAAGTGCCCATAAGTGCTATCGAACAGGTCGACACGTTGAGTGAGCATACGCGCCCTGCTTGCCGAACCGTTCAACGGGCAGCCGAAACCACGCCGCGCGCTGCCTGCCGCCGACCCTTCGTGAACGGCACCAGCATCGGTACGCGACGACGGTAGTCCGCGTACTCGGGATGCGCCTCGACCAGGTCCCGCTCCTCGAGCTGAATCGCGATCAGGATGTAGGCGCTCGTGGCGAGCGCGAACACCAGGTGCGTGACCGTCATGGTCGGAGTCGCCCAGAAGGCGAAGAACCAGCCGAGGTAGAGCGGATGACGCACGTAGCGATAGAACAGCGGCGTACCGAACTTGAGCTGCGTGTACGGCTTGCCGAGCAGCTCGAGCCACACCTGGCGCAGGCCGAACAGGTCGAAGTGGTTGATCAGGAAGGTCGAGACCAGCACCAGCGCCCAGCCGAAGGCGAAGCCGCCGTACAACATGGCCTTGCCCAGCGGCGCGCTGACGTCCCACACGACGCCGCCCAGCGGCTGCCAATAGAAGAACATCGCAATCAGGGCCAGGCTGGAGAACAGCACGTAGGTGCTACGCTCGGCGGCCGCCGGGACGAAGCGGGTCCACCAGCGCTTGAAGCCCGGGCGGGCCATCACGCTGTGCTGGACGGCGAACAGACCGAGCAGCCCGAGATCGATGAGCAAGCCCAGCGTGAACGGCACCTCGCGGGCCGAATCCATCGATTTCGGCACCCACAGATTGCCGACGAAGCCGATGGCGTAGAGGTAGGTGGCGAAGAAGACAGCGTAGCTGAGCACGCCATAGATGAAGATCGACAGTCGCTTGAGCATGGCCAGGAGCCTCCAAAGTGAAGTCCGGCGCGACTTGTATGCGCACCAGTGTTGTGCCAAAAGGCTATGCGGGCCAGCCGCTTGAGTCCCGGGCGAACGCCGGGATTTCTCCGGGATTGTTGTGGATGAGCACCCAGATCAGCTTCGGACGCTACCGCTTCGAGCCTGCGACCGCGCGCCTGTGGGCCGAGCAGCGGGAGCTCAAGCTCACCCGCAAGGCCGCCGCCGTCCTCGGGGTGCTGATCGAGCGGGCCGGCCAGCCGGTCACCAAGCAGGACCTGTTCGCCGCGGTGTGGAGCAACACTGTCGTCAGCGACGACGCCCTGACCACCTGCATCCAGGAGCTGCGCAAGGCGCTCGGTGACGATGCCAAGCAGCCGCGGTTCATCGAGACCCGGCACCGCTATGGATACTGCTTCGTCGCGGAGCTGACCGGCACCCCGCCCGCTCCTGTAGCGAAGTCTGCCGAGCCGACGCCCGCCGCCGCCTCCGACCTGCCGGCGATCGCCGTGCTGCCCTTCATGGACATGAGCCCGAGCCGCGACCAGGACTACTTCTGCGAAGGGCTCGCCGAAGAGCTGATCGATGCGCTGACTCACGTCGACGGCCTGCGGGTCGCGGCCCGCAGCTTGTCGTTTCAATTTCGCAATGGCGGCGTGGATCTGCGCGAGGTCGGACGCGTCCTCGGCGTCGGCTCCATCGTGGAGGGCAGTGTGCGTCGGGCAGGCGATCAGCTGCGGATCACCGTCCAGCTGATCGACGTCGCCACCGGCTATCACACCTGGTCGCAGCGCTTCGAGCGTACGTTCGGCGACGTGTTCGCGATCCAGGACGAGATCGCTGCCAAGGTGGCAATGACTCTGCGCGGCGGAGCTGCGTTGTCGCAACGGGAACAGCGCGGCCTGCGCCGGCCGCACACGACGGCGGAGCCCTACGAGTACTACCTGCGCGGGCGCCAGTCCCTGCATCGGATGCGGCAGCAGGATCTCGAACAGAGCCGGCGCATGTTCGAAGGCGCAATCGAGCTCGATGCGGATTACGCGCCCGCATGGGCCGGGCTCGCGACAGTGCACGCGCTGCTGTTCGAATGGTGGGGTTCGAAGGATGAGGACATTCATCGCGCCGACCGCGCGAGCCAGATTGCGATGGAGCTGGCGCCGGACCTGGCGGACGCGCATGTCGCACGCGGTTTCGCTCTATCGCTGCACAACCGCTACGACGAGGCGCAGGTGCATTTCGAGCTGGCCGCGCACATCAATCCGCACCTGTTCGATGCCTACTACTACTACGCTCGTGCCGCCTTCGCGCAAGGCGAGGTCGAGCACTCGGTGGAGCTGTTTCGCAAAGCTGCCGAAGTGCGCCAGGAGGACTTCCAGAGTCCCACGTTCCAGGCGCAGTCGCTGCGCAAGCTCCGCCGCATGGACGAGGCGTGGGCGTGCAGCCGTGAAGCCGTCGTGCGCGCCGAGCGCATCCTCGCGCTCAATCCGCTCGATGGCCGGGCCCTCGCTGTCGCTTCGCTGGCACTGCTGGAAACAGGCGACGTCGAGCGCGCGCATGAATGGTCGCAGCGCGCCGTCGAGCTCTATCCCGACGATCTGAGCGCGCTGCTCACCAATGCCTGCCTGAAACTGCGCACCGGCATGCACGAGGAAGCGCTCGACATCCTCGAGCGGTTCTTCGGACGCGGCATGGGCAAGCGCGACTGGGTCGAGCACGACCCTGACTACGACTGCGTGCGCGAGCACCCGCGCTTCAAGGCGATGTTCGCCAAGCTGAAGTAAGCCGCTTCAGAGTAAGAAATTACGGCGCGATTCGCCGCGCCTTGACGGCCTTCGTGCCGATCGTGCCGGTCAGCGTCGCGATCGCATTCTTCTGCACGTCGTTCCACTCGATCGTGAGCGTGCCGACCTGCTTGCCGTCCTGCCGCAGGCGGACGACGGCGCTCACGTTGCCCGTGTCGAGATGCCAGCGCATCTTGCCGCTCACTTGCAGGTCCTCGGTCCACTGCACGCGATCGAGCTCGAACTCGTAGCCGAACGGCTGCAGCGTGTACGTGAACCCGCCGCCGCGCAGACCGCCGCCGATGCCAAACGTCACCAGGAAGCGCGAGAACACGTCGCCGACGGTTTCGAGCGCACCGGCCGCGAGCTTGAGATCGCCAGTGCCCGCCTGATTGCCGCTCACTGCTTGCACCGGCTCGAGCTGATTCACGAAAGCAGCGAACTTCGGCACGGTGCGGATCGGCCGCACGTTCGGAATGCAGCGGGTATCGCCCGGCGACAGCTGCGCGATGAAGCGACGCAAGATGCGCTGCACGCAATGCGTAGTATCGCCGCCATCCGGCAGATACCCCACGTCGCTGTAGTAATAAGACGTCACGTGCGTGAGATTCGGAATGATCAGGTGCGTGACGTTGGGAAACTGCGCGGCCGCTTGCGTCGCGTCTTGCGGCGAAGTCACCGAGTCGAGATCGCCCGAGAGCACGAGCGTCGGCACGCCGGGGAATTTCGGATGCGCCGGTAACGGGTCGCCCTGCGGGTAGGCCGGCAGCGGCTTCGGCCAGTCGAGACAGGTCGCGAGCGGCGTGAAGTTCGCATTCGACGCCAGCGCCTCATCGATCGAGAACGGCGCGAACAGGTCCGGACGATTCTGCCGCGCATCGGCGATGCCGCGCGCGTATTGCTGGCGCCGCTTCGCCGGTGAGTCGTCCAGGTCGTAGTGCAGCGGATATTCCTGGCAGATCACCGCCTGGAATTGCCCGTAGCTGAAATCGACGGCGTCGGTCACGAACGGCGTGTCGTACTCGGCGGCGAGTCGCAGCAACGGCAACTTGTCGTGATTGTCGAACCAGGCGCGCGCCGCGGCGTCGAGGTCGCGATACGTGATCGGCGAATTGCCCAGATTCGTGATCAGCAGGAACAGCATCGAGACGTCGACGGTGACGTCGAGCGGGATGCCGTCCGCGTCCGGCGCCGTGCCAGTGATCGGCTTGTTGCGAACCTCCCGCAGCAGACGTTCGATCCGATCCGTGGCGGTGCCACGCAGCGCGCGGCACGAAGGCGACCGGTCGCAAACGAGATCGAGCCCGTCGCGCCCGGTGGTCCAGTCCGTCGGGAACCAGATGTCCGGCGGACGCACCGGATACGCGCTGTCGAGGATCAGACTGCGCAACCGCTCCGGATGCCACGCCGCGAAAGTCTGTCCGACATACGTGCCGTAACTGTCGCCGTAGAAATCGACCTCGTCGATCTGCAACGCGTCGAGCACCGCGGCGATGTCGTCGACCGCGAGATGCGTGCCGTAGAGATACGCCTTCGCGCCGAGTTGTTCGGCGCACGCTTTGAGTCCGGCGGGATCGTTCGGATCGCCCGTCTGGATCTCGCGGCAGTCGATGGCGCCGGAAGTGCCGGTGCCGCGCTTGTCGATCATCAACACGTCGCGGTGCTCGCGCAGCGAGCCGAAGATGTTGAGATACGCGTCGCGCGTGCCGGTCGTGGAGTATCCCGGCCCGCCTTCCTGCGGCAGCAATGTGCCGCGCGCCGGCGTGCTCTGATCGAAACGCGGGTAGTACTCGAAGCCGATCGTGATCGTGCCCTTGATCCCGCCCGTCGGATCCAGCGCGCGCTTCAGCTGGCCGCAGTAGCCGTCATAGTCGGAATTGCAGTGCTTGAGCGTCAGCGTCCCGACTGTGATCTTCTTCGGCACCGCCTCGGCGGCCGCATGCGAGTCGAGGGCGAAGAAGAATGAGAGGACGGCTAAGCCGGCCAGGCGCGCGTGCGTGCTCACGACGATTCCCTGCGGTGACGGTCGTTTTGCGGCCATTGATGCGCCCGCCCGCGGATTTGGTCAAGGGCTGTGATCGAATCCCGGGCCTGCGCGGCAGAAAACGATTCAAATCGCGCCACATGCGAGCCCTGGTCCAGAAGCTGTCGGCAGTGCAGGAAGCTGCGCTGATCACGCTGATCTTCGCGGGCTGGTTCATCTTCGTGGCTATGTACGTCGTCTTCGCCGGCTTCCCTCGTGGCAATGGCGACGGCTACAGCACCTCGGCCGCGATCTCGCTGGTCATATTCGAGATCGTCGCATTCTGCGTTGCCACCATGGTCCTGCGCTGGCGCGGCTGGAAGCTGCAGCAGTTCCTGTTCTCCGTGAGCTGGCGCGACGTCCTGGCAGCTGCGGTGCTGCTTTTTGTCACCGCACTTTTCGAGGCATCCATCTGGAGACTTCTCAGCAGCCACTTCGATGACGGCTCGATCCTCAAGCAGATCGTTCCCGAGGCGGGCATGTCGTTCGGCGTCGCACTGGTGCTCTCCGCCGTCAACGGCACGTTCGAAGAATTCTTCCTGTGCCGCTACCTGATCGAACGCTTTCAGACTTCGGGTGCAGCGTTCGCAGTGACGCTGAGCGCGCTGATCCGGATGCTCTACCACACCTACCAGGGTCCTCACGGCACGCTGTCCATCCTCGCGTTCGGCCTGCTGCTCGGCGGGTACTACTGGCGAACGCGCTCGCTCGGCGCCGTCGTCCTCACGCACGCACTGGCTGATTTCTTCGCGCTGACGTAGCTTCGGTCACAGAATGCGAACCGTGCTGACCGCTTTGCTCACACTGCTGCTCCTCGGCGTCGGTGGCTTCACGCTGGTCTGCGCGCTGCTGTACTTCGGGCAGGAGAGCTCGATCTTCTTTCCGCGGCCGAACGACCCGCAGCTGCGACAACGTCACGCGGCCGAGCGCTTCGAGATTCCGACGACGGGGGCGACGCTCGAAGGTTGGTGGGTCGAGAATCCGCGGGCGACGACGCCGGCAGTCGTTCTCTACTTCGGCGGCAACGCGGAAGACGTGCTTTACACGGCGGGCGCTGCGTCGAGCATCGACGCACGAGCCGTGGTCGTCGCCAACTATCGCGGCTATGGCGGTAGCACCGGCGAGCCCGGCCAGAAGGCGCTGTACGAGGACGGACTCGCGCTCTACGACTACGCGATCAAGCGAGGCGCGGCGCCGGAACACGTCGTCGTGATGGGACGGAGCCTGGGATCGGGCGTGGCGTCGATGCTGGCGGGCTCTCGACCGGTGCGCGCGGCGATTCTGGTCACGCCATTCGACAGCCTCGCGGCAGTCGCGGCCGGTCACTATCCCTTCCTGCCAGTGCGACTGCTGCTACGACACCCGTTTCCATCGACAGATTGGGCGCAACGCACGCACGCGCCCGCGCTGATCATCGCCGCGGAGCGCGACTCCGTCGTCCCGGCGACGCATGCTCGTAAGCTATTCGACGCGTGGGCGGCGCCGAAGCAGTTCCACATCCTGCCGCAGACGGGGCACAACGATATCGAGACGCACCCGGACTACTACCGGCTCATCAACGATTTTCTGCGGGCGCTTTGACGAACTGCACGTTGCCGATCCAGTTCCGGGCGCGGCGCGCGAGACGCGAATCGGTGCCCTCGCCGTCGAAGTTGGCCGGCGAGCGTTGCAACAGCGCGGCGTCCACGCCTTCGAACGCGTTCACGTTGACGACTGCGTACAGCGGTCCTTCGATCTCACTCGTGACGACCGGCACGACGCCGCAACGCGAGCACACATGGAACTCGGCCGTGCGCGTGCCGAACCCGTAACGCGACACGAGCGCAGGGTCGTTCACCATGATCTTCAGCACGCCGGCAGGTGCCGAAGTCCACACACCGCCGTGCTTGGTGCAGAACGAGCAGCCGCAGGCCCGCGCGGGAATTTCACTCGGGCCCGGCTGCCAATCGAGCGAGAAGATTATGTTGCGACAGTGACATGCACCATTGATCAGCATCGGTCCAGCCTCTCCGCCACACGACTCGAATAATAAGGTTCCGCCTGAAGGCGTTTTGCCGGCTTCCCGGCCGGCGGTTGGGTATTCGCCCGCTATGTAAACGGTACTCGCGCGCCGACACTACCCGCCACTGTAACGATCATTTTCAACGGCAAACCCGCCGAGAGGCGGGGACGCAAAGCCTCCGGTCCGACGGAACTCGATTTCCAGGATAGCGGGGTTGCCTCCGTCACGACGGGAGTAATCGTCATGCGCAGGTTCGGCCCTGTATTGGTCCTGGTTGCACTCAGCGCAGCTGCATTGAGCGGTTGCGGCGGCGGCGACGAAGGCTCGACCCCCACTTCCGGCACGGCGCAGCCGCCCCCGCCGCCGTCCGGCGGGAGCAATCACGCTCCGACGATCTCCGGCAATGCACCGAGCGCCGTGAACGCGTCGAGCGCTTACAACTTCACGCCGACCGCCGCCGATGCCGACGGTGACACGCTCGCCTTCACCATCGACAACAAACCGGCGTGGGCCGCATTCAATACGTCCACGGGACGCCTCTCCGGCACACCCGACGCCGCCGACGTCGGCACTTACTCGAACATTGCGATTTCGGTGAGCGACGGCCACGCAAGCACCGCGCTGAGCCCGTTCGCGATCGCCGTGACCGCGATGTCCAACGGCCGCGCCACGCTCTCGTGGACCGCTCCGACCGAGAACACGGACGGCAGTACGCTCTCCCTTTCCGGCTACCGCATCCGCTACGGCACGAGCGCCAACTCGCTGACGAGCACGATCGTCATCGAGAATGCGAGCGTGACGACCTACGTGGTGGAAGATCTCGCGCCGTCGACCTGGTATTTCGCGGTGACGGCCGTGAGCAGCAACGGCGCCGAAAGCGCCTACTCGAACGTCGCCAACAAGCAAATCTGATTCGTTCAGTGGTTGCGGACGACGCGCACGCGCGCGTTGTCCGCCGTCTGCGCCGGCGGCAGCGCCTGTTCCCGCGCCTGCTCGAGCGCCTCGACGAAGCGACGCGTCCACGTTCCTATATCGTTGCGCCTGAGGACCTGCAGCATCGCCGTATGACGCTCGCGGCGCTCGTGTAACGACATCGACAATGCCGCCTGGATGGCGTGGCTCACCGCGCGCGTGTCGTATGGATTCACCTGCAGCGCCGCCGTGAGCTCACGCGCCGCACCCGCCAGGTTCGACAGGATCAGCACACCGGGATCTTCCGCGCTCTGCGCCGCGACGTATTCCTTGGCGACCAGGTTCATGCCGTCGCGCAGCGGCGTGACGATGCCGACGTTCGACGCACGCAGCAGGCCCATCAGCGTCGCGTGCGGAAAGTTGCGATTGAGGTAGCGGATCGGCGTCCAGTCGGTGTCGGCAAAGCGGCCGTTGGTGCGACCGGCTGCCTGCTCCAGCGCCTGGCGGATCTCGACGTACGCGCGCACGTCGGAGCGCGACAGCGGCGCGATCTGCATGTACGTGATGCGGCCGAGCATGTCGGGACAGGTTTCGAGGAACTGCTGGTAGGCATCGAAGCGCTCCACCAGGCCCTTGCTGTAGTCGAGCCGGTCGACGCCGATCATCAGCGTGCGGCCCATCAGGCTGTCGGTCATGCGCTTCACGACTTCTGCCTGCGAGGCTTCCACTGCTTCCGTCTGCACGCCGCCGACGTCGATGCCGATCGGGAACACTTCGGCGCGGATGACGCGATCGCCGACGCGGATGCGGCCGTCGCCGCGCAGCGCTTCGGGACCGCACAGGTGCTCGATGCCCGACAGGAACGAGCGCAGATCGTTCTGCGTCTGGAACCCGACCACGTCGTAGCTCGTCAGGTCGCGCAGCAACTCCGCGTACGCGGGCAGCACGCGCAGCATCTCGATGTTCGGAAACGGGATGTGCAGGAAGAAGCCGAGCGGCCGACGTACGCCGAGCTCGCGCAGTCGCCGGCCGAGTGGAATCAGGTGATAGTCGTGCACCCAGATCAC
>DATBKP010000139.1:0-22158 GCA_036555785.1 Steroidobacteraceae bacterium
ACCGGTGGCGCGCACCGCCTGGATCAGCGGCGCGAGCGAGCCGATCGATGTGCATGTTGCACGGCGTGAGGTTGCTCCAGGTGGAAGCGACGCCGATCGCGGGCTTCTTGAAATCGGCGTCCTGGTAGCCGACGGCGCGCAGCATTGCGCGGCTCGGCGCCTGTTTCAGGCCGTCGACCACTTCACTGGAATAACGACGCGGGTTGGCTTTCGCCCGGGACTTTTTCTCGGCCATCCGTCATCCGCCAATGCGTTTCTTCTTGCCTTCGTGCAGCCCGGCGATGCGCATCGCCAGTTCCAGCGCCTGTTCGTAGTTCAGCCGCGGATCGACCTGCGACTTGTAGGCGCGCGCCAGGTCGGCATCGGTGAGACCGCGCGCGCCGCCCGTGCACTCGGTGACGTCCTCGCCGGTCAGCTCGAAGTGCACGCCGCCGAGCCACGAGCCGAGCTCGCGATGAATGCGGAACGCCGCCTCCACTTCGGCGACGATGTTCTCGAAGCGGCGCGTCTTCAGCCCCGAGCTCGCCGTCTCGGTATTGCCGTGCATCGGATCGCAGATCCACAGCACCGGGCTACCGGTGGCGCGCACCGCCTGGATCAGCGGCGCGAGCCGCTTGTCGATGTCCTTGAAGCCCATGCGATGGATCAGCACCAGCCGGCCCGGCTCGTTGCGCGGATTGAGCGCCGCGATCAGGCCCTGCACCCACTCCGCGCTCATCGACGGCCCGACCTTGATGCCGATAGGGTTGGAGATGCCGCGGAAGAACTCGACGTGCGCGCCGTCCAGCGCGGCCGTGCGCATGCCGATCCACGGCATGTGCGTCGAAAGGTTGTACCAGCGCTGCTGGCGCTCGATGTAGCGCGTCTGCGCCTGCTCGTAGGGCAGGTGCAGCCCTTCGTGACTGGTATAGAAAGCGACGCGATTCGCTTCGTGGATCGGCGCGCGGCTGGTCGCTTCGAAGAAATCGAGCGAGTCGGAGATCGACTGCACGATGTGCTCGTACGCATCCTTGAGCGGCGAGTGCCGCACGAAGTCCAGGTCCCAGTATTCCGGGTGATGCAGATCGGCGAAGCCGCCGTCGATCAGCGCCCGCACGAAGTTCAGCGTCAGCGCCGCGCGCTCGTAGCCCCGCAGCAGCAACTCGGGATCCGGATTGCGCTCCTCGGGCGTGAATCCCGGGCGGTTGATGATGGCGCCGCGGTAGCTCGGCAGCGTTGCGCCGTCGCGCGTCTCGGTGTCCGCCGACCGCGGCTTGGCGTACTGCCCGGCCATGCGGCCGATGCGCACGACCGGCTTGCGCAGGCCATAGACGAGCACCAGGCTCATCTGCAGCAGGATCTTCAGCTTCTTCGCGATCTTGTCGGACTCGCAGTCCTCGAAACTCTCCGCGCAGTCCCCACCTTGGAGTATGAAGCGCTCGCCGCGCTGGGCGGCCGCGATGTGCTCGCGCAGTGCCTCGATCTCCCAGGAGACGACCAGCGGCGGCAAGCGCGCCAGCGAGGCGATCGTCCGCTGCAGGGCGGCAGCGTCCGCATAGGTGGCCTGTTGCTGCGCCGGCTTGCTCTGCCAGCTGGCCGGATGCCATTCGATGAGATCTGGATTGCGCGTCATAAATGTATACCGACTGTAGCATCTCTACGGGCGGTCGCTACAATGCCCGCCTTTTTTCGGAGGTCCGCATGCCCAAAGTTCTCATCCTCGGCGCCGGCAAGATCGGAGCGCTCATCTCCGGCCTGCTCGCCGAGTCCGGCTCGTACGAGGTGCATCTCGCAGACGTGAGCGGCGAGGCTGCCAATGCAGTGGTCGGCGCGCATCGCTTTCCGAATCTGCACGCGCACACGCTCGATGCCTCGGACGGCGCGGCCCTCGATGCGCACCTCAAGAAGCAGCCCGTCGATGCCGTGATCTCCGGCTTGCCGTACTACTGCAACATCGCAGTTGCGGAAGCGGCGCGGCGCGCCGGTATACATTATTTCGATCTGACGGAAGACGTGGAGGTCACGCGCGCGGTGCGCAGGATCGCCGCCGGCGCCAAGCAGGCGTTCGTGCCCCAGTGCGGCCTCGCGCCCGGCTTCATCTCGATCGCCGCGAACGAGCTGATCGGTCACTTCGACGAGCTGCGCACAATCAAGCTGCGCGTCGGCGCCCTGCCCCAACACCCGAACAACGTCCTGAAGTACTCGCTGACCTGGTCGACCGAAGGACTGATCAACGAGTACGGCAACCCGTGCGAGGCGATCGTCGATGGCCGGCGCATCGAAGCCGCGCCGCTCGAAGGACTCGAGGAGATCGAGATCGACGGCACGCTGTACGAGGCCTTCAACACCTCCGGCGGTCTCGGCTCGCTCGCCGAGACTTATGGCGCGCGCGCCCAGGTCATGGACTACAAGACCATGCGCTATCCTGGCCACTGCGAGCAGATGCGGCTGCTGATGAACGATCTGAAGCTCAATCACGACCGCGGCACGCTCAAGCGCATCCTCGAAAACGCCGTGCCGCAGACGCTGCAGGACGTAGTCGTGATCTACACCGCCGTGACCGGCAAGCAGGACGGCGACCTGCGCGAAGAGAATTACGTCAACAAGGTGTATCCGCAGATGATAGGCGGGCGCCTGTGGTCCGCGATCCAGGTGACGACCGCGGCCGGTATCACGGCCGTCTTCGACCTGGTGCTGAACAGCAACGGGCGTCACGCCGGTTTCGTGCGACAGGAAGACTTCCGGCTGCAGGACGTGCTGCAGAACCGCTTCGGCAAGCATTACGCTGCCACCGGCGGCAAGGAAATCTCGTCCCACGTCGTCGTCAGCGGCCAGGCCGGCCACCAGCGCGCCCTGCACCGGCGATGAGGTAACCAGACATGCGTGACATTTTTTCGTCCTTGGGAATCTCCGAGATCAA
The DNA here is from genome assembly GCA_036555785.1 of Steroidobacteraceae bacterium. GTDB lineage: Bacteria > Pseudomonadota > Gammaproteobacteria > Steroidobacterales > Steroidobacteraceae > Steroidobacter. The sequence continues at coordinate 2,900 of DATBKP010000139.1, forward strand.
CGCCGGCGCCTGGTCGCAGGACGGCGGCTGGTCGAAGGACACGACGGGCGCGATCATCGAATCGATCAATCCGGCGACCGGCGAGCTGCTCGCCAAGGTGCGCAGCGCGACGGCCGCGGACTACGAGCGCGTAGTCGTCTCGGCGCGCAAAGCGTTCGAGCAGTGGCGGATGGTTCCGGCGCCGAAGCGCGGTGAAGCGGTGCGTCTGATCGGCGAAGAGCTGCGCGCGCACAAGAGCGCGCTCGGCAGCCTGGTGACGCTCGAAACCGGCAAGATCAAACCCGAAGGCGACGGCGAAGTGCAGGAGATGATCGACATCGCCGACTTCGCGCTCGGCCAGTCGCGCATGCTGTACGGCCAGACGATGCATTCGGAGCGGCCGATGCACCGCATGTACGAGCAATGGCATCCGCTCGGCATCGTCGGAATCATCAGCGCGTTCAACTTCCCGGTCGCAGTGTGGTCGTGGAATGCATTCCTGGCGGCAGTGTGCGGCGATGCGTGCATCTGGAAGCCGTCGCCGAAGGCGCCGCTGTGCGCGATCGCGGTCCAGAACATCGTCAACAAGGTGTGCGAGCGCCAGGGCCTGCCGGCGATCTTTCAGTTGTTCATCAGCGCCGGCACGGAGCTCGCGGAGAAGTTCGTCGATGACCGCCGCGTCGATCTCGTGTCGTTCACCGGCTCGACCGCCGTCGGCCGCAAGGTCGGCGAGCGCGTCGCGGCCCGCCTCGGCAAGAGCCTGCTGGAGCTCGGCGGCAACAACGCGATCATCGTCGACGAGTTTGCGAACCTCGACCTCGCGGTGCCCTCGATCGTGTTCGGCGCGGTCGGCACGGCCGGCCAGCGTTGCACCAGCACGCGTCGCGTGTTCGTGCACGAGTCGCGCTCGCAGGAGCTCGAGCAGCGGCTGGTGCAAGCCTACGCGCAGGTGAAGATCGGCAATCCCATGGAGGGCGGCACGCTGATGGGACCGCTGATCGACAACCGCGCGGTCTCGAGTTACAGCAAAGCGATCGAGGCAGTGCGCCGCGCCGGCGGCACGGTCCTGTGCGGCGACAAAGTCCGTTCGGGAAACTTCGTCGAGCCGACCATCGTCCGCGCCCGCAGCGAGTGGGAGATCGTGCAGACCGAAACGTTCGCGCCGATCCTCTATCTCATCGAGTTCAAGACGCTCGACGACGCGATCGCGATGCATAACGCCTCGCACCATGGCTTGTCGTCGTCGATCTTCACCGACCGCCTGCAGAACGCAGAGCGTTTCCTGTCGGCGGCCGGCAGCGACTGCGGCATTGCGAACGTGAACATCGGTACGTCGGGCGCGGAGATCGGCGGCGCGTTCGGCGGCGAGAAGGACACCGGCGGCGGGCGCGAATCCGGATCGGACAGCTGGAAGGCGTACATGCGCCGCCAGACCAACACGATCAACTGGAGCCTGCAGCTGCCGCTCGCTCAGGGAATCGACTTCAAGGTCGGCGCCTGAAGAGAGGCTGTAGGCTGTGGGCTGTAGACCGTAGCCAGAGAAGAAGGGTCTCCTTTCTGGCTACAGCCTACGGTCTACAGCCTTGCTCCCTGCGGCTCGTTCAATCTGCTCCTGAACTCTCTTCTCCGATACCGGCACCGCGGTCTTGAGGTCCTGCGCGAACAGCGAAACGCGCAGTTCCTCGATCAGCCACTGCAGGCGCGCAATCTCGGCGTGCTGCTCATCGCGATGCACTTGTGCGCGCAGCTGCTCGAGTGCGCGCATCGCCGGTCGGACGCGCGCTGCCAGCTCCGCGTCGCGCTTCTGATTGCCTTGCGCCTTGTCCAGCCTGCGTGTCAGCGCTTTGAGATAGCGCGGCAAGTGCTGCCATAGCACCGGCGGCACATCGCTCGGAAAGTTCGCCGGCACCAGCGCCTGCAGCTGCGCTCGTGCGTCCTGCTGCAGCGCTTGGTACGCGGGGTTGTCCAGCGCCGCCAGCTTCTGGCGCACGTTGCGCAGCTCACGCAGCGTGTCCCGCGCATGCGTGAGCTCGCGATCGACCACTTCGCCGAAGCTGCTGCGGTGTCGATCGAGTAGCGCTTCGAACTGTTCGGCGGTGCGCGGCAGGACGGTGCCCTCCGCGAGGAAACAATCGCTGAAGGCGCGCTCGGCCAGCGAGTCGGCGATCGGCCGCGCCGTGCTCAGTCCCTGTCCCAGCAGCACGATGTCCCGATCGTCGGCAAACCGCTTGCGGGCGTATTTGAACTGCTCCTGCAGGGCCAGCGTCGCCAGCCGTAGCACGGCCGGACGCAACGAATCCTCTGCATCCGCCGCGCTGCCCGCCTCCGTCAGCTCGACTCCATCGCCGTGGTCGCGCAGTGTCGGATACACGGTGAAGCGCAAGCCGCGCCGCTGCACGATCTGCTGGGCCGGGACTTCGCCGAAATCCCAACGTCGATGCACTGTGTCGGGCCGACTGCCCGATCGCTCGCCCTCCACGCGGCGGATACCGCGCTTGAGCGCCAGCAGATCACGCCCTTCCGCGAGCACGGCGCCGCCGAGATCCACGACACGAATGTTGAACCGCAAGGCATCCGCGATCGGCAGGGCTGCGAGCTCCTCCGCAGTCAACGACACGCCGGCAGTGCGGTTGATCCAGTCGGCAAACGCCGCGTAGAAATCCGGCTGCCGCTCCCCAAGCTCCACCGCCGCTCGTGCGGCATATTCGGGAACGGGCACGAAGGCCTTGCGGATCTGCTTGGGCAACGACCGCAGCAGCTCGGTGATCTTCTCGACCCGCCAACCCGGAATGGGAGCGGCGAAGTCCGCGGGCGTCGCGTTGGCCAGCAACGGCAGCGGCAACGTCACCGTGATGCCGTCGCGCGCGCTGCCCGGCTCGAACGCGTAGTCGAGCGGCAACTCGTTGCCCGCCAGGCGCAGACTGCCCGGATGACTGGTCGCCGTGACCTCCGGGACGTCGCGACGCATGAGATCCTGGCGCGACATGAGCAATGCGCCGGGCGGATGCCCATGCAGCCACTTCTCCAGCGCCGCAACCGAATGCACCTGCTCGGGGAGCCGCTGCAGATAGAAGTCCGTCAGCGCCTGCTCATCGACCAGCACATCGCGCCGCCGCAGCTTCGCTTCCAGTTGCTCGACTTCGCGCCGCAGCCGGCGATTCTGCTCGACGAACGGCGCACGCAGCCGTGCATGGCCCTCGACCAGCGCTTCGCGCACGAAGATCTGTTGCGCTTCGCGGGGAGCGACGCTGCCGTAGTTGACCCGCCGCCGCGAGGACAACGTCAGGCCGTACAACGACGTCGATTCGAACGCCGCAACGAAGCCGCGCTGTTCGACCCAGTGCGGCTCGCTGTAGCTGCGCTTGATGAGATGCTCGGCAGCCGCCTCGATCCACGCCGGCTCGACTGCAGCCACCATGCGCGCGTACAGACGCGTCGTCTCCATCAGATTCGCCGCGACCGCCCACCTCGGCGGCTTCGCCGCCAGCGGCGTTCCGGGCGCGATCACGAAGCGTGAGCCACGTGCGCCTTCATATTCGCGACGTTCGTCGAGCGCGCCGATGTTGCCCAGGAATCCCGTGAGAATGGCCTGATGCAGGTCGTGGTACTCGGCCGGCACCTGGTTCGGCCGCAGCTGCAGCTCCGCGGCGATCTCGCCGAGCTGGCGCTGCAGCTCCTGCCACTCGCGCATGCGGATGAACGACAGGAAGTTCTCGCGACACCATTTGCGCAGCTGGTTGCCCGACAGTGCGCCGCTCTGCTCGACAAACGCTTGCCACAGGTTGAGCACGGCGATGAAGTCGGAGCGCGGGTCGGCAAACGCCGCGTGCTTCGCATCCGCCTCCGCTTGTGCCTCCGCCGGACGCTCGCGCGGATCCTGCGCGGCCAGGAATGACGTGAGGATCAGCATCTCGGCGACACAGCGATGATGGCTGGCCGCCAGCAACATGCGCGCGAGACGCGGGTCGAGCGGCAGGGTCGAGATCTGCCGGCCGAGGCTGGTCACCGTGCGCGCCTCGTCGACAGCCTTCAGCTCCTGCAGCAGCTTGTAACCGTCGTTGATCAGCCGCGTATCCGGCGGGTCGACGAACGGGAAGTCCTGCGGCTCGCCCAGCTCGAGCGCGGCCATCTGCAGGATCACGCTCGCGAGGTTCGTGCGCAGGACTTCTGGTGGCGTGAACGCTGCGCGTGCCGCGAAATCGTCCTCCGCGTACAGGCGGATGCAGATGCCCGGGCTCTCGCGGCCGGCACGTCCCTTGCGCTGCTCGGCGCTCGCCTGCGAGATCGGCTCGATCGGCAGACGCTGCACCTTGCCGCGCACGCTGTAGCGGCTGATGCGCGCCAGGCCAGAATCGACGACGTGCCGCATGCCGGGAACAGTGAGCGATGTTTCGGCGACGTTGGTCGCGAGCACGACGCGGCGCGCGCCGTGCTTCTCGAAGATCAGCTCCTGGTCGCGCGTCGACAGCCGCGAATACAGCGGCAGGACTTCCGTCGCGTGCAACCGCGCCTTGCCGAGCGCTTCCGACGCCTCGCGGATCTGCTTCTCGCCCGGCAGGAACACGAGCACGTCGCCGCGATCTTCGCGGTCCAGCTCCTGCACCGCGGCGACGATGCCTTCGGTGAGAGACAGCTCCGAGTCCTCGTCATCGCCCATGAGCGGCCGATAGCGGACCTCGACCGGGTAGCTGCGGCCCGAGACCTCGATGATCGGCGCGCCGCCGAAGAAATCCGCGAAGCGCTGCGGATCGATCGTGGCCGAGGTGATCACGACGCGCAGCTCCGGACGCTGCGGCAGCAGGCGCTCGAGCACGCCGAGCAGGAAATCGATGTTGAGGCTGCGCTCGTGCGCCTCGTCGATGATCAGCGTGTCGTAGTTGCGCAGCTGGCGATCCTGCTCCAGCTCACGCAGCAGGATGCCGTCGGTCATGACCTTGAGGCGGGTGTCCGGCCCGGTGCGATCGGTGAAGCGCACCTGGAATCCGACGGCACTGCCGACGTTCGTGCCGAGCTCGGCGGCGATGCGGCTCGCGATTGCCCGCGCAGCGATGCGTCGCGGCTGCGTGTGACCGATCAGGCCGAAGGCGCCGCGGCCCGCCTCGAGGCAGATCTTCGGCAACTGCGTGGTCTTGCCCGAGCCGGTCGCGCCGCACACGACGATCAGCTGATGGTCTTGCAATGCTCGGGCGATCTCCTCGCGATGCGCGACGATCGGTAATGCAGAGTCGAACTCGAACTTGAGAGGCAAGGCCTGCAGACGTGCGATGCGCGCTGCGGATTCGTCGATCGCACGACTCAGCCCGTCGGCTGCCCTCTGTGCCGATGCATCGAGCGTCTTGCGCGCGAACAGCCGGTCGAGCTCGCGTGCCAGCCGCGGCCGATCGGCATGACGCACCGTCGCCAGCCGCTCGCGCAAGGCCAGCAGCGTTGCATTGAATGAAGTCGTCGGATTCACGTGGCTGGGAAGCGGATCTCGATGCAGGCGCCGCCGAGCGGCGAGTCGTCGATGCGGATCGTACCGCCATTGAGCTGCGCCAGCTCGCGCACCACTGAAAGTCCGATGCCCTGCCCGCTCACGCGCTCGTCGAGGCGGGCGCCGCGATCGAGTACGCGTGTGCGCTCATCGACCGGAATGCCCGGGCCGTCGTCCTCCACGACCAGGCGCAGCCCGTCGCGGCGCGCCGTCGGATCCGTGATGCGCTCGGCCGTCAGCAGTACCTTGCCGCGGCTCCACTTGAAAGCATTGTCCAGCAGGTTGCCCGCGACTTCGGTCAGATCCTCACGGTCGCCCGCGAACAGGCAGCCGGGCGCGACGACCAGCTCGCAGTCGATCCTGCGATCCGCGTACACCTTGAGCAGCGCCGCGCGTAACGATTCGAGCACCGTGCGCACGTCGACCGGCGCGGTGCCGAGGCCGGTGCCGCCGGACGCCGCCGCACGCTTGAGCTGGTATTTGACGATGTCGTCCATGCGCCCGACCTGCTCGTCGAGCTGGCGCGCGACCGCCAGATCGCGGCCCTGCGCGCCGCTGAGCAGGTTGCGCATCACGGCCAGCGGCGTCTTGAAGCTGTGCGCGAGGTTGCCGAGCGTATTGCGATAGCGCGCCAGTCGCTCGCGCTCGCCCCGCAGCAGCGCGTTGAGATTGGTCGTGACACCGAGCAGCTCGCGCGGATAGCCGCCGCCGAGCTCGGTCATGCGTCCTGCCTCGATCGCTTCGATCTCCCGCTCGATGCGCCGGAGCGGCGTGAGCAGGCGGCGCAGCAGGAACTGCAGCGAGCCGAGCAGCAGCAGCATCAGCAGGCCGAACCAGCCGAAGAGCTGGCCGCGGAAGCGATTGAGCTGCGCGTAGTACGGCTCCAGATCCTCCGCGACGCTGTACACGAAAGTGCGCGTCACGCCGTTGTCGAACTCCCAGGCGATGCTGCGGCTCAGTGCGCGCACCGGCGAGCCGTCGCCGCGATGGAGCTGGCGATATTGCCGCTGCCCGGAGGGCAGCTGCACGGCGAAGTCGAGCCCAGTGCCGGTCAGCGAATTCGAGCGCCAGCTCGGATAGCCGTCGCTGCGCAGGATTTCGCCGTACAGGCCCGAGCCCGGATTCTTCAGGCGCTCTTCGGTCTTCTCCGGCGCCGGCTGCAGACCGCCGCTGCTGTCCTCTTCCGAGGCGGAGATCAGCGCCAGCATCTGCGCTTCCAGGCGATCGTGCATCGCCTGCTCGGTGACGCGCTGGAACGCGAAGTCGAGCGCCGCGATCGTAATGCCGAAGAACAGGATCAGCAGGATGCTGACCGACGCGAGCAGCCGTGTGCTTAGGGAGCGCGGCCCCATTCAGCCGCCCGGTGCGCTTCTCATGCAGCGCTTTCGCGTTGCAGGGCGAAGCGGTAGCCGCGGCCGCGCAGGGTCTCTATCGGTTTGATCGAATCGTCGGGGTCGAGCTTGCGGCGCAGGCGGCCGATGAACACTTCGATCGTGTTGCTGTCGCGATCGAAATCCTGCGCGTACAGGCGCTCCGTCAGCTCGCCCTTGGAGATGACCTCGCCGGCGCGATGGATCAGGTACTCGAGGATGCGGTACTCGAAGCTGGTGAGATCGACGCGCCGGCCGTTCACGGTGACTTCCTGCGTGCGCGGATCGAGCGCGACCGCGCCACAGCGCAACACCGGCTGGGCCCAGCCGCCCGAGCGCCGCAACAGTGCCTGCATGCGCGCCAGCAGCTCTTCGAAATGAAACGGCTTCGCGAGATAGTCGTCGGCGCCGGCCTGCAGCCCTTCGACCTTGTCCTGCCACTTGTCGCGCGCGGTGAGGATCAGCACCGGGTACGACTTGCCTTCGGCGCGCAGCTTCTTGATCAGCTCCATGCCGTTGAGCTTCGGCAGGCCGAGGTCGACGATCGCGAGATCGAGCGCGTACTCACGGCCGCAGTACAGACCTTCCTCGCCGTCCGCGGCGGCATCGACGGTGAAGCCGGCCTGCTGGAGTTGTTCGACGATGGAATCGCGCAGGGGTTTTTCGTCTTCGACGATCAGCACGCGCATGGGATCAGTTCATGGCTCCTGATTCGGCGTCCACTCGCACGGTCCAGACTTTGCCTTCGGCGCTCAGCAGACGGATCTGGTGCACCCGCCGGCCACCGCTCTCGATCGTCTGCGCCTTGACTGCCTTGGCGCGGAAGCGGCGCTGCGCCATGTCGACCGCCTGGTCGAGCGAGACGCCGGCCGCCTCGATCTGTCGCTCGTGCCGCTGCCGCCGGTCGATCAGCTCCTGGCTCTGGGCGGCCAGCGGCGCACCCGCCGCAAGCAACGAAATGAGGGCCCATACCAGATGCCGGCCGGTGCGCATGAACGTAGTGTACGTGCGGCGGGACGCTAACTCACGTCCCGCCGCGACAGCCTCTCGACCTCACTCAGCGGGTGCGACCGCGACCCGTACCTTGATCCGCTCACCGGGGTCGTACGGCATGCGGGTCGTGTATTCGCGGCCATTGTATTCGTAAGTCACGCGGTAGCCGTCGATGCGCTCCTCGTACTCGTGGTCGTAGCGCACATCGCAACGCTGTACGACTTCTTCGCGCGGCTCCGAGTAACGGCGCGTCGCGCTGTCATAACCGACGCCCGCGCCGATCACCGCGCCCGCGACAGTCGCGGCATCACGACCGCTGCCGCGGCCGAACTGGTGGCCGATCACACCGCCGATGATGCTGCCGAGGAGCGTGCGACCGCCCACGTCGGGATCGGAGATGTGGCCGTTGGATGCGACATAGCGCGTGTCGTCGTAGCATTCGCGGCGCGGCGTCTCGATGCGCACCTGGCGCACGATCGGCTCCACGTGCGTCACCGGCGCGTAGTCGTAGTCATCACGATACTGGCGAGAATTCGACCAGGGCGGCGGCGACGCCACTGCGACCCCGGTCACACCCAGGACACCCGCCAGGACCAGCACCACTCGAACCTTGCGCATCTTGTTCTCCGTGAGCCCGGCATGGAATTACGCCGAGCCTGGGACACACGGTAGGCGGGGGGGTCTGAATGAACCCTGAATCGGGGACTAAGGTGATGAAAGTGAAGGGGTGATGGGGGTGATGAGCACCATCACGCCATCACCTCATCACCCCATCACCGTTCTTCCTTCTTCCCCTCATCCCACAGCCTGTCCATCTCCTCCAGCGTCGCATCCTTAGCGCTGCGACCCTGTTCGCGCAGGCGGCGTTCGACGTAGCCGAAGCGACGCTCGAACTTCGCGTTGGCGCCGCGCAGCGCGGTCTCCGGGTCGATCTCGAGGTAGCGGCAGACATTGACGACACAGAACAGTACGTCGCCGAGCTCGTTGGCGATCTGGTCTTCGCCGGCCCCTTCCCGGACTTCCGTGCGCAGCTCGCCGAGCTCTTCATCGAGCTTGTCGAGCGCACCGGCGACGTCCGGCCACTCGAACCCGAACAGCGCCGCGCGCTTGCCGAGCTTGTTTGCACGAGTCAACGCGGGCAGCGCCAGCGGCACGTCGTCGAGCACGCTGGCACCGGCACGTTCGCGCTCCAGCCGTTTCTGCTCTTCCCAGGCGACGGTCTGTGCGGCCGCGCTGTCGATGCGCGCGTCGCCGAACACGTGCGGATGGCGCCGCTCCAGCTTGTCGCAGATCGCGGCGGCGACGTCGTCGAACGCGAACGCGCCTCGCTCGCTCGCCATCTGGGCGTGAAACACGACCTGGAACAGCAGATCGCCGAGCTCGTCGCGCAGTCCCGATGCATCGTCGCGCTCGATCGCGTCCGCAACCTCGTACGCCTCCTCGATCGTGTAGGGCGCGATGGTCCGCGACGTTTGCTCCAGATCCCACGGGCAGCCGCGCTGCGGATCCCGTAGCCGCGCCATGATTTGCAACAAACGCGTGATGGACGACATGGCAGTTACGTCAGTAGTCGGTACAGCGACATCAGCATGCCGGCAGTCGCGCCCCAGATGTGGCGATCGCCGTAGGGAATGTCATACACGCGCACCGGTGTCGTGCCCAGCATGCGCTCGCGCGCCTTGTGATTGGCCGCGTCGAGAATGTGCAGCAGCGGCACCTCGAACGTCGACTCGACTTCGCGATGGTCGAGCGCCAGTGCGAAGCCTGGCTGCACGAAGCCGACGACCGGCGTCACCCAGTATCCGCTGAGCACGAGATGCGGCTCCAGATAACCGACGAAGGTCACGTGCTCGCGCGACAGCCCGATCTCCTCCTCGGTCTCGCGCAGCGCGGCCGCCAGCGGTCCCTCGTCGCTCCCCTCGATGCGCCCGCCGGGAAAGCTGATCTGCCCCGCATGATTCTTCAGGTGCGAGGCGCGCTGCGTCAGCAGCACGGTGAGTCCGTCCTCGCGATCCACCAGCGGCACCAGAACTGCCGCCGCGGCGGGTGCGGCCGGGAAGTACTGCCGCACCGCTGCGGCGACCTCCGTGGAGAATCCAGCGGGCACTGCTGCGTGCGGATCGGTGGGCGGACGCGAGTCCTTCAGCCGCTCCTCGATCAGTCGCCGCAACTCGTGCCGATTGGCGGGCGCTATCGCCACCTTCAACCGCCGCCGCCGTCGATCTTGCCGCCGCTGCGCGTGAGTGCGCGCGGATCGAGCAGCCGCGCCAGTTCTTCCTGCGCCATCTGCGTCTGCTCGGCCACGACGTCGCGGATCGGCCGGCCCTGCTCGTACGCCTGCTTCGCGAGCTTGGAGCCTAGCTCATAACCGAGCACCGAATTGAGCGCGGTGATCAGGATCGGATTGCGCTCGAGCGCGGCGGCGACGCGCGCCTCGTTGACGGTGAAGCCTGCAATCGTGGAGTCGGCGAGTGCCCGCGCCGCATTCGCCGACAGATCGATACTCTGCAGCAGGTTGTAGGCGATGACCGGCAGCATGACGTTGAGCTGGAAATTGCCGGATTGCCCGGCGATCGCGATGGTCGCGTCGTTGCCCATGACCTGCGCCGCCACCATCGTGACCGCTTCCGGGATCACCGGGTTCACTTTGCCCGGCATGATGCTGCTGCCGGGCTGCAGCGCCGGCAGCGCAATCTCGCCGAGCCCGGCGAGCGGGCCGCTGTTCATCCAGCGCAGGTCGTTCGCAATCTTCATCAGCGACACTGCGAGCGTGCGCAGGTGCCCGGACAACTCCACCGCCGTGTCCTGCGACGACAGCGCTTCGAAGTAGTTGCTGCTCGGTTTCAGCTCGAGACCGCACTTCACCGAGAGATAGCGCGCGGCCCGCGCCGCGAAGCGCGGATGAGCGTTGACGCCGGTGCCGACGGCCGTGCCGCCGAGCGCGAGTGCCTGCAGACGCGTGCGGCACTCCATGATGCGCGCGCTCGCATGATCGATCTGCGTGCGCCAGCCGCTCATCTCCTGGCCGAACGTCAACGGCATGGCGTCCATCAGGTGCGTGCGGCCGGTCTTGACGATGTCGCCGATGTCGCCGATGCGCCGGCTGATGACTGCAGCGAGATACGCGAGCGCGGGCAGCAGGTGCTGCTCGACCGCCAGCAGCGCACTGAGATGAATCGCAGTCGGGATCACGTCGTTCGAGCTCTGGCTCATGTTGACGTGATCGTTGGGATGCACGGCGACGCCGGCATAGCGGCTGGCGACGTGGGCGATCACCTCGTTGGCGTTCATGTTGCTGCTGGTGCCGGAGCCGGTCTGGAACACGTCGATCGGGAACTGCGTGTCGTGCCGGCCCTCCGCCACTTCCAGCGCCGCCTTCTGGATCGCGGCGGCGCGCTTGGCGTCGATCGCGTCGAGGTCGAGGTTGGTGGTCGCCGCCGCCCACTTGATCAGTCCGAGGGCGCGGATGAACTCCCGCGGCATGCGCAGGCCGCTGATCGGGAAGTTCTCGACTGCCCGCTGCGTCTGCGCGCCCCACAGCGCGTCGGCCGGGACTCGCAGCTCGCCCAGGCTGTCGCGCTCAACACGGAAACCGTCGTTCGCCACGCGAACCTCTATGCCCTGAAACCGATGAATTCTCAGCTATTATAGAAGCCGGCAACCGCTTCTCTACCATGAACAACAGCGCGCTCAACGCCATCTCCCCCATCGACGGCCGCTACGCCGACAAAGCCGCCGAGCTGCGGCCCCTGTTCAGCGAGCGCGGCCTGATCCGCCAGCGGGTGCGCGTCGAGGCGCTGTGGCTCAAGGCGCTGGCCGCCGAGCCCGGCATCGTGGAGCTGCGCGGCCTGCCCGCGGCAGCCCTGACGGTGCTCGACGCGCTGGCGGCCGAGCTCACGGAGGCGGAGGCCGCCGAGGTCAAGCGCATCGAGCGCGAGACCAATCATGACGTGAAGGCGGTCGAGTACTTCGTCAAGGCCCGTCTCGAGTCCGTGCCCGCCTGGCGCACGCGCCGCGAGTTCGTGCATTTCGCGTGCACGTCGGAGGACATCAACAACCTGAGCTACGCGCTGATGCTGCGCGAGGCGCGCGACCAGGTATTGCTGCCGCGGCTCGACACACTGATCGCAAGGCTGCGCACGCTCGCACACGCCAATGCGGCGGTTGCGATGATGGCGCGCACGCACGGCCAGCCCGCGACGCCGACCACGCTGGGCAAGGAAATTGCGAATTTCGTCTATCGCCTCGCCGAGCAGCGCACGCGCTTCGCGGCGGTCGCAGTCGCCGGCAAGATCAATGGCGCGGTCGGCAACTTCAATGCGCATCTCAGCGCCTACCCGCAGGTCGACTGGCCGGCCCTCGCCCGCCGCTTCGTCGAATCGCTGGGGCTGACCTTTAACCCGTACACGACGCAGATCGAGCCGCACGACTGGATGGCCGAGTATTTCGATGCGCTGGCGCGGCTCAACACGGTGCTGATCGACCTGTGTCGCGACATGTGGGGTTACATCTCGATCGGCTACTTCCGCCAGCGCCCCGTCGCCGGCGAAGTCGGCTCCTCGACCATGCCGCACAAGGTGAACCCGATCGATTTCGAGAACGCCGAGGGCAACCTCGGGCTGTCGAACGCCCTGCTGCGCTTCCTGGCGGACAAGCTGCCGGTCTCGCGCTGGCAGCGCGACCTCACGGACTCGACCGTGCTGCGCAATGTCGGCGTGGCCGTGAGTCATGCGTTGATCTCCTGGCGCTCGATCGAGCGCGGCCTGGAACGGGTGGAAGTGGATGGCAGCCGGCTGGCGGAGGACCTCGACGCCAACTGGGAGCTGCTCGCGGAACCCATCCAGACCGTCATGCGTCGATTCGGCGTGGAAAACGCGTACGAGCAATTGAAAGCCCTGACGCGCGGGCAGCGGGTCGATGCCGACTCGCTGCGGCGCTTCGTGTCCGGGCTGGCGATTCCCGAAGAGGCCCGGCGCGCGCTCCTGGAGCTTTCGCCGCAGCTCTACACCGGCTGCGCGGAGGACTTGGCCCGAAAAGTCTGAAAAGTGTCACAAAGCTTCGGCCTATCAGCCGCTTATACTCCCTTCATGATCCTGCGTCCCGATCTCACCGTCGCCGCCATCGTCGAGCGGGACGGCCAATTCCTGCTCGTCGAAGAGCGCGTTTCCAACCGCATGGTGTTCAACCAGCCTGCCGGACACGTCGAGAAAGGCGAGCAATTCGTCGAGGCCGTGGTCCGCGAGACCCTCGAAGAGACCGCCTGGACCTTCCACCCCGAAGCGCTCGTCGGCATCTATTTCTGGGAGCAGCCCGGCCAGCCGCGCAGCTTTCTGCGGGCGGCGTTCTGCGGGCGGGTCAGCGGGCACGATCCGGACCGCCGTCTCGATCGCGGCATAGAGCGGGCTGTCTGGCTGACCCGCGAGCAGATCGTGGCGCGCTCTGCACGCTTGCGCAGCCCGATGGTCCTGGGCTGCATCGACGATTACCTCGACGGCGTCCGCTATCCGCTCGACGTCATCAAGCACGTGCTGCAAGACGCGAGCAAGCTCAGCACGGCCGACCTGCGCAAGCGCACCCTCGACCATCCGGCGCTGAACAGGGTCCTGTGACGCGCGGCTAGAATCCGCGTCCCATGTCTGCCATCCCCGTCATCGTCGGCATGTCCGGCGGCGTCGACTCGTCGGTCGCCGCGTGGCTGCTGCTCCAGCACGGCTACGACGTGCAGGGGCTGTTCATGAGCAACTGGGACGAGGACGAGGACGGCTATTGCACGGCCGCCGAGGACTACCAGGACGCGCGCAGCGTCTGTGAGCGGCTCGACGTACCGCTGCACAAGGTGAGTTTCGCCGGCGAGTACCGGGAGCGCGTGTTCGCGTACTTCCTGGACGAGTACCGCGCCGGGCGCACGCCGAATCCCGACGTGCTGTGCAATCGCGAGATCAAGTTCGGCGTCTGCTTCGACTATGCGCGGCGGCTCGGCGCCGAGTGGGTCGCTACCGGTCACTACGCCCGAGTGGAGCATGGGCCGACTCCGCGCTTGCTGCGCGGCGTCGATGCAGGCAAGGACCAGAGCTATTTCCTGCACGCGATGCCGTCGCAGGCGCTGGCGCGCACGCTGTTCCCGATCGGCTCGCTGCAGAAGGCCGAAGTGCGTCGCATGGCGCGTGAGCTCGCGTTGCCGGTATTCGACAAGAAGGACAGCACCGGCATCTGCTTCATCGGCGAGCGGCCGTTCGAGGAATTCCTTGCTCACTATCTGCCGGCGCAGCCCGGCGCGATCGAAAGCGCCGAGGGCCGCCGCGTCGGCGAGCATCGCGGCCTCATGTACTACACGCTCGGTCAGCGCCAGGGGCTGCGCATCGGCGGTCGTCACGATGCGTCGGAAGATGCTTGGTACGTCGCCGGCAAAGACCTGCAGCGCAACGTGCTGGTGGTCGTGCAGGGCCACGATCATCCGGCATTGTTCAGCCGCGGGCTCACCGCCTCGCAGCTGACCTGGGTTTCAGGTGCAGCCCCCGCAGCGGATTTCCGGGCCACCGCCAAGGTCAGGTACCGCCAGCCCGATCAGCCGTGCCTCGTCCGCGTGCTGACCAGCGGCCGCTGCACGGTCGAATTCGACTCACCGCAACGCGCTGTCACACCGGGGCAGTACGTAGTCTTCTACCGTGACGAGGAATGCCTGGGCGGCGGGGTCATCGAGGCGTCTCACGGACAGCCCCAGCCGCTATAATCCGCGCGCTTTGGCGCGAGCAGTGGCGACCGCCATACCTTTAGAATATCGATGGCTGAGTCATCATATATTTTACCCGCACCCTGCCAGGCGTTAAGGTGCGCGGGCAGAGGCGACCGCTGTCGCCTGGCCATTCTCCCGGAGGACGCATGAAAGATTCGTTCAAGGCGCGCACCACGCTCGCTTGCGGCAGCAGCAACTTCGAGATTTTCAGCCTCGCTGCACTGAAGGACCGCAACGTCGCCCGCCTGCCGTACTCGCTGAAGATCCTGCTGGAAAACCTGCTGCGCTACGAGGACGGCGTGAACGTCACGCGCGAGGACATCGAAGCGCTGCTCCGCTGGGATCCGAAGGCGGCGCCCTCGTACGAAATCTCGTTCTCGCCGAGCCGCGTGATCATGCAGGACTTCACCGGCGTGCCCGCCATCGTCGACCTGGCCGCGATGCGCGAGGCGATGATCAAGCTCGGCGGCAACCCCGACGAGATCAACCCGCTGTCGCCCGCCGAGCTGGTCATCGATCACTCGGTCCAGGTCGACGCCTACGGTTCCGCCGATGCGCTCGCCAAGAACACCGCGATCGAATTCGGCCGCAACACCGAGCGCTATGCGTTCCTGCGCTGGGGCCAGACTGCGTTCCGCAACTTCAAGGTCGTGCCGCCGAACACCGGCATCGTGCACCAGGTCAACATCGAGCACCTGGCGCGCGTCGTGTTCGACATGGAAAAGGACGGCGTGCGCTGGGCGTACCCCGACACGCTGGTGGGCACCGACTCGCACACGACGATGGTGAACGGGCTCGGCGTGCTCGGCTGGGGCGTCGGCGGCATCGAAGCGGAAGCGGCGATGCTCGGCCAACCGGTCACGATGCTGATCCCGCACGTCATCGGCTGCAAACTGACCGGCAGCCTGCCGGCCGGCACGACGGCCACCGACCTCGTGCTCACGGTGACGGAAATGCTGCGCAAGAAGGGCGTCGTCGACAAGTTCGTCGAGTTCTTCGGCGATGGCCTCGCAAGCCTGCCGCTCGCGGACCGCGCGACCATCGGCAACATGTCGCCCGAATTCGGCAGCACCTGCGCGATCTTCCCGGTCGACGAGGAAACGCTGCGCTACCTGGAGTTGACGGGCCGCAGCGCCGATCACATCGCAATGGTCAAGGCGTACGCGAAGCACCAGGGCATGTGGCGCGAGAACGGCCAGCCGCAGGCCGACTACACCGACGTGCTCGAGCTCGACCTCGGCACCGTCGAGCCGTCGCTCGCCGGACCGAAGCGTCCGCAGGATCGCGTGCCGCTGCGCACCGCGAAGCAGACCTATCAGGCGGCTCACAAGAAGATGGCCGAAGAGCGCGCGATCAAGACTCCGTCCGCCAAAGGCACGGCGACTGCGACCGTCGACGGCAAATCGTTTCCGGTTGCGGATGGCGCAGTGCTGATCGCTGCCATCACCAGTTGCACGAACACCTCGAACCCCGCGGTGCTGATCGGCGCCGGCCTGCTCGCGCGCAACGCGCGCAGGCGCGGCTTGACTGCGAAGCCGTGGGTCAAGACCAGCCTCGCGCCGGGCTCGCGCGTCGTCACCGACTATCTCGACAAGGCCGGTCTCAGCGGCGATCTCGAAGCCGTTGGCTTCTACACCGTCGGCTACGGCTGCACGACCTGCATCGGCAACTCCGGCCCGCTGCGCCCGGAAATCTCCGAAGCAGTGCGTGCCGGCGACGCCATCGCCTGCTCGGTGCTCTCCGGCAATCGCAACTTCGAAGGCCGCGTGCATCCGGAAGTGAAGATGAACTTCCTCGCCTCGCCGCCGCTGGTCGTTGCTTACGCGCTCGCCGGCACGCTCAACCTCGATCTCACGACCGAGCCGCTCGGCACCGGCAGCGACGGCAAGCCGGTCTACCTCAAGGACATCTGGCCGAGCTCCGGCGAGATCCACGAGTTCATCGCGCGCTCGGTCGACTCGGCCATGTTCAAGAAGGGCTACGCCAGCGTCTTCACGGGCGATACGAACTGGAATGCGATCCGCCTGCCGAGCGGCAAGATCTATTCCTGGGACGAGAAGTCGACCTACGTGAAGAACCCGCCGTACTTCGTCGGCATGACGATGAAGCCGGGCGCGGTCGCCGATATCCGCAACGCGCGCGTGCTGGCGCTGCTCGGCGACTCGGTGACGACCGACCACATCTCCCCCGCCGGCGACATCTCCAAGTCCAGCCCGGCCGCGAAGTACCTGGTATCGCTCGGCGTGCAGCCGCCGGACTTCAACTCATACGGCGCGCGGCGCGGCAACCACGAAGTGATGATGCGCGGCACGTTCGCCAACATCCGCCTGCGCAACCAGCTGGCGCCGGGCACCGAAGGCGGCGTCACCGTGCACGTGCCGAGCGGCGAGCAGATGAGCATTTACGATGCGGCCATGCGCTACAAGCAGGAAGGAACGCCGCTGGTGGTGCTCGCTGGCAAGGAATACGGCACCGGCTCATCGCGCGACTGGGCCGCTAAGGGCACGATGCTGCTGGGCGTGAAGGCTGTGATCGCCGAGAGCTTCGAGCGCATCCACCGCTCGAACCTCATCGGCATGGGAGTGCTGCCGCTGCAGTTCAAGGAAGGCTGCACCGCGCAGTCGCTGGGCCTCACCGGCAAGGAGACCTTCGAGATCATCGGCCTCAACGGCGGCGCTGCGAAAGTCGTCACCGTCGTCGCGACGCCTCCTGCGGGTGCGCCGATCAAGTTCGAAGTGCGCGTGCGCATCGACACGCCGAAAGAACGCGAGTACTACCAGCACGGCGGCATCCTGCATTACGTCCTGCGGCAATTGGCGTCGTCGAGCAAAGCAGCGTGACGAGGCAATCATGAGCGAGCACGTCAAGATCGCTGTCGACCAGGGTGTCCTGCGCATCACGCTGGCGCGCCCGGAAAAGAAGAACGCGCTCACGCAGGCAATGTACGTCGCCGTCGGCGAGGCGCTGTCGCGCGCCGAGAGCGATCCGGCGGTGCGTGCCGTATTGATCGACGCCGAAGGCGACGCATTCACCGCCGGCAACGACATTGCGGATTTCGCCGCGATTGCCACCGGCGCACGCTCGCGCGAGCAGATGCAGACGCACATCTTTCTCGAAGCGCTCGCCCGCGGCACGAAGCCGTATGTGGCAGCCGTGCATGGGCTCGCCGTCGGCGTCGGCGTCACGATGCTGATGCACTGTGACGTCTCGTACGTGGCCGAAGACGCGCGGCTGTCGACGCCGTTCGTCAATCTCGCACTGGTTCCAGAGGCGGCCTCGACCTGGCTCATTCCGGCGCGCATCGGCTACGCGCGGGCTTTTCAACTGTTCGCGTTCGGCGAGCCGCTCGATGGCAAGTCAGCCGCGGCCATGGGATTGGTGACGGCCGCGCTACCCGCCGCGGAAGTTCGCTCCAAGGCCTTGGCCGCTGCCCAGGCGCTCGCCGCCAAACCTGCGGGAGCGCTGCAAGCGACCAAGAAGCTGATGCGCGACTCGGCGGCGATCCTGGCCGTCATGGCCCGCGAGGGCGATGCATTCGGACACCGCCTGCGTACGGCGGAAGCGGCGGAGGCATTTCGCGCGTTCGCGGAGCGACGCGCTCCCGACTTCACCAAGATCCAGGGCTGAGCGTCGCAGGCGCGCGATGCCGCAGCCGTTCGCAACTCCGATCCAGGACAACGGCGCCGAGCTGATCGGTCCGCTGCGCGCGCCGCGGCAGATGCTCGCCGCGCAGAAGTACGACGAGCACACTTCGATCCACGACAACGAGACCGCGCAGAAGTACGGCTTCAAAGGCGGCACGATCGAAGGTCCCACTCACTTCAGCCAGTTCGTCCCGTTGTGCGTGGCGCTGTGGGACACGCGCTGGCTCGCGGAGGGCTCGCTCTCGGCGCACTATCGCAATGCCTGCTTCGAAGGCGAGAAGGTCCGCGCGTTCGTGGTGAAGCCGCAAGGCGCCGCGACGCAAACGACCATCCGCATGGAGCGGGAGGACGGCACCGAGATCCTCCGCGGCACGGCCGCCGTCGGCGACCGCAATCCACCCTCGGCTCTCGAACAGCGCATCAGCGAGCTGCGCCCGCCGGAAGCACCTGTGATCCTGTGCGACATCCAGGTTGGCATGCGCACGAAGCGGATCGGGGTGCGCATGGACGCTACTCAACACATGGGCGCGCTCTATCCGTTCTCGCTCGCACAGAAGCTGGCCGCGATTACCGAGCCTTCGCCGTGGTACGACGCGGCCGGCGCAGCGAGCTCACCCTGGAAGCGGCCGATCATTCCGCTGGAGATGGTCAGCGTGCTGCTGAACTATTCGAGCGACGCCGCGGCGTTTCCAGTGCGCAAGCCGGTCGTAGGGCTGTTCGCGGACCAGGAGATCCGCATGCACGACGGCCCGCTGTTCGTCGGGCAGCCGTACGAGATGGATCGTGAAGTCGTGGCGCTCAGCGGCAGCCGCCGCACGGAAAGCCTGTGGATTCGCACGCGCGTGTTTGCGCCGAGTGCAGATGCCGTGCTCGCCACGATGCTGCTCAACGCGGCGTACATGAAGGACTCGTATCCGAACTACGAGCAAGAGCAGAAGAAGCTCTCGGGCTGACTACAGCCCGATCCACGTCCTCAGCGGCGCCACTTCTGCAGTTTTTTCGGCAGCGGTCGCGGCGGTGAGCGGTGCAGACGGATCGGCAGGCGCGGCGGCTCCGGCTCGTCTTCG
>DATBKP010000140.1:0-28598 GCA_036555785.1 Steroidobacteraceae bacterium
CTGCGGCAACTGGAGCAGGGCGAGGCGCAGATCGTTTTCGATGCGGCGCTCGAGAACATCGATATCGTCAGGGTCCAGCGCTAGGGAGTCAGGTCATGCCACAGATGCGAATCGATGCTTACGAAGTGCTCTACTCGGCGAACAGTTTTCCGCCGCGCATCGCGCTCAAGCACGCGGGCAACTACGTCGGTCAGATGATCTTCCTGCCAAACGGCGCGGCGCTCCCGGCCGACACCGTGGTCAACAACCAGGCGCAGCTGCACTATCACCTGGATGATTTTCAGAACGCCGTCGACCTGCTGCGCAACGAGAAGCCGATCTACATGTATTACAACGGCTCGGGCGGCGGCTTCGAGAACGGCATCAAGACCATGATCGAGAAGGTCGGCGAAGGGGAGATTTCGCAGGACTGACGGAGTCGTTGGTACAGTTGGTCGAGCAACGCGCGTCTGTTATTGTCCGCGCGATTCAATAGCGCCTGGGGAGGCCTTCGTGGTCAGCGTCGCGACACAGGTACGGCCCCTGAGCGGCCGGCGATTCTTTACCTGGATGTCGGTCGCCATGGCCGCCGTCGTGTTCGCGGGCTTCGCGCGGACCTACTTTCTCGCGGCGTTCAACGATGGACCGCGGCCGGTGCTCACGCCTTTCGTCCATCTGCACGGCGCCCTTTCCACTGCGTGGATCCTGTTGCTGATCGTGCAGACGCGGTTGATCGCCTACGGCCGGCGCGACATTCACAAGCTCACCGGCTTCGCGGGCGTGGCCATCGGGCTCGCCGTAGTTGCGCTCGGGCTCTATATCGCGATCCACAGCGAGCGGCGCGTTCACACGGAGCTCACTGCCGGCACCCTGGCCGATCCGTACGTCTTCCTGGCGATGCCTTTTTTCAGCGTGGGCCTGTTCGCATTGTTCGCGACGCTGGGCGTGCTGAATCGCGGCCGCCCCGAGTCTCACAAGCGCTGCATGCTGCTCGCCACGTTGAGCATGATCGTCCCGGCCATGGCGCGCATCGTCACGCAGGCCAGCCACGGCGCCGTGATTGGCGTGGCGGGGGCGATGGTGATGGTCAATGTGTTTCTGATCGCGATGGTCGTTTACGACCTCTACACGCGCAAGCGACTGCATCCAGTGACGATCTGGGGCGGAGTCGTCACGGTGCTCTCGGAGCCGCTGCGATTTGCGATCGGCTTCAGCGAGCCGTTCCAGGCGTTCGCGAAGATGCTGATGGGCTAGCCGCCTGCGCCGGCAGCAGCTTCGGGTTGCGCAACAACGCCGCCGAGACGAGCGCGATCAGCAGTCCCACGGGAAAGATTTCCATGAACGTCATCGGAATCCGGAACAGCGGATTCGCGTAGCTGGCCCGCATCGATTCCAGCTTCGCCATCTCGGCGGCGAGCGCAGCAGCCGATAAGCCCTGGGCCTGGCGCGCGCGCATGATGCCGGCGATGTATTCATCCATGAACTTGTAGTCGGTCATCGCCAGGTAGACCTCCCAGACCGCGACGTAGGCGACGCCGGCGGCGGCGGCGATCCCGAGCCCCAGCGCGAACGCCGGCCAGAACCTGATCACGCCGCCGCGCTCGACGTCGCGATAGCGTTTCACGCCGACGAAGATGAAAGTCAGTCCCACCAGCATGACCAGGTAGCCGAACCATTCGGAGCGGAAGAAGCTGGAGGGGCCCAGCGTGATGCCGGCGAGCATCGTCAGGATGATCGCGAGGCCGGACAGCAGTCCGTAGGTCAGTGCATGTTTCATTTCGTCTCCGCAGCGGGTGGAGGCGCCAACTTCGGTCGCGAAGCTCGCCGGCGCCATCGCCCGGATGGGTGATTCGCGTGTTGCGACCGAACGGATTATGGGATGAGGGCCAGCTCGCGCGCTTTGTGGACCGCCTGAGTGCGCCGTTGCACTTCCAGTTTCTGGTAGACGCTCGCCAGATGCGTCTTCGCGGTGTTCGGTGAAATGCCGAGCTGCCGCGCGAGCTCCTTGGTGGACCGGCCGGCTGCGAGCAGCTCGAGGATTTCGCATTCGCGCGGCGTCAGACCCAGCGAGCGGACGGCGGCGTCATTGCGTTGGAAGCTCGCAGCGGGCGCGCGACGTCGGGTCAGGCGATGCCCGGCCCACAAACCGAGCGCCGCGAAGCCCGCCGCCAGCACGACTATGTAGATTTCCGTCGAGAAGACCCGCGTCACGTAACGGTATTCGAGCCACTCGAGCGCGGCCACCGCCAGCGCGAGCCCGATCGCGTAGAGAACGACGACTCTTGCCATGGCGGTTGCTGCTTTATTCCGCCTTGGCGTCGGCGCCGTGCTCGGACAGCTGCGCGCCGAACCAGCGATGGATTGCGGTCAGCAGATGCCGGTCGTCCGTGCCGAAAGTGATCTGTGCGCCATCGGGCAGCGGTGCGTAGGAGACTGTTATCTTCGCCGCACCGGCCTGGAGCTCGCGCAGGCCTGGCATGTCTGTTCCGTGCAGCATGCCTGGATCGGAGTAGTCACCCTTCTGGAATCGCTCCGCCTCGTGTTTCAAGTGCCGTTGGATGAGAGGCACCTGCGCTTTATCCGAAGCGTCTCTCACGATCACGCGCTGGACCCCACCCTCCTCGGTCATACGGAAGATGTGGACGGTCTTCGACATCTCGAATGGCATCACCGTGTGAGCCGAGTTGTGAACGTGCTCTTGAGGTGTCTGAGCCTGCGCGAGACATGTCGACAGGAGCAGCCACGCCCCTGTGATGAGCAGTGCGGGGGTTATTGCTGAGGTATTCATAGGTGCGACAAAATGTTACGGCATTCGCAGTGCAGCCGAGGAAGAAAAAGAATGGCAAGCCGGAGAGCTCGAAGAACAAGTAAGAGTGTGGCACTCGGCTGGCTGCAGCGGCGTTGTGACGGAACCGCCCTAGTGGAGACGGCACGTCATGATCGAGCTCGAACCCGCCATGCTCTACCGCCTGGAGGTCACCGGTCCGGCCGAAAGTGCCGATAGCTCGCCGTCGAACCCACGACGCCAGTTCTGGCAGATGACGCGCGCGACCCTCGAAGGGCGGAACATACGGGCTGCGACGCTCATGCCGGGCATCGATTGGTTCACGCCTTACCCGGACGGATATGGCCGGCCGCACGTGCGGCTTGCGCTGCGCACCGATGACGGCGCCCTGGTGCTGCTCGAGTATCACGGAATCGTTCAGGCGACTGCGGCCTTCACGCGCGCCGTCGAGTCGGACACGTCCACGCAGTGGGACGATCAGTACATGCGCATGGCGCTGACGTTCGACACCTCCGCCGAACGCTATGCGTGGCTGATGCAGAGTCTGTTCGTCGCGCGCGGCCGGCTCGTCGGCGCGAAGTCGATCGAATACGACGTATACCGGGTCAAGTGACGTCCAAGGTGAATCCGCGATGACCTCCGTATCGAAATCATTCCTCGTGACGCTGCTCGCCTGTGCCATGGGTCCGGCGATTGCCGCGGAGAGTTCCGGCGCGATCGATCCTGCGCGCTTGTCGCAGACGGTCAAAGTGCTGGCCTCGGACGAGTTCGAAGGCCGCGGCCCGGGAACGCCGGGCGAGAACAAGACGATCGAGTGGCTCACCGGGCGCTTCCGTGAGCTGGGCCTCGAGCCGGGCGGCGAGCACGGGAGCTGGACGCAGGCCGTGCCGCTGGTTCGCACGCAGATCGATTCGCCGGCTACGTTGAGCTTCGCGAGCCAAGGCAAGCAGCGGCCGCTGACACAAGCCAAGGACATCTATGTCAGCACCGTGCGCAAGGTCGACCGCGTGTCGATCCAGTCCGCGCCGCTGGTTTTCGTGGGCTACGGCGTGACGGCGCCGGAGCGCCACTGGGATGACTACAAGCAGGTCGATCTGCACGGCAAGGTGGCCGTGTATCTCGTCAACGATCCCGACTTCTATGCGAAGCCGGAAGAACCGGTAGCCGGCCGCTTCGGCAGTCGGCGCATGACCTACTACGGCCGCTGGACCTATAAGTACGAAGAGGCGGCACGACACGGTGCTCTCGCAGCGCTGATCGTTCATGACACCGACGGCGCCGGCTACGGTTGGTCGACTGTCATCGCGCCCGCCGGTGAGAACTATGACATCGTTCGCGACCAGGCTGATGAGCGATTGCTCCTGCAAGGGTGGCTCGCGAGCGCGACCGCGACCGAACTGCTGGCATCTGCCGGCCTCGATCTCGCTGCCTTGAGCGTGCAAGCGCGCCGCGCCGATTTCAGGCCGGTCGAGCTGAAGAACGTCACCTTCACCGCGGACCTGCCGGTGACGTCGACGCTGGCCGAGAGCCGCAACGTCCTGGCCAAAATCCCGGGCAGCCGGCGGCCGGACGAAACGATCATGTTCGCCGCGCACTGGGACGCGTATGGCATCGGTCCGCCCGATGCGCAGGGCCGCAGGATCCGGCCGGGCGCGAACGACGATGCGCTGGGCCTCGCGGGTGTGCTCGAGCTGGCGCGGGTCTTCAAGTCGGAGCCGCAACCGGAGCGCACACTGGTCTTCGCGGCGTGGACCGCCGAGGAGCGAGGGTTGCTCGGGTCGCAGATCTACGCGGCAAAGCCGGTGTACCCGCTGGAGAAGACCGTCGCGAACTTCACGCTCGACATCCTGCAGACCGCAGGGCCCGCGAAGGACGTGCTGCTCGTAGGGGCGGGGCAGAGCGAGCTGGAAGACGACCTCGCGCGAGCAGCGGCGGCGCAAGGTCGCGTAGTCACGCCGGAGTCTTTGCCGGAGCGCGGATTGTTCTATCGTGCCGATCACTTTCCGCTGGCCCGCAAAGGCGTACCGGTGCTGCTGCTGATGGGCATCAGCGGAGCGGCGGATTTGCGTGAGGGTGGTCGAGAAGCCGGCAACCGCTGGCTCGAAGGCTACATGCGCTGCTATCACCAGCCTTGCGACGCGTGGGATGCAAGCCTCGATTTCCGCGGCGCCGCCCAGGACGTCGAGCTCTTGCACACGATCGGCAAGAGCCTCGCGGGCTCCACGCGCTGGCCGCAATGGCGGCCCGACTCGGAATTTCATGCGGTGCGCGCGCAGTCGAACGCGACGCGTCGTTGATGCTACGCTCCGTCACGTCCGCAACGTTCGACAGGGGTCGTCATGAAACTGCAGCGTCTGTCCGTCTTGGATATCGTCGGGATGAAGCGCCGCGGCGAGCGGATTGCAGCACTCACGGCGTACGACTACACCTCGGCGCAGATCGTCGATGCCGCCGGCGTACCTTTCGTGCTGATCGGCGATACCTTGGGCATGGTCGTGCAAGGTCACGACACGACGTTGCCCGTATCGCTCGATCACATCATCTATCACGCGCAGATGGTCGAGCGCGGCTCGCGACGGGCATTGCTCGTGGGCGACATGCCGTTCATGACTTACAAGATCTCGCTGGAGGAAGCACTGCGCGATGCTGCACGCCTCATGAAGGACGGGCGAGTCGGCGCCGTCAAGCTCGAAGGCGGCGTGGAGATCGTGCCGACAGTCGAGCGCCTGGTTCGCGCCGGCATTCCTGTGTGCGGGCATCTGGGATTCACGCCGCAATCGACGCATGCGAAAGGCGGGCCGCGAGTGCAAGGCCGCGATCCCGATGCAGCGGTTGCACTGGTCGCCGACGCGCAGGCACTGGAAGAAGCGGGCGCCTTTGCAGTCGTGCTCGAGCTCGTGCCCGCAACCGTGGCAGAAGCGATCTCGCAGCGCCTCACGATTCCGACGATCGGCATCGGCGCCGGTCCGCATTGCGATGGCGAAATCCAGGTCTTCCATGACCTGCTGGGCCTCTACACCGATTTTCAGCCGCGCCACACGCGGCGCTATTTGAATGCGTCGCACGACATGGTGGAAGCCCTGCGCCAATTCGTGCGCGACGTCGGCGCGCGTACGTTTCCCGGACCCGAGCAGACTGCGGACCTGAAGCCCGAGATTCGCGCGCTATTGAGCAGCTAGGTCCAATCGAAGGAGACTCACTTGTCATTGGGAATCCTGAATAGCGGCCGGCGTGCAATGCTGCTCGCTGCCATCGCGATCGTGAATCTCGCCTCAGCCGCGAGGGCAGCCGAGGCGCCGACGCCGACGATCGAACACACGGGCGATTGGCGAGCAGCCGTGCATCGCTTTGCTGAGGTGAACCTGAAACATCCCGCGTGGGGACTGTCGCATTCCGTGCGTGACTACGAGCTGGCGAAGCAGCTCGCAGCCGAAGATCACGTGACGCTGGACGACGACGTGCTTTATGCAGCCTCTTACCTGCACGACGTCGCCGCGTTCGCACCGTTCCGCAAACAGGATGTGGATCATCAGGATGAAGCCGCGCGCATCGTCGAGTCATTGCTGGCGGGCACGGGATTCCCGATGGCGAAGATCGAAGCGGTACGCGGCGCGATCCGCACGCACATGTACGCGCGCGATCCCGTGGGACCTGAAGCGCTCTATCTGCACGATGCCGACGCGCTGGACTGGCTCGGCGCCATCGGCGTCGCGCGAGTCTTCGGCCTGGTCGATCCCAACGGCGGCAGTCCCGATGGCCCCACGGTCGTGAAGCGACTCGAGCACACGCTTACGGACGTTCCACCGCGCATCCTGTCCAAGGCCGGCAAGGCGCGCACACCGCAACGCTTGCGCGAGCTCGAACAGTTTTTGCGTGACCTGCGTACCGAGTCGGCCGACTTCAGAACGCTCTGATCGAGAGCTCAGCGGATCTCGTCCGCCTCAGAAGTGCAGGACGACCCGCGCCACGTCAGCCGCGAAGTCGCTGCGGTCGGGCAGATCTTCGAGATTCGCGAGGATGGCAACTGCGAACTTGTGATGCGGCATCAGCGCCAGGATGCCGCTCACCCCAGGGCTCGATCCGCCGTGCAGCGTCCAGGTATCGTCGTGCCATTGCTCGAGCTCCAGTCCCCACCCCAGTCCGTACGGCACCTTCTCGCTGTTTGGTAGCACCGTCGGCGTAGTCATTTCGCGAAACGTTGCTTCGCTGACCAGGCGACCCGCCATGACGGCCGCGGCAAACTTTGCGAGATCGTTCACCGTGGTCACGTAGCCGCCGGCGGCCATCCGATTGCTCATGTCGACGTGAAGGGCGTTGCGCACTTTGCCGCCCACCAGCGCGTAGCCTCGCGCGCGCGACGCAATCAGTGCGGACGGATCGTCGTCGCGAGTGGACTGCATCTGCGCCGGTTTCCAGACGTGCTCCTCCATGTAGCGCAGGAACGGCATTCCGGACGCGCCCTCGATGACGCAGCCGAGCACGTCATAGCCGTAGGTCGAGTACAGATATTTCGTGCCGGGCTCGAACAGCAGCGCGTCGTCCTTGAACGGCGCCATGGCGTCGACCACGTTGCCGTAGTGCTTCGTGCTCGATTGCTCTTCCGCATCGTGCGGCCCGCCGTAATGACGAATGCCGCTCAGGTGCGCGAGCAGTTGGCGCGTCGTGATCTTGTACGGCTTAGCCGGAAACGCGGGGCAGTACTGCCGCATGTCGGCGTCGAGCTTCAGCTTGCCGGCTTCCACCAGCTGCATGGCGGCGGTCGCAGTCATGGTCTTGCCGATCGACGCCGTGCGATAGACGGTCGTTGCTTTTCCAGCAACGTCGTTCTCGACATCAGCGACGCCGTACCCTTGCGACCACACCAGCTCTCCCTCGACGACGACGGCAATCGAGAGGCCGGGCACCTGGTGCGCCTTCATGTATGCCGAAACGAGCTGGTCGATCTTCGCGGTCTGCTCGGGGGTCAGCGGCGCCGCAGCGCGTGCCGCGAAGGGCGCACACAGGACGACCAGACAGAGCGCGATGAAGTCGACCCGCTTCGGCGTTGACATGAGGAGAGCGTATCAACGCGACGCAGTCTTCTCCATCCGCGGCTCGAACACGATGACGGGCGTCGCGACGGCGATGCCCGGTTCGGCAGGCGCCGGTGCGCGCTCGCCCTTCGGCCCGAGGTCGCGCACGAAGCGATACATGGCGCGCAGATCGTCGTCGCTCATGTCGCGGAGATTGAACCACGGCATCGGCGGCCGGCGCGGCAGGCGCGCGAACGTTACCCACTGCTCTTCGGTCAGGCCGTTGAGCGTCAGGCGCAGGTTCGCCGCGTACGAGGTTCCCCACGCGCCCTGGAAGCCGACGCCGGCGCCGGTCAGCCACTCGCTCGTCGGCACATTGCCGGCTTTCTCGGCATAGCCGGGCGTATGGCAGTCGTTGCAGCCGCCGATCTGGACCAGGTAGCGGCCGCGCTCGACGACAGCCTTGTCGGTCCGAGTGTCCGCCGCGGAGCCGGGCGTCGAGAACAGCAGGCCGACACTCGCCATTACCAGGGTCGCCATGAGCGAAGCCGCGGCGCCGAAGGTCACGCGTTTGCCGAGGCGCGGCGCGCACTCGCCCAGGTCATCGAATTTGCAGGTCATTGCAGTCTCCAGGAGGGGTTGAAAGGTGAATCGAAGGCTCATGGCTAGCTACCGCGTAAACCACGGGCGAATCGGCTCACTTTTCTTCTGCGGCGCTGCAATGTTGCCTGGCGTGCCCGCGCCGAGGACCATGGCCCGGCCGGCGCTGCCCGCCGGCAGAGGCCGGAAGTCCATGCCGTTCGAGATTCGGGACGAAGGCGGGTTCTTTGCCGCGCGCCTGTTCGGCGTCCTGGACCGGACCGAGCTCAACGCCGTGTCGTCCGAGGTCGACCGCCTGGACGATGCCGGCGTGCTGAAGGACCGGCTCACCGACCTGACCGGCCTCGACCGCATCGACGTGGGGTTCGAAGAAGTGTTCGCGCTCGCGCAGCGCCGCGCGCAACGGCCGATTCGTGCGCCGGTGCGGTCGGCGCTGGTCGCGTGCAAGCCGGTTCAGTTCGGCTTCGCGCGCATGTTCCAGATGCTCAACGACAATCCGCGGATCCAGATCCGGATCTTCGACACTCTTGCAGAAGCGGAGCAGTGGCTGCGTGCATCTCGGCGATGACCTGCCGCGCGTGCCTGCCTTCCAGGGCATCCTGGGTCAGCGGCTCGAGATTGCCGAGCGCGCGCCGCGACCAATCGCTCGCTTCGCGCACGTAGTTGGCTCGCTGGAACTTCGGTGTCGCCGCCTGCTGCGCAATGGTCGCGGCCGCGCGTGCGAGATTCGCATAGGTGATGCCGGGAAGCATGCGGATCTCGGCAATGTCCGTGGGCTGCGGCGGCGGCCCATTGCGCAGGATCCGCTCGGCCTCGCTGAAATCGTGCAGCGCCGCTGCATGTTCGCCGAGCAGCAGGTGACTTTCGCCGCGACCGTTCAGCAGCAGGATCATCGCCTGCGGCGCCAGCTGATCGTCCGGGTCGGCGTTGCGCAGAGGCTCGATGATGGCGAGCGCGCGCTCGTAGTTCGCCAGTCCCTCGCGCGGTCGCTGCAAATCGTTCTGCAGATCCGCGATCGAGGATAGCGTGAACGCCTTTGCACGCTGCAGCTCCGCGTCGTCGGGATTCGCGGCCGCGATCGGTTCGACGAGCTGCAGCGCGCGCTCGTAGTACGGCAGCGCTTTGGCCGGCTGGTCGACACCTTCGCTGTAGACATCGCCCATGCGTCCGTTGACGATCACCAGGCTGCGCTGTGCGTCGGTGTCCTGCGGGTTCTCCGCCGCCAGTTGCTCGTGCAGCCGGCGCGCTTTCTCCAGGATCTTCATGCCGGGTTCGACATCGCCTGCCAGGCCTTGCGCCCAACCGTAGTTCATGAACGCAGCGGCCGCGTAACGCCGGTCGCGCGCGCTCGCGCCCTTGTCTTGCAACAGGCTTTCGCCGACCTCTGCGCCTTCGCGCCCGAGGGTCAATGCTTCGGGCACGGTGCTCTGACCCATGAGCAGCTCGCTGAGCTTGACGCAGCTTCGCAGCAGCTCGCGGCGTGCCTGCAAGCTCGGATCGTGTTCGACGAGCGCGCGCCGTAGCCGCAAGGCGTGCCGCTGACTCTCCAGTGCACCTTGCGTGTCGCCGAGATTCGCACCGATGTAATCGCCTTGCACGTCGGCGAGGCGGTCGTAGGCGACGGCCAGGTCGCGCTGCAGCTGCGGCGAGTCCTGCGCCTCGCGCTCGAGTCCCGCAAGATACTTGATCGAGTTCTCGACCAGGAGCTTGCGCGCCTTGGTGCCGCCGGGAAGATCGGCTACGGCATCGTAGACCTCTGCCAGATACACGCTCGTGAGCTCGCGCACTTCGTTGAGATGACGCTCGGCTCGCAGCTGCTGGATTCCCGCGCGGTGTGCCTGCCAGGCTGTGGTGATGATGCCGGCGATCAGCGCGACTACGAACAAGGCACCTGCGACCGCGGCGGCCTTGTGCCGTTGCGCGAACTTGCGCATGCGATAGCCCGTCGTGTCGGGCCGCGCCGCGACGGGAAAGCCGCGCAGATAGTGGTGCAGGTCTTCGGCGAACTGTTCGGCGGAGGCGTAGCGCTCCTCCGGCGCCTTCTTCAGCGCCTTCAGCACGATGTTGTCGAGATCGCCGCGCAGGACCTTCGCGAATCGACCGTAGCCGGTGGTTGCTTCGTCTGCAGTGATGCTGGGCGGCTTGGGATCGTGCTCGCAGATCTGCTTCGCGAGCGCCCACGTCGTCGATCCGGTGGCCTCGTACGGCAGGGCGCCGGCGAGCAGGCGATACAGCAGCACGCCGAGCGAGTAGATGTCGCTCGCAGTCGTGATCGGCTCGCCGCGCACCTGCTCCGGGCTCGCGTACTCCGGAGTCAGCGCGAGAAATCCCGTGGCCTCGCGGGGTGCGGACGGCGTCGGGCCCAGGAGCTTCGCAATGCCGAAGTCGAGCAGCTTGACGACGCCTTGCTCGGTGACGAACACATTCGCGCCTTTGATGTCTCCGTGCACCATCAGATGCTGGTGTACGTAGTGCACGGCCGAGCACAGGTCGCGGAACAGATCGAGGCGCTCGTTCACTCCGAGCTCGCGCACTTCGCAATACACGTCGATGGGATTGCCTTCGATGTACTCCATGACCA
The DNA here is from genome assembly GCA_036555785.1 of Steroidobacteraceae bacterium. Lineage (GTDB taxonomy): Bacteria > Pseudomonadota > Gammaproteobacteria > Steroidobacterales > Steroidobacteraceae > Steroidobacter. Next base: position 10,958 of record DATBKP010000140.1, read on the forward strand.
GATACGGCGCACCTTCCTCGGTGGCGCCGCCGTCGAGCAGGTGCGCGATGTGCGGATGACTCAGCTGCGCGAGGATCTGCCGCTCCGCCTTGAAGCGACGCAGCAGCGAATCGGTGTCGAGACCCGGTTTGAGCAGCTTGATCGCGACCTGCTTTTCGTACTGCTGGTCGTCGCGGACGGCCTTGAACACCTGGCTCATGCCGCCGCGGCCGGCTTCGGCGACGATCCGATAGGGGCCGAGCCGGCGGCCGATCCAGTCCTGTCTCGGCGCGACGCTCGCGAGGCCGATGCGCTGCGCCGCCTCTTCTTCGATGAACGCACCCGCGGTGTCGTGAGCTTCGAGCAGCGAGATCACTTCGGTGCGCAATTCATCGTCGCCGGAGCACGCCTGTTCGACGTAGCTGGCGCGCCGCGCCGCCTCCTGCTCGAGCGCCGCGGCGAACACTTCTTTGACGCGGATCCAGCGCTCGGGAGTCATCAGAAGGTCTTGCCCAGCTCGCGGCGCAGCCATGCGCGCGCCAGGGTCCACTCGCGCTTCACAGTCGCTGCGGAGATCCCGATCGCCTCTGCCGTCTGCTCGACGGTGAGTCCGCCGAAGTAACGCATCTCGACGATCTGCGCCTGGCGCGCGTCGATCTGCTCGAGCCGCAGCAGCGCCTGATCGATCGCGGAAACTTCCTCCTGCGTGTGCGCGTCGAGGTGTTGCAAGGCAGTGGGGGTCGTACTCCGCGCCTCGTCGGCGTCCGACGGCTCCGCCATCTCATCGAGGCTCAGCACGCCTGCACCGCCGCCGCGCTTGTTCGCAAGCCGGGCGCGTGCGTAATCGACGAGCACGCGCCGCATCAGCTTCGAGGCAAGTCCGATGAAGTGCGCGCGGCTCTGCCAGTCGACGGACTGCTGCCCGACCAGGCGCACGAAAGCCTCGTTCACGAGCGCCGTCTTCTGCATCGTATGGTTCGAGCGCTCGCGTCGCAGGTGACGTTGCGCGAGCTGGCGCAGCTCTTCGTACATGATCCCTGAAAGCTGCGCGAATGCACGCTCGTCGCCGTCCCGCCATTGGGCGAGCAGTTGGGTGACCGGCTGCTGCATCGGGGGCCCCGTATTCTTTTCCGGAGAATCTTAGCGGGTTTCGGCGCACGGGCATCGATTTTTTCGCGGGCCTGCGCTAGCGTCACCGCCCAGATGGCCGCCGCCCTTCATACATGGCACGAGCTGGTCCGTACGCGCAACGTCGCGGGCCTGGACACGCTGCTCGCGGATGACGTGGTCTTTCATTCGCCGGTCGTGCATACGCCGCAAGTCGGCAAAGCGATCACAGCGCGCTACCTGGGTGCCGCGTTCCACGTTTTCTTCAACGAGTCGTTTCGCTATGTCCGCGAGATCGTCGGCACGCAGGACGCGGCGCTCGAGTTCCAGGTCGAGATCGACGGCATCGCCGTCAACGGCATCGACCTGATCAAGTGGAACGAGACCGGCCGCATCGTCGAGTTCAAGGTCATGATCCGGCCGCTCAAGGCGATCAACCTGATTCACCAGAAGATGGCGGCGCTGCTGCAGAAGTAGAGGAGTCCGTCCATGCATGCTCGATCGCACCGTCACGGATCGTGGTTTACGCGGTTCGCGAAGTCCACCGCTCGCGCCGCGGGGAATCCGGCGACTTTTTGCGTCGCTGTCCTGATCATCGTGCTGTGGGCCGTCAGCGGTCCGCTGTTCGGCTTCAGCGATACGTGGCAGCTGGTGATCAACACCGGGACGACGATCGTCACGTTCCTGATGGTGTTCCTGATCCAGAACACGCAGAACCGCGACTCGGAGGCAATCCAGGTGAAGCTCGACGAGCTGATCCGCTCCATCGACGGCGCGCACCTCGCGCTGCTGGACCTCGAGGACCTCCCGGACGAGGACTTCGAGCGCATCTGCCGCGACTATCGCGAGCTGGCGAAGCAGGCGCGCAAGGATCTGCGCGCCGGCAAGTCGGATACGGATGTGCGGGAAGTCGGCGCCTCGCACCGGCGGCAGCAGAGTGAACGCCACCGCCGGGGCAAGGAGCCGAAGGACTAGAGCATCGTCGTCACGGCGTGCACGAGAACGCCGTCATCTCCAGCGAGAACGCGCGCACCGAGCCCGTATCGAACAGGGCACTGTCGCTCACGTTCAACGTCCACGTGCCGTCGGCATTTTCGCCGGCAAACGCGTCCTGCGGATTCGCCGGCGCGAACGTGCCGGTGAAGGGCGCGGCGGCGGGCGTCACTCCCTGAATCGAATTCGGCGCGCCGTCACGCAGCACGGTCTGGCAGAAGTTGTTACCGCTGTTCAGCGTGCCGCCCGCGTGATTGATGACGTTGACCGTCGTGCCGCCCGGCGACGTGAGCAGGAAGACCAGGTCGCCGACCCACGAGTGATCGACGCCGACCGTCGTGGCGCCCTGATCCGCAGAGCACGTCGTGCCATCGATCTGGAACGAGAGCGAGCGGAGCTGTCCGACGCCTGCGACCGTCAACGGGATGTCGACGCCGACGGTGTCATCGTCCGGAATCGGGACGGCCGCGCCCGAGTACGACGTGCGCAGCGGCGGGGTGGAGCCGCCGGTCTGCAGCGTGAAGTGCAGAACCGTCGGCTTGGTGCCGAGGCCCGTGAAGCTCACGCTCAGCGTGAAATCGACTTTCAATCCGCACACCGCAGCGGAGCTGAGGCTGAATGCGAACGGTGTCGAATTGCTGCGCGCCTGTCCCGCGGGAATCGTCGGGTACGCGGAGTTCGCCGTCGTGATCGTCACGCCCGGCGTGCTGGTGCTCAACGTCGCAGAGACTGCTGTCGCGGTCGCCCCGCCGTTGTTGATCAGCTGCACCGAGAGTTGGCCGCTGCCGCCTGGATTGACGGCGGTCGGCGTCGTCGACACGGTTCCGAGGTCGAGGAACACGGCCGGCCTCGCTCCGGCTCGCTGCAGACCTGTCATGGCCGAAATGATGCCGTTGCCGCTGTCGACGTCGAAGCTCGACGCTTCGATATCCAGCGCGCTCATCTTGAGCGCATTCATGATCGACGTCCCACTGGCGCTCGGCACGGCGGACTTGGCGAGCGCGGCGATCGCCGCTGCATGCGGAGCTGCCGCCGAAGTGCCGAAGAACGGATTGAGGAAGTTACTGGACGGCAGCGTGGTCGTCACACCGTCCGCAGCCGACGCATCCGGCTTCTTGATCGTGACACCGGCGTTGCCCGCGAACGTGGCAGCTCCGCTGCCGATCTGGTTGCCGTCGCGATCGTAGAAGTGCATGCGATTGCCGTCGGAGCTGAAGAGCTCGACCGGCGTGAGCGGTCCGGCGGTGAACTCTCCGCCGTCAGCGCTGGCCGCGTCGACTGCACCGACTGCGAACGCTGCGGCGGCGCCGGCGTGTCCGCCGACCGAGCCGCTGGTCGCGATGCCGAACTCGCCGTCGAAGAGCTGGACGCGCACGGCGCGCGGGGCCGCCGTCGGTGTCGCCGCCACGACGATGCGCAACTCGGACGGAATGAAGAAGTTGAGGAATTCGAACGGCAGGTCGTCGCCGTCCTGAATGTCCGTCGAGGCCACGAGCACCTCGCGCAGATCCGAGCTCAGTATGAAGAGGTCGTAGTCATTGCTGGAGAGCGGGTTTTCGAGTGAACCCGGATCCGCCCAGTGCAGCGCGAGCGGGCCGCCGCTCAGCTCGATGCGGTTCGAGACCACTTTCTTGCCGAAATCCATGACGCGATAGAACTTCGGTGCTTCCAGGCCGGCGCCGAACTCGCTGACCGTCGCCAGCGCGCCGGCAGATTTGAAGTCGCCTTCAAAGGTGCCGGACGTGCCGTCGTCGAAGTTGCCGCCGTTGCCGGCGGAGGAGAAGTACATCGCGCCGTCGGCCGTCACGTCGTCGATGGCGGCGGCGACGATGTCGTCCTGGTACGGGCTTTCGAAGTAGTACTGCACGTCGTCGACGATGATGTCGCAGTGGTAAACGAAGCGCAGCGTGCGGATGTTGTCCGCAAAGCTCTCCGGGCTGGTGAACGCGGTCGCGAAGAAGATCTTGGCGCCGGGCGCGACGTCGTGAACGATCTCCATCATTGCAGTGCCTTCACCGCTGCCGGGGCGGCCGTCCTCTCCGGGCACGGTCACCGTGTCCGCCGGCAGATCGCCGGTGGAGATGGACTGTTCTTTGAAGTCGTCGCTGTCGGACAGCACGCCGACTTTCACACCCGTCCCGTCGGTGTTGAAGAACTTGCGCGCGCGATCCGCTCCCTGCGCGCGGCTGCCTTCCGAAGTCACGCTGCCCGCGTTCGTGGTGGCGGGTGCGAGCGTGCGCGCGGGCGCATCGGCCAGTGCACGCAGCGCCTTCTGCATCGTGGCCACTCGCTGCTCCTGCGTCAGGTGCGGGAACTTGCGCGACTCGTAGGGCACATTTGCGCGGTTGGTGCGCGCGGCGAGCGCCGGACGAATCGTCGCGACGATCGATTGCTCCGCCAAGGACTCGAGCGATTGCAGCGGCAGCCAGGCACGCGCGCTGCGATGTGCGGCGGAGGTCACGACGACCGTGCCGCCCGCGATCTCGATCTGACGCGCCAGCCCACCGTCGACGTCGCCCTTGACGTCGCACAACACGCGGCCCTGCTCGTCGAACTGCATCAGGCTGCGCAGCTCGGTGGGCTTCGGCGTCTCGCCCTTGCGCAAGGCGTTTTCCTTCTTGAGCGCGGCGAAGCGATTGTCCTTCGCGTACAGCAGCTGCGACGAGATCTTGCGTTGTGCCGGCGTGCGAGCTGCCTTCTCCGCAGTCAGCGCTTTCATCTGCGCGATCGCGGACTCGGGCAGATCGACTGCCACTTCCGGATCCGGCGGCGGCGCGGTGCCGACACCTCCCGGATCGCTCGCAGGTGGAGATGAGCCCCCGCCGCTACATGCGGCAATCAGTAAGGCGAGAGCGAGTAACGCAAGTACGCGTAGCTGTTTCATGACAGTGGTCTCCCTTCGGCCCTTGGTTTTACAGCCGGTGTTGTCCGGCCAGTTCTTGAGGCCGGGTGAGCATACTCCCTAAGGCGTAAGCCGGAGATCGGCATTTGGGGAGGAACCGCTGCTGCGTCGTCACGTTGATATGCGATGACCTGCAATCGTTTGAAATATTTTCCAGTCCTGTCATCGATTTTCGCGCTGCTTCTCATGGCCGGCTGCGGATCGGGTTCCGGCGGCGGAACCTCAGCGCCGCCAGTCGGTAATCCACCTCCACCACCGCCTTCGGGCGGCGCATCCACCGCGGTAATCGTCGGCGTCACCTTCGATGCAAGCTCGCATCTGCGCGCCGCGCAAGGCAGCGACAACTGGCCGATGACCTGGTCGGACGACGATCAGCAGTACGCGATGTGGGGCGACGGCGGCGGATTCGGCGGCAGCGAAAATGACGGCCGTGTGAGTCTCGGTGTTGCGCGCATCGAAGGCGACGGCGGCGCCTATGACGGAGTGAATCGCATGGGCGGCAAGGACGGCGAGTGTCAGTCACGCATTGATGGGAAAGCCCATGGCGCGCCGTTGAGTATCGGGGGCGTGCTGTACGCGTGGATCACGCCGGGCTCCGGCGCGGGCGGCTTCGATTCTTTCACTCTCTACCGCAGCAACGACAAAGGCTGCGCGTGGACGCCGCTAGCGGTGACATTCACGAACGCGAGCGATCACATCGGCTACGGCAGCTTCGTGCAGTTCGGCAAGGACAACAGCGCGGCGCCGGATGCGTACGTCTATACGATCGCGACCGAAGTTGCGGACACGAGCTCACTGACCATCGTGCAGCGACCGGGCCGCGTCATGTTGGTGCGCGTTCCAGCGACCGCCATCGAAGATCGCGGCGCGTACGAGTTCTACGCCGGACTCGACAGCAGCGACCAGCCGCAGTGGTCGACGAGCTCAGCGGACAGACTGGCGATCTACGAAGACCTCGACGGCGTCGGGCCGTTTCCGCAGATGACGTTCGTGCCCGGGCTCGAGCGCATGGTGTACACGAATCAGCACGGCTCGGGATCGACGAACGCGGGGGCGCAGTCGCTGCTGACGATGGCCGAAGCGCCGCAGCCGTGGGGCCCGTGGAGCGTCTTCTACCACGACGCCTTCCTGCCACAGGTCGAAAGCAGCGTATTCCAGTGGAACTTCGCGCCGAAGTGGTTCCGCACCGGCGGCCGCGAATTCACGCTCGTGTTCTCGGGCAGCGGCAGCAACGATTCCTGGAATACAATCGATGGAGTCTTCACGACCCAGTGACCGGCAATAGCGGAGAGCAGGAGTGACCGGCAAGAGCGATTTTCGTGAGCTGACGCGGGCACTCTATCAAGTGGTCTCGGCGCCGCCGGAGCAGCGCGACTGGGATGCCATCCGGCACTACTATCATCCGCAAGCGCGACTGGTACGGACCGGCCTCAATCCGGATGGCTCGCCGTTCGTCAGCGTGTTCACGCTCGACGCCTACATCGAGAATGTCCGACAGGTGCTCGAAGACGTGAGCTTCTCCGAGGTCGAGGTCGCGCAGGAATCGGTCGTATTCGGCAATGTCGCGCGGCTCACCAGCGTTTACGAGTACACACGGCGGACCGCGACGCAGACCGTGCGCGGGCGCGGGGTCAACTTCTTCACGCTGGTTCACGACGCCGGCGAGTGGCGCATCATGAGCATCGTGTGGGACAACGAGCGGCCGGGCTTGTCGTTGTCGCCGGAAGTCTATTCGCCGCGAGCTGCGTCGTAGATATCGCCTGGCTCGAGCACCGCTTGCGGCGCGCCGCGCCGGGCAACCGCGAGCATGGCGTGGCCCACCGACTCCGTGGTCAGAATCCGCCGCGGAAACAGCGCGCGCAGCAACGGAATCAACCAGCCGGCAAGCATGTACGTGACGGCATAGACGCGCGTCTTCGAGCGCGCACCATGCATCGGCTGGATCACGCTCGGCCGGAACAAGTAAACCGCCTTGAACGGCAGCCGCCGCAGCGCATTCTCGGTGCGCCCCTTCACACGCGCCCACATGATCGAGCCGCGCTCGGTGCTGTCGGTGCCGACACCGGACACGTAGACGAACGTCATCTGCGGATTCAACCGCGCGAGCACTTCGGCCGCTGCCAACGTGAGGTCGTACGTGATGCGCGCGTATTGCGCTTCATTCATGCCCGCCGAAGAAACTCCGAGGCAGAAGAAGCAGGCGTCGAAGCCGCTCAGGTCGGCCTCGACCGCCCGGTAGTCCATCAGGTCCGGCACGACCAGGTCGCGCAGTTTCGCGTGAGCAATGCCGGTAGCCGTACGCCCGACCGCCATGACGCGTGCGACGTCCGGCGCGAGCAGGCATTCGCGCAAGACACCCTGGCCGACCATGCCGGTCGTGCCGAAAATCATTATGTTCAAGGGTCGCACGGCGTGCACACTATATATGAGTGGAGCTGCCAGCCGTGCGTGACGCCATATCCTTCCATGCCCTGCCGCTCGCCGGCATCGATGCGATGTCGGCATCGACTGCGCGCGCGTTCCCGCGGCACACCCACGATCAGTACGGTATCGGCGTCGTCGATGCCGGTGGCCATGCCTCGTGGAGCGGCCGTGGCCAGGTGGAAGCGGCGCCCGGCAATTTCATCAGCGTGAATCCCGGCGAAGTCCACGACGGGCATGCGATCGGCGGTCGTCCGCGTGCGTGGCGCATTCTGTATTTCGATCCGGCGGTGCTGGCGGATTTGCGCGCCGACGTTCTCGAGGAAGCGCCGCGCTCGTTCACGTTCGCGGCACCGGTGTTCGCTGATCGCGGGCTGCATCGGCTGTTCGACGCAACTTTCCAATGCAGGGCACCGCAGGGCGCGACCATGCCGTGCGAGACCGCAGTGTTGCGACTGGTGGCCCGGCTCGGCGTTCATTCGACCGCGCGTCCGGTCAGGAACGAAGGCCCGACTGCCTGCGTCCGTCGCGCATGCGCCAGGATCGATGCCGATCCCGCAGCGTCATTGACGCTGATTGCGTTGGCAAAGGAAGCAGGACTGAGCCGCTACCAGCTCATCCGCGCGTTTGCGCGCGAGCTCGGCCTTACACCGCACGCGTATATTCTGCAGCGGCGGATCGCACTGGCGCAGCGCTTGATCCGTGCCGGTCGCGATCTCGCCGAAGTGGCAGCGGAGGCGGGCTTCTGCGATCAGAGCCATCTCACGCGCCGGTTCGTGCGTCAGTTCGGCGTCACTCCGCGCCGCTACGCTGTCTGATTCGAAACGCTGCGACCTTGGCACGGTTGCCGCAAGCCGCGGCGCTGCAGAACACGCGGCGGTGCGCCTTGGTGCGGTCCAGGAACCACAGGGTGCAATCCGTGCCTGCGCACGCCTTGACCAGCGAAGGATCCTCCTGCGTGACCACGCGCGCGATCTCCACCGCGATCGGCGCGAGCAGCGCATTCGCGTCCGCGAACCGCGAGCGCTCGCGCAATGCAAGGCGCCGCTTCTCGACGACGAGCTCCCGTTCCCGATCTTCGCGCGCCAGCAGCTCGTTGAGCACCGCGATCTCTTCGCTGTAGTCGCGCGAAGGATGGGCGCGCCAGGTCGTCAGCCAGGTGTGGGCCCATTCGCGTACGGCCCGCGCTTCCTGTGCGGCCGCATCGAGTGCCTTGCGGGTGAAGCGCCGCTGCAGCGTGGCCGATTCGTCCGCGGCCAAAAGCTTCGCTTGCACCATCCAGTCGAGCAGGGCGCGCCCATCGACGAGCGTTTCCACCCGCTGCCCGCCCGGCGCGTAGGCAGTGTTGAGGAAGTCGATGGCCAGGTGGCCGGCGACGAACAGCGGCTGAGTGGCGTTCATGCGTGGCAGCTATTGTAACCATTTAAAAGTGAATTTACAGGTGACGACACTGTAACCTATAAAGTCACTTGTGAAAGGTTACAACACAGGAGTCATTCTCATGCCAGCTCGTCTATTCGCAGCATTGCTCGCTCTGTTCGCCTTTTGGGCTGTGCCGGCGGGCGCGGGGCCGACGGTTCGATATCACACCCAGACCATCGATGGCGTGAACGTTTTCTATCGCGAAGCCGGGCCGGCGGATGCGCCGGCGATCGTGCTGCTGCACGGGTTTCCGACGTCGTCGAACATGTTTCGCAACCTGATCCCGGCGCTCGCCGACCGGTACCGGGTGATCGCACCGGACTATCCCGGCTTCGGCCACAGCGACATGCCCGAGCGCTCGAAGTTCGAGTACAGCTTTGCGCACTTTGCCGACATCACCGACCAGCTGCTGACGCGTCTAGCGGTCCGGCGGTACGCGCTCTACGTCATGGACTACGGTGCACCGGTCGGCTATCGCCTCGCGCTCAGGCATCCGGAGCGCGTTACGGCGCTGGTGATTCAGAACGGCAACGCGTACGAGGAGGGACTCAAAGAGTTCTGGAAACCGATCAAGGCGTACTGGGCGAGCGGTCAGCCGGCCCAGCGCGATGCCCTGCGCGAGGGTACGACGCTCGCGGCGACACGTTCGCAGTATCTTGGCGGCGTCGCGGATCCGTCACGGGTCGATCCGAGCGCGTGGGTGCTCGACCAGTCGCTGCTCGATCGGCCGGGCAACGTCGAGATCCAGCTCGATCTGTTCTACGACTATCGCACCAACCTCGAGCTGTATCCGCAGTTCCAGCAGTTCTTCCGCGAGCGACAGCCGCCGGCGTTGATCGTCTGGGGCAAGAACGATGTGATCTTCCCCGCGGATGGCGCGCGCGCCTACCTGAAGGATTTGCCGCACGCCGAGTTGCATCTGCTCGACACCGGGCACTTCGCGCTCGAAGACCAGGGCGAGGAGATCGCGAGACTGATGCGTAGTTTCCTGGGTCGCGTGCTGCCGCGCAGCTGACGCACTTTTGTCCAAGACGGGCATCGTCGTGGAGCACACACTCGCCGCATGCGTAACGTGCGCCGCTGTGGTGAGAAAGATCTCGCGACGATGCTCGCGATCGTCAATGCCGCCGCCGAGGCCTATCGCGGCGTGATTCCTGCAGACCGCTGGCACGAGCCGTACATGCCGGAGACGGAGCTGCGCCAGGAAATCGCGACGGGCGTTGAGTTCTGGGGACTCGAGACGGACGCGGGGCTGATCGGCGTCATGGGCGTGCAGCCGGTCCGTGACGTCGACCTGATCCGTCATGCGTACGTGAAGCCCGGCAGTCAGCGATCAGGCGTTGGCGCGGAACTGATCGACCAGCTGCGGCGTGCAAGCACGCGCCGCATGCTGGTGGGGACGTGGGCGGCTGCGACTTGGGCGATCAGCTTTTACGAGCGGCACGGGTTCGCGCTCGTCGCGCGGGAGCGCGCAGCCGCACTCTTGCGGACCTACTGGACGATCCCCGAGCGCCAGATCGAGACTTCCGTCGTGCTCGCGAACCCGCCGCTTTGACTGGCTGGTCACGCCCGTACAGGTCGCGCAATTCCTGTTTCGCCCGCATCAGCTTGCGCTTGCGCGCTGCCGGCAGGTGCCTGCCGGCACGATTGATATAGAAGGTCAGCATCGACATGGCGGACGCGTAGCTGCCGGACTTTCTGCGGCTGCTACGTTCCGCGGAGCGCTTCAGCGAGCGCGCGATGCTGCGCGGATCGTCGCGGGAGAACACGCCTCGGTCCAGCGTCAGCGCATCGCTCGTTTGCGTCACGCGCTGCGACCAGCGCTTGCGTGGGCGGGTGGCCATGTCCAAGCAACGGCTCCGCCGCCGGGATCGTTCCCCGCGTCAGGAAACGTTAACGCGCGCCGGTAACGCAGCAAATAACACGTAACCTAGCGCTCGGCGCTGCCGGGTGCGTGTACCATCACGCCGCTTGCGAACCACGAACTCGAGGTCGGTATGAGCGTCAGCGGCGGATTCGGAACGGTCGCATCGTGCGGGCTGCTGGGGATCTTGCTAGCCGGCTGTGCGCCGAAGGAGACAGCCGTCACGGCGCAGTCCGGGCAGGCGTCGACGCCGGCCGCTGCACCGGCCGCTTCGCCGCTCAAGCCCATCGCGGGCGTGCAGGACGTGATGGCAACGATGATCGATCCGGCGGCCGACTTCCTGTGGGAGTCGGTCAGCACGACGGTCACGCGCAACAAGACCGTCGAAAAGCGGCCGCAGACGGACAAGGAGTGGGCCGAGGTGCGCCGCCAGGCGATCATCCTGACCGAAGGCGCGAACCTGATCATGATGGACGGCCGCCACGTCGTGAAGGAAGGCTCGAAGCTCGAGGATCACGGCACGCCCGGCAATCTGACGGCCGAGGAATCGGAGAAGGCGATCGGCGAGAACCGCGAGGCGTTCCTCGGATTCGCGCAAGCGCTGCGCGACGTTGGCGTCTCGATGCTCAACGCCGCCGACACGCGCAATCCGCAGGCCATCGTCGACGCGGGCGACGCCCTCGACGGCGTGTGCGAAGGCTGCCACCTGAAGTTCTGGTACCCGGGGCAGAAGATTCCGCTGTTCCCGGATCAGGCGCCGGAAGTCGACGCGCCGGCGAAATAGCTGGCCGGTCCGGCGATCTGCCGGCGTACCAGCAGCACTGCAACGCAGGCGATCACCAGCGCGCCCGCAATCCAGCCGAAGAAACCCGCCGCGCCGCTCAGGCTCAGCAGCATGCCGCCGCCGAGCGCCGCTGCGATCCCGCCGGTGCGACCTGCGCCGAGCGAAAATCCGACGCCCGAAGTGCGGCACTCAGTCGGGAACACGTGCGCCGCGAGTGCGTACAAGCCGACCTGAACCGCGTTGATGGCGATACCGGCGACTGCGATGCCGCTCATCAAGGCGGGCAGTCCTTTGGCGAATAGTGCAAGCGAAGCGAGAGCAGCTGCTCCAAGTAGCGCGGCTGCGGCGAGCGGTCGGCGCGAACCAAAACGCGCGATCAGCCACGCGATTGCGATCACGCCGCCGATGCCGGCGAGGTTGAACACCAACGCACCGCGAACCGCGGTCACCAATTCGAAGCCGAGCGACGTCAGCACGAGCGGTGCCCAGCTGAAGAAGGCGTAGACGGCATACATGTTCGTCATGAATGCGAGCGAAACGATCGCCGTGTCCCAGCGCAGTTGCGGCGAGAACAGCGCGCGTACACCCGACCGGGTCGGACGCGGTTCTTCGCCGAGCACGAACACATCGGTAGTCGAGTAGCGGCCGGCCGGATCGATTCGCGCCATCAGTCGCGCCAGCGTTTCGCGCGCGTGGGAGCGCGTCGCGAGAAAACGCGGTGACTCGGGCAGCACGAAGTACATCAGCGCGGCAACCAGCAGCGGTAGAACGCCGCCGACGACGAAGACGCTGCGCCATCCGTAGGCCGGCATCAGCTCGGCAGCGAGCATGGCGCCGAGCATGCCGCCGATCGGCACGCCTATCTGGATCGCGCCGATCGCCTGCGCGCGAAATTTGCGCGGTGAGAATTCGGCGATCAGTGCAGTCGCCGCCGTCAACGCGCCCCCGAGACCGATGCCTGTGACGAAGCGCCAGAGCGCGAGCGTCGCAACGCTCGTTGCGCTCGCCGCGAGCAGAGTCGCGAGCCCGAACAGCGCGGTGCTCAGCACCAATGTGCGTCGCCGGCCCCAGCGATCGCCGAGTGCACCGATTCCGGCTGCGCCGATCGCCATGCCGACCAGCGATGCGGCCAGTGCCGGGCCGAGCGCGGCGCGCTCGACGTGCAGATCGCCGACCAGCGCCGGTGCTACGAAGCCGACCGCCTGAATGTCGAAGCCGTCGAGGATCAGGCTCGAAGCGGCGCAGAACAGCACGACGAGCGCGGGACCGCGCAGCTTCGCTGCCTCGAGGACTCGATCGACATCGACGGTGGTGCTGGATTGCATGCAGGGCCCTCTTGAAAAGTTGTCAGGCCATACGCCACTGACTGCACACGGTGACGTGCGGAAAGGTCGCACAAGTTGCAAATGTCACCCGGGCGCCCGGCGAGCGTACTGTGAGTATGGGCATTCTATCCACAGCCGTTTCGGCCGTCGGTGATAGCGATGTCCGATCGTTGCTCGCATCATCGCGCATGATGGATGCGACCGGCGATCGACTGAGCTCATTGATGGAACGTTACGCCCGGGGCGAGGACCGGGTCTTCGAACAGCTGTACGGTCTGCTCGCACCGCGGCTGTACCGCTTCTGCATGCGCCTGGCGCCGAGCGTCGCCGAAGCCGACGACTGCTTCCAGGAAACGTTCCTGAAACTGCATCGGGCGCGCTCGACCTACGTCACCGGCGCCAATCCTCTCTACTGGGCGTTCGCGATCGCGCGCTCGGTGTATCTGAGCCGCTTGCGCTACTGGCGCCGGCGGCCGGAGCAGCTGGGAGCAGCACGCGACGTCGCGGAAGCGGGCGACATGCAGGCTCACGAGACGACGCCGGAAGCGGAAGTCGCCGCCGAACATCTGCACGAGACGCTTGCGTCCGAGCTGAGCAGGATGTCGGAGAAGAACCGCGTCGCCTACGTGTTGCTCAAGGAGGAGCACCTGAGCGCGCGCGAAGCCGCTGCCGTTCTCGGCACGACTGTTGAGGTGGTCAAGCAACGCGCACATCGCGCCTACCAGAGCCTCAGGACCGCGCTGAGCACAGCCGGCTGGAGCGAACATGGCAATGACCCCGCCTGAACGTCTCTATGCGCGCATCCGCGCTGCTGTCGAAGCCACGCCGGCAGCGACGATGCGGACCCGCACACGAATCCTCGTGGCACTCGCGATCGTGCCGTTGCTCATGATTGTGGTCGTGTCGATTGCGTCGGAGGTCGTGTATGGCGAGCCCGCCGCGGGTCTGCATATAGATGTGTTGTCGGTCGTCGCGATGCTCGCGACTGTCGTATTGCTGGCAGCGCTGGTGGTGGCATCGACGTTCTTTGCGTTGTGGCAGGGTCGCACTGGGCTCGGCATCGGGTCGCTCTCGCTCATGTCGATCGCCGCGCTCGTCGTTCCGGTGTACGCCGCGCTGACCGTGTTGCGACCGTTGCATTCGGGTGCCGCCGATGACGTCGCTTTGACAGGAGTGGCGATCTCACCGTGGGGACTGCGTTGCCTGTTCGTCGCGACTGTCGTGAGCGTGCCCGTGCTTGCAATCCTTGCAGCGGCGGTGCGCAGAGCGGCGGCGGTTTCGAGCAAACTGCGCGGCGCGGCTCTCGGCGCAGCTGCGGGTGCGTGGGGTGGCTTCGCGGTGTTCGTCTTCTGTCCATCCGGAAGTCTGCAGCATCTACTCGTCGGCCACGTATTGCCGATCGCAATCTTTACTCTTGTCGGCGCCGTTGCATTGAGCCGGCTGTTGCAGCCCTGATCACTTGCACGCACATGCGTATAATCCCGCGGCCAATAACAAGGTCCGGGAGTGATCCTCATGCGTGCAACGATTTCATCAACAGTGTGTGCGGCCGTCTCTTTGCTTGCTGTTGCCACAGCGCATGCGGATTGGACCGGCAAAGGCGAGGCTGGACTGGTCATCGCCAGCGGTAACACCGATACCAAGACCGCGAACGCGAAGCTGCAGCTTGCAACCGAGATCGACAAGTGGAAGCACCAGTTCGGCGCCGCCGGCCTGTATGCGTCTTCGGAGCCGGACGGCACGAGCGCGCAGCGCTGGGAAGTGTTCGAGCAGACCGACTACAACTTCAACCCGCGCAACTTCGTGTTCGGTGCTGCGCGCTACGAGGACGATCAGTTCAGCGGTTTCGAGTACCAGGCGATCGTTTCGGGCGGCATCGGTCACAAGTTCATCGACAGCGACGTCACCAAGTTCACCGGCACCGCGGGCGTCGGCTATAAGTTCTTCCAGACTCAGGACGTCTTCGATGACGTCACGGGGGCGCTGATCGCGGCGGGCGAGAGCGACAGCGAAGTCGTGTTCCGCGGCACGCTCGACTACGACCACAAGTTCACGGCGACGACCTCGCTGCTCGACAAGTTCGTGGTGGAGGCGGGCGCCGACAACACGTTCGTGCAGAACGACCTGGCGCTGCAAGTGAAGATGACTGACGTTCTGGCGCTCGCGGTCGGCTACTCGGTGCGGCACAACACGGATCCGCAGGTGGGATTCGAGAAGACGGACACGCTGACGACGATCAACCTGGTCTACGAGATCAAGTGAATGTCAGCAGGGCTGACCACGCCGCGGCCGCCGCGGTTCAGCACGTGCGTGTAGATCATCGTTGTCTTCACGTCCGCGTGGCCCAGTAGCTCCTGCACCGTTCGGATGTCGTAGCCGGATTCGAGCAAGTGTGTGGCAAAGGAGTGCCGCAGCGTGTGGACGCTGCCGGGTTTTACGATTCCCGATTTGCGGATGGCCTGCTTCACCGCGCGCTGCAGAGCGTCCTCGGGCGCGTGATGTCGTCGCTCGAGATTGGACCGAGGGTCAATGGAGCGCCGGGACGACGGGAACACGTATTGCCAGCCCCAGTCGCGATCGGCGTTCGGGTATTTGGATGCGAGGGCGTGTGGCAGATAGACGCGTCCGAGGCCGTCCCGAAGATCGGCTTCATGCAAGCCGCGTACTCTGAGCAGATGCGTTCGAAGAGGTTCGATGAGAGTGGCAGGGAGCATGGTGACGCGATCCTTTTGTCCCTTCGCGTCGCGGACCAGGATCTGTCGATACTGAAAGTCGAGATCCTTGACGCGCAGGCGCAGACATTCCAGCAGGCGAAGGCCACTGCCGTACGTAAGCGTCGCCATCAGCCACAGCGTCCCCTGGAGCTGGGCCAGCAGCGCTCTGACTTCCTCTCTGGTAAAGACGACGGGTAGGTGCTGCGGTTTCTTCGCACGCTGCATCTCGTCGAGCCACGGCAGCTTGACCTTCAGCACAGCCCGATAGAGGAACAGGATCGCGTGCAACGCCTGGTTCTGCGTGGAAGCGGCGACGTTGCGACGGATCGCGAGGTCGGTGAGGAACGCGGTTACCTCAGGTGCTCCCATGTCGCGTGGGTGACGTTTGCGGTGGAAGAGGATGAAGCGTGTGATCCATTGCAGATACGCCTGCTCGGTTCTGATGCTGTAGTGACGCAGACGGATCACTTCGCGCACCTGGTCCAGCAGGCGTGGCTCGGAACTATCCGCGTCGGTAACTGACATAAGCCGACTTGACCACTTTCCCGAGTTCCACCGATTGACGCCTGTGAAGGGGCGGAACTATTGTGGCCGCCACAAGACGACGGATGCGGTCTAATTCCTGGGTGAACCGGCTGCTAATTCGCGCCTAATTCAGGGTGGAGTCAGAGAAAAATGAACGATTCAAGGAACGCCAGCGGCATCGGAACACCGCACTTAGGCGGCCGAAATTAGAGTTAGGCATCGTGAAAGCGCTTGTGGTGCCAGATGTCGAAGACCGAGGACTTAGCCTCGGCTTACAGGCGCTGACGCCAGAAGAACGGGATGTGTTCGTTGTCTACGATCTGCAGCTGTACCATGAAATGGAGGGATGCTTCGCGGATCATATTGGGAACGCTCCTGAGAAGTTCGACTGGCTCGAGGACACACTTAAGCGAATTGGCGACCTTGGATCTCTGCGCCTTGTTCGACAAATGCGTGAGTTGGATGTAGACGCTTCCGCACAGGCATCTGCGCTATGCGAGAAATATCATGCGACCAGGGATTTTCGCTGGACCTGTCTCGAGCGATATTTGCTCGGCCAAGGTATCGAGCTCAAGTGGGATCGCAGCAATGCCTAACAAGCGCTTGCAACCGACGCTCGGAAACCCTCGCGCGGCTGAAGCGCAGCGTTAGGCGGTGGGATGAGCGACGGGCGGACAAGGGTGAGGGCGCAACCAAGACAGCAGAGGATTGAGTTCTGGCGATCCGTGGTTGTTGCCTTGGTTTCCTTCGTGTCGGGGGTCGCCGTGGTGGCTCTGCTGCTCTATGGTCCAAGGAACCTGGATGCGTCATCTGGCAGCACCGGCAGAGTCTGGGGCTTGGCTGTTCTGTTTTTCTTGCTGGCCGGATCCGCGATGCTTTCCTTGCTTCGGCGGATTCGCAGAACCAGGCGTCGTGGAAGCTCAACATGAACCGCGTGCCGCTCCACATCTTTCTCGTGAAGAACGCGTGCCTAACAAGCGAATCGAGTTCGCTCCCTTCGGTCGCCCGACTCGCAAACAGCGATGCTGTTTGCTCGCGGCTCATTCGCGGCGTTGGGCTGTAGCGCACAGTTAGAAGAATGGCGTCGGAACGGAATCCATCTTCCAGGCCCGTAGCGACGGCAGGGCGCGAGGTAGCGGTCACGTCGCG
This sequence comes from Steroidobacteraceae bacterium, assembly GCA_036555785.1. Lineage (GTDB taxonomy): Bacteria > Pseudomonadota > Gammaproteobacteria > Steroidobacterales > Steroidobacteraceae > Steroidobacter. The sequence goes on from DATBKP010000140.1 coordinate 28,143, forward strand.
GTCAACCGCATCTGCGCGGTCGCATCGTGGCTGTCTCGAGGCGCGGCTAGACCTTCAGAGCGCCGTCTCATCGGTTCGCTCAATCGGGTGCCTCCGTTCCGCGCGTGGCTTCGCTAACCGCCGCGCCCAGAATATGTCGCTCGGTGTCGAGTCGCGCTTGCGGTCTGCCGTCGCCTTGCTGTTCAATCTGTGCATTCCGGGCTGCATGGAAGGTCTCGGCATTCAATGAGCTCGCTGCCCAACAATGCGTTCGAGCCGACGCTAGAAAGCTCTGCGACTTCACTTCGCGTCGGCGGCGGCGCGGCTCAACGCAAACGTTGGACCGTCAAAACACAGTAGGAGGGGCCTGTATGAACCTCGCGGCGGCTCGCGTGTTTGTTCGGGACATCAAGGAAGCGAGAGCGTTCTACTCGCAGCGGTTGGGTCTCGCGGTCGAGTCTGGAGACGACGATCACG
>DATBKP010000141.1:0-4176 GCA_036555785.1 Steroidobacteraceae bacterium
CGGCAGCGTGCCGAATCTCGGCGCGCAGGCGACGCGTCGCGCGATCGAGGCCGCGGACAGGGCGCTGCCCGAGTGGCGCTCGCGCACGGCGAAGGAGCGCGGACAGATCCTGCGCAAGTGGTTCGACCTGATGATGGCGAACCAGGAAGACCTCGCAGTGCTGATGACGGTCGAGCAGGGCAAGCCGCTGGTCGAAAGCCGCGGCGAGATCGCCTATTCGGCTGCGTTCATCGAATGGTTCGCCGAAGAGGGCAAGCGCGCCTACGGCGACGTCATTCCTGCGCATGGCCGTGACAAGCGCATCGTGGTGCTGAAGCAGCCGATCGGGGTGACTGCGGCGATCACGCCGTGGAATTTTCCGTCGGCGATGATCGCGCGCAAGGTAGCGCCCGCGCTCGCCGCGGGCTGCACGATGGTGATCAAGCCTTCGGAGCTGACGCCGTATTCGGCGCTGGCGATGTGCGTGCTCGCTGAGCGCGCGGGCGTGCCTGCCGGCGTCGTCTCGGTCGTGACAGGCGATTCGAAGCCGATCGGCGGCGAGCTCACGAGCAATCCTGTCGTTCGCAAGCTCAGCTTCACCGGCTCGACGGCCGTGGGCAAGCTGCTGATGTCGCAGTGCTCGAGCACCGTGAAGAAGCTGTCGCTCGAGCTCGGCGGCAACGCGCCGTTCCTCGTATTCGACGACGCCGACCTCGAAGCCGCGGTCGCGGGCGCCGTCGCCTCCAAGTATCGCAACGCGGGCCAGACCTGCGTGTGCGCGAACCGCATCTTCGTGCAGTCCGGCATTTACGATCGCTTCGCGCAGCGGCTGGCCGAGGTGGCGACCAGCCTGAAGATCGGCAACGGCCTCGACCAGGATACGAAGATCGGGCCGCTGATCGAGGAGAAGGCGGTCGCGAAAGTGGAGGAGCACGTGCGCGACGCGCTCGCCAAGGGCGCGAAGGTCGTGACCGGCGGCAAGCGTGTCGATGGCGCCGGGCACTTCTATCAACCGACGGTCCTCACCGGCATCCGCCCCGACATGCTCGCGATGCACGAGGAGACGTTCGGCCCGGTCGCGCCACTGATGAAGTTCGACACCGAGGACGAGGCGATCCGCCTCGCGAACGCGACCGAGTTCGGTCTCGCGAGCTACTTCTACAGCCGTGACGTCGGTCGCGTGTGGCGCGTCGCCGAGGCGCTGGAGAGCGGCATCGTCGGCATCAACGAAGGCATCATCTCGACCGAGGTGGCGCCGTTCGGCGGCGTCAAGGAGAGCGGCGTCGGCCGCGAAGGCTCGAAGTACGGTCTCGATGAGTATCTCGAGATCAAGTATCTCTGCTACGGCGGCGTATGAAAGCCACGGTCCGCTGGGTGCAGGACGTGATGTTCGTCGGCGAGTCCGGCTCCGGGCACGCAGTGGTCATGGACGGCGCGCCGGACGCGGGCGGCCGCAACCTCGGCGTGCGGCCGATGGAGATGCTGCTGCTCGGCCTCGGCGGCTGCACGGCGTTCGACGTCGTGATGATCCTGAAGCGCGGTCGCGAGCCGGTCACCGACTGCGTCGTCGACATGGACGCCGAGCGCGCCGCGACCGAGCCGAAAGTGTTCACGCGCATTGCGATGAAATATCGGGTCAGCGGTCGCGGGCTGGATCCGAAGAAAGTCGAGCGGGCGGTGCAGCTCTCTGCGCAGAAGTATTGCTCGGCCACTGCGATCCTCGCCAAGACCGCGCAGATCTCGCACGAAATCGCAATCATCGACAGCTCGCAAACTGGAGAGACAGCATGAAACGCAGCGCATCCGCGGTCTGGAAGGGCGGCCTGAAGGACGGCAAGGGAACGATCTCGACGCAGAGCGGTGTGCTCGCCGACACGCAGTACTCCTTCAGCACGCGCTTCGAGGAAGGCAAGGGCACGAACCCGGAAGAGCTGATCGCCGCCGCGCACGCGGGCTGTTTCACCATGGCTTTGTCGGCGCAGCTCGAGAATGCCGGCAAGAAGGCCGAGAGCATCCAGACCGAAGCCGTCGTCACGATGGACAAGACCGATGCCGGTTTCACCATCACCGCGGTGCACCTGAAGGTGCGCGCCAAGGTGCCCGGCGCTGCGCCGCCGGATTTCCAGGCCGCCGCAGACGCCGCGAAGAAGGGCTGCCCGGTGTCGCGCGTGCTCAACGCGCAGATCACGATGGAAGCGAAGCTCGAAGGCTGGACCTAGTCGGGCTCAAGCCCGACCTACAGGGAAATACGTCTGCGCGTCCGCTTCGCTCGCGCGCTGAAGATCGCCGGTGCAACGCTGGTTGTGCTGGCGCTGCTCGGATTCTGGATCGCCTCGCGCGCGCCGAGCTATCTGCCGCCGCCCGGCGACCAGATCGACATCCTGCTGGAGCTGGCGGGCGTGTTTCCGGACAAGTACGCCATCATGTGGCGCGAGCACGGGATCCTGCGCGCGACGGATGCCGAGGCTCAGCAGGATCCTGCGCTGCTGCGCCGTGCGGAGTTCATGCACAATCTCACGACCGGCGGTCCGCAGTCGGAAGGCGACATCCACGTCGAAGTCGCTTACCGGTTCTACGCCCACGATCATCAGATCCGTCCGGACGCGACGCTGGCGCCGAGCGAGGACACATCAGCGGCTGATCAGTCCGCGCTCGCCTGCGTGTGCAACGACGCGGATCCAAGCACCCTCTGCGAGGGACAGCTCGCCTTCGGCAACTACCAGTTCACGCTCAGCGTCTCTTACAACCACGAGCAGTGCCGTGCGGGGGTCAATCCCGAGCGCGAGAAGGAATTCCGCAGCTCGCTGCAGACCGCGAGCCGCCTGATCCATCTCTACCTGGAACCGCTACGTCGCAAGCCGCGCTGGCTCTGAAGGACCGCGCGCCCACAAGTAGCTGCCCCACGTCAGCGCGCCGCCGACGGTCATGATCGCCGCGAGCGTGCTCACCGTGCCGTCATTGAAAGTCGCGACGGCGAAGCCGCTCAGCATCGCGAGCGCAGACTGCAACCCTCCCATCAGCGCGGACGCCGCTCCCGCCTCCCTGCCATGCGGCGCCAACGCGAGCGCCGAGACGTTCGGCGTGACTCGTCCGACCGTGACGAAGAACGACAACTGCAGCGCAACGACTGCCCACAGCGGCATCGGCAGCAACCAGGTCAGCAGGAACAATGCGCCGCCAAGAATGAGCGGCAGCCACACGTAGCGTGCGAGCACTTCGCGCGGCCCGAGCGTGCGCAACGCAATCATGTTGAGCCTGCTCGCGGTCATGAACGCGAAGCCATTCAGACCGATCAGCGCGCCGAACTGCTGCGCCGACAAACCGTAACGCAGCGTGAGCACCGTCGGTGCGCCCGTCACGTACGTGAACAGCGCGCCCATGCCGAAGCCGCCGACCAGCGAATAGCCGATGAGCGTGCGATCGGTGCCGAGACGCAGATACGTTCGCAGCACGCTGGCGATGTTCAGCGGCGCGATCGCCGATTCCGGACGGGACTCGCGCAGCGCGAAGTGCGTGGCCGCAAGCAGCGCGAGACCGAGAGCGGCCTGGAACACGAACGTCGCGCGCCAGCCCAGGTGCGTCACGACGACGCCACCGGCTGCGGGCGCGAGCACCGGACCCAGCGCGACGATCATCATGAGCAGCGAGAATGCGCGCGCGGCTTCATGCGGCTCGCAGCGATCGCGCACGATCGCCCGGCCGATCACGAATCCCGCTGAGCCGCCCAGCGCCTGCACGACGCGCAACAGCGTGAGTGCCGGCAGACTCGGAGCGAGCGCGCAGCCCGCGGCGCCGAGCGCATAGAGCGCGAAGCCGACGTACAACGGCGGCTTGCGGCCGAAGCGATCGCTGATCGGCCCGTAGAACAGCTGGCTGATGGCGAGGCCGACCAGGTACGCGGCCATCGTGGTCTCGACGCCGCGCACCCCGAACTCGCGCTCGATCGCCGGAAAGCCCGGCAGGTACATGTCGATCGAAACCGGTCCGACGGCGGCCATGGCCGCCACCAGCAGCAGCCAGCGGGGAACGCCGTGCGAGGAATGCAATCAGTAGACCACGACGCTGCGGATCGACTCGCCCGAATGCATCAGGTCGAAGGCCTTGTTGATGTCGTTGAGCGGCATCGTGTGCGTGATCAGGTCGTCGATGTTGATCTTGCCCTGCAGGTACCAGTCGACGATCTTCGGTACGTCGGTG
>DATBKP010000142.1:0-3716 GCA_036555785.1 Steroidobacteraceae bacterium
ACGATCTCGCGGCCGATGCGATCCGCGGGTGCGTGATAGGTCTGGCCGCGCGGGAAGATGAAGAAACGCATGAACCCGGCGAGGAAGCGGTTGGGGAAGTTGCGCAGGAAGCTGTGCAGCTGCTCCTGCGCCTTGTACAGCAGCGTGCGGCAGGCCCACTCGACCAGCGGCAGGTCGTCCTCCGGCCGGCCCTGGTTCTCGTAGTGCTTGAGCACCATCGATGCGAGGTACATGCACGAGAGCACGTCGCCGAGGCGTGCCGACAGGCTCTCCTTCTTCTTCAGGTAGCCGCCGAGCGTGAGCATCGCCACGTCGGTGGCGAAGGCGAAGGACGCGCTGAAACGATTGATGTGCTGGTAGAAGCGCTCGGTCGTGCCCGTCGCCGGCACGTGCGAGAAGCGCGCGAGCGTCAGCGCCATGATCATCGAGCGCACCGCATTGCTGATCGTGAAGCCGATGTGGCCGAACAGCGCTGCGTCGAATTCCCGCAGGGCCTTGCGCTTGTCCTTGTCGCGCGCGGCATTCATCTCGCGCAACACGAACGGGTGACAGCGGATCGCGCCCTGACCGAAGATGATCAGGCTGCGCGTCAGCATGTTCGCGCCTTCCACCGTGATCGCGACGGGGACGAGGTCGTAGCCGCGGGCGAGATAGTTGCGCGGGCCGAGCATGATCCCTTTGCCGCCGTGCACGTCCATGGCGTCGTTGGCGACCACGCGGCCGTACTCGGTGAGGTGGTACTTCAGCATCGCCGAGGGCACGGACGGCTTCTCGCCGCCGTCGATCGCGCCGGCCGTCACCGAGCGCGCGGCATCCATGATGTACGTCGTGCCGGTCATGCGGGCGATCGCTTCCGCAACGCCTTCGAACTGGCCGACCGGAACGTTGAACTGGCGGCGGACTCGCGCGTACGCGCCAGTGGCGAACACCGCTGCTTTCGATGCGCCAGTCGCACTCGAGGGCAGCGAGATGCAGCGCCCGACCGACAGCTGCTCGACCAGCATGCGCCAGCCTTGCCCCGCCATCTTCACGCCGCCGATCAGGAAGTCGAGCGGCACGAACACGTCCTTGCCCTGGATCGGGCCGTTCTGGAACGGCGCGTTCAGCGGGAAGTGTCGTCGGCCGATCGAGATGCCGGGCGTAGCGCGCGGAATCAGCGCGCAGGTGATGCCGTAGTCGGTGCGCTCGTCGCCGAGCAGCCGATCGGGATCGAACAGCTTGAACGCCAGGCCGATCACGGTCGCGACCGGCGCCAGCGTGATGTAGCGCTTCGAGAAGTTCAGGCGGATGCCGACGATCTCGCGGCCTTCATACATGCCTTTGCACACGACTCCGGTATCGGGAATCGACGCGGCATCCGAGCCGGCGCGCGGCCCGGTGAGTCCGAAGCACGGCACTTCCTCGCCGCGCGCGAGCCGCGGCAGATAATAGTTGCGCTGCTCCTCAGTGCCGTAGTGGAGCAACAGCTCGCCCGGGCCGAGCGAATTCGGTACGGCGACGGTCGAGGCGACCACGCCCGAGCGGCTGGAGAGCTTCACCAGCACGCACGAGTGCGCGTAGGCGGAAAACTCCAGCCCGCCGTACTTCTTCGGGATGATCATCGCGAAGAAGCCCTTGCTCTTGATGTAGTCCCACAGGTGCGGCGGCAGATCGGCGCGGCGGTGCGTGATGTCCCAGTCGTCGATCATCCGGCACAGCTCTTCGCACGGCCCGTCGATGAATGCCTGCTCTTCGGCGGAGAGCCGCGGCGGCGTCGCCGACAGCAGCTTCTCCCAGTCGGGGCCGCCGGTGAACAGCTCGCCGTCCCACCACACCGTCCCGGCTTCGAGCGCGTCCTTCTCGGTCTGCGACATCGACGGCAGCATGCGCCGGTACGTGCGCAGGAACGGCCGGCTGATGAAGCGCAGGCGCAGCGCGTCGATGTTGAGAAACACCAGCACTGCGAAGACAGCGACCAGCAGTAGCGTCGAGATCGGCGCCGCTGTCGTGAACGCATAGATGAGCATTGCGCCGGCGTACGCCAGCGTCGCGGTCAGCAGACTGACGCGCTGGTATGCGAGCACCAGCGCGCCCAACAGGAAGACGAGGAACCAGATGATGCCGGTCATGGCCCGACACTAGCTCGCTGCGGTTGACGCGGCAAGCGTGCGAACCCTCAGATCAACTCTTTGACCCCGTCGCGCTCTTCGAGCAATTCCTTGTGCGTGGCGTCCATGCGCTGGCGGCTGAAATCGTTGATCGCGAGGCCGGGCACGATCTGGTAGTCGCCGTTGCGACAGGTCACGGGATAGCCATAAATCACGCCGGCGGGAATGCCGTAGCTGCCGTCCGACGGCACTGCCATGCTGACCCAGTCGCCATCGGCCGTGCCTTTCACCCAATCGCGCACGTGATCGATCGCTGCCGACGCCGCGGAAGCTGCGGACGACTGGCCGCGCGCTTTGATGATCGCCGCGCCGCGCTGCTGCACGACCGGGATGAACGTCTCCGCGTACCACTTCTGATCGACGAGCGAGAGCGCGGCCTTGCCGTCGACGAGCGCGTGATGCAGATCCGGATACTGCGTCGCCGAGTGATTGCCCCAGATGATCGGCTTGCGCAGCTTGGTGATGTGCACGCCGGTCTTCTCCGCGAGCTGCGACAACGCGCGATTGTGATCGAGCCGCACCATCGCGGTGAAATTACGCGGGTTCAGCCCGGGCGCGTTGCGCTGGGCGATCAGCGCATTGGTGTTCGCCGGATTGCCGACGACCAGCACGCGCACGTTGCGGCTCGCGACCGCATCGAGCGCCTTGCCCTGCACTGAGAAGATCTGCGCGTTCGCGAGCAGCAGGTCCTTGCGCTCCATGCCCGGACCGCGCGGTCGCGCGCCGACGAGCAGAGCGACTTCGCAATCCTTGAATGCGATTTTGGGATCGTCGCTCGCGACGATCTTGTTGAGCGTGGGAAACGCGCAGTCGTTGAGCTCCATCACCACGCCCTGCAGCGCCGGCAGCGCCGGCGTGATCTCGAGCAGATGCAGATTGATCGGCTGATCGGCGCCGAGCATCTGGCCGGAAGCGACACGGAAGGCGAGGGCGTAACCGATCTGGCCGGCCGCGCCGGTGATCGCGACGTTGATGGGACTCTTCATGGGCAGCGCGCCTGGCTCGAGGAAGAAAGGGGCGCGAATTCTAACCTCCAAGCCCTCCGGTCATCTTTTTCTAAAACCCCTTGCTTTTGATTTGGTGTTGTAGTTAACTACAACACCAGAGAGCTACACCACTTAGGCCACCGGACGAGAGTCGAGACGCACAGAGGAGTTAAAGCCATGAATACCCGAGCGAAATTTACCGTTGTTGGACTGCTTTCAGTGTCCGCCATGGCCTCCAACCCGGCCAAGGCCGACGTCCTGGGCTTCTCGGTTGCACTGCCCGGCGTCAGCGCCGTGGCTGCCGAGGTCACCAAGATCGTCGCGGCCGACCTGACGGCTTACATGCGCAACGCGCTGAGCGCGCCTCGCGCCACGCACAAGCGCCAGTCGCCGACGGTCACGATCGCCGAGGTCAGCGCGACCACGACGATGGAGACGATCACCGTCGTCGCGACGCGGCTGCCGCCGCTGGCGACCGAATCGCTCGCGCAGGCCGCTGACTCGCACACCCGGCTGTGAGCTGCGAATCATGTCGGGTGGCGACGAGGAGGGGGTTGAGGGGTGGTCTGGTACAGTAAACCAG
>DATBKP010000143.1:0-30288 GCA_036555785.1 Steroidobacteraceae bacterium
TTCAGATACGGTACGAGCGGCATGACCGACACGCCAGTCGCGCCATTGACGATGCCGGTGGCGAAACCAATCACCGGCGATGTCCACGCCTGCGCAGTCGTCGAGACGTGCACTCGTGTCGAGAGCATGCCGAGCACAGCATAAACAATGAGTACGCCGCCGAGCGCCAGCGAGACGAGCGCTGTATGCGAGCCCGTGAGAAATCCGACACCGAGAACCGTACCGATCGCAACTCCAATCAACAGAACGCCGAAGCGCGCGGCGACCGCGAGCGGCTGCGGACCGGTCGCGAACTGCCACGCGTTCGTCGCCAGCGTCGGGACCACGATCAGCGTCGCCGCCTCGACCGGCGGCATCGTGAGACTCAGCAGACCGAGCGCGACCGTCGGCAGGCCCATGCCGAACACACCTTTCACGCAGCCGCCGCAGAACAGACTGAGCGCAACCAGCAGTAGAGTCGATGTCACGCGCTCATTCTAGAGACGCGAGCCCGGCGCGACGGCTGCATTCGGCGAAACGACCATTCGCGAATCGGTAAGTCAGACCCAGCGCTGCACTGCTTCCGCCGAATCCGTGGGCGAGCTGTTGAAGCAGATCTTCGCGCGGGGCGCGAGCGCATGCACGATATTCAGCAGCTTCTCGAACAGGCGCAGATTCGTGTCGTCGCGCACCCCGGCGCCGATCATCACGCAGTCGAAGGGACGTTGGCGCAGCTGCTCCGTGAGCACGCGTTCCGCGGTCTCGCCGCGATCCACGTAGCACGTTTCGACTTCATAGCCGAGCGTTCGGATGCGCGCCATTTGCGAGTCGAGATAGGCTCGCACCACCGGGGCGCTGAAACCCCCCATCGCTTTGGGATCGACACAAGCGGGGTCCAGGCCCAGCGCCAGCACAACAGGCATCTTTACGGCTCCACGGCGATTTGACGCCGTATACTCGCCCGACAGGCGGGGCATGGGGAACGAACAATGCTAAGAACGCGACGTGCGCTACTGCGCGCATTGACGGTGCTGCCGGCGATTTACTCACGGGCCTGGGCGACTGAAAGCGCGACCTCGCCGGCGAAGATCTTTCGCAAGGATCCGGATCCCATCACGTCCGCGGACCAGGTCCTCAACGTCATGGACTTCGAGCCGCTCGCGCGCGACGCGTTGCCGCCGGCGCACTTCGCTTACATTGCGACAGGCGCCGACGATGACCTTACGGTCGCCCACAATCACGACGCGTTCTCGCACTACGAAATCCGTTCGCGCCGCTTCAACGACATCAGCCGCATCGACACGACGACCCCGGTGTTCGGCAAGCGATGGTCGAGTCCGCTGTATCTGTCGGCGGTATCGGCACAGGGTGCATTTCATGCAGACGCCGAACTCGGCAGCGCGCGCGCTGCCAAGAGTCGCTCGACACAGATGATGCTGTCCACCGGCTCATCGACGCCGCTCGAAGCGGTTCGCGATGCTCGCGGTGCCCCGATCTGGCAACAGCTCTATCCCACCAATGATTGGAAGGTCGCTGCTGCCGTCGTGCGTCGCGCCGAAGATGCCGGGTGCACGGCCATCGCGCTCACGGTGGATCTGCGAGGCGGACGCAACAACGAGACGCTGTCGCGTGCGATGCAGGTCGACAACCGGCCGTGCACGAGCTGTCACGTCAACAACTCGCACGACATCTGGCGTCGCGGCTCGCTGTACAAGGGTCTCGACGTTTCGCGCGTGACCGACCTCGCGCCGATGGACCTCACGCCGGCCTATCTCGATCGCTTGCGCGCAACAGTGAAAGGCAAACTGATCGTCAAAGGCATCATGGAAGGCGAGGATGCCGCGATTGCGGTGGAACACGGCGCCGATGCGGTAGTCGTATCGAACCACGGCGGACGCAACGAGGAAACTCTGCGCGCTACCGTGGATGCGCTGCCGGGCGTAGTCGCGGCTGTGAAGGGCCGCATCCCTGTATTCGTCGACGGCGGCATTCGACGCGGTACGGACATCTTCAAAGCGCTGGCGCTCGGCGCAACCGCGGTCGGCATCGGCAGACCGCAGGTCTGGGGCCTCGCGGCATTCGGCCAAGCGGGCGTCGAGGCGGTGATCGACATTCTCAATCGCGAGCTCGCGACGATCATGCGTCATGCCGGGACGGCAAAGATCGCCGACGTCACGGCAGAACAGGTGCTGCGATCGCCAGGCTGGTGAGCGCTAATAGCCGACGGCGGCGCCGTCCTTGCGATGATCGGAGCCAGCGCGATAGACGCCGGTGTCGGGCGCGACCATGATCGCCTGGAAGCCGCCCATCGGCGCGCCGTTCATCGATTTGACCTCGTGCCCCATCGCCTGCAGTTGCGCGCCGACCAGCTCGACCAGCTGCGACTCCATCATCAGCGTATTCGGCACCTGCGTGTGCCGGAAGCGCGCCATATCGGATGCAGCCTGCAGATTCGCGCCGAGGTCGAGGATGTCGACCAGAACTTGCGCGATGCCCTGTGCCTGCACGTCGCCGCCCATCAGCGTCACCGTCATGAGCGGCTTGTCGTCATGCATGACGAATCCCGCCGACAGGGTGTTGTACGGCCGCTTGTGCGGCTCGATTGCATTCGGGCTCTTGGGATCGAGCGTGAACAGGCCGCCGCGATCGTGCAGCGTGAGCCCGAAGCCGGGCACGGTGAGGCCCGAGCCGAATCCGTCGTAGAGGCTGTTGACCCACGCCACCATGTTGCCGAAGCGATCGGCGGTCGACAGGACGATCGTGTCGCCATCGCTCTTCGCATTGCCGCCCGGCTTCGTTGCCGTGGCGCGAGCGGGATCGACCTTGCCACACAGCGATCCCGCATGCTCCTTGGAGAGCAGCCACTGCAGCGGCACCTTCGCGAAGCTCGGATCGGCGTTGAAGGCGTACAGATCGTTGAATGCGAGCTTCTTGGCTTCGACGAACAGATGCCAGTACCTGGGACTCGCCGGACCGAGTGACGCGAGCGTCTGCCCCGGCGCCCATTTCGGCACGCACACTTCGAGGATGTTGAGCAGCTCTTCCGCAGCCCACGTCTGCGCCGGCGGCGGCAGCGTGAAGACGTCGTAACCGTGATAGTTGGTCGTCGCCGGCGTGACCCACTCGCCGCGATACGCCGCCAGATCTTCCAGCGTCATCGTGCCGCCGAGACGGCTCGACTTGGCGACGATCGCCTGCGCGATCTCTCCTTCATAGAAGCCGTCGCGTCCCTGCTGCTGCAGGATGCGGAAAGTTTTCGCGAGCCCGGGATTGCGGTGGATCTGCCCGGCCGTCGGCTGCCGGCCGTCGATGTACCACGTCGCGATCGAATCGGGGTCGACCTGCGTGCAGCACTTGCGCGGATCGCTGGCGTTGTCTGGCAGGCCTTTCGGCAGCTGCCAGTCGTGAGCGATGCGCTCCGAGATCGGGAATCCCTGCTCGGCGTAGTCGATCGCGGGCTGCAGCGTTTCCTTGAAGCTCAGCGAGCCGAAACGGCGCTGCACCTCGTCCCACCCCCACACGGCGCCCGGCACCGTGACTGTGAGAATGCCGCCCTCGGGCATGCCCGAGCCCGGGCCCCAGTTGCTGGCATCCCAGCTATAGCCGAGCTTCTTCATGCGCGCGACGGTCGCGCCGCTCGGCGCCATGCCGCTCGCGTTCAGGGCATACAGCTTGTTCTCTTTCGCGATGTAAATGATCGCGAACATGTCGCCCGCAGGACCGACGTTCATCGGCTCGACGACGCTGAGCGTGGCGGCCGTCGCCACCGCGGCATCGATTGCATTGCCGCCGCGCTTCAGGATCTCGAGACCGGCCTGCGCCGCGAGCGGCTGGCTCGTCGCTACCATGCCGTTGCGCGCCATGACCTCGGAGCGGTGCTGAACCAGCCACCCCTGCGAGCGGTCGCCTGACACAGCGCTGCAGAACGGCGGCTTCGGCTTCGAATTACACGATTGCACGGGCGACTGCGCCGGCGCCGCAGTAGCGAGAAGCACGAACGGCGCGCACAACAGAAAATGCCGGACTGAGTGCTGCATCGATCCCCTCATGACAGCGTGACGATCTTCGGTGGGCCACTATACTTGTCTCACCATGAAGAAGCGTCAGATGCTGTCGATCGGTGCGGGAATCGTCGTGGTCGGTGTCGTGGGCTTCGTCGGCTGGCTGTTCACACGGCCGCCCGCCGCCGACGCTGCCGCTGCGCCCGCAATCGCACCGGAAGAAGCTCAGGCGACGCTCGACGCGCTCAAGCCACCGAAGCGCGAGCGGCCGCTGATCGCGGTGATCGGCATCAACGACGCGACCGAGACGACCGACTACCTCATGCCGACGGGCATTCTCCGCCGCGCGGCTGTGGCCGACGTCATGTTGGTCGCCACTGCAGCCGGTCGGGTGAAACTCTATCCGGCGCTGACGGTCGAGCCGGACGCGACGACGGCCGAGTTCGATGCCAGGCATGCGGACGGCGCCGACTACGTGATCGTCCCGGCGATGAGCCGCGACGACGATCCGGCAGCGCTGCAATGGATCAAGAGCCAGTCCGAAAAAGGCGCGATCGTGATCGGCGTGTGTTTCGGCGCCAAGGTCGTCGCGGCAGCCGGGCTGCTCGACGGCAAGCGCGGCACGACGCACTGGTTCGCCCTGAAGGAGCTGCGCAAGAAACATCCGTCGATCCAGTACGTGCCGAACCGGCGGCTGGTGGTCGACGGCCGCGTCGCGACGACGACAGGCATCACCGCCTCGATACCGATGTCGCTGACGCTGATCGAAGCGATCGCGGGTCGCAACAAAGCCGAAGCGGTCGCGCGCGAGATCGGCATCGATCACTGGGACGCGCGGCACGCAAGCGATGCGTTCAAGTTCACGCGACCGTTCGCCATGGGCGTCATAGGCAATGTGCTCGCGTTCTGGAATCGCGAGCCACTGGGCATCGAGCTGTCACCCGGTCTCGACGAGGTGTCGCTCGCACTCTCGGCCGATGCGTGGTCGCGGACCTATCGCTCGCACGCGGTCACGTTCGCAAGTGCGGCCGTGATCACCAGTCGCAGCGGCATTCGCATCATTCCGGATGAAGCATCGCCGCCGCAGGCCAGGCTCGTGAACTCGTTCGCGGATCGTGCTCCGGCATTGGCGTTGGATGAAACTCTGGCAGGTATCGAATCGCGTTACGGCGCCAGCACGCACTACGTCGTAGCGATGCAGCTCGAGTATCCGCAGCGCCGCTAGCCGGATTGCAGTCGGGATCGGGCAGTCGGCTCGAGCTGCAGCGTCTCGATCCGGTGACGCGTCCATTCCGCCAGCTTGACCGCCGCTGCACGCCATTCCATGGACTGTGAGAGCGAGCGCCGCTGACGCTCGGCGGCCGCCCGATCCGGAAACATCGAGAACCAGACGAACACACTCTCCTTCTCGCGCACCGGCAGGGCGGGGTACGTGTTCGGGCTGTGCTCGCTCACCATCTGGGCGATGACCGGCGCGCCGACTCGTTCCCACTGCGGCTTCAGCTCCTGATCGAAGAACGCGCCGAATTCATCCGGCGTGCGCCGCTCCACGTAGACGATGTTCGCCAGCAGCACTCCCTTTCCCGGCCCGCGTGCGCCTGGCGGCGGCAGGACGAGCGTAGAGCGGGCGAACGCGGTGTCCGGACGCAACGGCCGCAACAGCAGCACATTGTCGGAGTCCACCATCGTTCCCGCCGCAACTTTGCCGTGCGCTTTCCAGACGGGACCGGAGTAGAAGCCGGTCAGCGCCGCCTTGCGCGCTTCCATATCGGCGAAGCTGCGCAGCCAGACGAAGCGATCCGGATCGTCGAGATCGCGATACTGGCCGACGATCCGCATCCCCTGCACTTCCTGTCCCTCGACGAAGTGGTCGTCGAACTCGTCCACCAGCACGTCGCGCTGTCCGGGGTGCAACGTGTACTGGCGCAGCTCGAATACCGTGTCGGCGACCGTAGCGGCGGTGTGCTTCAGGATCCAGCCCTCCGGATCGACGCTGACGTTGCGGACTCCGGCAGCCTCGACCGGCAGCCGGAAGGTCTGCTCGCTGCGGTCGTTCCAGACGGTGTGGCGGGTCACGCCGGTCGCTGCCTCGACCGCAACGGTGATCGGCATCGTGAACGCAGGAGCGTCCGTTTGCGTCTGACGGATAGTGAGCGCCAACTGCTCGCCCGCTGCAGCCCAGCTCACGCGATAAGTCGGGCGTGACACGCCGTAGATCCATTCCTTGAAGAACCACTCGAGACTCTTGCCGTAGAAGCGCTCGCACACCGCACGGAAGTCCTCGGTGGTCACGTTGCGATAACTGTACTCGGCGACGTAAGTCCGCAGCGCCTCGAAGAAGTGCTCGTCGCCCATCACGCCCCTGAGCATGTGGAGCACCCACGCACCCTTGTCGAAGGTCGCCTCGCCGAACAGTTTCTTGTTGTCCGTGACGTCGGACATGAAGATCGGACCCTGCAGCGCTTGCGCGGCGACCTTGTCCATCTCGGCGTGGTACGCGGCTGCGCCGTTGCGGTGTTCCTGCCACAGCATCGCGGCGTACGTTGCAAAGCCTTCGTTCAGCCACACGTGCCGCCAATCGGCCACGGATAGACTGTTGCCGAACCATTGATGCGCCAGCTCGTGCGCGAGGATGGCATCGTTCGCGTGATCGCCAGTGATCAGCTTGTCGGCGTAGCTGGGCAGCGTCTGATGCTCGCGGAAGCTGTACGTCGCGAACTCGGCGACGCCGTATTTCTCGCGCACAAACGGATACTCGCCGAAACGCGCGACGTGACTGCGCATCATGTCCGGAAGCACGCTGAAATCGCGCCGCGCCTTCGCCTCGTCCGGCGGAAACACGAAGAACTGCAACGGCATGACCGTGCCGTCGGCGGCGCGGTACTGGTCGGCGAATTCCGTGTACTGCGCGATCGCGACCGAAACCGTATCGGGATAGATCGGATAGGAGACGTGCCAGTGAAACGTTCGCGTGCCATCGCCGTTGGCCGCGGTCGCCATGAGCTTGCCGTTCGACGCGGCCGTCAACGCAGTTGGCACGGTGATACGGATGTCCGCGGAGTCCGCTTTGTCTGCGGGATCGTCCTTGCACGGCCACCACTGGCGCGCGGTGAACGGCATCCCGTAGTTCGAGATCGCGGGCTGTCCGTTACGCTCCGCGAACGTGAAGCCCTTGCCTTGCGGCGTGCCGTGATACGTGACGGCTATGGAAAGCAGCTGACCTTGCTGCAGCGGTTGCTTCACCGCGACCAGGATCTGATCGTCCTGGCGCCTGAAGTTCGCTGCGTTGCCATTGATGCTCACGGCATCGACAGTCAGCGCGCCAGCCAGATCCAACGCCAGTTCGGTCGGCGTGCTCGATAGAAGCTTCGCCCGCGTCTCGCCGACACCTCGCAGCGACGTCGACGCGGGATCGACGTGCAAGTCGAGGCTGTAGTGCTGAACGTCGATGACACCCGTCGCCAGGGCGACCGCGATCACAGCTGCTGCAACGCTCATCGATCAAGCGTGCGTCAGCGATTCCCGCGGCGGAAGGGCCATATTCGGCGGTATGCCTGGGCCACTTCAGGGCGCGAGCTCATCCCGCATGCCCCGAATGATCTCGGCGCGCTGCCGCAGCACCGGATCGCTCGACCGGTAGAGACCCTTGAGGAACGCCGTGTCCCAGTTCGTGAGGCGCTTCGGTGCGCTCTCCTGGTTGCTGCCGAACAATCGCAGAATCGTGGAAGAGCCGGCGAGATCCTCGTCCGGATCCAGGCGCGGGTCGATGCGCGCCAGGCTCACCATGGCGATGTAGTCCGCGAGCTGACCGAACGTTGCCTTGCCGGTCGCCGAACTGTTGACCACCACGACGGCGGAAGAAATGTCCTTCGAGACGCCGCTGCGGATGCGCGAATCGGACACCCGAAACTCAGTGGGCCTGTCGGCATTGCGCTTGACCGCCACACGCCCGTCCGCATTCAGAGCCGAGTTCTGCCAGCTCACGACCGGCCGCTTGCCATCCACCAGACGCTGCATGCTGTCCTTGGCATCGCGACCGAACATCCTTGGATTGCTCTTGCGCCATGCCTCCCAGGTCTGATCGGGGTGGTCCGTGAGAGCGATGAGCAGGTTCGCTTCACAACTCTTGTCGCTGCTGGCCGGAGCGTTCACTGAAGCTGCAAGCTCCAGCACGCGCGAGCGGATGAACTCGGCCTGTTCCGTGGTTGCTCCCGACACCGATGGGCAGACTGGAGCCCGCCAGCGGGCAACGTTGTCGCCGTCCCAACGAGTGACATTCGCAACGAACGTGCCGATCGCGCCTCGCACGGCATCGCGGTCGGGCGCGACTTCAGCGGGTTCTGCGATCACTGAACTCCAGAAAAGCGACAACGCCACTGAAGCCGCGAATCTGCCTGAATGAAGTGCCATCCGTAGTTCCTCCCTAGTGCGCGCAGAGTACCTCAATCGAGCGTGACTGGCTCGGCTTCCGAGGGGCCGATGCGTCCGAGCAGCGGCAGCTTGATGGACAGGCTGCGCGGATCGATACCGAACGTCAGCCCGAGCACATTGACCTCGACGCCCTCCTCCCATCCCGCCACGATGCCCGCGACGCCGAGCACGTTCAACTGTCCGCCCGTGCCGCTCGGCGTCATCGCGACCGGCACGAGCCCGAGATAGTCCTTGCCGATGGCCGTGGGCGGCAGATCCACCCGCAGCTCGGGGACCTCGCGCAGCACGAACGCGGTGAAGGTATTCGAATTCGGTCCGGGCCACGCGTGATAGCTCTTCGGGTAAGGGTAACGACGCACCGCTGCTTCGATACGCGTGATGAGCGCGTCGACGCCGTGGCCGCGCACGTCTCTGAGCAATACGGGATATGCGCCGAACCAGCGCGCATCGGGCGCGCGCTCGCGCGAAACGACAACCGTGCCGGCGCGCCGCAGTCGATAACCGATGACCTCGTGAATCGTGAAGTGAGCGGCGTTGCTCGGCTTCACCGCGATCCAGGTATGAACGCCGAAGTAGCCCCGCCAGCTGACCGTGCGCGCAGCGTAAACCTGCACGACGGCTTCACGGGTCGTTGCAGGATCCGGCGCGAGGCCGACGGGCTCGCGACTCGCCGTGCGCCAGTCGGCGCCGCCCAGTTGCCCCGAGTGCCCGATGTACGTCGTCGAGCATGCGGCGTACAGCGGCAGCAGCAGAATCCAGAGGAGGCGCTTGCGCTTCATGAGCGGCGTTCCTAGCGTCCCAGCGACTCGTTCTCCAATCGCTGCTCCAGCTTTTCCTTGCCGGCCTCGGCGTAGCGCTTGCACGCTGACCCGTCGACGAGCTCGTGCCGGTCGCCGTTGCCCTGCGCGTCGAAGACCGTCAGGAGCCCGGTGAGGTTCGGATGCGCAGCGATGAGTACGGTGCAGGGCGCAGCGCTGATCGCTGCAATGCTCGCCCTCATGTCACTCGCTGCCGTGGGATAACGCTCGTCACCCGAGTACTTGAACGTGTCATCCGAGATGGCGTTCAGGCTGTCGCCGTAGACGACGTCCTGGCATCCATCGGACTCGCATGATCTCCAGGTCCACGACGTGCCGCCCGGCGTATGACCCGGCGTGTGGATCACGCGCAGCTTCAGCTCGCCCACTTCGACCGTTTCCCGCGCGCCCAGTGCTTCGACGTTCTTCGCCGCGGGAAAAGGCTTGAGGATGCCGAACTGCGGATCATTGCGCTCGACCTTGCCGGTGCGCAGGACTTTCGCGGCGATGTCGCTCGCGATGACCTTCGCGCCGCTCAGCTTCTGCAGCTCGGCGAGGCCACCGGCGTGATCGAAGTGCACGTGCGAGTTCAGGATGACCTTGACGTCCTGCACCTTGAATCCGAGCTGCTCGATGTGCCGCGCGATCAATGGCGCCGACTGCGGCAACGCGCCGTCGATCAGGACATGTCCGCCGGGAGAAGTGATGAGGACCGAGCTCAGGCCGTGCACGCCGACGTAGTAGGTATTGCCCCAGATCTGGAACGGGGCCTGCTCACGATTCAAGTCCTCGCACTGCTCGCAGTTGATGGATGTGGCGGCCGCAGCTGAAGACGCGACGAGCATTGCAATGATGCAGGCACGATACATGAGCAGCACCTCCCCAGGGAGCTGAAGCATAGCTGCAAGGCGCCGGACGATTGTGATCAATTGTGGCCTACAGCCGCGAGGCTCATTGGTCTAGCATCGCGCCATGATCAGCACGCTCGCAATCGCGAATTACCGCTCGTTGCGCAATGTCGTCGCGCCGCTGGGGGCGCTGAACCTGGTCAGCGGCGAGAACGGGTCGGGCAAGTCGAGCCTGTATCGGGCGCTGCGGTTGCTTGCAGACACGGCGCAAGGCGGGGTCGTGGCGTCCATTGCGCGGGAGGGCGGGCTGAGCTCTACGTTGTGGGCAGGCCCGGAGCGAATCAGCCGCGCGATGCGCAAGGGCGAGCACCCCGTGCAAGGCGGTCCGCGACGCGAACCGGTGCACTTGCGACTCGGCTTCGCGAGCGATGAGCTGAGCTATTGCATCGACCTGGGGCTACCGGAGCCGTCGCTGTCGGCGTTCGCACATGATCCCGAGATCAAGCGCGAGTGCATCTGGGCGGGCGTGAAGTTTCGGCCGGCTTCGCTGCTCATCGATCGTCGCGGGCCGGCTGTGAGCGTGCGCGGCGAGGACGGCGAATGGCGGATCGCAAGCAGCCACATGCCGACGTTCGACAGCATGCTGACGCGGATTGCCGATCCGCAGAAGGCGCCGGAAGTTCTCACCGTTCGCGAGACGATCCGCGCCTGGCGCTTCTACGATCACTTCCGTGTCGACGCCGAAGCGCCGATTCGCAGCCCGCAATTGGGAACACGCACGCCGACACTCGCGAACGACGGGCGCGACCTCGGCCCGGCGCTGCAGACTATTCGCGAGATCGGCGACGACGCGGCGCTCGATCGCACGATCGAGGACGCATTCCCGGGGTCGGTGCTGGAGATCAGGCACGACGACGATCGATTTTCGATCGGACTGAAGCAGCCGGGCATGCTCCGGCCGCTGACTGCTGCGGAACTTTCCGACGGGACGCTGCGATTCCTGCTGTGGGCGGCCGCGCTGCTGACGCCACGACCGCCGCCGCTGATGGTGCTGAACGAGCCGGAAACGAGCCTGCATCCCGACCTGCTGCCCGCACTGGCGCGCTTGGTTCTCGAAGCGTCGAAGCGCTCGCAGCTGTGGGTGGTCTCCCATTCCGCGCGCTTGATCGCCGCGCTCGAAGAGACAGGATCGTGCAATTCGCTGCGGCTCACCAAAGATCTGGGCGAGACGCAGATCGTCGGGCAAGGGCTCATCGATACGCCGTCGTGGCAGTGGCCGGCAAGGTGAACCATGAAAGTACGAATTCTCTGCATCGCGATCGGTCTGCTGACGCTCGGCTGCGGCGCCGCCGAAGCCTGCGTCTGCGACCGGCCGGGCAGCATCGGCACCGCGGATTGGCTGCGAGGGACCGGGGCAGCCTCCGCTCACATCTTTCTGGCGCGCATTACCGAGGTCGTGAAGACGAACAAGAACCCGGATCTGGAGCAGCGGGCGAAGGTCGAGATCGTCGAGCGCTTCAAGGGCGATGCGCAGTTCGAGAGTCTCAGCATCACGCCGTGCCAGAACTTTGCATTGAAGGAAGGCGACGTCCGCGTGTTCTTCGTGTCCCGCACCGGGATCATCCTGCCCTGCTCCGATTACCGACCGTTCATCGGCGATGAAGAGCTGCTGCAAAAGCTGAGGACCCATCGCGCGCGCTGACTACCGGCCGGAGAGCTCGTCTTCCGCCCGCGGCATGAAGCTGAGAATCACCACCGCCACGCCAGCCACCGCCGCAAACGGCGTCATGTACTGAACGACATTGGTCGCAGTCGCTCCGCCTCCGAGCATCACGCCCGCCAGCATCGGCCCGAGGATCGAACCGACGCGGCTCATGGCGACACTGGCGCCCGAGCCCGTGCCGCGCATCTGCAGCGGATAATACGAGCCCGCCACTCCATACAGCGCGTAGTTCGCGCCGAGCAGGAAGAAGCCGAGCGCGCCGCTCAGGAACAGAATCAATCCCTGATTCGTCGCCGCGCCGAGCGCCATCAAGGTCCCGATGACGCCGACGTACGCGACCACCAGCGGGCTGCGCGTCCCGAACTTGTCCACCAGCCGCGCAAACAGAATCGCGCCCGCCACCGCGATGAAGTTGAACGCGATCGCCACCTGCGGCGCGACCGAGCGATCGAACCCTTTCGAGACCACCAGCGTCGGCAGCCAGTTCAGGATCAGATAAAGGATCAGCACTGTCGGCAGGAACGCCGCCCACAACAGCAGCGATGGCTTCGCACGTCCCTCGCCGAACAGCGCGTCCCAGGTCGAGTGCCGCTTCGCGACCTTGTGCTCGCCGGGCCGCAAGGTCTCCGACATGAACAACCACAACGCGGGCACGAGCAGCACCGGCAACACACCACCGACGACGAACAGCGCGCGCCAGTCCATGTCCGGCGGCAAGACCTGCGTGACCACCGCCGAGAAACCGCCGCCGATCGGCATGCCGCAGAACATGATCGCCGCGGTTTGTGCGCGCTTGCCCGGTGCGCTCAGCTCGGTGGCCATCGCCATCATGTTCGGCAACGCGCCGCCGAAACCGACTCCGGCGAGGAATCGCAACACGAACAGCATCGTGAAGCTGTTGGCGAGCGCGACGCCGAGCGTGAACGCGCCGAATGTCGCGACTGCGCCGATGAACACCGGCTTGCGGCCGACGCGATCGGCCAGCCAGCCGCCGAATGCCGCGCCGAGCACGAGGCCGATGTTGCTGATCGAGAACACCAGGCCCATCTGCCCCGGGCTGAGACCGAACTCCGGAATGAGCCGCGGCGCCGCGACTCCCATCGCCTGGATGTCGAAGCCTTCGAGCACCGCGCACAGCAGACACAGTGCGACGGTCACGCTGACGTTCGGCGCCGCGACCCCCTCCCGGCTCAAGGACTCAGAACTCATATTGGAAGTTTGCAAACCATTCGCGCGGCCGCGCATACGCGATTTCCGCGTAGCCGCTGCCGGTCGTGAGCGACGAATTGCCGGCGATCGGATACAGCTCGTCGGTGGCGTTATTGACGCCCAACGTGACGCGCCACGGACCGCCGTCGCCGCTGATCTGCACCTGCGCGTTCACTGTCGTCACGTCGTCCAGCTGAGCGATCTCGCGCGTGTTCGCCGCGTCGAAGAACGTCTGCGCCTGATACGAAGCGTCGACGCGCGGCTGAATCGCGATCGCGCCGACGTGCGCGGTGTACGCGAGGCCGACGTGCCCTTGCCACTCCGGCGCGAAGGGCAGCCTGTTCCCCTCCAGCAATCCCGGCGGCAGGATCGCCAGCGGAATGTTGTCGAGGCTGTCGATCGTCGCGTCGAGGTAGCCGAGGCTGGCTTCGACCCGCCAGTCGGGAGTCGGCGCCCATGTCAGCTCCGCCTCCGCGCCGTCGATGCTCGCCTTGCCGGCGTTCGTCAGGAACGGTGCGACGCCGTTCGGCGCCGGACCGCGATACGTCACCTGCATGTCCTTGTAGTCGGACGTGAACGCCGCGAGATTCAGGCGCACCGTTCCGCCGAGATCGAACTTCGCGCCGACCTCGATCGTCTGCGCCTCCTCCTGCTGGAATTCCTGCAGCGCCGCCTGCTGTTGCGGCGTCAGCACCGCGTTGAAGTGGCTGTTCCAGCCGCCGCCCTTGAAGCCTTCGGCATAGCTCACGTACGTCATCACATCGTCGGTCCAGCGATAGGCGATCGATGCCGACGGCGTGAACGAGCTGAACGTATCGCGATACCACTGCACGGGCACCTGCTTCACGGCCGGGTTCGAATAGTCGAACTGATCGGGGAACGAGCCCTTCCGGTCCTCCGTGTAGCGCCCGCCCGCGGTAAGCGAGAGCTTCTCGGTCACGTTGTAGGTCCACTGCGTGAACGCGGCCCAACTGTCGTTGTCGACCTTGTTGTTGTCGCTGTCGCGCTGGACGCCCGGAGGCGGCGGATTCAGGAAGACAGTCGCGATGTCATCGGACGTCTGCTCGAAGTAGTACGCGCCGAGCACGACGGTGAGCGGCTCGGTCTGATACGCGAGCTGCAGCTCCTGGCTGAACTGATCGCCCTGCACGTCATAAGTCGTGTGCAGGATCGTCAGCGGCGTGTTGTCAGCGTCGCGCGCGCCGGTCCAGCGGATGTCGCGATACGCGCTGATCGACTTGAACTGCAGGTGGTCGTTGAGATCGACGGCGACCTTCAGCGACGTACCCCAGTTCTCGACAGTGCTCTCGAGCGGCAGCGTGCCGTTGTTACGGAACGGACCGCGCGCCTGCAGATCGTTGGCGCAGCGATCATCCTGGATCATCGGCACCGCCGGCTGATCGGGCAGCCCCGGCGGCGGCACCGTGCCATCGGTCAGGCCGGGACAGCCTGCATCCAGGCTGGCGACACGCGGGAACGTGGCCGTCTCGGTGATCGCAGCGAACACCAGCGGGCTGCCGTTCTCGTCCGATTTCGTGTAGTCGCCGGCGAATGTCACGCGCACCTTGTCGCTCGCCGACCAGATCCACTTGGTCATGCCCGTGAACGTGTCGGTATCGCCGAGATCCGTGCCGTCCGGACGCATGACGTAGCCGTCCTGCTTGCGCACGCCGAACGAGAAGCGCGCCTTCAACGAGCTCGCGATCGGCGCATCCAGCGCGATGAAGCCGTCCATCAGGCTGTCGGTGCCGGTTCCGACGCGCACCTTGCCGCCGAAGTCGTCGCCGGGATCGGTCGTGGTGAGCAGAATCGCGCCGCCGATCGTATTGCGGCCGAACAGCGTGCCTTGCGGACCGCGCAGCACCTGCACGGAGGCGATGTCGCGCAACGTCATCGTGCCGCCGACCGCGTTGCCGATGTAGACGTCATCGATGTACAGGCCGACGCCGGGATCGACCGTCGAGGTCGGATCCGTCTGGCCGATGCCGCGGATGAAGATCTGCGACGAGGAGTTGTTGCCGGCGAGCGGCGCGTTGTTCGCGAACTGCAGGTTCGGCACCACCTGGTCGAGCATGTCGGTGTTGAAGATCTGCCGGTCTTCGAGCGCACTGCCGCTGAATGCGGTGATCGCGATCGGCGTCTCCTGCAGGTTCTCCGCCACCTTGCGCGCGGTGACGATGATCTCCTCGAGGCCCTGTGTCCCCTGCTGTTGCGCGTGCGCTGTAGTTGCGAGTCCGACGCCCCACAACGCGACGGACGTGTAGCGCCACGCCCTCGCCCGGTACTGACTGTTCATGTGATCCCCCTGAATGATCTGCGTGCCAGTTCGAACGGAAACTGTTATCCCCACACCTCCTGCGCGGTTTCGACGACCAGGCGCAGCTTTGCGATCTGCTCTTCTTTGGTCAGCACGTTGCCCTCCTCGGTCGAGGAGAAGCCGCACTGCGGGCTGAGGCAAAGCTGTTCCAGCGGCACGTAACGGGCCGCTTCGCCGATGCGGCGCTTGAGGTCGTCCTTGCTCTCGAGCTTGCCGCGCTTCGTCGTCACCAGTCCAAGCACGACGTACTTGCCCCGCGGCACGAAGCGCAAAGGCTCGAAGCCGCCGGAGCGCGCGTCGTCGTACTCGAGAAAGAACCCATCGACGTTCAGCTCGTTGAACAATGCCTCGGCGACGTGGTCGTAGCTGCCGGACGCTGCCCAGGCGGAACGGAAGTTGCCGCGACACATGTGCGTGCACACGCGCATGCCGGGCGGACGCGCATCGAGCGCCGCATTGATGTTGCGGATGTAGATGCGATGCTGAGCGTCCGGATCGCCGCCGATGCTCTGCACGTACTCGCGCTGTTTCGGGTCGTTGAGATACGCGAGGCTGGTATCGTCGAGCTGCAGGTAGCGGCAGCCGCGCTTGCCGAGCTCGACGATCTCCTGCGCGTAAACCGCGCTCAGGTCGCGCCAGAACTCTTCCATGCGCGGGTACACCTCCATGTCGATCGCTGCACGGCCGCCGCGGTAGTGGATCATGCTCGGCGAGGGAATCGTCAGCTTCGGTGTGCCGCGGCCGACCACGGACTTCAGGAAGTCGAAGTGCTCGCCGAAGATGCAGCCGTTCAGCCCGAGCTTCCCGGTCACGCGCAGGCCCGACGGCGTGAAATCCACGTCGCCGCGATCGCTGTGGAAATGCACCGTGATGTTCTGCTCGACTTTCTGCACGCCGCCGATCTGGTACATGAAGTCCATGTGCCACGACGAGCGGCGGAACTCGCCGTCGGTAATGCCTTCCAGGCCGACGTCTTCCTGCATCTTCACGACCGCGCGGATCGAGTCGTCCTCCAGCGCCTTCAGCTGTGCATCGGTCACACGGCCGTTCCTGTGCTCTTCGCGGGCGCGCAGCAGCTCTTTCGGTCGCAGCAAGCTGCCGACGTGATCGGCACGAAACGGCGGCTGTGTGAGACGCGAGCTCATCCCTGCTCCTGCAGCTGCTCTTCCAACTCGTGCAGCGTCCGGTAGCAAGGCAGGACTTGCGCGACGCTCGCGTTCGGCTCACGCCGGTCGCGGATCGCTGCGAAGAACTCGCGGTCCTGCAGCTCGATGCCGTTCATGGAGACGTCGAGCTTCGAGACGTCGATGGCCTGGTCCTTGCCGTCGACCAGGTCGTCGTAGCGTGCGACGTACGTACCGTTGTCGCAGATGTAGCGGAAGAACGTGCCGAGCGGTCCCTCGTTGTTGAACGAGAGCGCAAGCGTGCAGATCGCGCCGGAAGCCGTCTGCAGCTGAATCGACATGTCCATCGCGATCTTGAGATGTGGGTTCAGGGGCCCCGCGATCGCATTCGCGCGCACGATCTCGCTGCCGGTCTGATAGCGGAACAGGTCGACGGTGTGCGCCGCGTGATGCCACAGCAGGTGATCGGTCCACGAGCGCGGCTGCCCCAAGGCATTCATATTGGTGCGGCGGAAGAAGAACGTCTGCACGTCCATCTGCTGCACCTTCAGCTCGCCGCCCGCGATGCGCTTGTGGATCCACTGGTGCGACGGATTGAAGCGGCGTGTGTGACCGACCATGCACACCAGGCCGGTCAGCTTCTGCAGCTGATCGACTGCTGCGGCGTCCTTCCAGCTGTCGGCGAGCGGAATCTCCACCTGCACGTGCTTGCCGGCTTTCATGCACTGGATCGCCTGCTGGGCGTGCAATTGAGTCGGCGTGCACAGGATCACGGAGTTCACGCCGGGCTGCGACAGTGCGTCGCTCAGCTGCGTCGTCGCATGCGCGATGCCGTACTTGTTCGCGACTTCCTGCGTCGGCGCGATCTGCCGGCCGACGACGCTGACCACTTCGACGCCCTCGATCTTCTGCAGCGCATCGAGATGCTTCTGCCCGAAGGCGCCGACGCCTGCAACCACGACCTTCATCGCCCGTTCTCCAGGATCATGTGGCCCACGGCCGTGTTGGACGCGGGCACGTGATAGAACCGATGCACCTCGCGCACCTGCGCATCGAGCGCGCCGCGCATGATCAGCCACATGACCAGCTCGATGCCTTCCGAGCCCGCCTCGCGGATGTACTGCACGTGCTGAATCTTCGTGAGCGCTTGCGGATCGCTCACGAGCTGGTCGAGGAAGCGTGCATCGAACTCCTTGTTGATGAGGCCGGCGCGCGGTCCCTGCAGCTGATGACTCATGCCGCCGGTGCCCCAGATCTGCACCTTCAGGTTCGCATCGAACGAGTCGACGGCGCGGCGGATCGCGCGCCCGAGCTGGTAGCAGCGATTCCCCGACGGCGGCGGGAACTGCACGACGTTGACTGCGAACGGGATCACCTTGCACGGCCACGCCTGCGGCTGCCCGAACAGCAGCGACAGCGGCACGGTCAGACCGTGATCGACCTCCATGCGGTTGACGATCGTGAGATCGAAGTCCGACTGGATCACGCATTGCGTGATGTGGCTGGCGAGCTCGGGATGTCCTTTGACGACCGGCACCGGGCGCGGTCCCCAGCCTTCGTCCGCCGGTTTGAACTCGTCCGCGCAGCCGATCGCGAACGTCGGAATCATGTCGAGGCTGAACGCCGTCGCGTGATCGTTGTAGATGAGGAACACCACGTCGGGCGTGTTCTGCGCCATCCAGCGGCGCGAGGGCTCGAAGCCTTTGAACAGCGGCAGCCAGTACGGCTCACCAGTCTTGCCGAGGTCCATCGCCGCACCGATCGCCGGCACGTGCGAGCACGCGATGCCTGCAGTGATCCTGGCCATTATTCGCGCTCCGGCGCTTTGCACGCGCTGCCTGCGTCGGGCGAGCGACCGCCGTTCAGCATCATCTTCGCGTAGTCCTCCTGGCTCATGCCGGTCATCAGCGCCGCGGCGTACTGGAAGCTCTTGCCGTCGGTCGCGAAGATCTTCGCCAGGAAGTAGATGTTGCCGCCGAGCTCGATCATCCGGTTGTAGTTGCGTGCCAGCACCGCCTGCTTCTGCTCCTCGCTCATCGGCCATTCGTCGAGGTAAGCGCGTTCGTTCGCCTTGAAGCGTGTGCGGTTGTCCGCTTTCATCAGCGACATGCAGAAGCTGTTGAGGTGATAGCCCTGGCGCGCGAGGTCGGCATCGAACACCGTCGTGCCGGGAATGTTCAGATAAGGCTTGTCGAGCGACACGGTTAGCGCTTCCAGTAGAGGCGATGCGGGTTGTCGACGAGCAGCTTCTTGCGCAGCAGCTGCGTCGGCGCGATGCGCGGCAACAGGTCGACCAGCTCCCCGTCGTCCGGCATGTGCGTCTTCAGGTTCGGATGCGGCCAGTCCGTGCCCCACAGCACGCGGTCGGGGAAGGTCTCGACGATGCGGCGCGCGAACGGCACGAAATCGTCGTAACCGGGCGGCCCGCTGCGCGACAGTCTTTCGGCGCCGCTGACCTTCGACCAGATGTGCTCGTGCTGCCGCATCAGCTGCACGAACAGCTCGAAGCCCGGCGCGGTCAGCGGCTGCGTCACGTCCGGCCGGCCCATGTGATCGACGACCACGACCGTCGGCAGCGAAGCGAAGAAGTCGTAGAGCTCCGGCAGGTCCTGCGCTTCGAAGTAGATGACGATGTGCCAGCCGAGCGGCTGGATGCGCTCCGCGATTTCCACCAGCACCTCGCGCGGCGTGACATCGACCAAACGCTTGACGAAGTTGAAGCGCACGCCGCGAACGCCGGCGGCATCCAGCTCACGCAGCTGCTCGTCGCTGAAATCTCTCGTCACGGTTGCGACACCGCGTGCCCGGTTGCTGGAAGCGCGCAGTGCATCGACCATCGCGCGGTTGTCGGCGCCGTGACAAGTCGCCTGCACGATCACGTTGCGCTCGAAGCCGAGATAATCGCGCAGCGCCCACAGCTTCTCCTTGGGCGCATCGCACGGCGTGTACTTGCGTTCCGGCGCATACGGGAACTCGTCGCCGGGGCCGAAGACGTGACAGTGCGCGTCGACCGCACCCGCCGGCGGCGAATAGTCCGGCTTCTTCGGCGACGGGTGATAGACAAGCCAGTCGCGGTCCATCTGAAAGCGACTCATAGATTCCTCGCTTTCAGCAGCGTGTCGAGCCGCGGATACACGCGCCGCGCATTCAGCTCGTAAATGCGCCGCTTGTCCTCTTCGGGAATCCGCAGCGCGTCGATGTAGCGCTTGGTGTCGTCGAAGTAGTGACCGGTCTGCGGGTCTATGCCGCGCACCGCGCCGACCATCTCCGAGCCGAACAGGATGTTGTCGATATCGATGACCTCGACCAGCAGGTCGATGCCGGGCTGGTGGTACACGCAGGTGTCGAAGAACACGTTCTTCATGACGTGCCGGGCGAGCGCCGGCCGCTTCAGCATGTCCGCGAGCCCGCGATAGCGACCCCAGTGATACGGCACCGCGCCGCCGCCGTGCGGGATGATGAAACGCAGCGTCGGAAAGTCGCGGAACAGATCGCCCTCGATGAACTGCATGAACGCAGTGGTATCCGCGTTGATGTAGTGCGCACCGGTCGCATGGAAGTTCGGGTTGCAGGAGGCGGAGACGTGGATCATCGCCGGCACGTCGAGCGCGACCATCTGCTCATAGAACGGGTACCAATGCTTGTCGGTGAGCGGTGGCGCCTGCCAGTGACCGCCCGAGGGATCGGGGTTGAGATTGCAGCCCACGAAGCCGAGCTCCGTCACGCAACGCTGCAACTCCGCGACGGAGTTCGCGATCGGCACGCCCGGCGATTGCGGCAGCTGGCACACGCCGACGAAGTTCTCGGGATACAGATCGACGACGCGCTTGATGAGATCGTTGCACGCGCGAGTCCAGGCCGCCGACGTGGCCTCGTCGCCGACGTGATGCGCCATTGCCGACGCGCGCGGCGAGAAAATCGTGATGTCTGCGCCGCGCTCGCGCTGCAGCTTCAACTGGTTGTTCTCGATGCTTGCGCGGATCTCGTCGTCGCTGATGCGCGCCGGGGTCGGCGGCGGCAGCGTAGGATCCTTCAGCCGCGCGAGCTGCTGGTCGCGGAACTGCTGATGCGCGTCCGGAGCAGTCGTGTAATGGCCGTGGCAGTCGATGATCAGCATCAGACGCTTCCCCGGCTGCGGCCTTCCGTGATCGCGTCGAGCAGGTCGTTCAGATCCTCGCGCGCCGCCGCCGCGCGGTGCGCAGCGGCCCAGTCCTGCCATACGGCGCAGGCGCTGCTCATGCGCGGCTCGAAGCCTGCTTCGACGATCGTGCGCGCTACTTCACGCATCTCCTCGGCGCGACGCCGCCCGTGAATCAGCGAGCGGGAAATCATGTAGCGCGCCTGCGCAGGCCAATCGTCCTTCGCAAGCAGACTGCCCAATGAGTCCAGCACGGCATCTTCCACACCGTAGCGTCGCGCCGCGAGCAGCGACTCGCCGAGCAGCGCTTCCATTCCCTTGACGATCACGCTACGGCACATCTTGGCGGCCGAGGCGCTGCCGATACGATCGGAAAACACGCTCGCACTGCTGAAGCCCAGCTGCCGCGCGATCGGCAGGAATTCCGAGGCATGCGGACCGCCGAACAGCATCGGCGACGCCGCCCGCTTCGGATGGATCGGCGACATGATCGCCGCTTCGATGTAACGCCCACCGGCGGCAGCAACGATCTCGCTGGTCTCGACCTTCACCGCCGGCGATACGGAGTTCACGTCGAGGAAGTACGCGTTGCGCTTCAAGTACGGCGCCACGGAGCGCGCCGCTGCGACATCCTGCGCAGCGGTGACCGCGCTGATCACGAGATCGGCCTCCTCGACTGCCTGCGCGCTCGTCGCAGCGCGCACCTTCCGTACGAGCACGACGGCGCGGCGCGGCGGACTGTCCGGAACCGGAAACAGGATGTCCCACGCGGCCAGCGCGGTGACGCCACGCGCAATCAAGTCGGTCGCGAGCGCCTGCCCCACTTCGCCGAATCCCAGCAGACAGATCTGCAGACTCATCCGCGCCTCCACACCTGACTCGGCACGAATACTTCGCCGCGCATCAGCTTGCGCGCCGTGCGCAGCAGCGCCGATCTCTTCACCTGAACGTCGCCGCCCTTTGCCGCCACTTCCATGTCGACCGTGAAGAATCCGGTCGGATGCTCGACCTCGAGCCGCTGCCGCTCGCCGCCGGGAGTTCGCGCGACCGCGGCGGCGACCGTTCCCGGTATGACGCAAGCTGTCGCCACGCTGACAGCTCCGAGCACGCCGATCGCTTCGTGCACGCGATGTGGGATGAACGTGCGCGTCGCGACCGCGCCGCCATGACGCGCGACGGACACCAGGCACATCTTCGGCACTGTCTTCTTTGCAACGTCGCCAAGGTTCATGCGCGGCCCGACCTCCAGGCGGATCTTCTCGACGCGCGCCTTCAGTGCGCCGTTGTTCTCCAGCTGCTCCGGCGTCTCGCCGCCGGAAACGCCCAGATCCTCCGCACGCATCACGACCACGGGCATGCCATTGTCGATGCACGTCACCTGGATGCCGTCGATGGTATCGACGAGCGAGCCGGTCGGCAGCAGCGCGCCGCAGCTCGAACCGGCGACATCCAGGAACTCCAGCGGAATCGCCGCGGCCGTGCCCGGGACACCGTCGATGCGTGCATCGCCTTCGTATTCGACCACGCCGCCCGGCGTCGGCACGTGAGCAACCGCGATGCTCGCGGTGTTCACCATGTGGATGCGCACCGGCGTCGTCGCACCGGTTGCCTGCAGCAGCCCGTTCTCGATCGCCCACGGACCGATGCCGGCGAGAATGTTGCCGCAGTTCTGCGTGTCGCTGACCTCGGCCTTGTCCACGACCACCTGCAGGAACAGATAGTCGACGTCTGCGTCGGCGCGCGTCGAGCGCGAGATCACCGCGACTTTGCTGGTCAGCGGATGCGCGCCGCCGACGCCGTCGATCTGCCGCACATCCGGCGATCCCAGCGCGGCGAGCAGCACGCGATCGCGGAGCTGGCGCTCTGCCGGCAGGTCCGGCGCATGGAAATACAACCCCTTCGAGGTCCCGCCGCGCATCAACGTGCAAGGAATCGCGGTGAGCATTGCCGTTCAGTCGTCCTCGGCATCCCGATACTTCAGGCCTTTTGCGGCGAGTCGTTCGCGCATGTCGTAGATGTCCAGGCCGAGCTCCCCTGCCTTGAGCCGCGCGCGCGTCGCTGCTTCCTTCTTCGCGCGCTCGGTGGACTTATCGAAGACCGACTGCGCCTGCTCACGAGCGACGACGCACACGCCGTCGTCGTCGGCGACGACCAGGTCGCCGGGATTCACCAGCATGCCGGCGCAGACGATCGGCACGTTCACGCTGCCGAGCGTTTCCTTCACCGTGCCCTGTGCCGACACGAACTTCGACCAGACGGGAAAGCGCATCGCGGTCAGGTCACGCACGTCGCGCACGCCGGCTTCGATGATCAGCCCTTGTACGCCGCGCGCCTGCAGCGAAGTTGCGAGCAGCTCGCCGAAGTAGCCGGTATCGCACGCGGACGTCGGCGCGACGACGAGAATGTCGCCTTCCTGGCATTGCTCGATGGCGACATGGATCATCCAGTTGTCGCCGGGAGGCACGCTGACGGTGACCGCCGCACCGGCGATGCGAGCCCCGGCATAGATCGGCCGCATGTACGACGCCAGCAGGCCAACGCGGCCCTGCGCTTCATGCACCGTGGCCACGCCGAGCTCGGCAAAAGCAGTCGCGAGACGACGCTCGACCCGCGGCACGTTGCGCACGACGACAGACATCCCGCCGCTCCCCCAAAGCTGCTGGCCCGGGCATTGTGGGCTCGGGAACGCCGCGCCGCTAATTAGAAATGCGTCCCGGGTATAAGAATCAGCTATAGATGCTAGGATCGGCTGGCATGGCGTCGGTCAATCTCAGGCATCTGCATACATTCGGCGAGGTAGCGCGGCTGGGCAGCGTCAGCGCTGCAGCGCGGGCCGTCCACATATCGCAGCCGGCCGTAACGCAGGCCGTTGCCAGCGTGGAGCGCTACTTCGATGCGGCCCTGCTTACGCGCAGTAACACTGGTGTGGCGCTTACGCCGGCTGGCGAGCTGTGCGCGCGCCGCATCGAGCGCGCCATAAGCCACCTGCGCAACTTCGATTCGAATGTCACGCGACTGATGAGCTCGGCTCACTTGAAGGCGCTTGCAGCGGTCGTCGAGCATGGCAACTTCAGTCTGGCCGCCCGCGCGCAGCACGTGTCGCAACCGAGTGTGCATCGTGCGGCGCGCGAGCTGGAGCGTTCGATCGGCGTGCCGCTCTTCGAGAAGACCAGCTTCGGCATCACGCCAACGCGCGAGGCGGAGAAGCTGGCGCGGCGTGCGCGGCTCGCTTTCGCGGAGATCGCGCAGGCGCGCGCCGAAGTTCATGCGCTGAGCGGCGGCGAGTCCGGACGTACGGTGATCGGCGCAATGCCGCTCGCCCGCAGCTTCCTCGTCCCGACGGCACTGCTGGAGTTCACCGAGCAGTATCCCCACCATCACGTGGCGATCGTCGAAGGCACGTATGAGCACCTGCTGGCGGCGCTGCGCTCAGGCGATGCGGACTTCCTGATCGGCGCGCTGCGCAATCCGGCGCCGGTGGCCGACGTCGTGCAGGAGCACTTGTTCGACGATCCGCTCGCGATCATCGTGCGCGCCGAGCATCCGCTGGTCGCACGCAAGCGCGTTACGGTCGCTGCGCTGAGCAAGTATCCGTGGATCGTGCCCCGTGCCGGCACTCCGCTACGCGCGCATCTCGACAAGATGTTCAGGTCGGCGCGTTTGCCGGCGCCGACGCGTGCGATCGAATGCAATTCGCTCATCGCGGCGCGCGCGCTGCTGCTGGAAAGCGATCGCATCATGCTGCTGTCGGCACACCAGATTCACTACGAGCTCGCCGCCGGCCTGCTGGTCGCGGTTCCGCATCCGGCGGGCGACGTCGAACGGCCGATCGGCCTCACGATGCGCCACGACTGGCATCCGACGGATTCGCAGAAAACGCTGCTCGAGATCGTGCGCCGCTGCTCGGCGAAAGCCGCCGCACTCCACGCGCAACACGCACGCTGACCCGTTCACCCGTCGCGGCGGAGCGAACGGGAGCCGGAATATCTCTCGCCAAGATCGCCAAGAAGAAAGAAAGGTTTTCTTCTTCCCTGCCACAGCCAGATGACGAGCTGATGACGCGGACAGCCGGTCGGAAGCGGCCTGCAGCTGTGTCATGGCCATGCAATTGTTCTTGACTTGCGCATCCAAGACGTTCCGCGAAATGTGACAACTGCTGGCTGCACGTGAAAGATTTGATCGCAAGCTTCTGACCGCGCTGACGAAGCTGTAGGGCTTGGACCGATGGCAAGGGCGGGTCCGTCACCCGATATTGGGAACCGGGCGGCGACGTGGCTAGCATGCCCGCCCTTGGGGTTCGGACAAAAGCTGTCACCAAGCAGTTTCGGCTCATGCGGAGCGACGAGGAGAAGCAATGGCCGTATTGCGGAACAGCGCCGGAGATCCAGCGCGCCACCAGCAGGTCATCGAGACCCTTGCTAAGGAAAACGCTGCGTCGGTCGACCATGTGCGCGAGCTGTTCGAGAGCGAACACAAGCGACTGGAGTCCGAAGCGCGCGTGAAGACCTTCGTCTCCGTCATCGCTACCCGCCTCGTCCGCGAAGTCCTGATCGCCGAGCGCGCCAGCTCCTAGCGTTTCTTCAACCAGTCCGGCGCCGCCGGATTGTTGCGCGCGTTGTTGTCCGGTCCGACGGACCACAGGACCTTGTCCCGCTGCATCTGATCGGCGAAGAACCCGACGCCGCCGTTCGCCAGCAGCCATTCCAGCCGGAACGTGCCCCAGTTGACGCGCTCGGTGTCCGTCGTCTTCTGCGTGCGATTCGCCCACCATTCGCGCGCGGCCGCCAGGTCTGTCTGCCCTTCCGGCCGGTCGCGCATGCGTCGCAGCCAGCCGAACACGGCACGATGTCGCGAGCGGTCGAGCGGCAGATCGAGCGCTGCGCCCGAACCCACTTGCGGATACAGCGCGAAATCCGCAGCGCTGATCTCGCCGCACACATAGTCGCGACCCGTGAGCTGCGCTTTCGATCCGGTCGTACATCGGCAGCAGGTCGCGGCGCGCGGCGGCGAGCAGGCCGTCCGGCATCGGCGGCAGGTCCGCAAACTTCCAATTGCCGATCACCGTCATGATCGGATCGACCTGCGTATCCGCGAAGCGCTCCCACTCGCGCACGGCAACGTACTCGCGCGCGTCCGCCGGATAGAGCGGCCGCTGCGGGAATTTGCGATCGAGGTAGCCGAGGATGTCCGGCGAGTTGCAGACGACCGTGTCGCCGTCGATCAGCACCGGCACTTCGGCGCGCGGATTGAACGCCGGCACTTCGGTCACGTGATCCGCCGTCACAATCTCGAACTGCAGTCCCTTGTACTCCATCGCCATGCGCACTTTGCGGCAGTAGGGACTCAGCGCGGTGTAAGCGAGTTTCATAACCGGTCTCTAATCGAGCTTCATGACCATCGAGTCGGTCAGATACTTGTCGTCGAAGCGCGCCGTGTCGCCGACCTTCTTGCCCGGCACCAGGAACAGCCGCACCGACAGCGGCTTGCGCAGGCGTGAGGACATGGCCGCCACGTCGCGCATGATCGCCGCCATCGCGTGCACCGACGTGTCGCCCGGCAGCGGCACGACGTCGAGTCCCGTGCCGCAAACGCTCGAATACAGCAGCAGGTCGCGCATCGAGAAACGTCCCTCGCCGGCGCGCTGCGCGAGCAGCGGATCTTCCAGCACCGGTAGCATCAGGCCGTTGTAGCCCCATGTCTGCATGTCCAGAGACTTCAGAGCCGCTGTGATCGAGGAGCATGCTTCCAGTGTGCCGGCGCTACCGAATGGTACATGCGTCAGGGCTTCGATCGCGGCAGCGATACTGCGATCCTTCCCGGGCGCCGGAGAGGTATCGATACCCAGGTATCCACGATCGTGCTCGCTGGCAACCGCACGGCCGACACGTTCGACGGGCGCGAGCGCTTTTTCGAGCGTCTGTTTCAACCGTGCGGTGGGATCGTCGCCCGGCTGCATGCTGTTGAACGCGTCCTCGACCACGGATGCAGATTCCACACCGATAGCCACCCACTCACGTGCGCCAGTCTTGTGCCAGCCGACCGGGAAGAACGGCGTGCCGGCAGGAATGTTCGCGGCCGCGGCAAACCTGAAGTTGCCGATGCCGCCGGGCAGCGTGTTCGCCAGCGCGGCGGTGATCTGCGCGGCGACCATCGCTCCTTTGGCATGCACCGCGCGCTCGGGCGAAGCGATCACGACGGAGAACAGCACCTGGCGCGTCGTACCGATCAATTCGTTCGCCCAGTCCGCGAGGCCGTCGTCCGAGTGATCCTGGGTGAGCACCGGACCCAAGCCGAGGATCACGCCGCGCCCGGCAACGATCTTGTCCAGCTCCTGCACGCGTGCGAGCAACTGCTGGCGATCGCGCGCCGACGCGCCGGCAAGCCACGGATTGGTCGCGATGCGCAGCGTCTGCACTTCGTAGCCCGCGCTCTCGAAGCTACGCTTCGCGGCCGCGAGGAAATCGAGCGCAGCGTCCAGCCGCTCGGACTCGCCGCGCGGCGAAAGCTCCAGTCCGGTGGTGATCGTGCGCACGCGCAGCGGTTTGGCGGCGGCCTTGTCGTTCGAAGCGGCGATCAGATCGGTCATGGTGGCAAGGGGCAACCCCAGGGCTCCGAGGAGAGTTAGGATCTGGCGGCGCGAGGCCATAGTGTCCGCATTCTACTCGTATGACGGCAATCCTCAGGAGCTTGCGATGAACGCGACTATCACCGCCGCGGCGGCCGGCACGATCACGATCGGCGGCGACCTGACCGTGAACCGCCTCGGCTACGGTGCCATGCGGCTGACCGGGCCGGGCATCTGGGGCGAACCGAAGGATGGGCAGGCCGCGCGCCGTCTGCTGCAGCGGGCGCTCGAGCTCGGCATCAACTTCATCGACACCGCGGACGCTTACGGGCCGGAAGTGAACGAGCGCATCATCGCCGAGGCGCTGCATCCGTACCCGCGCGGACTCGTGATCGCGACCAAGGGCGGACTGATCCGGCCCAGCCGCGACGAGTGGTCGCGGCGCGCCAGCCCGGCGCACCTGCGCCAGGCCTGCGAGGCCAGCCTGAAGCGGCTGCGCGTCGAGCGCATCGATCTCTATCAGCTGCACGCGCCCGATCCGCGCGTGCGCGTCGAGGATTCGGTCGGCGAGCTGGCGAAGCTGCAGCACGAAGGCAAGATCCGGCACATCGGCGTCTCGAACTTCAGCGTCGCCGAACTGGAGCGCGTCGCCGGGATCGCGCAGATCGTGTCGGTGCAGAATCGCTACAACGTCAGCGATCGCGGCTCGGACGACGTCATCGCGTATTGCGAGAGCCGCAAGATGGCGTTCATCCCGTGGTATCCGCTCGCTGCCGGCGAGCACACCGGACGCGACTCGGGCTCGCGCGAGCTGGACAGCATCGCGAAGCGACACTCGCTGACGACAGCGCAGGCGGCGCTCGCGTGGTTGCTGGCGCGGTCGCCGGCGATACTGCCGATTCCGGGCACGTCGTCGCTCGCGCATCTCGAAGAAAACGTGGCGGCGGCCGGGATTCGGGCGGCGTAGGCCGGCTCATGTCGGAATCCGATCCCCGGCGCCGTCCTTGGGAATGGAGGTGAGCGCATGCTCTATTCGATCCTGATCTATGTGCCGGAAGACCTGGTCGACGCGATGTCCGCCGAGGAAATGGACGCCCACGTCGCCAAGCACCTGCGCGTGCACGACCAGCTGACCGCCCAGGGCCGGATGGGCCCGGTCGTACGCTTGATGCCCACTACGACTGCAGTGCAGCTGCGCACGACAGGCACGCCGCATGTGATCGACGGGCCGTTCGCCGAGACGAAGGAGCAGCTGCTCGGCTTCTACATCGTCGACTGCAAGTCGCTCGAAGAGGCGATCGAAGTGGCGCGCTCGCTGCCGAGCGTGCGCACCATCTTCGAAATCCGCCCGCTGAAGTTGTTTTTCCCAGGCGGTGAGCTGACGCCGTTGCTCCCTGCGGGTCAGTCCTGACCCGACTCGCCGATCGGCCGCGGCTGCTTGAACAGCTTGCGCAGGAACACCGTCTCCACCTCGCGCCGCAGATCGTTGTTCGGCTTCTTGAGGAAGCCGTGGCCCTCGTCGGCGAATACCACGTACCAGGTCTCCACGCCGTTGGCGCGGATGCCCGCGACGACCTGGTCGGATTCCGATTTCGGCACGCGCGGATCGTTCGCACCCTGCATCACCAGCATCGGCTTGGTGATCTTCGCGACGTTCGCGAGCGGCGCGATGCGCTTGAATACGGCCGCCATCTTCGGATCGCGCTCGTCGCCATATTCCGCGCGGCGGTTGTCGCGGCGATACGCTTCCGTGTTCTTGAGGAACGATGCGAAATCGCTGATGCCATAGCGCTCGACGCTGCCCACCAGGCGATCGGCAAAGTGCGTGCTCACTGCGAGCGACATATAGCCGCCGTACGACTGGCCGTAGACAGCGACGCGATTCTTGTCGAGGTTCGGCTGCGCGGCGATCCAGTCGAGCAGCGCGCCGATGTCCTTCACGCTGTCCTCGCGCTTCTCCGCATTGTCGAGATCGGCATAGCGCCGGCCGTAGCCGGTGCTGCCGCGGACGTTGGGCAGGATCACGGTTGCGCCGAGCACGCCGGCGAAATACTGCGCGCCGACGTTCCACGACGGCCGCGTCTGCCCTTCCGGACCGCCGTGAATGTCCATGATCACCGGCGTGCGGAAGTCGGCCGCGATCCCCGCCGGGCGATAGACGAGTGCGGAGACGGTCTGGCCGTCGAACGATTTGAAGCGTACGAGCTGCGGCTCGGCGAGCTTCGCCGGATCCAGTCCGCCGAGCTCCGAGGTGGTCCAGCGCGTGAGGTTCGCGCCATCGACGTCCCAGGTCCACACGTCGCCGGCGGACGTCGCCGTCGACAGATCGAATGCGAGCTTGGTCTTGTCCGGCGAGAACTGCATTGTCTGCAGCACGCCGCGCGGCAACTCCGGCTGCGGCAGCGCGCGCCGCGTCACCAGATCGCGCACCACGACCTTGGAGAACCCGTCCTCGTTGATCGAGTAGGCGAGCAGGCGGTCGTCATCGGAGATCGTGAAGGTTTCGACGTCCCACTTCAGATCCGGCGTCAGCACGGTGTCCTTGCCGCTGGCGACGTCGATCTGCACCAGCCGGCCGAAATCGCTGTCCTTGGTGGAAATCGCGTAAACGCTGCGACTGTCGCGCGCGAGTCGCGCATTCGTGTACAGCACCTTGCCGGCCTTCGGCGCGATCTCCTGCGTCTTGCCGGACGCGAGATCGAGCAGGAACAGCTTCGATTCGCGGTTGGAGATGCCGCGCGTGAACAGCACCTGCGCGTGATCCGCTGAGATGTCGTCGGGGCCGATCGAGCCCTGCTCGCGGTAGACGCTCTTCACGCTGCGCGCATCGGCCGGATCGCCGACGTAGATCGCGTACTCGCCCGAGCCCTTGGTCGCGCGCGACCACGCGATCCGCTGGCCGTCCGGGCTGAATGCGATCGATTGATTGCGCGTGCCCGCCTCCGTCAGCTGCTGCGGAGCGCCCGTGAGCCCGCTCGCGTAGATCTGGAACCACTCGTCGCCGCCCGTGTCGCGCACGAATACGAAGCGCTGCGTACCCGGGATCGCGGTCGCGCCTGCCACGGGCTCGCTCTGGAAGGTGATCTGCGTGCGCGCGCCGCCTGGCATCGTCACGCGATGAATCTGCTGGGTCGAGCCGAAGCGGGTCGCGATGAG
>DATBKP010000144.1:0-7723 GCA_036555785.1 Steroidobacteraceae bacterium
TCCCGAGGATTCCGAGATAGTGCATCGGCAGATAAATCGCGTACGTGCCGAGGAACGTCATCCAGAAGTGCAGACGCCCGAGGAACTCGTTCGGCATCTTGCCCGTCATCTTCGGGAACCAGTGATAAATCGCGCCGAACAGCACCATCACGGGCGACACGCCCATGACCATGTGGAAGTGCCCGATCACG
Organism: Steroidobacteraceae bacterium; assembly: GCA_036555785.1. Taxonomy (GTDB): domain Bacteria; phylum Pseudomonadota; class Gammaproteobacteria; order Steroidobacterales; family Steroidobacteraceae; genus Steroidobacter. The sequence continues at coordinate 192 of DATBKP010000144.1, forward strand.
AAATACGTATCCGACAGCGGCAGATCCACCGTCACGTTGCCGAGGAAGAGGCCGGTGAGGCCGCCGTGTACGAACGTGAAGATGAAGCCGATCGCGAACAGATTCGGAATGTTGATCTGAATGTCGCCGCGCCACAGCGTCAGCACCCAGTTGTAGACCTTGATGGCCGTCGGGATCGCGATGATCAGGGTCGTCGTCGCGAAGAAAAACCCGAAGTACGGGTTCATGCCGCTGACGTACATGTGGTGCGCCCACACGATGAACGACAGCGCGCCGATCGCGACGATGGCCCACACCATCATGCGGTAGCCGAAGATGTTCTTACGCGCGTGCGTGCTCAAGAGATCCGACACGATGCCGAACGCCGGCAACGCGACGATGTAGACCTCAGGGTGGCCGAAGAACCAGAACAGGTGCTGGAACAGCAGCGGACTGCCGCCGCTGTACTTGAGGTTCTCGCCCATCGAGGTCACGGCGGGCAGGAAGAAGCTCGTGCCGATCGTGCTGTCGAGCGCCATCATGATCGCGGACACGAACAGCGCCGGGAAGGCGAGCAGGCCGAGGACCGTCGCCATGAAGATGCCCCAGACCGACAGCGGCATGCGCATCAGCGTCATGCCCTTGCAGCGGGCCTGCAGGATCGTGGTGACGTAGTTGAGGCCACCCATGGTGAAGGCGACCACGAAGATGCCGAGCGAGCCGAGCATGCAGATGATGCCCCAGCCGTGTCCCGGCGTGCCGGGCGCGATCGCCTGCGGCGGATACAGCGTCCAGCCCGCGCCGGTCGGACCGCCCGGCACGAACAATCCGGCGACCAGCACCAGCACCGCGAGCAGGTAGAACCAGAAGCTCAGCATGTTCATGTACGGGAACACCATGTCCCGCGAGCCGCACATGAGCGGAATGAGATAGTTGCCGAAGCCGCCGAGGAACAGCGCGGTGAGCAGGTAGATCACCATGATCATGCCGTGCATGGTGATGTACTGGTAATAGTCCTGCGGCGCGATCAGCGAGAAGGTGTCGGGGAAGCCGAGCTGCAGGCGCATCAGCACGGACATCACCAGCGCCACCAGGCCGATGCCGATGGCCACCAGCGCGTACTGGATCGCGATCACCTTGTGATCCTGGCTCCAGATGTACTTGCGGATGAACGTCTCGGGATCGTGCAGCGCGTGCTCGTGATCGCGGTCGGCGATTGCAACGAATGCCATCGATGAATCCTCAGAGCGTGTGAACGTAGTCGAGCAGGTCGTTGATCGAAGCCTCGTCCTTCAGGGCTCGTGCCATCGAGCGCATCTGCGCGCCGTGGAAGTCCTGCGGATGCGTGCCGCGAATCCCCTGCCGGAAATTTTCGAGCTGTCGTGCCATGTACCAGTCGCTCATCCCGGCGAGGCGCGGCGCGTTCGTGGCCCAGATGCCCTGGGCCCGCTCGCCGTGACACGCGGAGCAAGTCGCGTACAGTTTCTTGCCGCGCTCGGGATTGCCGCCGACGCTCGCGTCGGGCCGCTCGTCGGAGAGCGAGCCGATATAAGCGACGACGTTGTTGACCGCCGCATCGTCGGCCAGCAGCTGCGCCATCGGCGCCATCTGCTTGCCGTACGTGTCGTTCTCGTTGGAGCCGCGCACGCCGTGCTTGAAGCTCGCCAGCTGCCGCGCGATGTACCAGCCGGCCTGGCCGGCCAGCTTCGGCGCGCCGAGATCCTTGTTGCCCTGGCCCTGCTCGCCATGGCACGCCGTGCAGGTCGCGAACAGCGCTTTGCCCACCGCGGGATCGCCCTTGGCCACCGCGGCCGTCTGCGCGAACGTCGGCTGTGCGCCGAGCCACGTCTGATAAGCCGCTGCATCTTCCACCACGACGCGGCCGCGCATCGCGAAGTGCGCAACGCCGCAGAGCTGCTCGCACAGCGCGTCGAAGCGGCCGGTGCGCTCGGGCGTCGCCCAGAAATACGTGACCATGCCGGGCACCATGTCCATCTTCACGCGGAACTGCGGCACGGCGAACTGATGGTTCACGTCCTTGGCCCGCAGCAGGAACTTCACGGTCTTGCCGACCGGCAGGTGCAGCTCGGGCGAAGTGACCAGCACGTCGTCCTGCCCCTTCGGATCTTTCGCATCGACGCCGAACGGGTTGTCGAGCGTGACGAGCTTGTTGTCGACCGCGCCGAGCTCGCCGTCGCGGCCCGGCAGTCGATAGCTCCACTGCCACTGCTGGCCGACCACCTCGACGATCGAGGCGCCCTCGGGCGGCGTGACGAACTTCGCCCACACCGCGAGACCGGGCGCGAGCATCGCCGCGATGCCGACCGAGGTGACGGCCGTCAGCCACCATTCCAGTTTCTTGTTCTCCGGCTCGTACGCCGCCTTTTCGGTCCGGCCCTTGCGGTGCAGGTAGCGCACCACCGTCCAGGCCATGAACAGGTTGACGACGACGAACACGAAGCCGGTGACCCAGAACGTGACGTTCACGGTCTGGTCCATCATCTTCCAGTTGGAGGCGATCTCGGTGAACCACCAGGGGTCGCCAAATACGCCGTACTGCGCGGCGAAGTGGAACGCCACCGTTGCGATCACCAGCAGGATCAGTGCCCAGGCAAATGCCATTCGCCAGCCCTCCCGTCGCGCGCTCGTCGAGCTATCGTTGTGTGGTCAGCATCTCGTCAGCGGGGCCGCATTTGCGGCCCCGGTTCTAGGTCTCACGCCTTCTTCAGTGTGCCGGCGGCGCCGGCGCCGTCGCTCAGTCGTGCGACCTTGCTGAACGGATTGATGAAATGGGAATCGACGCCGACCAGCTCGGCCTCGGGATGGCGCTCCTTCATCATCTTCACGACCGAGTCTTCCTGCTGCTTGCGGACGTAGACCAGCACCAGGTACTTGCCGGACTCGATGTCCTCGTGGAAGCGCGCCAGTTTCTTGTTCTCGGCGCCGATGCCCGCCAGCCCGCCTTCCCACGCGCCGAACAGCGTCGCGACCGCGACCAGGATCGCGTACACGTACACTGGCACCTGGTACTCAGGGCCGAACGGATCGAAATACTTGAGCAGCGCCACGCCGATCAGGCCGGCTGCGAGGCCGAGGGCGGCGCCGATGAAGCCGTCGCGGACCACGTCGAGCGTTTCGAGGTAGTTGCTCGAGTGGATGTGCTGTTTCCTCAGACCCGACTCGTCCTTACAGATGACGTGTAAGTAGAAGTCTTCGACGCCGGCCTGGTGCAGGTCGTCCGAGACGTCGTGAGTGCTCGCAAGCGTTGGGGCGAGGAAATACAGGCACTTCATGGATCCCCCGAATCGGCAAACTTTCGACTACAAAGCTCTGAACCTCGTCATTCGACCATCGCTCTTTTCGTAATCTCTATCGCTTGGGGCGGGCGGATCCGCTTCGGCGATCGAGTTTCGCACAGGGGTTTTGCCTTTGGAAGCCGGGCCGGCCGCGCCCGGCGCGGCCCCTATCCAATATGAGAGAGCTTGAGGAGCTTGCGCAGATCCTCCAGCAACCCCTCCGCCGGCGGCGGCTCCGGCAGGTGCCGCATCATCAGGTTGCCGAGCGGATCGATGACATAAATAAAGCCCTCGATGCCCGGCTGCGCGTCGGGAAATGCCGCGAGCAGTGTCGCGCCGACGTCGTTGTCCGCGAGCGCGACCGCGAGGCCGCGATGCTCGGCGTCGAGATACGCCCGGTCGCAGCAGTTCCCGGTCGCGAGAAAAACACGCTGGACGCGCGTCATGTCCTTGTTGAGCGCGAGCCGCGTCTGGCGCATCAGCGTCAGCGCCGCGCGGCAACGCCCGTCGCAGCGTCCATCGCCGACGTACAGCAAGGTCCATTTGCCTCGCCAGGTTGCCGCCGGCAGCGACGTGCCGTCGGGCGTGGGCAGTGCGACACTCGGCAGCGGCCGCGGCGGCGAGATCAGCTCACCATGATTGGTGCTGCCGGACGGACGCCAGCTGCTGCCGCCGTAATACAAAAGAAATGCCAAGGCGAGCGGCGCGAAGAACAGCGCCACGACGATCCAGATCTGCGCGCGGGAGCGGCGCTCGGCGGGCGCGGTCACTGCGGCCGCTCGTCCAGCAGCAGCCGGCCGCGTCGCAGGCCCATCACCACGAACAGCGCCACAGCGACGGCCGCGAATCCGAACCACTGCACGGCGTAGCTGAGATGCCGCTCCGATCCGAAGTCGGTGCGCGCCTGCCACGCGCGCTCATAGCCGTCCGGCTGGTCCGAGTCGAGCAGCACGAGGCCGAGCAGCACTTTGTGACCGAGCGCCTGCTCGATCGCCGTCTGTTCCGGATAGTTCATGACACGCGGCCAGTCTTTGCCGGAGCTGCCCGCTGCGGCGAGCCTCACTCCAGGACGCGGCAGCACGCTCAGTTGGCCGGCTACCGTGCGCGCCGCGTCGCCGACGGTCACGTCCGGAATATCGCTGCGCGTTGCTCCCGGTCGATGCCAGCCGCGATCGACGAGCACCCATTCATCCGGCGCGAGCTCGAACGGCGTGACGACGCGATAACCGGGCTGGCCCATCGCCGAAGGCATGCTGTCGAGGAGGATCTGGTGCGCACTGTCGTAGTGACCGCGCGCCGACACGCGTTGATATTGCGTGAGCTGCGCTGCGTTGGCGGCAGTCAATTCGACGACTGAACGCTGGCCTGCCGCGTATTGAGCCTGCAATGCGTCCTTCTCGGCGGCGCGGTGCAGTTGCCAGACGCCGAGTCGTACGAACAGCGCGACAGCGGCGAGGGTGATTGCAACGGCGAGCAGCGTCGGTGCGAAGTTGTGGTTGGCGATGCGCATGCCACGGCCCCGCGCGGCCTCAAGTGCCTTTCGGCTGGATCCAGCCGAGCGACCACGCGAGCAGCAGCAGCACGAACAGCAGCACCGACAGCCCGACGCGGATCGTCAACGCGCGCGCCATCTTCTTCGACTCGCCCTTGTCGCGCACCAGGTGGACCAGCGCCGAGCCGAGACTCAGCACGATCGCGATGAGGCAGGCGAGGATGAGAAATCGAGCCATGGGTGATGGAGGTGATGAGCGTGATGGAGGTGATGAACGTGATGGAGGTGATGAAGGGCACATTCCCTCATCACGCCATCACCTCTATCACCTTCATCACGTTTCTCTACAACCAATACACGAAGATGAACAACCCGAGCCACACCACGTCGACGAAGTGCCAGTACCAGGCCGCGCCTTCGAACGCGAAATGATGCGTCGGCGTGAAGTGGCCCTTCAGACAGCGGAACCACACGACCAGCAGCATCAGCGCGCCGACCGTGACGTGGAAACCGTGGAAGGCGGTCAGCGGGAAGAACGTCGAGCCGTAGATGCCCGTGCTGAGCTTCAGGTTGTGATGCGTGTAAGCCTCGATGTACTCGGTGGCCTGCAGGTACACGAACAGGAAGCCGAGCATCCACGTCAGCGCGAGGAAGATATTGAGCAGCTGACGGTTGCCGGCCTTGAGCGCGTGATGCGCGATCGTGATCGTCACGCCCGAGGTCAGCAGGATCGCGGTGTTGATCGCCGGCAGGCCGAACGCCGGGATCACCTGGAAATCGCCGCCGATGTGGCCCGGGCCGTTGGTCGGCCAGGTCGCCTCGAAGGTGTCGCCGCGAATCACTTTGGTCAGCAGCTTCGTGCCTTCGCCGCCGAGCCACGGCACCGAGAACTGGCGCGCGTACAGCAAGGCGCCGAAGAAGCCGGCGAAGAACATCACCTCGGAGAAGATGAACCACATCATGCCCATGCGGAAGGAGCGATCGACCGCTGCGTTGTACAGCCGGCCCTCGCTTTCACGGATCACCGTGCCGAACCAGCCGATGAACATGAACGTGAGCAGCGCCAGGCCGAGCGTCACGACCCATGGGCCCGCGTGCACGTGATTGAGCCACAGCGCCGCGCCGCCGACTGTCGTGAACAACGCCACCGAGCCGACGATCGGCCAGGGGCTGCCGTGCGGGACGTAATACTTCTCGGATGCAGTGCTGGTAGGTGCGTGGGCCATGATGTTCAACCGGAGGTAGCTTTCGAATCGTACATTGCGTAGCCGAGTGTCAGGCGGTCGATGTACCCGGGCAGTTTCGGGTCGACGATGAAACGCACCGACAGCTCGCGCGCCTGCCCGCCGTCGAAGTGCTGCGGGCTGAAGCAGAAGCATTGGGTCTTACGGAAGTACTGCGTCGCCGCCTGCGGCGCGATGCTCGGCACGGCCTGCGCCGTGACCGGCTGCGCGCGCAGGTTGCGCGCGTAGAACTTCGCTTCGTAGAGTCGCCCGGGATGCACTTCGAGCTGCGCGCGCTCGGGACGGAATTCCCAGCTGCCGAACGTGGGCACGCTCGAGAGGAACTCGACCGTGACGGTGCGCGTCTCGTCGGGCGCTTCGATCACGCTGGCCGCCTTCTGCAGCTTGCTGCGATCGCCGTAGCCGGTCACGTCGCACAGCACGTTGTACAGCGGCACGAGCGCGAAGCCGAACGCGAGAAAGCCGGCCGCGAACAGCCACAGCTGCCACGTCAGCTTGCGGTTGGCCTTGTTCAACTCAGGCTGTGCCATACGCCCATCGCAATGAAGCCGACGTAGAACAGCGCCGCGACCAGCGCGAGCCACAGCGCCGCGCGTCGCACTGCGCGCTTGCGATCCTGTCCGGAGAGCTCGGCGGCCATGGTTACTTCAACTCGGGCGCGGTCTCGAAGCTGTGATACGGCGGCGGCGAGCTCAGCGTCCACTCCAGGCCGTGCGGCCGCGCGTCGTCCCACACCTTGTCGCTGGCCTTCAGGCCGGCGCGGATCGAGCTGAAGATCAGGTACGCGAACAGCAGTTGCGACAGCCCGAAGCCGAACGCACCGATCGACGAGATCATGTTCCAGTCGGCGAACTGCGTGTTGTAGTCCGGAATGCGGCGCGGCATGCCGGCGAGGCCGAGGAAGTGCTGCGGGAAGAACAGCACGTTGACGAAGATCGTCGACAGCCAGAAATGCGTCTTCGCCAGCTTCATGTTGTACAGGTGGCCGGTCCACTTCGGCAGCCAGTAGTACACGCCGGCCATGATGCCGAACACGGCGCCCGGCACCAGCACGTAGTGGAAGTGCGCGACCACGAAATACGTGTCCTGGTACTGGAAGTCCGCCGGCACGATCGCCAGCATCAGCCCGGAGAAGCCGCCGATCGTGAACAGGAACAGGAACGACAGCGCGAACAGCATCGGCGGCTCGAATGACAGCGAGCCCTTGTACATGGTCGCCGTCCAGTTGAAGACCTTCACGCCGGTCGGCACCGCGATCAGCATCGTCGCCAGCATGAAGAACAGCTGGCCGGCGAGCGGCATGCCGACCGTGAACATGTGGTGCGCCCAGACGATGAACGACAGGAAGGCGATCGAGGCGATCGCGTACACCATCGAGTCGTAGCCGAACAGCGGCTTGCGCGAGAACGTCGGGATGATCTCCGAGACGATGCCGAAAGCCGGCAGGATCATGATGTAGACCTCGGGATGCCCGAAGAACCAGAAGATGTGCTGGAACATCACCGGGTCGCCGCCGCCGGC
>DATBKP010000145.1:0-17367 GCA_036555785.1 Steroidobacteraceae bacterium
CTGCGAAAAAGCGCTCGCGCCCGGTGGGTGCGCGCGTAGTGCGTCTGCCGCAATAGTGTCCTACCGAGCGCGCCGCGCGCCGCAGAGCGAGACGCTCGGGCTGCGCGGCCTGACGTTTCAACTGTACCGGTGGCCGGGCGAGGATCCGCGGCCGGTCGTGCTCGTGCACGGCTGGGGCGACACCAGCGAGACCTGGCAGTTCGTCGTCGATCAGCTGCCGCCGACGCGCACCTGGGTCGCGATGGACATGCGCGGCTTCGGCCGCACGCAGCGGCCCGACGACGGCTACTGGTTTCCGGACTACCTGGCTGATCTCGACGCGCTGCTCGACCATCTGTCGCCGGACGCGCCGCTCGACCTCGTGGGTCACAGCATGGGCGGCAACATCGTGATGCTGTATGCGGGCGCGCGGCCGCAACGTGTGCGCAAAGTCGTCAGCCTGGAAGCGTTCGGTCTGCCGCGCACGAGCGCAGACCAGGCGCCGACGCGTTACGCGGAGTGGCTCGACGAGGTGAAGCGCGGCAGCCGCTTCGCGACCTACGAGACTTACGAAGAATTCATGCGCGTGCTGGCGCGGCGCAACCCACGCACGCCGCCGGACCGCCTCGAGTTCGTCGCCCGTTCGTGGGCGCGCGCCGCGGCCGATGGCCGCATCGAGCTGTGGGCCGACCCGAAGCACAAGCGCGTCAATCCCGTGCTGTATCAGCGCGACCAGGCGGAGGCGTGTTGGCGCGCCATCGTCGCGCCGCTGCTGCTGGTGTTTGCCGAGGAATCTGAGCTGACCAAGCGCATGGCCGGCGAGATCGAAGAGGATCGCCTGCGCGCGTTGTTCGCCACGGTGACGATTGCAACGCTGCGCGGCGCCGGGCACATGATCCATCACGAACGGCCCGAGGAAACGGCCGCGCTGCTCGCGCGCTTCCTCGACTGACTACAACCAATACGAAAACAGGCTGCTGGTGAATTCCTTGAAGCGGTCGAGCAGCGGCCGCTTGCGCCAGCGGTCCAGCTGCAGCTCGCGCGTGTCGCCGAGATCGCGCTGGAACAGCGCTTCCATCCGTTGCGCGAACGCGCTGCCGACGATGCCGGCATTCACTTCGTTGTTGTGCAGGAAGCTGCGGATGTCGAAGTTCGCCGAGCCGACCATCGAGAGCGCGCTGTCGATCACCAGCGACTTGGCATGCAGCATCGCGTAGCGCTGTTCGTAGATGCGCACGCCGCCGGCCAGCAGCTCCTCGTAGTCTGCGCGCGAGGCGTGAAAGATCAGCGCGGAGTCGCTGAAGCTCGGCACGATTACTCGTACGTCCACGCCACGCCGCGCGGCCGCGATCAATGCTTCGCGCAGCGCCGGGTCCGGCGCGAAATAGGCCTGCGTCATTCACAGGCGACGCGACGCGTGCCCGATCGCGGCGACGTACGTGTCGTAGATCGTGGTCTCGTGGCGATCGCCGCCGCTGGACGCGACCGCGGCAACCCGCTCGGAGCCGCCCGGCGCGAGCGGCGGGAAGTACTGCGCCGACGCGTCGCTGAGCTGCCCGCCCGCGCGTTGCCAGATCTTCACGAACAGCGTCTGGAATTGCGCGGCTGCCGGTCCGTCGATCTGCACGTGCGTGTCGCGCCACGCCTGCTCCTGCCCGTCCTTCGGCCCGGGCCGCGAGCTCGAAGCGCTGGCGTAAGCGCCGCTGATATTGATGCCGCCGGTAAACGCGACGCGGCCGTCGACCACGACGATCTTACGATGGTCGCGAGTTGAGCTTCCACGGCAGCGTGCGCGCCGGGTTGAGCGGCCGGAACGGCAGCACCTCGACGCCGGCCTGCCGCATTGCCCGCGACGAGTGGCGCAGCAGCGCTCTCGCCGAACGCATCGATCATCTCGCGGACGTGCTCGGCCTCGCGCAACTCGCCGAGCCGCTGATCCACGACGCGCTCGCCGGACGCGGCGCGGGAAGCGAGAGCGGCAGGCGATGCGCACGAAGCGCAGATCAACAGCGTCAACAGGTGAAGGAACGGCCGGCCCTGTCTGTGCACGTCCGTAAAACGTGCACGCGGCTGCCGGGGTTCGGCGCAACGCGAATGCCTGCAAATCACCGCAGGCTGCGCGGGGAACCCGATGAATGATGGCGCGTTTCAGCTTCGAGTAGGGGCAGGAGCGCGCAACGTCCGCAAGACGTCGCGTCGAATGGTACTGAGGCGACTTGGAGGTTTTTTATGCTCTCTTGGGCATTGACGTTCTTCATCGTGGCGATCATCGCTGCGGTGCTGGGGTTCACCACCATCGCGGGTGCGGCCGCCGGGATCGCGAAGATTCTGTTCTTCATCTTCCTGGTGCTGACGCTGGTCGCACTGGTGGCAGGCGCATTGCGCGGCCGGCCGCCTGTCTGAAGCGCGCGGACGCGCTTCCTGCGAAAGCTTGAAAGAGCGGGCCCACGGATGCGGGGCCCGCTTTTTTTGTGCGTGCAGGTCTTGCGTGACTAGGTGAAGAGCAGAGCCTGGCTCACCGCGACGCGCACCGTTTCCGGCACGAACGGCTTGGTCACGAGGAAGGTCGGCTCCGGCCGCTCACCGGTGAGCAGGCGCTCCGGATAGGCGGTGATGAAGACGATCGGCACCTGGACCTCGCTCAGGATCTGGCGCACGGCATCGATGCCCGAGCTGCCGTCAGCCAGCTTGATGTCCGCGAGCACCAGGCCCGGCTCGGTCTTGCGCGCGGCGCGCACCGCTTCGTCGCGCGTGGTGGCGATTGCAGCCACCGTGTGTCCCATCTCGCGCACGATGCTCTGCAGGTCGAGCGAGATGATCGGCTCGTCTTCGATGATCAGGACCTTGGTGCTCGGCTGATCGGAGATCTCCCGCACCGCCTGGGCGACCATCTGTTTCACTTCCTCTTCGCTGACCGCGAGGATGCGGGCCGTGTCGCCGACGTTGAAGCCTTCCATCGCGGTCAGCAGCAGCGCCTGGCGGCGCGCCGGCGTCAGCTCGCCGAGCTTCCTCTCGACACCCGCCGCGGCCTGCTGCGGCCGCGAATTCGCCGCCGAGCGCAGATCGACGTTGGCGCTGCCCCAGAGCTTGTGGAACAGGCGGTACAGGGCCACGCGGGGCGTCGTATCGCTGCCGACCACCGAGGGGTCGGCGACGATCGTCTCCAGGCAGGCGCGCACATAGGCATCGCCGCTCTTCTGGGTCCCGCACAGGGCCCGGGCATACCGGCGCAGATACGGCAAATGTTCGGCAATAGCGTGAGCCAGAGCCATGGGGCACTCCTTCCGGTTCTTTATGGGCGCTGCGTTGCGCGCGCCGATAATGGCCGTTGTAGTATGTGCGAGCGGGGAGAAAGGTTCCTTCCGACTTGGAACTTTTTCAATGGTGGGACGTTCGGGCTCGACATGCGAAATCCACGCGTCGCGCGGCGCGGCGCTCCGGTTCGAGTCCATCCATGGTCATGAGCGAGAAAATCAAGCCAGGCGATCCGCCTGAAACGGCGGCTGCGAACAGCGGCGAGCAAGTCCCGGACTGGCTCCAGAGCCGCTTGCGCCGCATGTTCAGCGACGTGATGGACGAGCCGGTGCCCGACGAGTTCAAGGCGCTGTTGAAGCAACTGGAAGACAAGGAGCGCGGCTCCTGAGGGGGCCCGTGCCGGTCTTCCGCCCATCTCCCGGCGGGGTTCATGACAGGTCACGATAAATTCCTGGAGCAGGTTACGGCGTTGCTGCCGGCGTTACGCGCCTTCGGGCGCTCGCTGTGCGGCGACCCGGCGCGCGCCGACGATCTCGTGCAGGACACGGTGCTCAAGGCCTGGACCAATCGTGAGCAGTTCCAGTCCGGCAGCAACCTCAAGGCCTGGCTGTTCACGATCCTGCGCAATTGCTACTACTCGGAGCTGCGCCATCGCAAGTTCGAAATCGAGGATCCGGATGGCGTCTGCGCCAGCCAGGTCGCGATCGCCCCGGACCACGACGCCAAGCTCCACCTGCGCGACCTCAGCCGGGCGCTGCAACAGCTGCCGGTCGACCAGCGCGAAGCCCTGATCCTGGTCTGCGCCACCGGCCTGTCCTATGAAGAGGCGGCCGACGTCTGCCAGGTGGCGGTCGGCACCATCAAGAGTCGCATCGCGCGGGCGCGCGACCGGCTCGTCGAGTTGCTCGGCGACGATGCTGCGCTGGTCACCGGGCCGGCCGTCGGAGCGCTGGCCGACAACGAAGGCGCCACGGACCCACGCTCGGGCGCCCTCTAGAAATACTTCAGCGGCGGATCACGCTGCTGCGGGGTCCCTTGAAGCTCAAGACCGCACTGGCACCGCGCACCTGGTTCGGCAAGAACGCCGGGCTGCGTCCGCGGCTGGTGCTCATCGTCGGAATCGCGATGCTCGCGCCCGGCGCGCTCGCCGTGCTGCAAGCCATCTCCAGTTACGGCAGCAGCATGCGCATCATCGAGCAGAACCTCGCGCAGGCGGCGCAGCTCGCCGCGAGCGAAGAGGTCAACGTGATCGCGGCCTCGCGCGAAATCCTCACCAGTCTCGCCGCACAGCCCGATGTGCGCGCCGGCACTGGCCTGGCGTGCCGACGCGCCCTGCAGCGCGCGATCGGCGGACTGGACCAGTACGAAGGCGCGCTCATCGTGAACGCGGAAGGCGTCGTGACCTGCGCTTCCGGCCCGATGCCGCAGGTCGTGAAGGTCGACGACCGCGTGTGGTTCCGCGACATCATGGCGGGCGACGGTTTCGTCGTCAGCGACCTCATCGTCAGCCGCTGGCTCGGTAGCTGGGGCATCGTCACGGCAGTGCCGCTGGTCGACGACCAGGGCCTGATTCAAGGCTCGGTCGCCCTGTTCATCGGTCTGGATTGGCTCGCGCAACGCTACCAGCGCGGCGCGCGCAGCGAGGACGGCGCGGCATTCGCGCTGCTCGACAGTCGCGGCGAGATCATTACGCGTGACGCGAGCCGCTCGCCGTCGAAGTCGCCGCTGCCGCGCAATAGCCTGATTCACGAACAGCTGCGCGAGCAGCTGCCGACCGGCCAGACGCGAACCTTCCGCTCGCGTGGACACGACGGCATCTGGCGCCTGTACGCGGTGAGTCCGCTGCTCGGCGGCAGGATTTTCGTGATCCGCGGCACGCCCGTGCTGACGGCCATCGGTCCGCTGGCGCTGCAAGTCGCGTGGGGCGTGCTGACGCCGCTGCTGATGTGGGCGCTCGCGATCGCGGTCGTGTGGTTCGGCATCGAGCACCTGGTCGTGCGCTGGATCAGCTATCTCGAGCGCATCACCTCCGCGTACGCAGCCGGTCGGCACAATGTGCGCCCGGAGCGCGTGAGCGCAGCGCCGGCGGAAATACGCAGCCTCGGCGAGACGTTCTCGCGCATGGCCGACTTGATCTCGGCGCGCGAATCGGAGCTGCGCGAGTCGCTGGCCCAGAAAGAAGTGCTGGTACGCGAAATCCATCACCGCGTGAAGAACAACCTGCAACTGGTGATGAGCCTTCTCAATCTGCACGCACGACGCATCCGCGACCCGCGCGCCGAGCTGGCGTTTGCCGAAGCGCGCAGCCGCATCAATGCGCTCGCGACGCTGCACCGACGTCTGTACGAATCGGAAAGCCTGCAGGAGATCGACCTGAAGTGGTTTCTCGAGGACCTGTGCGCCGAGCTGCGCCGCGGCGGCCTGTCGCGCGGCCGGCAGGTCGAGCTGATCGCGAACTCGCCGAACGAAGTGATCGGCCCCGAGATCGCTGTGCCGCTCGGCCTGCTGGTCACCGAGGCGATCACCAACGCTTACAAACATGCGTTCAACGAAGGCACCGGCGGTCACATATATGTGGACGTGCAGCGACCGTCGGAGACGATGCTGGAGCTGGCCGTGCGCGACGATGGCTCGGGCTTCGACTCCGCGTCGGGCGAGGACAACACCGGACTCGGCCGCTCGCTGATCGAGGCGTTCGTGCGGCAGTTGCGCGGCGAGCTCGAGATCACCGGCGATGCGGGCACGTCGCTGATCGTGCGCTTTCCCGCGCCCGCGCGGCATCAGGCCGAAGGCGCGGCGCTGGCGGCGGGACCGCTCGTGGTCGGGCCATCTGCCGATTCGCAAGCTGCTGCTGCGCCGCTGGCGAAGACCGAATCGGGCTGAGCGGGGACTGGTCAGCTGGAGTTATATCCAGTAGCATCGGTCCATGACGTCTCCCACGCGACCCGCTACGCGCACCGGGCGCGGCGCGGTGTCCAATCCCGCCGGCCGCTTCGAATCGACCAGCACCGAAGCCATCGATGACGGCTGGGGCAGCCTCGACGAAGAGTTGCCGCCGCTCGCGACCATCGTGCAGCCCGAACCCGCGCGCTCGATCATTTCGCGCAACGACTCGCCCGACATCTCGTTCGATCAGTCGATCAATCCTTATCGTGGCTGCGAGCATGGCTGTGTTTACTGCTACGCCCGTCCGTCGCACGCTTATCTCAATCTCTCGCCCGGGCTCGATTTCGAAACGCGGCTGTTCTACAAGCAGGACGCTGCGCGCTTGCTCGAGCAGGAGCTTGCCGCTCCGAGCTATCGCTGCTCGCCGATCACGATCGGCGCCAACACGGACCCCTATCAGCCGATCGAGCGCGAGTACCGCGTCACGCGCAGCATCATCGAAGTGCTGGCGCACTACCATCATCCGTTCTCGATCATCACCAAGAGCGCGATGATCGAGCGCGACATCGATCTGCTCGCGCCGCTCGCGGAGCACGGGCTCGTGTACGCGATGATCAGCGTCACCACGCTGTCGAACGACCTCAAGCGCACTCTGGAGCCGCGCACGGCATCGCCGGCCGCGCGGTTGCGTGCGATACGTCGGCTGCACGAAGCGGGCATTCCGGTCGGAGTGATGGTTGCGCCGATCATTCCCGTGCTCACGGATTCGGAAACGGAACGCATTCTCGCGGCCGCGGCCGCATCCGGCGCGCGCTCGGCCGCGTACGTCCTGTTGAGATTGCCGTACGAGTTGAAGGACCTGTTCCGCGAATGGCTCGATCACAACGAACCGTTGAAGGCGAAACACGTCATGTCGCGTCTGCAGGCGATGCGCGGCGGCCGCGACAACGATCCGCGTTTCGGCGTGCGCCAGCGCGGCGAGGGCGAATATGCGCAGCTGCTGGCGCAGCGCTTCGCGGCCGCGTGCGCACGGCTCGGGCTCAATCAGCGCGAGCGCTTTGCTCACAATCTGACGCTGTTCCGTCCGCCCGTGCTCGGCCCGGAACAGCTGTCGCTACTTTAGGGGCATGCACGCAAGAACAATCGACTCGCGCAGCGCCGTATTTGACATTTGGAGCCCAAGGAACGTTGGCGGCTTTCCCGGCATTGACTGCGAGACGGTTGGCGTATACTCGATTCGCAGCAGAACTTTCGGCGTGCGCCGAGGTTCACACGGGAATCCCGCTCGAGCCCCCTTGGAGTTAAGTCAATGCAATCCGTCTCAGGTCGTGGCGCCCTGCGCTTAGCCGTCGCTGCCGTTTTGTGCTCAAGCGCCGCCGGCTGCATGACCGCCAAGATCGAGGAGATGCGTGAGGCGCCGACGCAAATCAAATCCGACGAGGCGATCGTGCTGCTGGCGAAGCCGCATCTGGAAGGCACGGGCACCGAAGACAAATTCCTCGACTGCCTGGAGCGCGAGCTGGTCGGCGAGAGCGTGTCCGCCGACGTTGCCGACCGGCAACGCGCCGGCAAGCAGGTCGATCCGCGCAGCAACCTGAAGAACGGTCCGTTCCAGATCTACGCCGATCACAATTTCGTCGACGCGCTGTATCCGTGGCTGGAGCCGAGCACTGCGCCCGCCAACGCGCAGGGCTTCAGCACGTTCCTGGCTCGTCCGGGCGTCACCGATCGCGTCAACTCCATGGGCGTGCGTTACATCGTCTGGGTCGATGGCGTGACGCAGAAGACCGACGGCGGCGGCAGCATTGCATGCGCGGCAGGTCCCGGCGGCGCCGGGTGCCTCGGCCTCGGCTGGTGGGAAAAAACCTCCGACTACGAGGCAACGATCTGGGATCTGAAGCAGGGCGTGAGTGCGGGCAGCCTGACGACCGACGTGAAGGGCACGTCGGTGATGATCGGCGCGATCGCACCCATCCCGCTGATCGCGCCTGTGCAGAGCACGGCTTGCGATCGGCTCGCCGGGCAACTCAAGGCATTTCTGCTCGGCTCCAGCGCCGAGGAGAACACGGTGGTCTCGCGACCGCAGTAGTCGAATCTCCTTCCGCCCGCGCATTGAACCTGCGGTGGGTGGCGCGGATCGAATGTTTGCTGGGCGGGCGGTCAGCGCGCGTTCAGCTGACGGGTCGCACAGTCACTAGCGGCGGCAGCCGCGGGGGTTGGCGGCAGCGGGGATAGAGGAGAAACGATGCAAATTCAACGCTCGCGCAGGTCTATGCCCGTCGTTGCCGCGCAGGCGACGATCGTCGGCGCCGTATGCGCATTTCTGATGGGCGGCTGCCCACAGCAGCAGCAATCTTCGTCCTCCTCGATGCCTTCGTCGCCCTCGTCGATGCCCTCGCCGCCGAGCGGCTCGTCGGGCGGCAGCTCCGGGCGCAGCTCGCCGAGCATGCCCTCACCCTCATCGCCTTCGTCGTCGAGCCGCGGCTCCTCGTCTTCTTCGGGCGGCAGCAGCGGCGGTCAGTCGGCTTCGATGCCGGGTCAGAGCGGCAGCAGTGGGGGCTCGGCCGGCCAGACGTCTACCAACACGCCGGGCGGCAGCTCGGGCGGCGGCAGCTCCGGCTCGCAGTCCGGCAGCTCGGGCGGTTCGAGCGGCGGCAGCGAAGGCGGGCAGAACAGTGGCGGGCAGAGTGGCCAGAGCGGTCAGAGCGGCGGTGGCCAGAGCGGCCCGACCGTCTCCACGGGCGTGAGCGTGCCCGGCCTGCCGACGATCGGGATCCCGATGCCCAGCACCGGCGGTCCGAGCGGCGGCGGTCAGCAAAGCCCGCAGCAGGGCGGCAGCAACTCGCCCGACGACGGCAGCGGCGGCTCGACGGGCGGTGGCAATTCCAGCCAGGAAAGCATCTTCCGCGGCTCGAGTGGCGGCGGCGGTGGCCAGGCACAGAGTTCCGGCGGCGGCGCCCAGGGTGGCGGCGCGCAAGGTGGCGGTGCTGCACAAGGCGGCGGTGGTTCAGCAGGTGGCGGTGCCCAGGCCGGTGGTAATGCCGGCGGTGGCGGTGCCCAAGGCGGCGGTGCCCAAGGTGGCGGTGCCCAAGGCGGCGGTGCGCAGGGCGGCGGCGGCTCCGCAGGCGGTGGTGGTCAAGCCGGCGGCGGCGCCCAAGCGGGCGGTGGCGCCTCTGGCGGTGGTGCGGGCGGTTACCCGTCTTCGGGCGGTGCCAGCGGCGGCGCCGGGAGCGCAGGATCAGCTGGCGGCGGCAATGCGGGCGGCGGCATGACGACCACCGAGCGCGCCGCGCAGATCGAAGGCGAGCTCAACGCTTCGCTCGGCGTTTTCGACGGGCGCATTCGCGACGAGCAGGCTGTCATTGCCGGACAGCGCGGCGGTCGCGGCGGCTCCGGCGGCGATGGTGCGAACGGTGAAGAGAACGGCGGCTCCGCCGGCGGCGGCGGCGAGAATGGCAAAGGCAATGGCGGTGAGCAGGGCGGCGGCGCGGCCGGCGGCCAGCAGGGCGGCGGTCAGAGCGGCCAGGGTCAGGGTCAAGGCCAGGGCCAGGGCAATGGCCCGGGCGGGCGGCAGCAGGGCGGGGGCGGTGGCGTCGGCGGCGGCGCGGCAGGCGGCAACGGGCCGAACACCACGCCGGCCGACATTCCGGACGGCAGCGACGACGACATCGTCGCGCGCCAGCTGCGCGAAGCGGCGCAGAAGGAAACCGATCCGGAGCTGCGCGAGAAGCTGTGGCAGGAATACCGGGACTACAAGAAGAACACGGGTTGATGGCGAAGATGTTTTTGGTCGATCGGTCTGAAGGTTGGTCCACGCAATGAATCGCTCCATCGCATTCGTTCTACTGACCGCAACAGCATTGGGCGCCGCGGGCTGCGTCACCCACGAAACCCGGCCGCAGACGCGCATCAATGCGATTCAGGCCTCGCAGGAAATTCCGCAGGACCAGCTGCTGGACGTCGCCGTGAAGCTGTTCGACGAGAACACGCCGAAGGACGAGAAGAAGCTCGAGCAGGAGCACATCTTCCCGGACGTCCGCAAGGCCGAGGCGCGCTACTTCCCGATGCAGATCCGCAATACGCTGGAAGGCACGGGGCAGTGGGGCCAGGTGCGCGTGATCCCGGCCGACACCGACGCGCTCGACGTGCAGGTCACCGGCAAGATCATCGAGTCGAACGGTCAGCTGCTGCGCATCGACGTCACCGTCGCCGATGCGACCGGTCGTGTCTGGTTCAAGCGCGAGTACCAGCAGAACGCGGACACGCGCTCGTACAAGGACCAGAGCGGTCAGCCGCGCGATCCGTTCCAGAATCTCTACAGCACGCTGGCGAACGACATGCTCGCCTATCGCCAGCAGCTGGTGGGCGCGGACCTGGAGAACGTGCGTCGCGTTTCCGAGCTGCGCTTCGCGAAAGACCTCGCGCCGTATGCGTTCCAGCCGTACCTCGTCGAGGACAAGAAGAAGGGCGTGTACCAGGTGGTGCGTCTGCCGGCAGACGACGATCCGATGCTGCAGCGGATGGACCGGATCCGCGAGCGCGACTATGCGCTGCTCGACACGGTCGACGAGCACTACTCGCTGTTCGCCGAGAACATGGCCGAGCCGTACACGAACTGGCGGCGTTACAGCTACGCCGAGCTCGAGGCCGAGGACGAAGCGAAGCGCTCGGCGCTCACGCGCAAGCTGCTCGGCGCCGCGGCAATCGTCGGCGGCCTGGTCGTCGGCTCGGAAGCGAACACTTATGCCGGGCAGGCTGCGGCCACCGGCGCGATTTTTGGCGGCGCGTATGCGGTCAAGAGCGGCTTCGACAAGGGTGCGGAAGTGAAGATGCACTCCGACTCGCTCAAGCAGCTCGGGGAATCCTTCCAGGCGGAAGTCCAGCCGATGGTCATCGAGGTCGAGGGCCGCACTCTGCAGCTCAAAGGCACGGCCGAAGAGCAGTACCACGAGTGGCGGCGCCTGCTGAAGGAGCTCTACGAGAACGAGACCGGCGTGCCGGTCCAGACGCCTGCAGCGACCGAACCTGCTGCGCCCGCCCCGAATAGCGGCGGCGGCTAAGCGCACTCGATTTCTTTCGACACGAAACATCGCACCATGCTGGAGAGCGGGCAGGAACTGTCTGCGAGATTCGTTCTCGTCCGACGTCTGGGGACAGGCGGCAGCGGCGAAGTCTGGCTTGCGCAGGACCGCGAGCGCGGCTGCTTCGTCGCGCTGAAGATCCTGCGCGACGAATTGATGCAGGACGTCGCGGCGATCGCCGCCGTGCAACGCGAATGCGAGCACGTGCGGATGCTCGACCATCCGAACATTCTCCGAATCGACGGCCTGTATCGCACCGCGCGCCACACCTGGATCGCGATGGAGTACGCGTCGGGCGGCGACCTGTCGCGACTGCGAGGCCACGGTTATCTCGAGATCCTGCGCGCGACTGCGCCCATCGCGGCGGCGCTCGCGCACGCGCATCGCGCAGGCGTCGTTCACCGCGACGTGAAGCCGTCCAATGTGCTCCTGGCGTCCGACGACACGCCGCGACTCGCAGATTTCGGCATGGCTCTCGTGATGGCGACCGAGCCCGCTGCGAACGCGGGGCGCGGCTCGCCGTACAGCATGAGCCCGCAGCAGGCTGCCGGCGCGGCGGCCAGCGCGGCCGACGACCTCTACGGTTTCGGCGCAATGCTCTACGAGCTCCTTTCGGGCTATCCGCCGTCGTATGGCGATGGCAAGCTCGCAACCACAACAGGCAACAACATCGCGACGTTGCCAGCATCGGTGCCCGAGCCGCTCGCGCGACTGGTTGCGCAGCTGCTCGCGGAATCCCCGGCAGACCGGCCCGCCGACATGACCAGTGTCGAGCGCGAGCTGGCTGCGGTGCTGGCCGCGCCGTCCGCAGCACCGGTCGAACGCGTGAATCAGCCACCTCCATCTCCTAACCCGATTCGCATCGAACCTCCGAGCATCCGCGCGCCTGCGCAGGGCGAGCCGCTACGCGGCGCATGGCAGCGCTCGGCGCAGCAGGCCACGAACGCCGACGAGCTGCGTCGTCAGGGATTCCGTCGCGGCATCGGCGCGGCGGCGCTCGGCGCCGGCATTCTCGGCATCGCCGTCGTGTTCTTCGTGCTGCCCCGCTGGTTCGAGAAAGAGCAGCCCGCGCGCTACGTGCCGGCCGCGTCTTCCGTGCCGGCGCAACCGGCGGCTGAAGACCAGGACAAGAAGGAAGTGGACTTCGCGGCGCTCGCGCGCGCGAAGCAGGACGCGGACGATCGGCGCGCGCCACTCGAGGAGCGCCTGAAGAAGCTGGCTGCGCGCGCTGCCGAGCAGTGGGGCGGCGACGAGTTCCGGCGCGCCAACGACGAGCTGGCGGCCGGCGACAAGGACTACGCGGCGCGCGAGTACATCACGGCGCTCGAACACTTCTCGGCGATGGAGCCGTTGCTGTCGACGCTGGAAAAGCGCGCCGGCGAAGTGCTGGTTGCGCAGCTGAGGGCCGGCGCCACGGCGCTGCAGGAAGGACGCTCGGCGGACGCCAAGGCGGCGTTCGTGCTCGCCACCAAGCTCGAGCCCGGCAACAAAGTGGCGGAGCACGGCTTGAAGCGCGCCAATACGCTCGACGAAGTGCTGAACCTGGTCGCGACCGCGGAGCGCCTGGAGAAGGAATCCAATCCGGTGGGCGCCGTCGAGCAGTTCCGTAAGGCCATCGC
Source organism: Steroidobacteraceae bacterium (assembly GCA_036555785.1). GTDB lineage: Bacteria > Pseudomonadota > Gammaproteobacteria > Steroidobacterales > Steroidobacteraceae > Steroidobacter. The sequence continues at coordinate 12,821 of DATBKP010000145.1, forward strand.
GCTCGATGCAGAAGCGCCGCGCGCTGCCGACGGTATTGCGCGCATCGAAGCTAAGTTCGCCGCCGACGCTTTCGCCAGCACGATGGCGCGCGGCTACGCAGCGCTCGCCAAGGCGGACTACGCGGGTGCGCGCGCAGCGTTTGAAGCAGCGCGCCGCGTGCGGCCTAACGCCCCGGAGATTCCGCAGGCGCTGAAGCAGATCGAGCAGGAGCAGCGCACCGGCGTCATCTCCGCCAAGCTCGGCGTCGCGCAGGAGCACGAAGCCCACGAGCGGTGGGCCGATGCACTGAAAGAATATCGAGCGGTCGCCGAGCTCGATTCGACAGTGGCTGCGGCGCAGGAAGGCATCGCGCGAGTAACGCCGCGCTCCGCGCTCAACGAGCAGCTGGAGCTCTATCTGACTCAGCCCGAGCGACTCTTCAGCCAACCGGTGCGCGCCGCGGCGCGCGATACCCTGGCGCGAGCCGGGGGGATCGCCAATCCAGGTCCGGTGCTGCAGAAGCAGCTGGCCACGTTGAAGGACTGGCTGGCGCGCGCGGATGTGCCGGTAGCGGTCGCGCTGCAATCGGACAACATCACGCAGGTCACCATCTACCGCGTCGGCCAGCTCGGCACGTTCGCCGAGCGCTCGCTCGAGCTCGTGCCCGGCAGTTACACCGTCGTCGGCACACGGCCCGGCTATCGCGACGTGCGGCGCGAGATCAATGTACGGCCCGGCGCGGCGCCGACGCCGGTCGTGATCCGCTGCGAGGATCGCATTTGAGCGGGCTGGTCGTTCGCGAATCCCTCGGCGAGCGCCGCATTGCGGCCACTGAGTTCCCGATCGCAGTCGGCGGCGCCGGCAGCGCGATCGTCATGTCGGGCCGGCCGCCGGGCGCCGAGGCCTACATCGGACTGCACGAGGACCAGCTGTTCGTGCAGCCTGCCGATGGCGCAGAAGTGCTGCACAACGGTGTGCGCGTGCAGGGCTCGACCTGGCTGCGCAGCGGCGACGTCGTGAATCTCGGCGCCGCGCGCCTGCGTATTGCCGAGAGCGCCGACGATCGCGTCGTCGAGGTCGATGACGGCAGCAGCGGCAACATCACCGCACCGCCGATCATCACCGCGGGCGCGCGGCTGCACGGTCAGAGCGAAGGCGACGCCGAGCGAATCGATGCGATTCGCTTTCGTGCTTCCGAGGCGACGAAGCCGACGCGCAGCATTTCGCTGAGTCCGCTGCGCGTCGCGCTCATCGCCGTCGTCGCAGTTGTCGGTGTCGTGCTGTGGTTCGTTTTCACGGCAACGTCTGTGAGCCTGCGCACCACTCCGTCCACCGCCGACGTGAGCGTGGCGGGCGGGCTGCCCGCGTTGCATCTGGGAGATCGAGTGCTGCTGCGTCCAGGCACCTATCACGTTCGCGCCGAGCAGGCGGGGTACAAGCCCGCCGACATGCAGATCAAGGTCACGCAGGCGCCGAACCAGGAGTTCTCGCTGACGCTGCTCAAGCTGCCCGGCATCCTGCGCATCGACGTTCCCGCAGCCGCACGCGTGACGGTCGATGACAAGGCGGCCGGCAATGCGCCCGGCGAGTTCGAGCTGACCGCCGGACGTCACAGCGTTGCGATCACGACGGAGCGGTATCAGCCGTTCAAGGGCGACGTCGACGTGCAGGGTCTCGGCAAGACGCAGACGTTCAAGCCGCAGCTGGTACCGGGCTGGGGCGTCGTGAGCGTGACCTCCGAGCCCGCGGGTGCGCAGTTGTTCGTCAACGGCGAGCCGCGCGGCAGCACGCCGCTGAAGGCGGAGATCATGGCGGGCGCGCATCCGGTCGAGCTGCGCCTGGCAGGCTTCAAGCCCTGGACTACCGACATCCAGGTGAAGGCGAACGAGCCGCTGACGCTCGGGCCGGTCAAGCTCGGCCTGCCGGACGGCCGGCTCGCGCTGCGCTCGGATCCGCCCGGCGCGAGCGTCTCCGTCGCCGGCGTGTATCGCGGGCAGACGCCGATCGAGCTGGAGCTGCGTCCCGATATCGATCACAGCATCGTGCTGACGCGGCCCGGCTACGAAGCCGCGACTCGCCAGGTCTCGTTGAGCGCCGGCGAGCAGCGCACGATCGCGGTGCCGCTCTCGGGCGTGTTCGGCGAAGTCGCGGTGCGCGCGCAACCTGCGGACGCGCAGTTGTATGTCGACGGCAAGCTCAGCGGCGCGGCGAATCAAACGCTGCGGCTGGTCGCGACCACGCATGACATCGAAATCCGCAAGACCGGTTTCGTCGACTTCAAGACCAGCGTGACGCCGCGCCCGGGTGTGCAGCAGCGCGTCGATGCGACGCTGCTGACGCCGGAGCAGTCGCGCATCGCCGCGACGCCCGCCGTGATCAAGACGAAGTTCGACCAGCAGCTGCGCCTGATGCCGATCGGCCGCTTCACGATGGGCAGCCCGCGGCGCGAGCCCGGCCGCCGCGCCAACGAGGCGCAACGCGACGTCGAGTTCAAGCGCGGCTTCTATCTGAGCGTCACCGAAGTCACGAACGGCCAGTTCCGGCGCTTCAAGCCCGAGCACCGCTCCGGCATCGTCGGCAATCACACGCTCGATCTCGACAACCAGCCGGTCGTCGCCATCACCTGGATGGAAGCGGCGCAGTACTGCAACTGGCTGTCGGAGCAGGAGGGGCTGCCGCCCGCCTATGAAAAGAAGGGCGAGACGCTGGTCGCGGTCAATCCGATGACAAAGGGCTACCGGCTGCCTACCGACGCGGAGTGGGAATGGGCCGCGCGCAATCTCGGCGGCGGCAAGCTGCGTCGCGACCCGTGGGGCGACACGCTACCGGTCGCGCCGCGCTCCGGAAATTACGCGGACGAGACCGCACGACTGATCGTGCAGGATGTCATTCCCGACTACGACGACGGTTTCGCGGCCTCGGCGCCGGTCGGCAAATTCCCGCCGAACACGCTCGGGCTGCAGGATCTCGGCGGCAATGTCGCCGAGTGGGTGCACGACTACTACACTGTGAGCGTGGATTCGAGCCAGACGCTGCTCGACCCGCTCGGAGCGGCGGAGGGCAAGCAGCACGTCATTCGCGGCGCGAGCTGGAAGCAGTCGAGCGCCACGGATCTGCGGCTCTCCGCGCGCGACTTCGGCGAAGGCGCGCGCAACGACGTCGGCTTCCGCATCGCCCGCTATGCCGAGTAGCTGCGAGCCGAGTGAACAGGTGCAACTATGAACCCCATGCGAATGCTGATCATGCTCGCCATCTTCTGGGCAGCCGGCTCGTTCCTGCTCGCGGCGGAATCGCCCCAAACGCCGAACCCGGCGCCCAACCCGGTGACGGCTCCGACGACGTCCGCGCCCGCCGCTCAGAGCGCGAGCAAGAGCGCGGCGGGTGAAGCTGCGAAGACCGACGCTCCCAAGACTGACGCGAAAACCGCGGACACCAAGACCGGCGCGAAGGACCAGCCGGGCAAGGACGCAAGCAAGGACTCCAGCAAGAGCGACGACAAGCGCAGCATCTCCGAGCAGGCCGAGGCGGCGTTGAAAGCCGCGGCAGAAGCAGACAGCAGCGCTGCCAAAGCGGCGCCGAGCGAGGCCGAGGACGAAACCAAGCTGCCGCCCGGCAGCGCCGGCAAGGGACCCTCGCCGCAGCGTTTCGTACCGAGCGAGCAGGTCCGCGCCGACTTCGACGTCTCATTTCCGATCGACATCTGAACGCAAAGAGCATTCCTATGGTTACCGCCGCCGCACCGGCCCACTCCCGCCGCTTCCACTATCCCAGCGAGTTCTTCGTCACACTGTTCGCGCTGATCGCCGTCGTGCTCTTCGTGCACGCGACGTACGTGGCGTGGATCCGGCCGAACGGCGACGCGCTGGTCGCCGCAGAGCAGGCGCGCATGCGCGCCGATCCGAACTTCGTGCCGGAGCGCTCGTTCTTCCTGGTGGTGAATGCTCCAGAGCAGGAGGCCGCGATCATCCACTTCCTGTGGGCGGTGCTGATCATGGGCTACAAGGCCATGCTGGTGCGGCGCGAGCGCAAGCTGCTCGACCGGGATCTGATCCACGTGCCCGAAGGCATCAAGGTGCTGCCGGAGGACGCGAAGGATTACGCGCGGCAGCTCGAACAACTGCCGCAGGAAGAGAAGAACATGCTGGTCGTGCGCGCTCTGCAGCGCACGCTCGATCGCTTCGCTGCGACGCGCAGCATCCGCGATTCCGCCGAGACCTCGCGCGCGGTGTGCGACACTGAGGCGGACCGGATGGACTCCGGCCTGGCGATGATCCGCTACATCGCGTGGGCGATCCCGGCGATCGGCTTCATCGGCACGGTGCGTCACATCAGCGACGCGCTGCTGCAAGCCCACAAGGCCGTCACCGGCGACATCATCAACGTGACGTCCAGCCTCGGCATCGCATTCCACGCCACGTTCGTCGCGCTGGCGCTGACGATCGTGCTGATGTTCTTCATGCATCAGCTGCAGCAGGCGCAGGAAGGGTTCGTGCACAACACGGATCACTGGATCGATCAGCATCTGATCCGGCACATGCAGGTGAGATAAGTTGCTCGCGCTGGAACT
>DATBKP010000146.1:0-17352 GCA_036555785.1 Steroidobacteraceae bacterium
CAGCGACAAGGAGATCGACGAGTTCCGGACCGAGTACGACGTGGTGGCCGCGCTGGAGAAAGCGGGGCACACGGTGCGCGCGCTGGGCCTGGGCGACAACCTCGGCGAGCTGCGCGCCGCGATCACCGACTGGAAGCCCGACGTCGCGTTCAACCTGCTCGAAGAATTCCAGGGCATCGTCACCTACGACCAGTACGTGGTCGCGTTCCTGGAGCTGATGAAGCTGCCGTACACCGGCTGCAACCCGCGCGGCATGATGATCTCGCGCGACAAGGCGCTGTCGAAGCAGATCCTGCAGTACCATCGCATCCCGACGCCGGGCTTCGCCGTGATCCGCCAGGGTCAGCGCTATCGCCCGCCGCGCAAGCTGAAGTTCCCGCTGTTCGTGAAATCGGTCACCGAAGACGCCTCGCTCGGCATCGCGCAGGCTTCGATCGTCGGCGACGCCGACAAGCTCAAGGAGCGCATCGAGTTCATCCACGAGCAGACCCGCTCGGACGCGCTCATCGAGGAGTACGTCGAGGGCCGCGAGCTGTACGTCGGCGTGCTCGGCAACGACCGGCTGCGCACGTTCCCGGTCTGGGAGATGGACTTCGGCACGCTGCCGGAAGTGATGGCCGGGATCGCGACGCGCAAGGTGAAGTGGGACCGGCGCTATCAGAAGAAGCACGGCATCAACACCGGCGCGGCCCAGTCGCTGCCCGAAGGCGCGGCGGCGTACCTCGACAAGATGTCGAAGCGCATCTATCGCGCGTTGTACATGACGGGCTACGCCCGCATGGATTTCCGCATGCGACCCGACGGCAGCGTGTTCGTGCTGGAGGCGAACGCCAATCCGAACATCAGCCGGCAGGAGGACTACGCGGACTCGGCCAAGGCGGCGGGCGTGGACTATCCCTCGCTCCTGGAGCAGATCATCCGCCTGGGGACGAACTACCAGGCGGCGTGGCGGGTGGACGGCGACAGTGCGTGAGCATGACGGAGCTCTCGCTCCGTCATCTCAAGCTCGACAATCCACCGTCGACGACCAGCTGCTGCCCGGTGACGTAGCTCGACTCCGCGCCGAGCAGGAACACCGTTGCATACGCAACCTCCCAGGCCGTGCCTTGCCGGCCGAGGGGCACGGGCGTCGTCGCGCGCGATGGCCGCCCGCGGCTCGCGAGACGTCCGAGCGGCGTGTCGATCAGGCCCGGCACGACCAGATTGGCGCGCACACCGCGGCGCGCGCCTTCGAAGGCGACGTGCCGGCACAGGCCGGCCAGGCCGGCCTTCGCTGAATCGTAGGCGGGAATGCCCGTACCGGGCTTGAGGCTGGCGATCGAGCTGACGAACACGATCGCAGCGCCGGTCTGCAGTCGCGGCAGCGCGGCTCGCGCCAGCAGGAAGTGCGATCGCAAGCTGACTGCGAAGGTCTGGTCCCACATCTGCGCCTGCGTGCCTTCGAGGCCTCGTCCGAACCCGATGCCGACGTTCACGACGACGCCGTCCAGCCCGCCGAGCGCTTGCTCAGCCTGCGTCACGACTCCGGCACAGGCTGCCTCATCGGTGACGTCCGCAACGAGCACGACTCCGCGGCCTCGCTCGCTTTCGATCTGCTCGAGCGTCTGGCGCGCGCCGGCTTCGTCGCGATCCGCGCACGCGACGGCAGCGCCTTCGCGCGCACACAGAATGGCGATCGCACGCCCGTTGCCGAGCGGCGCATCGGTATCGTCGCAGGGTTGCGTGCCCGCGCCGACGACGAGGATCCTGCGAGCTGCGAGACGAGCACGTCCCGGCGACGCGCCGTTCGCTTCCGCAGGCGTCCAGATCGTCGCGGGATCGCGCTGCGTCATGTCACTGTTCGATCTGCACGCCGAAGGAGTTCAGCGCCATCGACACCAGCGTGTACTGGCCGACTGCGAATACGAGATCGATGACCTGGTGCGTGTCGTAGTGCTTGCCGAGTCGCAGCCAGGTCGCGTCGCTGATGAACTGGTCGCCGTGGAGATCATCGACTGCTTGCAGCAGGGCGGATTCCGCTTCGCTCCAGCCCGCCGCGTCGGGACTGCTCCGCAGGCGCTCGATCTCTGCGTCGCTGAGCCCGGACGCCTTGCCGATGCGCGTGTGCTGATGGAATTCGTATCCGGAGCGGCACAGCCAGCCGACGCGCAGGATCGCCATCTCGCGCTCGCGGGGCGGCAGCGAGGATTTGAACAGCACGTGGTTCGCGAACGGCATCCAGCGGCGGTACAGGTCCTGGTGCCGCACCAGCGTCGCGAATACGTTGAGCACGCGCGGCGGGTTGCCGCGCGTCAGCAACTCGCGCTGCTCGTCGTTCCACTCGGCCGGCTCGAGCGGCGCGAGACGCGGTTGCGGCAGGCGCATGTCATTCCTCATTTCATTCTCCTGGCGCCGCCGTCCACTGCTTGAGCCACTTCTCGACCTCGTGATGCCACTGGATGCTGTTCGCGGGCTTGAGCACCCAGTGATTCTCGTTCGGGAACACCATCAGCCGGCTCGGGATGCCGCGCCGTTGCAGCGCGTTGAACATCGACAGGCTCTGCGAGTACGGCACGCGGTAGTCGTTCTGGCCGGCGATCACCAGCATCGGCTTCTTCCAGTCCTGGACGTGGTCGAGCGGGTTGAACTTCTCGTAGTTCTCCGGCACTTCCCACGGCGTGCCGCCGTTCTCCCATTCGCTGAACCACAGCTCTTCGGTCATGTAGCCCATGCCGCGCGTATCGAAGATGCCGGCGTGGCTGACGATGCACTGGAACGGCGCGTTCCAGTTGCCGGCGATCCAGTTCATCATGTAACCGCCGTAGGAAGCGCCGAGCGCGCACATGCGCCTGCCGTCCAGCCACGGGAAGCGGTCGAGCGCCGCCTGCAGGCCTTTCTGCAGATCCTCGAGCGGCTTGCCGCCCCAGTCCTGGCTGATCGAATCGGTGAACGCCTGGCCGTAGCCGGGCGAGCCGTGGAAGTCGATGAAGATCGACGCGTAGCCGGCGCCGGCGTACGTCTGCGGATTCCAGCGATAGCTCCACGCGTTGGCGAACGACGATTGCGGACCGCCGTGCACGATGAACGCGACCGGGTAGCGTCGCTTAGGATCGTAGTTCGCGGGGCGCATCACGTAGCCGTAGACGGTTTCGCCGTTCGCGCCGGCGAACGTGAACTGCTCCGGCTCGCCGATCTGCAGCTGCGCGAACGCATCGGCGTTCATGCGCGGCAGCTCGCGCAGGTCGCCGCCTTTGAGCGTAAGGGCTTGCAGCTCCGCCGGCGACTTCAGCGACGAGACTGCGTACACGATCTCGCGCTCGCCGACCGCGAACGCATCGACGTGGCCGGGGCCGGTGAGCATCGTCGCCTTGCCGGTCTTCACGTCGATGGCCCACACCGGGCGCTGGCCGAAATGATCCGCGACCGCGTACAGCGTGCGGCTGTCCGCTGCGAATTCGAGCTGATCCGCCGAGCGGTCCCAGTCCTGCGCGAGCTCGCGCCGCTCGCCGCTCTTCAGGTCCATGAGCATCACGTGGAAGCGATCGGCCTCGAAGCCGGGCCGGCGCATCGCGCGCCACGCCATCAGGCTGCCGTCCGGCGAGAACACCGGTTGCGCGTCCCACGCCGGGTTGTCAGCCGTGAGATTGCGCGGCTCGCCGCCCTCGACGCTCACTTCGTACAGATCGAAGTTCGTCGACCACGGCTCCGACTTGCCTTTGATCCGCGCATCGAACACGACCTTGCTGCCGTCGGGCGAGAACGTGAATTCACTGGCGTCGCCGAACGGTTTCGACGGCACGTCCGCGTCGAGCGCGGCAGTCAGCGAGCGCGGCTCGACGGCGCGGCCGTTCTCCATGCGCAGCACGAACAGTTGCGAGATGCGGCCGTCGTCCCAGGTGTCCCAGTGCCGCACGAACGTGCGGTCGTAGATCCTGGCGGTGGCTTTCGAGTCGGCCGCCTGCTTGACGCGATTGCTGCTGCAGGCGAGGTCTTCGCAGTCGGCGAAGACATCCATCGAGGCCGCGAGCCGGCTGCCGTCCGGCGCGAGGCGGAACGAGCCGGCGTCGAGCGGCAGGCTGGTCACTTGCTCGGCTTCGCCGCCGCCAGCCGGCAATCGCCACACCTGCGTGGAACCGCCGCGCGCCGAGAGGAAGTAAATATAGCGGCCGTCGCGCGACCACTCGGGCGCGTTGTCGTTCTCGGGATTCGTCGTCAGCCGGCGCGGTTGCGCGCCCTTGGTGGCGAGATCGAGCGACCACAGGTCCTGGCGCCCGCGATTCGCCGCCAGGTCGGTCTCGCGCACTGCGAACACGACGGTCTTGCCGTCGGGCGACAGCGCAGGATCGGAGACGCGCTTCAGGCGCACCAGGTCCTCGACCGAGAACGGATGGCGCTCGGGCGCCGCCGCCGCGGCAGTGCCGACGAATACGAGCGCGACCCACGACGCGAGCAGCGAGCGTGACAAATGCATTACCAACTCCGGTTTCTTATCTGACTACAGCCTACAGCCTACAGCCCACAGTCTTCTTCACTTCTTCTCTCTGAACACCGCGAACGCGCTGGTGTAGCCGTGCAGGTAGGTCGCGTTGTGAATGGGGCCGATCTCGCCGTTGCAGAAGAAGCCGCCGAGCGGCACGTCGCCGACCAGGCGGCGGAACGCATTGCTGTCGTGATCCGCCTGGCCGTACAGCTCCATGCCGCGGCCGCTGCACGAGAACAGCAGCGCGCCGGCGTCGGGCTGCAGCGGACGCGATGCGCCGTACCCGGTGAGCGTGCGTTCGAGATCGTGCGCGGACGTCGCCGCGTCGCGCAGATGGAACTGCACGACGCTGTTCGCGGGCACATTCGCGCTCACCCACAGCGCGCCGCTCTGCGGATCCATGCCGAGGATGTTGCGGATCAGGAAGTCGCCCGACAGGTATTCGCTGGCGTCGGTGCGCATCGCCAGTCCGAGGAACAGCGACTGGCTGAACAGCTCGCGATCGGCCGGCGGCAGGCGCTCGAACAGCCGCGCCAGCACTTCGCGCGGCGGGCGGCCGTCGAGCTCGCGAATCAGATTCTCGTGCGCCATCGTGACGAAGATCGGATCGCCGATCGGCCGGCAGCCCTGGGCGACGACGGCGTCGACCTCGATGTTGCCGGTCAGGGCGAGCGTCACGCAGCCGGAGTGATAGACCTGGTTGCCGAGATACAGCGCCGTGCCGCCGACCTGGCGCGCGCCGCTGGCGAGCCCGCCGATCTTCGGCGCGAGCGGATAGACACGGTCGAGTCCGCGCACGAACGCCTCGGTCTCGAAGCTGTACGGGTCCGCGAGCAGCAGGAACGCCGGTTGCTGGCTCGCCGTCATGCGCAGCGCGTCTTCCCAGATGCGCGGCTCGGCGAACACTGGCGGCACCTGCGCGGCATCGAGGTGCGTGCCCTTGAACTTCACGCCCGGCAGCAGCGCGCCGGTCAGCGACAGCCCGGGCCGGTCCTCGATCTCGCGGCCACCGCCGATCACGCCGCCCGCACAGCAGCCGAACAGAAAAGCGCCCTCGAACTCGCGCAGCAGCAGGTCCGCGACAGCGTCGAAACGCGGCGCGTGGTCGGCGCCGACGAAGACGAACAGCAGATCGGGTTCCTGGCGACCAAGGCCGGCGAACACGGTGCCGGCGGCGCGTTCCACGGCCGAGCTCAGGTTGCTATCGGTATCGACTGCTGACGCCCACCGCATGGCGACGGATTGTAGCGAGGCGCTGCAGGGTTGTCCGGTGGGTCGACCGTAGGGAGTTGGCGGACCGGCTACATCCCGACTTCCTTTTCTGCGTCTGCGATCCATTCGCGCATCTCGGCGTTCTGCAGCCACTGTTGCATGTACGCCTGCGAGTGCGCAGTCAGGCCTGTTGCGCCGTAGTAGCGGAAGCGCAGCACCACAGGCGCATACATCGCGTCCGCGATCGAGAACTCACCGAACAGCCACGGTCCACCGTAGCGCGTGCTGCAGTCGTCCCAGATCGCCTGCACGCGCGCGACGTCCGCCCGGCCCTGCGGCGGCAGCGGGACGTGCGGGTTGCTGCCGGTCGTGTGCATCGGCCAGGTACCGCGCAACGTCTGGAAGCCGGAATGCATCTCGGCGCTGACGGACCGGGCGTGCGCACGCCGCAGCGGGTCGGCCGGCCAGCCGCGTCCGCCGATCTTCTCGTTCACGTATTCGACGATCGCCAGCGAGTCCCAGATCTTCGCCTCGCCGTCGATCAGGACCGGCACGCGCAGCGCTCCGGAGTACTTGACGATCTGCGCGAAGAACTCCGGCGTGTCGAGCGGCAGCTTAGTCTCGCTGAACGCGACGCCGTAGTGCTTGAGCACCAGCCAGGGACGCAGGGACCAGCTGGACAGGTCTTTGTTGCCGATGACGAGGGTGAGCATAGGGCCGCTAGTGTAAGTGCATAATGGCGCCATGTTCGACCCCCATCTCGCGACCCTGGCCATCCGCGCCGGCCAGCAGCGCACGCACGAAGGCGAGCACGCGGAGCCGATCTTCACCACGTCCAGCTACGTGTTCCGCAATGCCGCCGAAGCGGCGGCGCGGTTCGCGGAGACCGAGAAGGGCAACATCTATTCGCGCTTCACCAATCCGACCGTGCGCTGCTTCGAGGAGCGGCTGGCGGCGATGGAGGGCGGCGCGTCGTGCGTCGGCACCAGCTCGGGCATGGCCGCGATCCTCGCGATGTGCATGGCGCTGCTCAAAGCCGGCGATCACATCATCTGCTCCGACAGCGTGTTCGGTTCCACCATCGCGCTGCTGAACCGCTACATGACGAAGTTCGGCGTCGCGGTCAGCTACGTGCGCCCCGACGACAACGAAGTGTGGCGCGCCGCGATCCGCGACAACACCCGCCTCGCGTTCCTCGAGACGCCTTCCAATCCGCTGTCGGCGATTGCCGATATCCGTGCGATCGCCGACATCTGCCATGAGCGCGGCGTGCTGCTCTGTGTCGACAATTGCTTCTGCACGCCGGCGCTGCAGAAGCCGTTCGAGCTCGGCGCGGATCTCGTGATCCATTCCGCGACCAAGTATCTCGACGGTCAGGGGCGCTGCGTCGGCGGCGCCATCGTCGGCAACGAGGAGCTGGTCGGCCGCGACGTGTTCGGTTTCATCCGCTCGGCCGGGCCGAGCATGAGTCCGTTCAATGCCTGGGTGTTCCTGAAAGGCCTGGAAACGCTGGAGCTGCGCATGCACGCGCATTCCGCTGCTGCGCTCGAGCTGGCGCGCTGGCTGGAAGGTCAGCAGGGCGTGCGCAAGGTTCATTACGCGGGTCTGGAGTCGCATCCCCAGCATGCGCTCGCGCGCCGGCAGCAACGGGGCTACGGCGGCATCATCGCTTTCGAAGTCGCCAACGGCCGGGCCGGCGCGTGGTCGTTCGTCGATGCGACGCGGCTGATGTCGATCACCGCGAACCTGGGCGACGTGAAGACCACGATCACGCACCCGGCGAGCACGACGCACTCGCGCATCACTGCCGCGGAGCGCGAGCGCGCCGGCATCAGCGAGGGGCTGCTGCGCATCTCGGTCGGCCTGGAACACCTCGACGATCTCAAGGCGGACCTGCAGCGAGGGCTCGCGGCGGTGCGTGCTTGAAGCTGCGCGCGATCTGCTTCGACCTGGACAACACGTTGTGGGACGTGTGGCCGGTCATCATCCGGGCCGAGCAGAGGATGTACGACTTCCTCGCGCAACGTTACCCGCGCGTGGTCGCGAGCATGACGCTCGAGATGATGCGCGCCGCCCGCGAGCAGACTGCGGCCGCTCATCCGCAGATGGCGCACGACTTCACTTTCCTGCGCAAGCAGACACTGCGCGAGCACGCGCGCGAATTCGGCTACGCCGAGGCGATGGTCGAAGAGGCGTTCGACGCCTTCATCCAGGCGCGCAACGACGTCGACCTGTACGACGACGTGGTGCCGGCGCTGGAACAATTGCGCAGCCGCTATCGACTGTTCACCGCCAGCAACGGCAACGCCGACCTCACGAAGATCGGTCTCGCGCATTTCTTCGAGCGCACCGTGGCCGCGCGGCACGTCGGCGCGCTCAAACCGGATCCCGCGATCTTTCACAAAGTGATCGAGGGCACCGATCTGCAGGCGCCCGAGGTCGTGTACGTCGGCGACGACCCGCACCTCGACGTGGCAGGCGCGCGCGGCGCCGGCATGCAGGCGATCTGGATCGACCGGCAGGGCGTGCAATGGCCCGAGGAAATCGCGCCTCCGGCGCACACGATACGTTCGCTGACTGATCTGGTCCGGCTCTTGTAAGTGGTGCGTATACAGGGATATACGCAACGCGGCGTGCCGGCTCCGGCCCAATTGCCTTGCCAAAACGATTGGCGTACATTCCGCGCCGTTCGTAGTGCCTTTGCCCGCTTTTTTCTCTGGCTTGGCCAGCCGGGTCATTGAAGACCCTCACCTCACGGCCAACTTCTGAAAAATCCGACGAGACCGCGAACGTTAGGCCTGGGACCACAACCGTTGCGCTGTCGCTCCGAAGAGGAACAGGACAGGGGACGGCGGCGGAGCCCGTTTGTAACCAGGCCTCGCAGTGGGGATCTATCCGCGCTCGGGGCTTTTTCAGCAGAGAGAGTTAGTACTTCTATGACGAGGATCTATGTGGGTAACCTGCCGTTCTCGGCAGACGAGGCAGCAGTGCGTCAGCTGTTCGAGCAGCACGGCACCGTGGAGTCGGTTGCGCTGATCAACGATCGTGAGACCGGTCGTCCGCGCGGCTTCGGCTTCGTGGAGATGCCGCGTCCCGACGCTCAGCGCGCCATTCAGTCGCTGAACGGTAAGGACATGGGAGGCCGTCCCCTGCGCGTCAACGAGGCGCAGGAGCGTCAGGGCGGCGGTGGCGGCGGCGGTGGCCGCGGTCCCCGTGGCGGCGGTGGTGGCGGTGGCGGCGGCGGACGCTGGTAAGTCCAACGCAGTGCTAGCGATGTGAAAACCCCGCGGTGTGCAAGCGCCGCGGGGTTTTCTTTTGAGAAGTGCTTCTCCTTTCAGCACTCCTGTGCCGCGGCTGCCAGCGCATGACGCGCGCATTTCGCGATCTCCCGCACAGGTTTGGCGCAATCCCCATGTAACCTTGACTCGTAGCGGAACTCCCGCGGGCTGGTACGAATCCTGAATGTAAAGGTCATGGCAAAGATGTCCGTCAAAGAGGTGTCGGGTGATGGAGGAGCACGAGGCCGCTAAGCCGCTCGTTGCAGTCACGAACCTGCGCGAGTTCTTTCACGACTCGGTGCAGGCTGCGTTGCGCAAGCAACGCGTCGACGTGGACGACCACACCGAACACTACGTCGTCAACATTCTCACCATGTTCGCCCGCTCGGAAGAGCTGTACGACGTCACGCCCGAAGGCGTGCGCCTCAAGCCGCTCGCTCACATGCTCGCCGACGCATCTGAAGCGTCATCGCCGCAGCAGCGCGACGAAGCGCTGCGCCGGCTCGGCGACGTCTCGCTGTTCGTCGCCGGCTTCTTCGCGCAGAGCTTCGCGCGCAAGTTGATCGACATCGACTATCACATCGCGATGGGTGGCCGCGCCTACGGCACGCTCGCGGACCACCTGCGCGGCACGCTGCGCGGCCAGGCATTCGCGGCCGTGTTCCTCGAGCTGGCGCAGAAGTTCCAGCGGCTGGTCGACGTGCTCAACGACGTAGCGGAAATGGCGCACACGCACACCGACCGCGACATCCTGCGGCTGTACGAGATCTGGCTGAAGACCGGCAGCCCGCGCGCCTTCGCGATCCTGCAGCGGCTCGGCGTTGCGCCCGTGTCCCAGGGCGCGCGCAAGGAACACTGAGCATGCAGCTCCTGCGCCGCATGCAGGCCTTGCTGGCGCAGCTCTACGACGCGCCGGTCCGCGAAGACGTCGAGGACTACGTCGTCAGCGACCGGCAGCGTCTGTGCGATGTCGTCGGCGAGCAGGCCGAGCAGGCAGGCGACGAGCAGGTGTTCGTCGTCGAGGAAGAGCAGGGCGTGCGCCTGGGCTTGTTCATCGACCCGCAAGTGCTGACCCGGCTGGCCCGGCACGATCCGCTCGAAGCGCTCGATCACGACAACCTGCCGGACTACTGCACGGCGCTCGAGGGCGTGAGCCACTTCCACTACCTGGTGTGGAGCCTGGCGCGCGGCCGCAACGTGTCGTTGCTCGAGCTGGAGCTGCAGGCCGAGGTCGACAAATACGCGACGGCGCTCGCGCTCATCACGCGGCAACAGTCCGGGCGCTTCCCGGACGCGTTGCACGCACGCCTGTTCCATGCGGTGAGCTTTCTGCCGCAGCTGGACGAGATCAGCCGGCGCCGCTATCAGGAAGCCAACCGGCACGCGGCGCGCTTCTGCCGCTCGCTCGAGGAGAAATTCCTGCGGGCGCGGCGCCAGCGGCCGGAGCTCTGGCTGGCGGAGCTGCGGCAGTTCTTCCGCCGCGGACACCAGGAAAAAATCAGAACCCTTGCGGTGTCGGGCTGAAGCCTGACTCTCGCTATTCTTCGTGGCCGTCGGGCTTCGCGCCCTTCTTCGCTTCCATCCACTTCGACAGCTCGCGCAGGTCGACCTTGCGGCGCGGCCCCTTCTTCGACAGCACGCCGCTCTCGTACGGGTTGTAGCCGTTGCGCAGCCCCTTGGGATTGGAGCGGATCGGCGCGTTCGCCGGATCGTCGTCCTCGACGATCGCGAGACCCGGATGCGCCAGCGCCTTGTTGCGCGCCCGCTCGCCGGCTTCGCCGTCGGCAGTCAAAGACTCGTCCTGCCACTCGTAGATGGCATTGCCGCGATCGTCGAATGCGATCTGTCCCGGCTGCGACGGTTTCGGCTCGCGCGGTTCCACGACGCGCGGGCGGATGCGCAATCCCAGCTTTTTCAGTTCGTCGTTCAACGGACTTTCGTCCCTAAAAAATTTCGGGTCCTGGACCCACTTTGCCTGATGCCGATTGTATGTCGCCCGGTCACGGCGCCTTGTGTGCGGCTTCACGAGTGCGTGGAATACCTGTAACTATTGAAGTGCGTCACGCTTCGAGCAGCAAGGCGCGAAAGTGTGAACTGGTACCCGAATGACGCAGCGCGCCTGTCAGGCATCTCGACAGCGAGCGACGGCGTGGCTAGTCGGCCCGGGGAACGCGCGTAGCCGCCCGGAAAACGGCTACCAGCGACTTGCCGTCGCGGAGCTCACCCGACTGCGCCATTGCCAGCACGTCGCCGTAGGGCAGCCAATGGACCTCGAAGACCTCATGCTCTTCGGGCCGCGGCGGCAGCGGGGTCAGCTGCGTGGCGAGGAACAGGTGCACGACTTCTGTAAAAACGCCGGGCGAGCTCAGGTAATCGCCTAACGACTGCCACGAGTCCGCCGCCATTCCTGCCTCTTCTTCGAGCTCGCGGCGCGCCGTGTCCAGCGGCGGCTCGCGATTGTCGATCTTGCCCGCGGGCAGCTCCCAGACCCAGCCGCCGGCGGCGTGCCGGAACTGCCGCAACAGGCAGACGCGATCGCTCGCATCGAGCGCCAGCACCGCGGCGCCGCCGGGATGGCGGATGATTTCCAAGGTAGCGGTCGTGCCGTTCGGCAACGCGACGCGCTCGATGTTCACGTCGATGACGCGGCCGCTGAAGACGTTGGTGATGTCCGTGCCGCTCAATTGTCGTCTCCGTCCTCGACGGTCGCCTGCCCGGACCAGCGCCGGTAGATGTAGGACCACGACATGCCGACGGCGAGGATCAGCGCCAGCACGACCAGCCCGATCCACAGGATCGCGCCGGTGTCGGACAACTTCACCCAGCCCCACGACACGATGAGCCAGATGAGCGCCGCGAACAGCGCGAGCGCCAGCACCATGCCGAACGGACCGATCGAGCTGAGCGTGGCGCGCAGGAACACGAACCAGCCGATCAGCAGCACGATGCCCAGCACCGCCTCGAGCGGCGTGATCGCCGGAAAGCCGGCCTGCAGCATGTGCACGTACGAATAACCGCTAGGGTTGTACGTGAGCAGGACCAGCGCGAGCGCGAACGCTGCGCGCAGCAGGAAGCCGGTGAAGGTGAGTTTTTCCACGAATGCTCCGCTGGATTCGCTCAGCCGCGCGGCGGCGCGTCCTCATCTTCGGGTTGGGCTTCGTCGTCCGGCGCATCCTCGCCCGCGTCGTCGCCCGACTGGATCGCCGCATCGGATTTCGAAGTGGCCGTGCCGATGCGATACGCCGCGAAACCCGGCAGCACGACCTGGTTGAGCGCCATGCCGAGCACGCGGCCGCTGATCGGCGCATAGATGCGATGCTGCTGGTTCGAGATCGGATCGGTCACCACGCCGAGCAGCTCGCCTTCGCTGACGCGCTCGCCGAGCGCGACGTCGGAGAACAGGATGCCGCCGTGATCGACGCGTACCCACTTCGATGCGTAGTACACCGGCTCCGGGTCGCCCCAGTAGCGGCGCTGCTTGGTCATGCCGAGCGAATACATCAGCGTCTCGATCGCCTTCGCGCCGTGCTCGACCTGCTCGGGCTGCACGCGCATCGGCTCGCCCATCTCGAACGTCACCGTCGGAATTCCCGCTTCGCTCGCCGCGCGTCGCAGCGAGCCGCGCTCGCCGACGCTATGGAGCACGACTGTCGCGCCTAGCGCCTGAGTCATGCGTTGGACCTGCGGCATGCGCAGGTCGGCGCGCACCTGCGGCAGGTTGGTGCGATTCAAGGAGCCCGTGTGCAGGTCGATCACTGCCGAGCAATGCTTCACGACGTCGGTGAAGAACGAATGCGCCATGCGCGTCGCGGCGCTGCCGCGCGGGTTGCCGGGGAAGTAGCGATTCAGGTCGCGGCGATCCGGCAGGTAACGCGTGCCGCGGTAGAAGCCTTCGATGTTGACGATCGGCACGCCGATCACTGCGCCGTTGAGTTCATCGAGGTCGACGTCGTCGAGCACGCGCCGCGTCACTTCGATACCGTTGAGCTCGTCGCCGTGTACAGCTGCAGTGAGGCACAGCACCGGGCCCGGGCCCTTGCCGTTGAGCACCAGCACCGGCACCGGCACAACGAATCCTTCCATGGACGTGTCGCTGGTCCAGGTCAGCCGCTTGCGCGTGCCGGGCGGCACTTCGGTGCCGAGCAGCTTGATCTTGCCTTTCGGCTTCAACGCCGTCGCTGCGGCGGTTTCGGTCGGGGCGGGCTGCGCCGTCGCGGACGCCGGTTTCGCGTCGGGTTGCTGCGCCTGGGCCGAGCAGGCGAGCGCGGCGAGCAGGGCGAGGGCAACGCGCATCATCGCCCGACCTTCACGAACTTCAGCGTGAAGCGATCGCTCTCGCCGATCGCGGCGTAGCGGTCGTGGTCCGTAGCACCCGCGGCGAATGTGGGCGGCAAGGCCCACACGCCTTTCTCGTAGTCCTTGGTATCGCGCGGATTGGCGTTGAGCTCGGAGCGGCCGACCAGCTTGAAGCCGACGCTCTCGATCAGCTCGATCGCGTACTGCTCGTGCACGTAGCCCGAAGCCGCTTTCGGATCCTGCGGGCGCTTGGGATCGCCGCGATGCTCGACGACGCCCAGCACGCCGCCGGGCTTGAGCGCGGCGTGCATCGCCTCGAACGCTGCGTGCTGCCAGCCGAACATCATCCAGGTGTGCAGGTTGCGGAAGGTGACGACCAGATCGGCCGAGCCGGCCGGCGCGATCTCGTTGCGTGCGGGCGGCGCTGCCAGCGTGGTCACCACGACCTTGCCGTACAGATCGGGGCGCGCGGCCAGCTTCGCCTGGAAGTCCTCGACGGTGCGGCGTGCGTAGTCGCTCGCTGTGGGATCGAGGTGCGCGGCGTAGAGATGCCCGCGCTGCTTCAGCAACGGTCCGAGGATCTGCGTGTACTCACCGCCGCCGGGCCACACTTCGACCACCGTCATGTCGGGACGCAGCCCGAAGAACTGCAGGGTCTCGCGCGAATGAGCCGGATCGGTCGCGGTGTCACCGGCACGCTGCGTGGCGCAGCCGCTCGCCAACAAGCCGGCGGCGGCTACCAGCACCGGCGCGAGTCGCAAAATCACTTCCACCGATCTCCTGCGCTTCTCAATGGCGAAAAGTCGCCGAGGCGCTTTTCACCGGACCGCTTGCGAAAGGCGTGGCTTTCGCTGCGCTTCGATGAGCGCGAAGATAGTGGAATCGGCGGGGCCCGGCTACCCGGGCCCGGCGGCGCAGGTCGACCGAGGCCGGCGCCTACTTTCTACCAGCGGTTGTTCTGACGCGGCGGGCGCGCTTCGCGCTCGCGTGCTTCGTTCACGCGCAGCGGCCGGCCGCCCATCTGGAAGCCGTTCATGTGCTGGATCGCGGTCTGCGCATCCGTCGGCGACATTTCAACGAAGCCGAAGCCGCGCGGGCGGCCGGTTTCGCGATCGTTCACCAGCTTTACCGATTGCACGGCGCCGTGCTTTTCGAACAGGCCGCGCACATCTGCTTCAGTCGCGCTGAAAGGAAGATTTCCAACGTAGATCGTCGTCATCGAGGTCATCACTCTTGAGGCCAGACAGGAGTTACGCAGCCCGTCGCTCCCGGTGGTCTCGAGAACCCCGGATTATGGAGACGGACTGCGGGTGTGGTCGCTGACAAATCAACTATCCAATACAGGAGGAGAGAACGGCTGCGGAGTTGTCCCGAGACGGGCAGAACGGTGAGTCGAAGCGGTCGCTCGTATTAGTTGATTGCGTAGTCAGCTGACCGCGGGCGATGTTACGTCACGGGTCTGGGCCTTGCAACGCCGGCCCCGGAAAGCAGGCCTTTTTGCAAACGCAACAAGGGGCCGGGCATGGCGCCCGCCCTGCGGGCTAGCTGCGGACCGCAGCGATGACGGTCCAGGCGCCGATGGCGATGAAGCCGATGCCGGCGACGATCGACAGCATCCGGGTATCGACGTGGCGGGACAGCCAGCCGCCGGCCAGCACCCCGAGTCCGGCGGCGCAAACCAGGGCGGCGGAGGAGGCCGCGAACACCAGCCACGGATTGTGCCTGGCGTCGGCGGCAAACAGCACCGTCGCAAGCTGGGTCTTGTCGCCGAGCTCCGCCATGAAGACGGTCGCGAAGACGGTCAGCAGCGCTTTGAAATCCACGGCGCCCGCGTCAATCCGGCTCGAGGTAGGTGTAGCCGTTGAGCTCCGACTCGTAGAACCGTCGCAGCGCCTGGCTCTCCGCCAGCGTCAGGCGGTTCTCGCGCACCGCACGCTCGCAATCGCGGGCGAACTGCGGGAACAGACGATCGACGTCGTACTGCATGTAGCTGAGAACCTTGCTGGCGGTGTCGCCTTTGACGATCTCTTCGATCCACCAGCCACCCTCGTCGTGCAGGCGGATGTGGACCACGTGGGTATCGCCGAACAGGTTGTGCAAGTCGCCGAGCGTCTCCTGATACGCGCCGACCAGGAACGCAGCGAGGTAGTACTCCTCGCCGGCCTTGAGCTCGTGCAGCTCGAGCGTGCGCTTCACGTCCCGCTGACTGACGAAGCGGTCGATCTTGCCGTCGGAGTCGCAGGTGATGTCGGCGAGCACGGCGTTGCGCGTCGGCTTCTCGTTCAGCCGGTGGATCGGCATGATCGGGAACAGCTGCCCGATCGCCCAGCTGTCGGGCAGCGACTGGAACACCGAGAAGTTGCAGAAGTAGGTGTCGGACAGAATCAGCTCGAGGCCTTCGAGCTCTTCGGGCACGCCGCGATCGTCGGTGGCGAGCTTGCGGCAGTAGTCGCGGATCTTCGCGCACGTCGCCCAGTACAGCCGTTCGGCGAGACCGCGGAACTCCAGGCTCAGCAGCCCGAGGTTGAACATCTGCAGCGCCTGCTCGCGCGCCTGCAAGGCGTCGTGATAGCACTCCACCAGGCGCCGCTCCGACACCGTGCGATGCGCCTCGAACAGATCGAGCACCGGCTGCGGCAGCTCTTCTTCGCCGCTGTAGTCTTCCTCGGCGTTGCCGGAGACGCGGAACTGGTCGAGCGCCGAGGAGCCGAGCGCATTGAAGACCAGCACGCTGTGATGCGCGGCGGTCGCGCGTCCCGACTCGCTCACGATCACCGGGTGCTCGATCTCGCGCGCGTTGCACACGCTGGCGATGCGGTACACGACGTCGCTCGCGTACTCGTTGATGGTGTAGTTCATCGACGATTCGAAATTCGTGCCGCTGCCGTCGTAGTCGACGCCGAGGCCGCCGCCGACGTCGATGTACTTGACGCCGGTACCCATCAGCTTGAGCTCGGCGTAGACGTGCGCCAGCTCGTTGATCGCATCCTTCACGCGGCGGATATCCTGCAGCTGGCTGCCGGGATGACAGTGCACCAGCTCCAGGCAGTCGAGCATCTCGTGCTCGCGCAGCGTGTCGACCAGCTCGAGGATCTCGCTGACGAACAGCCCGAACTTGGATTTCTCGCCGGCCGAGTCGCGCCAGCGCCCGGCGCCTTCGCTCGCCAGCTTGACGCGCACGCCGATGCGCGGGCGCACCTGGTACTTGTCCGCGTGGCGCAGGACGAGGCGCAGCTCGTCGAAATTCTCGATCACCGGAATGATGGTGCGACCGAGCTTCGTCGCGAGCGTGCAGGCTTCGATGTAGCTGTGATCCTTGAAGCCGTTGCACACGATCAGGCGATCCGGCTCGTTCTCGGTCATGGCCATGACGGCAAGCAGCTCGGGCTTGGAACCCGCTTCGAGACCGAAACCGAATTCCTTGCCGTAGCGATACACCTCTTCGACGACCAGCCGCTGCTGATTCACCTTGATCGGAAACACCGCGCAGTAGCGGTTCTTGTAGTCGTTTTCGGCGATCGCCTGCTCGAATGCCTTGTGCAGGCGCGTCAGGCGGTGATGCAGGATGTCGGAGAAGCGCACCACGACCGGCGTGGTGAGATCGCGAGCCCTCAGGCCCTCGACCACTTCGAACAGATCGATGTCGCGCTCCGGCGTGCCGTCGGGCCGCACCACCACGTGGCCGGCTTCGTTGATGCCGAAGTACGGCTTGCCCCACGCGGCGACCTGGTACAGGTCGAGCGAGTCCTCGGTGTCCCACGAGGGACTCGGCGTGAACTTCTTTGCAGGCTGGTCCAAGGCGGGTGCGGCCTCCATGGGCTTGGCGCGCGCGAACGATAGCAGAAATGCAACTCGCTAGTGACTAGTCGGTTCCTTTCTTAATCGGCCGCGATGGCTCGCGGATCCACTCGCTCCACGAGCCGGCGTACAAACGCGCGCCGCGCTTGCCGGCAGCTTCCATCGCGAGCAACAGGTGACAGGCAGTCACGCCGGAGCCGCACATGACAATTGTGTGATCGTCGCTGACGCCGTCCTGCGATCGTTCGTAACGAAGTCGCAATTCCTGCGCGGGCAGGAAGCGGCCGTCGCCGCCGAGGTTGCTCGCGA
>DATBKP010000147.1:0-17574 GCA_036555785.1 Steroidobacteraceae bacterium
CGATGAGTCAGCGCAGCATCCAGCAGCGCCGCGTCGCGACACTCGTAGCCGAGTGCGTCATGCAGCCATTCGCGCGCGGTCTTCAATGCATCAGCTGCCGCCGCCGCTGCGCACCTCGACGGTCTTGTCGAAATCCGCGACCAGCGAAACGTTGCCGACGAACGGCGCTTCGGCCCGGTACCAGGCGCGCATCGTGAAGCCACCGGCGCTCTTCTTGATCTCGATTTCCGTGTCCTTGATGCTGTGGATGTCCTCGATGGTCCAGCGGCGGTCGAGGGAGGTGCGCAGCTCCTGCACGCCGGTCGGACCGCCCGACTGATCCTTCGCGGTCTGCTCCATGGCACGGACCACGGCCATGTATTCGAAATACAGCGGCGCGAGCCGGATCGCGCCGTACAGGGCGAAACCGAGGATCGCGATGATCGTCACCATGCCGATTAAGGTGGCGCCGCGCTGGCGAGAACGCATAGTTCGAGCTCCCCACGTAAGGTGGCAATTTTCGGTGCCGCCTGTCTGTCATAACTCGCGGCCGGCGTCCAGCGGCCAGTGCACACTCCGGCCCGACGCCCTGTTTCTCAATGAATCCGCCTCAATGGATCGGGTCGCCGATGCGGCTCCACAGCGGCGCGTCCGGCCAGTCCCAGTTCAGCCAGATGCGCACGGCCTTGCCGACCAGGTTGCGCTCGGGGACGAAGCCGACCTCGGCAAAGCGGCTGTCGCGGCTGTTGTCGCGGTTGTCGCCCATGAAGAAGTAGTGCCCCTCCGGGACGATCTGGTCGTAGTCGCGCGGCTGGCGGTCCTGGTACAGCACCTGGTGCTCGACCTCGCCGAGGCGCTCGGTGCCGAGGCGCGAATTCAGGTTGCGCGCGCCGGACTGGCCGAAGCCGTGGTACAGGCCATTGAGCTGCACCTCGATCTTCTCGCCGTTCACGTACAGCTGGTCGTCGCGCACCGCGACGTGATCGCCCGGCAGGCCGATCAGCCGCTTGATGTAGTTGGTCGACGGGTCGGAAGGCAGCCGGAACACGATCACGTCGCCGCGATGCGGCGCGCCGATCGCGACGATCTTGCTGTTCACCACCGGCAGGCGCAGGCCGTAGGCGTACTTGTTGACGAAGATGAAGTCGCCGTCGAGCAGCGTCGGCATCATCGAGTCGGACGGGATGCGGAACGGCTCGAACAGGAACGAGCGGATCAGCAGCACGATCAGGATCACCGGGAAGAAGGAGCGCGCGTACTCCACGAGCACCGGCTCGCGGACCTCGTCCGCCGCCACGCCGCGGGCCGCGGCAGCAGCCACGCGCTGCCGCTTGAACAGCCAGCTGTCGATGCCCCAGATGACGCCGGTCAGAACCGTGGCCAGGACCAGGATGAAGGAGAAATCGAAGATCATGCTTATTTTTCCTTGCCGACCTGCAACACCGCCAGGAACGCTTCCTGCGGGATCTCGACCGAGCCGAGCTGTTTCATGCGCTTCTTGCCTTCCTTCTGCTTCTCGAGGAGCTTGCGCTTGCGCGTGATGTCGCCGCCGTAGCACTTGGCCGTGACATTCTTGCGCAACGCCTTGACCGTGGCACGCGCGATGATGTGGCTGCCGATGGCCGCCTGCACCGCGACCTCGAACATCTGGCGCGGGATCAGCTCCTGCATCTTGTCGACCAGCTCGCGCCCGCGCTGATAGGCGTTGTCGCGATGGACGATCATCGACAGGGCATCGACCACGTCGCCGTTGATCAGCACGTCGAGCCGCACCACCGGCGCGCTCTCGAAGCGGTTGAACTCGTAATCGAACGAAGCGTAGCCGCGGCTCACGGACTTGAGCCGGTCGAAGAAGTCGAGCACCACCTCGGCGAGCGGCAGCTCGTACTGCAGCGACACCTGGTTGCCGACGTAGTGCATCTTCGTCTGCTTGCCGCGCTTGTCGGTACACAGCTTGATGACGGCGCCGACGTGCTCGGGCGGCAGCAGGATATTGGCCGTGATGATCGGCTCGCGAATGTCGCCGATCTCGTTGCTGGGCGGCAGCTTGGCCGGGTTGTCGACGTACACGGTGCTGCCGTCGGTCAGCGCGATCTCGTAGACGACCGTCGGCGCGCTCGTGACCAGCGTCAGGTTGTACTCGCGCTCCAGGCGCTCCTGCACGATGTCCATGTGCAGCAGCCCGAGGAAGCCGCAGCGGAAGCCGAAGCCGAGCGCGGTGGAAACCTCCGGCTCGTAGTGCAACGCCGAGTCGTTGAGCTTGAGCTTGGCGAGCGCGTCGCGGAACGCTTCGTAGTCGTCCGATTTCACCGGGAACAGGCCCGCGAACACCCGCGGCTGTACCTTCTTGAAGCCCGCCAGCGGCTCGCTCGCCGGCCGCGCATCGAGCGTGATCGTGTCGCCGACCGGCGCACCGTCGATCTCCTTGATGCCCGCGATCACGAAACCGACCTCGCCGGTCTCCAGCGTCTCGCTAGTCACCGACTTCGGCGTGAAGCGGCCGAGCTTGTCGACCTGGTGCGCGCGCCCGGTCGACCAGACGCGGATCTTGGCGCCAGTCTTGAGCGAGCCGTTCATCACGCGCACCAGCGAAACGACGCCGACGTAGTTGTCGAACCAGGAATCGATGATCAGCGCCTGCAGCGGGCCGTCGGGCTCGCCGCGCGGCGCCGGGATGCGACGCACCAGCTCCTCGAGCAGCTCGGGCACGTTCTCGCCG
This sequence comes from Steroidobacteraceae bacterium, assembly GCA_036555785.1. Taxonomy (GTDB): domain Bacteria; phylum Pseudomonadota; class Gammaproteobacteria; order Steroidobacterales; family Steroidobacteraceae; genus Steroidobacter. The sequence goes on from DATBKP010000147.1 coordinate 2,699, forward strand.
GTCTTGGCGCTGACGCGCAGCGCGTCGTGCGCCTCGATGCCGATGATCTCCTCGATCTCCTTGATCACCTTCGGCGGGTCGGCGGACGGCAGGTCGATCTTGTTGAGCACCGGCACGACCTCGAGCCCCTGCTCGATCGCCGTGTAGCAGTTCGCCACGCTCTGCGCCTCGACGCCCTGCGCCGCGTCCACTACCAGCAGAGCGCCTTCGCAGGCGGCGAGCGAACGGGAAACCTCGTAGGAAAAATCGACGTGGCCGGGCGTGTCGATCATGTTCAGCTGGTAGGTCTCGCCATCGCGGGCCCGGTAGCGCAGCGAGACGCTCTGCGCCTTGATGGTGATGCCGCGCTCGCGCTCCAGGTCCATGGAGTCCAGCACCTGGGCTTCCATCTCGCGCTCTTCCAGCCCGCCGCACAACTGGATGAAGCGGTCCGCCAGCGTGGACTTGCCGTGATCGATGTGCGCGATGATGGAAAAGTTGCGGATCAGCTTCATCAGGGGGCCGGGGCTCGATGCGGCGGCGGATTATAGCGGGTAGAAATGGGGACATTCCTCATTTCGGCCACCGCAGGTGACCTGCGAAGCCGGCCCGGGCGAAATGAGGAATGTCCCCGTTTCTACAACAGCGCTTTCACCCGGTCCACATCCAGCCTGTAGGCGCAGACGAACTCGCCGTCCGCCGTCAGCACCGGAATTCGCGTGCCATAGCGGTGTTCCAGCTCGGGCTGGCCGTCGATATCGACGATCTGAACTGCGGCAGCCGCTGCCGGACCGAGCAACTCAGCCAATTCCTCGAGCAGGCGCTCGCACAGGCTGCAGTCGGCACGGCTGTAAACCGTCCACTGGGGCATGGGCGCAGGGTACAGGGTTGCCGCTATTGCGGGGGCTGCTGATCGCGGGCGAGGGGCGCCGCCAGCGCCGCATCTTCCCGGGTTACGGCCTCGGCGATCGCCTCGACCGTCGCGGCCGGCACCTCGCCGACAGCGGTGACCTGGTGACCGTCCAGATCGCGGGAGTACGCGAACGCCGCGCCGACCTTGGCGAGGCCGCGCATGGCCTCGGTCTGCGGCGAGCGCGGCTCGATGAACACCGAGACCGAGGCGAGCCCGTCCGACAGCACGATGTGCCGGACCGGCACGTTCGAGCCGGCGATGATCTGCAGCCGCCAGGTCGTCAGGCGGAAGCCGGACGGCAGGCGGATCATGTTCCAGCCCAGCGGCACATTGGCCACCCGCGGCATCTGGGCATCCTGGCGCACCCAGTGGAAGCCTTCGCCGGAGACGGCGGGCTTCACCGCGTCCGCGGGGATGCGCTCGCGGAAATTCAGCTCGGCGAACACGATCTGCTCGATGACGTTGCCGTTGCGATCGCACAGCTGCGACATCAGCGGCATCGCGGTCTCGTCGTCCAGCCACAGGCGATAACCGTAGCGGTACTCATCACGCGGCTGCACCAGGATGACCTGGGTGCGGCGGCCGAGCGCCTTCTTGAAAGCGCCGCGCTCGATGCTGTAGTGGTCCTCGAGCTGCTCGTTGTAGAGCGGCACCGTCGCCATCAGCGTGCGGTCGTCGGTGCGCTTCTCGACCAGGACCGTGCGGCGATCCGGCAGGTAGCAGATGACCTCGTCCTGGTTGCGGATGATCTCGCGGCCGCTGCCGTCGAGCGACACCAGGCGCTCGGTGACCTTGCCCTTCTCGACGCGGTGAATGATCCGCAGGCTCTCGGGCATGCGCGCATTGCGCACGTGCAGATAGCGTCCGTCGTAGTTGCGTGTAGCGAGCGACTCGGACATGCGCTCGAGCCACTCGCGCGCGGCCCGGTCGGCCGCGTCCGCCGAGCTGATCGCAGTGAGCGCGACGGCGGCGAGGGCGACGGAGTATTTGAGGACGGTCATCGAAGCTTTATTGCGCTGGCTGCTCGGCCGGTTGCGAGTCCTGCTCGGGCGGCTGCGCCGTCTTGGTCTGCGAGGTCTCGTCCGTGACGACCGTGTTCACCACGTCCGGATCGCTGTCGTCCTCGGCCAGCACGCCGGTCAGCACCGAGCGCCGCGCGAGCGGCGAGGAATATTCGCTGTGAGCGACTACGTAGTTCGTGAGGCGCGTGGCCGGCACGAAGGCCGACTGCAACGACGTCGGCGAAGTCGGCACGATGTTGCTCGGAGCCTCGTCACTGTTCGCTGCCACGGTCGCCGCAGGCGCAGCGCTACGCTCGGTGTTTGCCAGCTGTCCTGGCGCGACGCCGGCGCGCTGTACGGAGAAGATGGCGATGGCCGCGACGGTTGCGGCGACGCCGATTCCGGCAACCGGCCGCAGGCGGCGCAGAACTGCCGGGGACATGCGTGCCGCGCGGCCGGCGACGGCGGGCTCCTGATCGACTGCCGCCATCACCTTGTCGGCGAAGGAGCGCGAGGCAACGGCGGGCTTGCTGTGACGGAGGGCTTCGCCGATGACGGTGTAGCGGCCGAGCGCTTCGCGCAGCTCAGGGTTTCGTCCCAGGCGTTTCAGCAACAGGTCGAGCTCCGCAGCGGGCAGTTCGCCGTCCAGGCAGGCTGAGAGCTGTTCGTTCACCGGCTCGGTCATGGGTTCGCCACCAGCGTGATCATCCGCAACATTGCCAGCATCCGACCCTCCAATTCAACGCACCGTTCCGACAGACATCGCAATTTCACAATTTCCGCCCGCTGCCTCAATCCAGCAGCGGCTTGAGCTTCCGGTCGATCGCCTCACGCGCGCGGAATATCCGCGAGCGCACCGTGCCGACCGGACAATCCATCGCCTCCGCGATCTCCTCGTACGACAGCCCTTCCAGCTCCCGCAGGATGATCGCCGTGCGCAGGTCCTCGGGCAGCTGCTCCATCGCGCGCTCCACCACGCTGCGGATCTCCTCGGTGAGCAGCACCCCTTCCGGGGTGTCGCCCTCCTTGAGGCGCGCATGGCGGTCGTACTGCTCGGGATCCTGCAGATCCAGATCGAAGTCGACCGGCCGCCGGCGATTCGACACCAGCGCGTTCTTCGCCGTGTTGATCGCTATGCGATACAGCCACGTGTAGAAAGCACTGTCGCCGCGAAACGAAGCGAGCGCCCGATACGCCTTGAGGAAGGCTTCCTGGGCGACGTCCTCGGCCTCGGCGGCGTCGGAAACGAACCGGCTCACCAGCTTGAGCACGCGATGCTGGTACTTGCGCACCAGCAGATCGAAGGCCGCCTTGTCGCCCGCCTGGACCCTCTCGACGAGCTGCTGGTCGGAGTCGTCCTGCGTCATCGACGGGCGCCCCGTCCGGCTGCTCGGATAGACTGGCCGCTCACCAGAAAGTTCGGGGGAAAGCTCGCGGAATTACGGCACATTTTGACGGCTTCGTGACGCCGTTCGCGAACGGTTCTCATCGCGGCCGCGACTCGGGCGACACCCGCTCCAGGGCCTCGATCCGCAGCCTCACCGCAAGCGCCCGCAGCTGGCCGGCGGGCAGGTCCCCCGGCCTCAGCAGCATCGAGCGCTGCCGGCCAGGGACCGTTCGCCACTGCAGCCAGAGCAGACCGGAGGCCAGACGCGTTCCAGGGGAAAGCTCTGCAGCCACGGCGGTCTCGCGGCTGTCGACCAGCAGCCAGCGGCCGTCGTCCTGCCACCGCAGCCCGGCGATCCGGTACCTGGACCCGATCCAGCCCGCGCGCCACAGACCGAATCCCAGGACGGCCAGGCAGCCAGCAGCTGCGAGGATGTTGGTCCAGGACGTCGGGCCGAGGAGCAGCACGCCGCCCGCCCCGGCGGCGAGCGCCGCCCAGGCCGCGCGCGGCTCCGCGCGTCGCATACGGACATCAAGCGTCAGGGTCGGTGAGTTTCGCGATGACATGAGCCCAGTGCGCATTTGCCGGAACCTGCCGCCGCATGACGAACGCGAGCAGCTCGGGGTCCGGCAAGTCGAGCAGCGCTTCGAACGCCTGTTGTTCGGCGGCCGGGGCGGAAGGATAGCGTTCCCGAAGGTATCGTTCGAGCAGGACGTCCAGCTCGCGCATGCCGCGCCGGCAGCGCCACTGCAGGCGGCTGCTCACTAGTGCCGTCTTGCGGCGATCTTCTTCTTGATCTCGGCGATCGCCTTGGCCGGGTTCAGGTCCTTCGGGCAGGCCTCGGTGCAGTTCATGATGGTGTGGCAGCGGTACAGGCGGAACGGATCCTCGAGCGCATCGAGGCGCTCGCCGGTCGCCTCGTCGCGCGTGTCGACGATCCACCGATACGCCGCCAGCAATGCCGCCGGGCCGAGGTAGCGGTCGCTGTTCCACCAGTAGCTCGGGCACGAGGTCGAGCAGCAGGCGCACAAAATACACGCCGCCGGCCGGTCGATCTGCTCCTGGTCCTGCTTCGACTGCAGCCGCTCGCGATCGGGCGGCGCCGGCGTGCGGGTCTGCAGCCACGGCTTCACCGAGGCGTACTGGGCATAGAAGTCCGTGAGGTCCGGCACCAGGTCCTTGACCACGGGCATGTGCGGCAGCGGATAGATCTTGATCGTGCCGCGGATGTCGTCGTTCGCCTTGGTGCACGCCAGCGTGTTCAGGCCGTCGATGTTCATTGCGCACGAGCCGCAGATGCCTTCGCGGCACGAGCGACGGAACGTCAGCGTCGGATCGATCTCGTTTTTGATCTTGATCAGCGCGTCCAGAACCATCGGGCCGCAGCTCGCCATGTCCACCTCGTAGGTGTCGACGCGCGGGTTCTCGCCCGACTCCGGATCGAAGCGGTAGATCTTGAACGCCCGCACCTGCCGGGCGCCGGCCGGCGCCTTGAACAGTTTGCCGGGTCGGATCCGGGAGTTGGCGGGAAGGCGAAATTGCGCCATTGCGATGTCCTGGCTCAGTAAGTCCGGGCTTTCGGCGGAATCGGCTCGACGTCGCTCGTCAGCGTGTTCATGTGCACGGGCCGGTAGTCGATGCGCACCGCGCCGCGCCCGTCGACCCACGAGAGCGTGTGCTTCATCCAGTTGACGTCGTCGCGCTCGGCGAAGTCCTCGCGCGCGTGCGCGCCGCGGCTCTCCTTGCGGTTCGCCGCCGAATGGATGGTTGCGACGGCCTGCGCCAGCAGATTGTCCAGCTCCAGCGTCTCGATCAGATCGGTGTTCCAGATCAGCGAGCGGTCGCTGACGCTGACGTCGGCGAACGATGCGAACACCTCGGCGAGCTTGTGCACGCCTTCCTGCAGCGACTCGCCCGTGCGGAATACCGCCGCGTGCGCTTGCATCACGCGCTGCATGTCGAGGCGGAGCTGCGCGGTGCCGATCGTGCCCTTGGCGTTGCGCAGGCGATCGATACGGCTGATCGCCAGCTCGCCCGCGTCTTGCGCCAGCGGCCGATGCTGCGTGCCCGGCTTGACCGTGGCAGCACAGTGACGCGCGGCTTCGCGGCCGAACACGACGAGGTCGAGCAGCGAGTTCGAGCCCAGTCGATTCGCGCCGTGCACGGAAACGCAGGCGGCTTCGCCGACGGCCATCAGGCCGGGCACGACGCTCTCCGCGCCGTTCTTCAGCGTCACGACTTCGCCTTGCACGTTCGCCGGAATGCCGCCCATGTTGTAGTGGACGGTCGGCAGCACCGGAATCGGCTGCTTGGTCACGTCGACGCCGGCGAAGATCTTGGCGGTCTCGGCGATGCCCGGCAGACGCTCGTGGATCACCTCGGCGCCCAGGTGCTCGAGGTGCAGGAAGATGTGGTCCTTGTGCTCGCCGACGCCGCGGCCCTCGCGCACCTCGATCGTCATCGCGCGACTCACGACGTCGCGCGACGCGAGATCCTTGGCGTTCGGCGCATAGCGCTCCATGAAGCGCTCGCCGGTCGAGTTGCGCAGGATGCCACCCTCGCCTCGCACGCCTTCGGTGATCAGGCAGCCTGCGCCGTAGATGCCGGTGGGATGGAACTGCACGAACTCCATGTCCTGCAGCGGCAGCCCGGCGCGCAGCACCATGCCGCCGCCATCGCCAGTGCAGGTGTGCGCTGAAGTGCACGAGAAGTACGCGCGACCGTAGCCGCCCGTAGCGAGAATCGTCTGGTGTGCGCGGAACCGGTGCAGCGTGCCGTCGGCCATGTCGATGGCGACGACCCCGCGGCACTCGCCGTTCTCCATGATCAGGTCGATGGCGAAGTACTCGATGAAGAACTGCGCTTCGTGCCGCAGCGCCTGCTGATACAACGTGTGCAGCATCGCGTGGCCGGTGCGGTCGGCCGCCGCGCAGGTGCGCTGCGCCGTGCCCTTGCCGTAGTGCGTGGTCATGCCACCGAACGGACGCTGGTAGATGCGTCCATCATCGGTGCGCGAGAACGGCAGGCCGTAGTGCTCGAGCTCGATCACAGCGTTCGGCGCTTCCTTGCACATGAACTCGATCGCGTCCTGATCGCCGAGCCAGTCCGACCCCTTGACCGTGTCGTACATGTGCCAGCGCCAATCGTCCTCGCCCATGTTGCCGAGTGCCGCGCTGATGCCGCCCTGCGCCGCGACGGTGTGGCTGCGCGTCGGGAAGACCTTCGTGATGCACGCCGTGGACAGGCCCGAGTGCGCGAGCCCGAATGTCGCACGCAGGCCCGCGCCGCCGGCGCCGACCACGACGACGTCGTAGCTGTGATCGACGAACTTGTACTCGCTCATGCGCCACCGCCGAATGCCAGGCGCAGCACCGCGAAAATCGCCAGCGCAGCCACCGTCACGTGCGCGAACGTCAGCAGCAGCATCGTCGCGATCTTCAAGCCGTGGTGATGCACGTAATCCTCGACGACGACCTGCACGCCGAGCTGCGAGTGATAGACGAGCGTGCCGATGAGCAACAGCAGCAGTACGGCATTGAGCGGCATCGCAATCCACGCCGTGACGAAGCCGTAGCTGAAGTCCGGCATGCGCAGCAGCGAAGTGACGAACCACATTCCCAGCAACAGCAACGCGACCGACGTCACGCGCTGCGACCACCAGTGACCGGCGCCATCCTTCGCCGTGCCCAGCCCGGTGACGCGGCTGATCGGACTGCGCAGACTCATGCTGCACCTCCGCCGTGACTCCGCAGCAGCAGGAACCAGAACAGCGCGGTGCAGGCGATCGCTCCGAGGAAAACGATCCAGCCGCTCAGGCGCGCCTGCTGGCGCTCCAGGCCGTGGCCCGTATCCCACGTCAGGTGCCGCACGCCGTTCAGCAGGTGATAGAAGAACGCGAACGAGAAGCCGATCAGCAGCAGCCGCACCAGCGGATGCACGAAGAAAGTGCGCGCGGTCTCGTAGGCGTCCGCGCCGCTGGCCGCGGCGACCAGCCAGTAGACGAACAGCAGCAACCCGACCGATAACGCGCTGCCGGTCACGCGATGCAGGATCGACAGGGCCATCGAGTACTGCCAGCGGTACACGCCCAGATGCGGCGACAGCGGTCGTCGACGCGTGCTCGTGCTCTCCAAGCTCACCCCCGATCTGTCGAGATTCGCCAATCAGAAATCGATGCAGCGCCCGTTCTTCTCCCAGTCGCCGTAGCGCGTGGGATCGAGACCGCCGCGGCCGCCGTGCTCGCGCGCAACCGCGGCGGGCTGCTGCGTGGGCTGCACGGCGCCGGGCGCCGTCGCGGCATGACCGGCCAACTCATTCGTATTTGTGGTCGGCAGCGATCCGGACGATGATTGCGTGCCATGCGACATATGCACGAGCGCAAGTGTGCCAGAAGCACTTTTGAGGCGGAACCTCAGAAGCGCGGTTGTGCGTTAGTTTGTCGCGAGCCCTGAGTTCGGATTTCGCGAACCGATGAGCCTCGCCACCCTATTGGTCAGCGGCAGCGACGCCCGCGCATTCCTGCAAGGTCAGCTGAGCGCCGACATCGATGCGCTCGCACCCTCCCGGGCGTTATTGACCTCCTGCAATTCCGCGCAGGGCCGAGTGCAAGCGGTGCTTTGGCTCGTCGCGCGCAGCGACGGCATCGCACTGATCCTGCCTGCCTCGATGGTGGAACGGACTGCAGCGCGGCTGCGCAAATATGTGCTGCGCTCGAAGGTCGCGATCGATGCAGTGCCCGACGCGGTCGAGCTGCCAGCTCCGCATGCGTATCGCGAGCCCGACTGGCGGCTCGCAGGAATCCGCGCCGGCCTGCCGCAGGTGTATCCGCAGACGCACGAGACATTCGTCGCCCAGATGCTGAACCTCGATCTGCTGGGCGGCGTGAGCTTCGAGAAAGGCTGCTACACAGGCCAGGAGATCATCGCGCGCACGCACTTCCGCGGCACCATCAAGCGGCGCATGTTCCACTTCGCGAGCGCGAGCTCACCGCCCCTTCCCGGCACGCGCATCCTGGCCGGCGATCAGCACGCCGGCGACGTCGTCGACGCAGCAGCGACGAATGAAGGCAGCGAGCTGCTCGCAGTGATCAGCCTTGCGCAGCAGGAAACAGCGCTGACGGTGGAGGGCGTACCGTTACGAAGATTGCCGCTGCCGTATGCGATCGATGCGGGTCACGCTTCAGCCTGACTCGGGTCGCATGTACGGAAACAACAGCACATCCCTGATCGACGGCGAATTCGTCAGCAGCATCACCAGCCGGTCGATGCCAACCCCGAGTCCCGCCGCCGGCGGCATGCCGTACTCCAGCGCGCGAATGTAGTCGCCGTCGTACTGCATCGCTTCCAGATCGCCCGCGTCCTTGCGCGCCAGCTGCTCCCTGAACCGCACCGCCTGGTCCTCCGGATCGTTCAGCTCGGAGAAACCGTTAGCCAGCTCCCGCCCGCCGACGAAGAACTCGAAGCGATCGGTGAGGAACGGATCCGAATCGTTGCGGCGCGCGAGCGGTGACACTTCCGCCGGGTACGCATACACGAACGTCGGCTGCAGCAGCCGCGCCTCCGCAGTCTTCTCGAACATGTCGAACTGCAGCTTGCCGGCGCCATCGCCCGGCAGATGCGCGATCCCCAGCCGGTCGCACCAGCCGCGCAGATATTCGATGTCGCGCAACTTCGCGCGCTCGATGCCCGGGTTGAAATGCACGAGCAGGTCCTCGATCGTGACGCGGCGGAACGGCTGGCCGAAGTCGAACACTTCGCCCTGATACTCGATGCGCCGCGAGCCGACCACCGAATCGCACAGGCCCTGGCACATGCGCTCCACCAGGCTCATGAAGTCGCTGAAGTCGGCGTACGCCTGGTACAGCTCCAGCATGGTGAACTCGGGGTTGTGCTTGGTCGAGACGCCTTCGTTGCGGAAGTTGCGGTTGATCTCGTAGACGCGCTCGAATCCGCCGACCAGCAGACGCTTGAGATACAGCTCCGGCGCAATGCGCAGGTACAGGTCCATGTCGAGCGCGTTGTGATGCGTGACGAACGGCCGCGCCACGGCGCCGCCGGCGATCGCCTGCATCATCGGCGTCTCGACCTCGAGGAAATCCATGGCGTCGAGGAAATCGCGCAGGTACTTGATGATGCGCGTACGGGTCTTGAAGACCTGCGCGCTCTGCGGCGTGACGATGAGATCGACGTAGCGCTGCCGGTAGCGGATCTCCTGGTCGGCGAGGCCGTGCCACTTGTCAGGCAAAGGCCGCAACGACTTCACCAGCAGCCGCAGCCTCTCGGCGCGCACCGTCAGCTCGCCGGTCTTGGTCTTGAACAGCACGCCCTCGACGCCGATGTGATCGCCGACGTCCCAGCCCTTGAAGTCGTCGTAGCTCGCGCCCAGTCCTTCGCCCTGTGCAAAGATCTGGATCTGCCCGGTGCGATCCGCGATCTTCGCGAAGCTCGCCTTGCCCATGACGCGCTTCGCGAGCATGCGGCCGCCGACTTTCACGCGGATCGCGTTCTTGTCGAACCACTCGGTCGGCCGGTCGCCGTACGCGGTCAGCAGTTGATCCGCGAGCGCGTCGCGCCGGAAATCGTTCGGGAACGCCGGTGGCGAGCTGCGCAGCTTCTCGAGCTTGGCCCGCCGCTCCGCGATGAGCTTGTTGTCCTCTTCCGACATCACAACCCCTGCTTGAGACTCGCTTCGAGAAACTGATCGAGATCGCCGTCGAGCACCGCGGTGGTGTTGCCGATCTCGACGTTGGTGCGCAGATCCTTGATGCGCGACTGGTCCAGCACGTACGAGCGGATCTGATTGCCCCAGCTCACGTCGGACTTGGAATCCTCGAGCACCTTGGCCGCGGCGTTGCGCTTGTTCACTTCGAGCTCGTACAGCTTCGCTTTCAGCTGCTTCCACGCCTTGTCGCGATTCTTGTGCTGGCTGCGCTCGTTCTGGCACGCGACCACGATGCCGGTCGGAATGTGCGTGAGGCGCACGGCCGACTCCGTTTTGTTGACGTGCTGGCCGCCGGCGCCGCTCGATCGATAAACGTCAGTGCGCACGTCGGCGGGATTGATCTCGATGTCGATGTCCTCGTCGATTTCCGGCGAGACGAACACCGAAGCGAACGAGGTGTGGCGGCGCGCGTTCGAATCGAACGGCGACTTGCGCACCAGGCGATGCACGCCGGTCTCAGTGCGCAGCCAGCCGTACGCGTAGTCGCCGGTGAAGTTGACGCTCGCACCCTTGATGCCCGCGACTTCGCCTTCGCTGATGTCGACGACCTCGGTCCTGAAGCCGTGCTGCTCGCCCCAGCGCAGGTACATCCGCAGCAGCATCTGCGCCCAGTCCTGCGCTTCGGTACCACCGGCGCCGGCCTGGATGTCGAGGAACGCGCTGTGCGAATCCATCTGGCCGGGGAACATGCGCTTGAATTCGAGCTGCTTGACGTCGCGCTCCAGCGTCGCGAGGTCGCGCTCGACGGACTGCGCCGTCGATTCGTCGTTCTCTTCGACCGCCAGCGTCAGCAGCTCGCCGGCGTCCTTCAAGCCGTTGGTCACGCGGTCGAGCGTGCTCACGACCTGCTCCAGGCGCGCGCGCTCGCGTCCCAGCTCCTGGGCCTTGTCCGGTGTGTTCCAGATCCCCGGGTCTTCCAGCTCGCGACTTACTTCGGTGAGCCGCTCGCTCTTGGTGTCGTATTCAAAGGAACCTCCTCAGCGCTGCATTGCGCTCGGTGAGGTCTTCGAGTGAACGGCGGATCTGGTTGGTTTCCATGACGAGGTATGGGCGGCGGGTGGCGGCTGGCGAGCGCGGGATGTTACAAGACCCGCAAATACTCCACCACCAGCTGCACCTTCTCCAGGCCGTTGTACTGATTCACGTCGAGCCGATACGCCAGCTCGACCCGTGAATCCGCCTGTACCTGCGGCGCATCCGCGTCGTCGAAGTGCCGGAACGCGATCGCCTCGCACAGACCGCCGTCCCCGTCTTGGAGATCGAGCCGCAGGTGGCGCTCGCCGACCACGCGCGCGGCGCGCACCTGGAAACAGTCGTCGAACACCGGCTCGGGAAACGCCTGACCCCAGGGTCCGCCCGCCTGCAGCAGGCGCACGACGTCCAGCGTGCGCTCGCGGCCCGTCAGTGGACCGTCCGAGTGCACGACGCCGATGGCATCTTCGACCGTCATCCAGCGGCGCACCTCCGCATCGAACGCGGCGCGAAACTCCTCGAGCGCAGCGGCGCGCAGTGTCAGCCCGGCCGCCATCGCGTGGCCGCCGAACTTCTCGACGAGATCCGGGTGCCGGACCGTGACTGCATCGAGCACGTCGCGAATGTGTACGCCGTCGACCGAGCGTGCGGATCCCTTCAGCGTGCTTGCGTCGGAACGCGCCAACGCGATCACCGGGCGATGCACGCGGTCCTTGACGCGCGACGCCACGAGTCCGACGACCCCCTGGTGCCAGGTCTCGTCGAACAGACACAGGCCGAGCGGCAGCGACGGATCTTCGGCGCGCATGTCGGCGATCGCGAGCATCGCCTCCTGCTGCATCTGCAGTTCCAGCTCGCGGCGATCCTGATTGAGCTGCGCCAGCCGCGCCGCGAGCAGGCGTGCGGCGGCTATGTCGTCGGTGAGCAAACATTGAATGCCGATCGACATGTCGTCGAGCCGTCCGGCGGCATTCAATCGCGGTCCGACCTGGTAGCCGAGATCGGACGCGAGCGCCGTCGCCGGCACGCGGTTCGCGGTCTCGAGCAGCGCGCGCACGCCGGCACAACAACGTCCGGCGCGAATACGGCGCAGCCCCTGTTGCACGAGCACGCGGTTGTTGCGATCGAGCGGTACGAGGTCCGCGACCGTGCCGAGCGCTACCAGGTCGAGCAGATCTGCCACGGCAGCGCCGCCGGCATGCAGGCCCCGCGTCTGCATCTCGCGCGTCAACGCAGCCATGAGATAGAACGCGACGCCGACACCGGCGAGCGCTTTGCTCGGAAACCGATTGCCGGCCGCATTCGGATTGACGAGCGCGGCAGCTGCCGGCAGCGTCGCCGGCGCGAGATGGTGATCGGTAATCAGCGTATCGATACCAAGCGAGCGCGCCTCGTCGACACCCGCATGACTCGACACACCATTGTCGACAGTGATGATCAGTGCCGGCTGGCGCTGGGCTGCCAGGCGCACGATCTCCGGCGTCAGGCCGTAGCCGTACTGAAAGCGGTTCGGTACCAGGAAGTCGACCGGCGCAAACCCGAGCCGGCGCAGTTGCCGCACGACCAGCGCAGTGCTCGTCGCACCATCGGCGTCGAAATCGCCGATGACGATCACCGGGCTGCGCTTGACGAAATGCGCGCACAGCAGCTCGACTGCCTCCGGCACGCCGTCGAGCCGACTGACGGGAATGAGTTGGTTCAGCCCCAGGTCGAGCTCGCTCGTCACCTGCACGCCGCGCGCCGCGTACAAGCGTCGCAGCAACGGATGCAGATCGCCGACGAGACCTGCGCCGTCGCTGCCGTTACGCCGCTTGATCGTCCGATTCAGCATGCGGCCCACTCCGCGGGTGCGCGCGCGCCGCGCCAGAATTTCAGGAGCGCATGCCGCGCAACCGTGACGCGCCAACGATCGAGAACGATCTCGAGCTTGGCGATCGCGCCGGTTCCGAGCGCACGCGCGAGCGGCGCGATCCACGCCGCCTCCAGCGCGTCGACGTCGTCCGCCGCCACCACCACGACTGCGCGCGAGCGCAGGCGGGCGAGCATCGCGCCCGCATCGGTAGGAGCAGCTGTCACTTCGGCATCGTTCAAACGGTAGATTCCTCGCAGATACAGGTCGTCGCCGAAAGCCTGCGGCACAGCGTAGCGCTGCAGGTCACGGATTTCTCCCGCTCCATGAAACCACACCGCATTGATTTCCGGCACGCCCCGCCGTACGCGGGCAACGTTGACGGGATGCTCGTGCAGCAGCATCTGCAGCTCTGTCATGAGCCGGCGCAACGCGGGCGCGTCACGTCCCCGGGGCATTGCCTCCTCCAACGGACTCGCCGCCGCACTTTCCGGTGTCGCTGTCTGCACGTCGAGAGCCCGCTCGCTGTGCACGAGCCAATCGTCGTGCGACGTCGTAACCAGCTGCATGCCCGCGGTCCGCAAGTGCGCCGCGACTGTCGGCTCGAGCTCGACCAGCTCCGCGCGCGCCACATCACTCGTTCCGTGCAGCACGACGGCAGTCAGCCGATCGAGCCCCGCCATGAAGTGCATCGGCTGCAGCTGCATCCAGAAGCCGCCCGCGACTTCCCCGGCGTCACCCGTACGCATGACCGCGGCACTGGGATACGCAGCGTGGTCGTGTACGCCAAGCGCGTCGAGCAGTGCAATCTGCCACGCGTGCAATCCAGCACTCGCTGGTGGCAGCGCGCGAATCGATCCTCGACCGCCGAGTCGCGCCAGTTGCGGCCAGCGCGCGCCGCGCTCGGCGATCGCCTGACGCAATGCCGGTGCAATCTCGGGAGCGATCAGCGTGAGCGCCTTCGTCATTCGCGCTATCGTAAGTCAATGCGATTGACTGACGACAGAACCGCGGGCGCATTCCTGGTGCGCTCGTACGCGCCAGGCGAGGTGCGCGTGGGCGATGCAGTGCTGCGTCGAAGCTGCCTGATCAGCGCCGAGCGCTTGATCGACGACTGGCGGCCGCAGACGCTCGAGGAGCTGCGCGCCGCGGATCTCGCCGCGATCTTCGAGCTGCAGCCGGAGATCGTCGTGCTCGGCTCGGGAACGCGGCAACGCTTTCCGGACCCGCAGCTGCTCGCTGCGATACTGGCGCGAGGCATCGGTTGCGAAGTGATGGACACCGGCGCCGCCTGCCGCACGTACAACGTTCTGGTGAGCGAGTCGCGCCGCGCAGTGGCGGCGTTGTTCCTGGGAGAGTGAGCCTGGAGAGAAGTTCTCCCGGCAAGGCTGCCGGGAGAAGACGCGAGGGACTGAAGTTCGTTCGACCAACTCGTCGCTGCGCGCTCTAAAAAAAGCTGCGCACGACGCAATATTCTTGTTGTTTTGCTTTTGTTCTTCTTCGCGCTGTTTCCTCGAATCCCCCTCCGCCCCCGCGTCTTCTGCCGGTAACCCTGAGGTTCGTGCCGTCGCCAGTCGACGACATTGGGCGCGGATGTTAGACACACGATAGTGCAGAGCGCAACTACTGATCGGTAGCGCGAACTGCTAGCAATGTTCGGGCCAGACTGAGTCTCGGTATTCAATCCGATCTGCTCGGCAGGAACGACAGCGGATTGCCCGGCGTGCCGTTGATGCGGATCTCGAAATAGAGCATTGCATCGCCTTGCGGCCCGAGCCCCATCGTCGCGATCCGTTGTCCCGCCGCGACGGAATCGCCTTCGTGAACAGCGACGGACTGCGTGTGCCCGTACGCGCTGAGATAAGTTTCGTTGTGCTTGAGGATCACCAGCTGGCCGTAGCCCAGCAGGCCGGAGCCCGTATAGACGACGCGGCCCGCGGCAGCGGCGTGAATCGCATCGCCGAGTTGTCCGCTTACGGTGAGCCCCTGACCGCCGTTGGGACGCGACGTAAGCGTTGCCGTGCCGCCGCTCACCGGCCATTGCCATTGCACGGG
>DATBKP010000148.1:0-22606 GCA_036555785.1 Steroidobacteraceae bacterium
CGGCGCCACCCCCTGGTACTTGCGGCGCAGCTCCCACCAGGCCTGGTTGTACTTCTCGGGCGGGATGCGCCCCGAGTCGACGCCCCAGCGCCACTCGTCGATCAGCTTGCCGAACGGCAGGAACGCGACTTTGTCGAGCGCGAGCATCATCTGCTGGTTGATGGTCGCTTCCGGGCTGCGCTTCACCGCGCCGATCAAACCGATCTGGTGCAGGTACGACGGCGTCATCGACAGGTTCACGGTGTCGCCGATCGCTTCGTGGAAGCCGTCGTGCGCGCCGCCCTGGAACATGAACGGCTGCTGGTTGTACGACAGGTCGTAAAACACGTGGCCGAGTTCGTGATAGACCGTCATCAACGCGTCCTGCGTCGGCTCGATGCACATCTTGATGCGCACGTCTTCCTTGCCGTCCATGTGCCATGCGCTCGCGTGGCACTGCACGTCGCGATCGCGCGGCTTCACCAGCAGCGAGCGCTCCCAGAACGTCTGCGGCAGCTTCGGAAAGCCGAGCGAGACATAGAAGGACTCTGCGGACTGCGTGATGCGGACCGCGTCGTAATTCTGCTTCTTGAGCGCGGTGGTCACGTCGAGGTCGAGCACGCCCGGATAGGGCTCGACCAGCGGATAGATCTCGCCCCACTGCTGCGCCCACATGTTGCCGAGCAGGTGTGCGGGAATCGGCTTGCCGTCCGGCACGCGCTCCGCACCGTAGGTCTTCTGCAGCCGCCCGCGAACGTAGCAATGCAGCGAGTCGTACAGCGGCTTGACCTGTCCCCACAGCCGCGTCGCTTCCTTCGTGAAATCGTCGGGCGGCATGTCGTAGCCCGAGCGCCACATCGCACCGAGATCCGCGAAGCCCAGCTCGCGTGCGCCTTCGTTCGCGAGCTCGACGAAGCGCACGTATTCCTTGCGCAGCGGACGCGCGGTCGAATGCCAGCCGGTCCACGCTTCCGTGAGGTCGGCGTAGTTGCGGCTGTTGGCGAGCACGTCGGTGAGCTGCTCCTGGTCCTTGCAGGACTGCGGACCTTTCGGGCAGTACTTCGCGGCGCCGTACATGCCTTCCATCTTCGACGTGATCCCGGCGAGCTCGGCGCGCTTGGTCGCGTCCTTCGGCGCGGGCGCCGCAACGCCGAGCTTCAGCAGCAGCAAGGTGCGCGCAGTCGCCGGGCTCAGTTTCTGGTTGTCGTACGCTTTGGCGGCTTCGACCGCGTTGCTGAAGTACTCGAGCCCGCGCTCGGTCGCTTTCGCGTTGAGGAATTCGGTGTCCTGGTTGATGAAGGTGGCGTACGCCCAGCCCGCGGCGGACTGCTCGCGGCCGAGCTCGCTCATCTCGCGGTTGAGCCGTTCGACGAACTGATCGGCGGACTCCTGCGGCGCTGCCGTGCTCTGCGACGTCTCGCGGCCGCAGCCGCCCATGGCGATGACAGCCGCTATCGCGGCCGCGAGCCGTAGTGAATTTCGCATCGCTTCACCCCTGATTCTATTTAACGCCCGCCATCATCTTCTTGATGAACGGCGTCAGGACCAGCAGCACCGCGCCGGCGATCACACCCCACCAGAAGATATAGAGGAACTGGCCCGGCATGCTCGGCAGATCGTTCGGATCGAACTTGCCGGACAACTGGCCCGCGAGGTTATTGCCGATCGCCGTCGCGAGGAACCACAGGCCCATCACCTGGCCGACGAAGCGCGCCGGCGCCAGCTTGGTCATCGAACTCAGGCCGACCGGACTCAGGCAAAGCTCGCCGAACGTGTGGAACAGGTATGTCAGCACCAGCCATGTCGGCAGTACCTTCTCGCCCATTACTACGTAGCGCGCGGCGAGGAACATCACGATGAAGCCCACGCCCATCAGGATCAGGCCGAGCGCGAATTTGAACGGAGCCGACGGATCCATGTTGCGCTTACCGAGCTGCACCCAGAGGGCAGCGAACACAGGCGAGAAGATGATGATGAAGGCGGGATTCACGTTCTGCAGCACACCGGCGGGCATCTCCCAGCCGAAGATCATGCGATCGGTGTGCCGGTCGGCAAACAGGTTCAGCGACGCGCCGGTTTGCTCGAAGCCCGCCCAAAACATGGCGCAGGCCGCGAACAGCGCGACCATCGCGACGACGCGCTTGCGCTCATTCAGCTCGAGGCCGGCGAAGAAACCGAGGTAGGCAAAGTAGGCAGCGGCGAGCGCAATCATTGTCCAGTTCGCCACGACCGAAATCCGCACGGGATTGAACTGCAGCGAGCCGGACACCCCGAGCGCCGCAATGAGCACAACGACGACCATGAAGCCGATGATGGGCCACCACGTCGCAGGCTTGCCGAGCGGCACGACGCCGGAGGTGCCGAGATGACTCTTGGTGACCTGGAACTGCACCAGGCCGAGCAGCATGCCGATCGCACCCAGACTGAAGGCCACGTTCCAGCCCCAGGCCTGCGCCGCGATCGGCACCAGAGTGGAGCCGAGGAACGCGCCACTGTTGATGCCCATGTAGAAAATCGAAAAGCCGGCGTCGCGACGCGAGCCGCCTTCCGGGTACAGCTGCGCGACGATCGCGCTGATGTTCGGCTTGAGCAGCCCGACGCCGAGCACGATCACCAGCAGGCCGATGAAGAACAGCTTCGGATTGCCGGCAGCCAGCGAGCCATTGCCGAGCATGATCAACACACCACCCCAGATGACTGCACGCTGCTGACCGATCAACCTGTCCGCGATCCACCCGCCCATGGGTGCGAGCAGGTATGTGGCAGCGATGTACAAGCCGTAAATCGCGCTGGCGGTCTTGTCGTCGATGCCGAGTCCGCCGTCAGCGATCGCGCCCGCCATGAACAGGATGAGGATCGCGCGCATGCCGTAGTAGGTGAACCGCTCCCACATCTCGGTCATGAACAGCGTCGCGAGTCCGCGCGGCTGGCCGAAAAGCTGCGGACCCTGGGTGGAATCGCGCTCGATGCTCTGGTTCATGTGGCTGGGCCCATCCTGCAGTTCGTGGGCGCGCCCCGACCGGCGGACGCGCTGATTGCCTGTTGTTAGTGACAGGGATGTTGCAAAGGTGCGCCAGTCTCACCGAAGAGCGCGCGCCGGGGCAAGGAGGCAAACAGCCCCTTATGTATACAGCTGAGCCTGTTCAGCTGGAGCTGGCGCTCTGCTCTTCGGCGCGCTGCTGCGCCAGTTTTTCCCGGAGCAGGATCCGGGACATGACGATGCCGATCTCGTACAGCAGCCACATCGGAATGGCCATGGCCGTCTGCGAGAGCGCGTCGGGCGGCGTGAGGAACGCCGCAATGATGAAGATGCCCAGGATGACGTAGCCACGGTTCTTGGTCATGGTCTCGAGGCGCACCATGCCCGTGGCGGCGAGCAGCACCGTCGCGACCGGCATTTCGAACGCGACGCCGAACGCGAAGAACAGCAGCAGCACGAAGTCGAGATAGTTGGTGATGTCCGTCATCACCTGCACGCCGGTCGGCGCGGTCGTCGTCAGGAACGCGAACATCAGAGGAAAGACTACGAAGTACGCGAACGCGACGCCGGCATAGAACAGCAGAATGCTCGAGACGACCAGCGGAATCGCGAAGCGCTTCTCGCGCTTGTAGAGACCGGGCGCGACGAACGCCCACGCCTGGTACAGCACGTACGGCATTGCGATGAACAGCGCGACGAACAGCGAGAGCTTGAGCGGCGCGGTGAACGGTGAGACCAGGCTGGTGGCGATCATCGAGCTGCCGGCCGGCATCTTCTTGATGAGCGGTGTCGCGATGATCGTGAACAGGTCGTTGGCGAACCACGCGCAGGGTGCAAAGCAGATCGCGACGGCGACGACGGCTTTGAGCAATCGCTGCCGCAGCTCGATCAGGTGCGAGATCAGCGTCCCTTCGGCCAGCGACTCGCGCTCCTCCTCGCTCATGGCGCGGACTTCGTCAGCGGCGCGTCGGCGGCGACGGCGGCATCGGCCGCCGCATCAGCGGCGGACGTGTCGTGTGGCGCCTGCTCGATTCCGGATACTTTCGCGTCGAGATCGAGTTCGGGGCCGGCCGGCGCAGCAGAGGACGCAGACGCTTCCGGAGGATTCGGTGCCGGCGGCGGCGGCGCAGGTGGCGGGCGCGTGCGCGCCATCTCTTCCATCGTTACTTCGTGCTCGAGCTGCGTACGCAGCTGGCGCGCCATTGCGCGCGCGCGGCCGGTCCAGCGGCCGACTTTCTCGGCGAGCCCGGGCAGTTTTTCGGGACCCAGCACCAGCAGCGCGATGCCGAGGATGAGGAGGATCTCGGTGAAGCCGACTTCGAACATCGAGCCTGGAAGGAAATCGGTCGGATGAGGCGACGCGCGGGCCGCGCAGCCTCAGACGTTGGACTTGGTGCCGGTCTTGGAAGGCGTCGAGTCGAACTCCGCGTCCTTCTGGTCAGGCGCGTTCAGCTGGTGACTCTCTTTCTCGTCGCCGTCTTCCATGGCCTTCTTGAAGCCTTTGACCGCGCCGCCGAGATCCGAGCCGATGGTCTTCAGGCGCTTCGCGCCGAAGATCAGCAGCGCGATCGCCAGGATGATCAGCAGTTCTTTGAACCCGATGCCCATCGCTCTCTCCTGCAGTAAGCCGCCGGATGATACGCCCAAACGGCTGCCGGCGGCGGTTACAGACCAGTCATGCGCGTCGCAATTGCGACGGGCATCACCCTACAGCGCCGACCTGCAGCCAGAACGTGACTGGACCATCGTTGGTCAGCCTCACCTGCATGTACGCGCCGAACTCTCCGGTTTCGACAACGCGATGGCGCTCGCGTGCCCGCGCCACCAGATATTCGAACAATCTTTTGCCCTCGTGCGGCTCCGCTGCCGGGCTGAAGCCGGGGCCCGTGCCCTTGCGCGTGTCCGCCGCCAGCGTGAACTGGGAGACCAGCAGCAGCCCGCCGCCCGTGTCCTGCAGGCTGCGATTCATGCGTCCCTCGGCGTCTGCAAATACCCGGTAGGTCAGAAGCCGCTCGAGGAGACGGTCTGCCTGCTGCTCGGAGTCCCCGCGCTCAACGGCGACCAGGACCATCAGCCCGGCATCGATGGACCCCACCAGCCGGGCTTCCACGCGGACATCCGCGTGCGTGACGCGTTGCAACAGGCCAATCATGGGGCCGAGCATAGCTGCCCCGCGAAGCGAGCGCAGCCAGGCATCACCCAAGCCCACCTTATCTGAAGTGCTGGGTGGAATCGCGCTGTGGTTACCCACTCTGTGCGGGGAGGAGTGCTCACGGCGTCCAAAAACGCCCAAAAGCGTGAAGTGGCATGGCAGGCGACTCATTCGGCCGCAGTTCCTGTGAAGGTGGCATGTCACACTTTGGATGACCGCTAATTTGCACTAAAAGTGGCCACGATATCTTTGGCCATTGCCGGCGTTATGTCGCCATCGTGAGCTGTCATGGAGCTGTCCCGCGCAACTCCCAGCTGCGTAAAAGAATCTTCCCGGCCCGGTCACATTCGCGTCATGGCCAGCCGTGAATGTGCGCGCCATGAGTCCGACACCCGCCAAGCCGACCTTCCGGTTTCGCACCGTGTTCATCTCGGACGTCCATCTCGGCTTCCGTGGCTGCAGCGCCGCGTACCTGCTGGACTTCCTGCGCTCGGTCGAGACCGAAACGCTCTACCTCGTCGGCGACATCATCGACGTGTGGAGCCTGCGCAAGTCGTTCTTCTGGCCGCAGGCCCACAACGACGTCATCCGCACGATCCTCGGCAAGGCCAAGCACGGCACCCGCGTCGTCTACATCCCGGGCAATCACGACAACCTGTTTCGCGACTACGACGGCATGGTGTTCGGCAACGTCGAGATCCGCCGCGAGGCGATCCACGAGACCGCCGACGGCCGCCGCCTGCTGGTCCTGCATGGCGACGAGTTCGACAGCGTCATCAAGGCGAGCCCGCTGCTCGAGGCGCTCGGCAATCGCGCGTACTCGTTCGTGCTGAAACTGAATCGCTACGTGAACTGGCTGCGTCGTGCCTTCGGGTTCCCGTACTGGTCGATCGCCGCGTACCTGAAGCACAAGGTGAAGAACGCGGTGAAGTACATCGCGAACTTCGAGCGTGCGCTGGCGCAGGAAGCGCGGCGTCGCGGCCTCGACGGCGCGATCTGCGGCCACATCCATCGCGCCGAGATCTCGCAGATCGACGGCGTGCTCTACTGCAACGACGGCGACTGGGTCGAGAGCTGCACGACGCTCACCGAGGATTTCCACGGCCGCCTGAGCCTGTTGCGCTGGACCGAGAGCAAAGAGGTGATCACGCACAGCGGCGCGCTCGCGCCGTGCTCGCTCGAGCAGGCGGCGTGAAGATCGCGATCGTTACGGACGCGTGGCGGCCGCAGACCAATGGCGTCGTCCAGACGCTGAGCACGACGGCGCAGACGCTGCGCGCCGGCGGCCACGAAATCATGGTCGTGGAGCCCAATCAGTTCCGCACCTTTCCCTGCCCGACCTATCCGGAAATCCGCCTTGCGTGGTTGCCGTCGCGGCGGCTGTCGCAGCTGTTAGCGGAGTTCGCGCCGGATTGCATTCACGTCGCGACTGAAGGGACGCTGGGCATGGCAGCGCGCAGCTGGTGCGTCCGGCACCGGTTCCCGTTCACGACCTCGTATCACACGCAGTTCCCGGAGTACGTGCGGGCACGCGTGCCGATTCCAATGGCGCTCAGCTACGCGCACCTGCGCCGCTTTCATGCCGCCGCGGCGCGCACCATGGTCGCGACGCCGACTCTGCAGAAACAGCTGGAAAGCCGCGGTTTCCGCAACATCGTGCGCTGGACGCGCGGCGTCGACGTCGATCTCTTCAAGCCGGGCGCCAAGGAATCTCTCGATCTGCCGCGGCCGATCTTCGTGTACATGGGACGCGTCGCCGTCGAGAAGAACATCGAAGCGTTCCTGGCGCTCGATCTGCCCGGCACGAAGCTCGTCATCGGCGACGGTCCGGCGCGCCGCTCGCTGCAGTCCGAATTTCCGACCGCGCAGTTCGTCGGCTACAAGTACGGCGCCGAGCTCGCCGCGCATCTTGCCGCCGCCGATGTATTCGTGTTCCCCAGTCGCACAGATACTTTCGGACTGGTGCTGCTCGAAGCGCTCGCCTGCGGCGTGCCCGTCGCTGCTTACCCGGTGACCGGACCGATCGACGTCATCGAGAACGGTGCGACGGGCGTGCTCGACGAAGACTTGCGCACGGCGGCGCTGGCAGCGCTGCAGCTGAATCCGGCGCATTGCCGCGCGTTCGCACTCGCGCATACGTGGGAGGCGGCGACCAGGCAGTTTCTGGCGAATCTCGCGCCGCGCGAGGCGAGAGTCGGGCTGAAGCCCGACCTGCAGCCTGAACTTCCGTAGGTTGGGCTTCAGCCCGACAACTTTTCAACCATTGTTCAAACTATCGGCGCGGGCCTGCGCTTCCTGCGCTTCCATGTTCTTGCCGCGCGCGCGATACGAGTCTGCGATCAAACGCCACGCCGACGATTGCGCCCGCGGCGCGTTCACCGACATCGATACTGCCTTGCGCGCCATGTTCTCCGCCTGCACGTAGTTGCCTTCGGCGAATCGCACCTTGCCCAACTCGATCCACAGCAGCGGATTGTCGGGCTCGATACGCAGCGCGCGCTCGATCGAAGAAGCGGCAACGTCGAAGTTCCTGGTCGCCATCTGCGTCTGCGCCTGGCTCACCAACGCGCGCGACGCAGCTCCGAGGGTCGGCTCGCGAATGACCGGCGCTGGCGGCGGCGTCGGCTGCGGTTCGGTCGAGGGCGGTTCGCCGGGCCGTGTTTCAGCGGGCGGCGTTTCCGATGGCTGTTGCGGCGGCGGCGGCGTCGGCTTCGCGTAGGGCGAAGGCACTGCGCACGCGCTGAGCGCGGCACTTGCTGCCAGCACCGCCCACACCTTCCACCAACGATATCTGCTGCTGCTGTTCACGCTGTCTATCTTACGACGCTCCGCCACCACTCGCGGGCCCGCTCGCCGAGCTGTCCGAAGACGCTCGATTCGCAGCCGGGCTTGGCAGGCAGCTGCGTGCCGCTCGGGACGGCGATCATGACCAGGTCTTCCCCGCCACAGCGCTGCTGCGCGGCGAGCCCCGTCATGAATTCGATCGAGACGTCCTCGAGGCCCTCAGGCAACGGCGCGCTCCACGAGGTTGTTCCGATCGAGCGCATCAGGCGCGACCACACCGGCAACGAGCCGGACGAGCCGGTGAGGCCGGTCGGCGCATTGTCGTCGTAGCCGATCCACACGACTGCGAGCGTGTTGCCGGAGAAGCCGGCGAACCAGCTGTCGCGGTAGTCGGACGACGTGCCGGTTTTGCCCGCGACCACGATCTCCGGCGGAAGCTGTGCGCGCGCGGCCTGTCCCGAGCCATGGTCCATGACGTGCACCAGCATGCGGTTGACCTGGTACACCGCCTGCGGATCGGCCACCGGCGTGACTTCCAGCGCGAACGACTTGATCGGCTTGCCTTCGGCGTCGACCACTGCGCGCACCGCCCGCAACGGCGTGCTGAAGCCGCCATTCGCGAACGCGTTGTACAGCTGCGCGACTTCCAGCGGCGAAACATCGAGAGCGCCGAGCAGGACCGACGGCAGTTGCGGCGGCTGGCGTCCGAGCCCGAGCGCGACGAACTCATTCGTGACCTTCTGCAGGCCGACATCCAGTCCGAGCCGTACCGTCGCGAGGTTGAGCGATTGCGCGAGCGCGCGCACCAGCGGCACGGGCCCGTAGTATTCCTCGGAAATGTTCTGCGGCGCCCACACCTGCCCGTTCGACAGCTTCACTTCGACCGGACCGTCCTCGACGATCGACGCCGCGTTGTAGCGCCCGCTCTCGATCGCCGCGAGATAGATCACCGGCTTCACCAGCGAGCCGATCGAGCGGTGCGCGTCGAGCGCGCGGTTGAAGCCGTCGAAGCTCGCCTGCCGCCCGCCGACCATCGCGAGCACTTCGCCGTTCTGCGGCGCCGTGACCACCACTACGCCCTCGAGCTTGTGATCTGGCTTCTGCTGCTTGCGCGTCTTGTCGAGCCGCTCGAGCTCCTGGGCCAGCGCCTTCTCCGCGTGGCTCTGCGTCAGCGGACTCAAGGTCGAGAAGATCCTGAGGCCTGCTTCGGTCAGGTCCTCTTCGCGATAGTCGCGGCGCAGAGTGCGGCGGACCAGGTCGAGGAACGCGGGATAGTAGCCGCCCGCCTGCGTCGCCGAGCTGACGATGCCGAGCGGTCGTTTCGCCGCCTGCTGCGCCGCGCTCGCGTCGACCACCTTGTATTGCGCCATCAGTTTCAGCACGAGATCGCGTCGCGCGCGCACGCGGTCCGCGTGGCGCCGCGGATCGTAGTAGGACGGACCGCGCACGATCGCCACGAGCAGCGCGACTTCGTGCAGCTGCAGCTCGGCGAGCGGCTTGCCGAAATAGAACTGGCTCGCCAGGCCGAAGCCGTGAATCGCGCGATTGCCGTCCTGGCCGAGATAGATCTCGTTGATGTACGCGTTCATCAGGTCCTGCTTGTCGAAGTGCACTTCCAGCAGGAATGCCATCATCGCTTCCTCGAGCTTGCGGCTCAGCGTGCGCCGGTTGTCGAGGAAGTAGCTCTTCACCAGCTGCTGCGTGAGCGTCGAGCCGCCCTGCTCGATCTGCCCGGCGCGCAGGTTCACCCACGCGGCGCGCGCGATCGCGCCGAAGTCCACGCCGTTGTGCGTATCGAACTTGCGATCCTCGACGACCTTGAGCGCAGCCGGCAGGAGCGGCGAGACCTGGTCGGGCGTTACCACCACGCGGTCCTCGCCGTGAATCGGGAAGATGCTGCCGATCAGCAGTGGGTCGAGGCGAAAGATCGGCACCTCCTCGTTGCGACCGTTGCGCATGCTGTCGATCGAGTTGCCGCGCGTGATCACTGTCAGCAGCTGCGGCACCTGCATCGCGTCCGAGAACTGGAAGCGGCGATTCACCAGGTCGATGCGCGAGCCCCGCCGGCTGTAGCTGCCGGGCTGCTCGGCCTTATCGACGCGACGGTAGCCGAGGCGCTTGAGCTCCTGCTCCAGTGTGTCCGCGCCGAAGGCTTCGCCGGCGTACAGCTCGAGCGGCTCGGCGTAAACCTGCGCCGGCAGCGTCCAGCGGCGCCCCTCGAACTGCGTGGTGATGATGCGGTCGAGGTAGATCACCCAGACCAGCAGCGCAATCACCAGCGCGCCGACGACCAGCAGGCTCCCGGCGAGGATCTGACGCTTGGTTTTACGGGACAGGGTCATCGGCACAATCGGTTAGACGCTCCACGCAGCGTAATGATCCAAACTGGCAAACTGATGGCAACGTTGCCGACCCGTCTCTCCCTCCCGGCGGGGTCCCCGAGAAATCGCATCCACCGGCACATCAGGCGCCGCAGTTTCCGCGCGATTTCTTGGGGTGCCTCTTAGCGCCGCCAGAAGGTCGGCGAGACCAGCACCAGCAGCGGGAAGACTTCGAGACGCCCGAGCAGCATCGCCACCAGGCAGATCCACTTGCCGGCATCGCTCAGGCCGGCGAAGTTCGAAGCCACCTCGCCGAGCCCGGTGCCGGTGTTGTTCATGCAGGCGGCAATCGCCGAGAACGCCGTCACCTGGTCCTCGCCGATCGCGATCAGCAGCACCATGAGCGCGCCGAACGCGACGATGTAGACGCCGAAGAACCCCCACACGGCGTCGACGATGCGCGAATCGATCGCTTTCGGGCCGAGCTTCACCGGCACCTCGGCGCTCGGATGCACGAGTTGCACGACTTCGCGCTGCCCCTGTTTCCACAGCAGCAGCCAGCGCACGACCTTCATGCCGCCGGAAGTAGAGCCGGCGCAGCCGCCGATGAACGTCGATAGCATCAGGATCACCGGCAGCGCGCCCGGCCAGTGCGTGAAGTCGTCGGTGAAGAAACCCGAGCTGGTCTGCATGGACACCGCGTGGAACAGCGAGCGGCGCAGCGCCACGGCGGGATCGGTACCGGGATGACTCAGCCACAGCACGGCGAAATACACCGCGATGGCGAGCGCCAGCACCCAGAAGTAGGCGCGGAACTCCGGATCGCGGAAGTAGCTGACGAGATTCTTGTGGCGCCAGGCCAGGAAGTGCAGCGAGAAGTTGACGCCGCCGATGAACATGAAGAAGACGGCGATGCCTTCGATCACCTCGTTGTCGAAGTAGCCGAAGTTCGCGTCGTGCGTCGAGTTGCCGCCGGTCGAAACGGTCGAGAAACTGTGGGCGATCGCATCGAACGGCGTCATGCCGGCCCACCAGTAGGCCACCGCGCAGGCGACGGTGATCGCAATGTAGATGCGGCACAGCTCTTTCGCCGTGCCGGTGATGCGCGGCGTCAGCTTCGAGTCCTTGATCGGCCCCGGCGTTTCGGCGCGCATCAGCTGCATGCCACCGACACCCAGCATCGGCAACAGGGCGACGGCGAGCACGACCATGCCGATGCCGCCGAGCCATTCCATCTGCACGCGGTAGTACAGCAGCGACTTCGGCATCGAGTCCAGGCCGCTCAGCACCGTCGCGCCGGTGGTCGTGAATCCCGAGACGGACTCGAACACCGCATTGGTGATGGACAGCTGCACTTCCTCCGCGAGCAACAGCGGCACTGCGCCGGCGGCGCCCACTACGAACCAGAACAACGCGACGACCATGAACCCGTCGCGCACGCGCAGCTCGCGGACCCGGCCGCGCGCTGGCCACCAGATCAGCGCGCCGATCGCGAGCAGCGCGAAGAACGCGTTGAGGAACGGCTGCCAGTTGCCGTCGCCGTAGTAGAGAGAGACGCCGAGCGGCGGCAGCATGGTGACGCTGACCAGCATCACCAGCAGGCCGAGGATCCGCTGCACGGCGAGCAGGTTCATGCGCCCTTGCGTCGCGGCACGTCGAACAGCTTTTCCACCACCTCGACGTAGCGGCGGTCCGTCAGGAACAGGATCACGTGGTCGTCGCGATGAATGACCGTGTCGTGATGCGCGATGATCACTTCGTCGCCGCGCACGACCGCGCCGATCGTCGTACCGGCGGGCAGCGGAATGTCCTCGATTCTGCGGCCGATCACCCGGCCTTCGCCCTGGATGCCGTGCGCCACCGCTTCGATCGCTTCCGCGGCGCCCCGGCGCAGCGAGTGCACTCGCACGACATCGCCGCGCCGCACGTGCGCGAGCAGCGAGCCGATCGTCACCTGCTGCGGCGAGAGCGCGACGTCGATCGAAGTGCTCTCCATCAGCTCGGCGTAAGCCGGCCGGTTGATCAGTGCCACGACCTTGTGACAGCCCAGCCGCTTCGCCAGCATCGCCGACAGGATGTTCGCCTCTTCGGCGTTGGTCACCGCGATGAAGAAGTCGGCGCTATCGATGTTCTCTTCCAGCAGCAGCTCTTCGTCCGCGGCGTCGCCGCTCAGCACGATGGTGTTGCCGAGCTGTTCGGAGATGCGCCGGGCGCGCCGCTGATCGCGCTCGATCAGCTTGACCTGGTGCTCCCCTTCCAGGCGCTGCGCCAGCCTGAAACCGATGTTGCCGCCGCCGGCGATCACGACCCGCCGGACCGGGTCCTCCTGCTTCTGCATCTCGTTCATCACCAGCCGGATGTCCTCGCGCGCGGCGATGAAGAACACCTCGTCGCCGTGCTCGATGATCGTGTCGCCGGTGGGCTTGATGCTCTGGCCGTTGCGATAGATGGCCGCGACGCGCGCATCCTTGCCTTTGATGTGTTTCGCCAGCTCTTTCAATTGCTGGCCGACGAGAGCGCCGCCCTGCAGCGCCTTGACGCCGACCAGCCGCACGCGGCCGTCGGCGAAGTCCAGCACCTGCAGCGCGCCGGGATACTGGATCAGCCGCGCGACGTGATCGGTGACCAGCTGCTCGGGGCTGATCGGCACGTCCACGGCGAACGCCCGATCCTCGTCGGCGAACAGCTTGCGGTGCTTGGTGAAATCGGCGGAGCGGATGCGCGCGATGCGCGTCGCGTCCTTGTTGAACAGGCTCCACGCGATCTGGCACGCGGTCATGTTGACTTCGTCTGAGTTCGTGAGGGCTATGAAGATGTCCGCCTCGCGCGCGCCTGCGGCTTCGAGAATGCCGGGCTGCGTCGCGCTGCCGACGACCGTGCGGATGTCGATGCGGTCCTGCAGGTCGCGCAGCAGCTCGTCCTTGACGTCCACCACGGTGACTTCGTTCGCCGGCTCCCGCGCCAGGTGATAGGCGGCCGTGCGGCCGACCTGGCCGGCGCCGAGGATTATTATTTTCATTCGCTTATACCGGCTCCAGATTCGCGTACGCCAGCATCAGCCACTTCGTGCCCTGTCGCTCGAAATTCACCTGCACCTGCGCGTGACTCCCCTGACCCTGCAGATTCAGGATCACGCCCTCGCCGAACTTGCCGTGGCGCACGCGCTGCCCGAGACGGATGCCGCCCGGCGCCGGCTCTTCTTCGACAGCACCCCGGCGCGGCATGTAAACCGGCCGCGATACCTGGATGCGCGGCCGTATCTCCTCGAGCAGCTCCGCGGGGATCTCGCGAATGAAACGCGAGGGCGTGCCGTAGCTGTCGACGCCGTGCAGGCGCCGCTGCTCCGCATAAGTGAGGAACAGCTGCTTCATCGCACGCGTCGTGCCCACGTAGCACAAGCGCCGCTCTTCCTCGAGCCCGTCGATGTCGGTGGTCGAGCGCGTGTGCGGGAACAACCCGTCCTCCATGCCGCAGAGGAAGACCACGGGGAACTCCAGGCCCTTGGCCGAATGCAGCGTCATCATCTGCACGCTGTCTTCCCACGCGTCGGCCTGCTCTTCGCCGGATTCCAGCACCGCGTGCGCGAGGAAGCTCGCGAGCGGCGTGACCTGCTCCTCGGCGTCCGGCTCGTAGCCGCGCGCGGCGCTCACGAGCTCGTTCAGGTTCTCGATGCGCGCTTCGCCGCGATCGCCGCGTTCCTGTTGATAATGCGCGACCAGCCCGCTCGCGTTGATGATGTGGTCGACCTGCTCGTGCAGCGGCAGCGCGCGCGTCTGCTTGTCCAGCTGCTCGATCAGCAGCAGGAACGCATGCACGTTCTGGCCAGTGCGCGCGCCGAGCTCCTGGATGCAGGCGCCTGCTGCTTCCCACATCGTGCAGGTGTTCGCGCGCGCGTAGTTGCGGATCGTATCCAGCGTCTTCGCGCCGACACCACGCGCCGGCAGGTTGACCACGCGCTCGAACGACGCATCGTCGGCACGACTGAACACCAGGCGCAGGTAAGCCAGCGCGTCCTTGATTTCCTGGCGCTCGAAGAACCGCAGGCCGCCGTACACGCGATACGGAATGCGCGCCGTGATCAATGCCTCTTCGAACGTTCGGGACTGCGCGTTCGAGCGGTACAGGATCGCGCAGTCCTTGCGCTGACCGCCCTTGTACGACCATTCGCGGATGCGATTGATGACGAAGTCCGCTTCGTCGCGCTCATTGAACGCTGCGTACAGCCGCACCGGATCGCCCTGCTCGCCGGCGGTCCACAGGTTCTTGCCGAGCCGGCCGTTGTTGTTGGCGATGAGCGCATTGGCCGCCGCCAGGATGTTGCCGGTCGAGCGATAGTTCTGCTCGAGCCGGAACAGCTGCACGTTCGGATAGTCGCGGCGGAACTGCTGCAGATTCTCGACGCGCGCGCCGCGGAACCGGTAGATGGACTGATCGTCGTCGCCCACGGCGAACGGACGTCCCTCCGAGCCGGCCAGGAGCTTGAGCCATGCGTACTGAATCGTGTTCGTGTCCTGGAACTCGTCGACCAGCACGTGGCGGAAGCGCTGGCGATAATGCGCGAGGATGTCCGGACGGTCGCGCCACAACTCGAACGCACGCAACTGCAGCTCGCCGAAGTCGACCACACCGCTGCGCTCGCACTGCTCCTGGTATTGCGCGTACAGGTTGATGAACTGCCGTCGCGTCGGATCGCCGTCGTCCTTCAGGTGCTTCGCACGCAGGCCCTCGTCCTTGCGCGCGTTGATGAACCACATGATCTCTTTCGGGATCCAGCGTGCCTCGTCGAGATCGAGCGTTTTCAGGAGCCTGCGGATCGCCCGCAGCTGGTCGTCCGAATCCATGATCTGGAACGCCTGCGGCAGCCCGGCGTCGCGCCAGTGGATGCGCAGCAGGCGGTGCGAGATACCGTGGAACGTGCCGATCCACAGCGGCGCGCTCGGCACGTTCAACATGTGCTCGATACGGCTGCGCATTTCGCCGGCGGCCTTGTTGGTGAACGTCACCGCCAGGATGCCGTGCGGCGACACGTTCTCGACCTGCACCAGCCAGGCGACCCGATGCGTCAGCACGCGCGTCTTGCCGCTGCCGGCCCCGGCCAGCACCAGCGTCGGCGCGAGCGGCGCCGTCACGGCTGCGCGCTGCGCGTCGTTGAGACTGCCGACGATGGGAGTGATGTCCATGAAGGCCGGCATTCTACCGCGATTTCGCGGGGTGCTCTTTCCGCGGTATTCTTTTACCGACGCCGCTTTTCCTGCAGCGGGGGGATTCGATGCGCAGTCTGCGCCAGCTCACGACGCTAGTGTGCACGACGTTGCTCGCGGCAGCCTGCTCGCGTCAGGCAGAGCAATCCGCGGCGCCGGCCGATGCCACCGCGCCGCCGCCAAGTGCCACGACCGCCACCGCGCCGCAGGACGCACCGACGCAGGCGGAGCCGCCTGCCGATTCCAGTCTCGCGATCAAGCGCGGCGTCATGATGCTCGCGCAGGACCGCATCACCTTCCGTCCGTGCAACGACAAGGCCGAGCTGTGGCTGCTCGATCAGAGCGACGGCACGCTGCGGGAAACGTTCGCCGACGAGATGCAGAAGGGCCCGGCGATGCTGTACGTCGAAGCGTACGGCGAGCGCGCACCGGTCACGGAAGACATCGCAGAAGCGCGCGCGTACGCCGGCACGTTCGTCCTCGAAGAAGTGCTGTACGCGGGCGTGCAGGGTCAGGTCCGAGGCTGCGACGAGCCTGCCGCAAACTACACGGTCATGGCGCGCGGCACGGAGCCGTTCTGGGCTGTCGAAGTCGCAGATGCCAGCATCACGTGGCGCCAGGCGGCCGAGCCGAAGGAGATCGCTTTGGGAGCGCCGCAGACGCAGGACGCGGAAGGCACAGTGCGCTACCACGCCAGCAGCAACGGCCACGAGCTCGAGCTGCTGGTCGACGCCCAGGCGTGCCGTGACGCGATGTCCGGCGAGTTCTTCGCCTACACGGCGCGCGCGGTGCTCGATACCAAGGAGTTCAACGGTTGCGCGCGCGTTGGAAAATAGTGTCGCGGACGAATGCGCGCGGCCGCATGCGCTGATACAGCGAGCGGAATGCCAGCCCGACCGCGAGCGCGAGCAGCGGATCGGTGATCGAAGCGCTCTGGTCCGGCAGCCACTGCTGCAGCACCTCGATGCCGAGCACGGTCGCGACGAGCGCGATCACCGCGACGCCGACCGTTGCGCCCCACTCCTTGATCACCCAGAGCAGCGCGCCGTAGAGGAATAGCTTGCCGAACAGCTCGGTCCAGTCGATCAGGGCCAGGGCGGCGGGCAGGCCGATCTCGAACCAGCCCAGGAACGGCCACAGATCGAAATGGCCGCGCGGCGGCGCGAAATCGAACGGCGCGAGCCCGTCGATGATCATGACGACGATCACTGCGAACACCAGGGTGGCGCGTCGCGGTCGCGGCCGCAGTCGATGCATGACCAGCAGCATCGGCAGCAGCAGCAACAGCGCCAGCAACTCGCCGGGCAGGAACGTCTGATTTGCGACCAGCAGCCGGCCGACCAGCACGGTCGCAATCACGAGCAGCAGCGCCTCCAGCCGGCGCGGCCTGCTCACGACCGCGGCGACGGCTTGATTCACCACCAGCCAGAACGTCAGGAAGCTGAACACCACTACCGGGTCGAACTGCGGACTGAACAGCGGCCGTAACGCCAGCTTCAGCTTGGCGAGATCGAGCTGCGGCACGAAGGGCGCGAAGCGCCACGCGAGCCACAATCCCAGCAGCAGCACCGCGCCCGGGTCGCGCAGCGGCCGTTCGGCGCGACCCGGCAGATGCATCAGCCGGGTGAGTCCGCCCCAGGCGAGACCTGCAGTCGCACCGAGCAACGTGCCCACGGCATTGAGCGTCAGGTCGGTGAGGCTCGGCACGCGGGTGGAGACGTACACCTGCGCGATCTCGATCGACAGCGACAGCAAGGTGCCCAATGCGGTCGCTGCCAGGATGGACGGCACTCGTCGCCAGCGCAGCTCGAGCCACAGGAACAGGCAGAAGCCCAGCGGCAGGTACAGCAGCACGTTGGAAATGCGGTCGCCGCGCCCGGCACGTGCCCACGACAGCTGACGGAACGCCTCGAGCACGCCGCCTTCGATCGCGTCAGCCTTGAAGTTGAACGGGTAGAGCGAGCCGTAGACGATCAGCGCGAGGACGACCAGCAGCAGCCAGAGAATGACCGAGCGACTGTGCATGCCCGCCACGATGCATCACCCGATGCGGATCGTGAAGTAGTGGTCGACGAGCAGCGCTGCGAACAACAACGCGAGATACGTGATCGAGAAGCTGAACGTGCGCATCGGCAGGCGCACGTCCGAGCGGACCTTGAGCTGCAGCACGCGGAACAGGAAAAAACCGCCGAGGATCGCCGCGGCCGCCAGGTAGATGAGACCGCTCATGCCGGTCAGATACGGCAGCAATGTCACGATGACCAGCAGGATCGTGTACAGCAGGATGTGCAGTTTGGTGAATTCGCTGCTGTACGCGACCGGCATCATCGGCACTCCGGTCTTGGCGTAGTCATCGCGCCGCGCGATTGCCAGCGCCCAGAAGTGCGGCGGCGTCCACGTGAAGATGATCAGGAACAGCAGCAGCGCATGAGCGTCGACCTGCCCGGTGACGGCGGTCCAGCCGAGCACCGGCGGCGCGGCGCCGGCGGCGCCGCCGATCACTATGTTCTGCGGCGTCGCGTGCTTCAGCCACGCCGTGTACACGACCGCATAGCCGAGCAACGACGAGATCGTGAGCACGGCCGTAAGCGCATTGACCCAACCCCACAGCATGAGGATCGATAGCAGCCCGAGGATGGCGGCGTACGTCAGCGCCTGACGCTGCGTCAGGTGACCTTGCGGCAGCGGGCGGTTGCGCGTGCGCGCCATCTGCGCGTCGATGCGTCGGTCGAGCACGTGATTGACGGCGGCAGCGGCGGACGCCGCGAGAGCGATGCCAAGTGTGCCGAACAGTAACGCGTTCGGCGGCGGGAATCCCGGCGCCGCGAGGAACATGCCGGCGATCGCCGTGAACATGATCAGCATGACTACGCGCGGTTTGCCGAGCTCGTAGTAGTCGCGCCAGGTGGCGTGAGGATGCTGAATGGAGGGGGTTTCCACGGGCGGATTCTACCGGCCCGTCGGAAGCTATGTGGACCTCAGTTGCCGGTTCAGGGCCACGACCGCCAGCAGCAGCAGCGCGGCGACGGCGTTGTGCGCGGTGGCGAGCGCCAGCGGCAGGGCGCGAATGACCATCGTCGGCCCCAGAATCAGCTGACACACGAGGACTGCGCCCAGCACTGCCCCGGCAACGCGCACAGCGCGCGTCGGTCCGCGGCGGATCGCGGCGAAACTCACAAAGCCGAGGACGAGCGCGGTGACGAGCGCGCCCAGGCGGTGCGCGAAATGAATCGCGACCCGCGCCGGGTTGTCGAGCACGCCGCCTTCGTAGTCGATGCCGAGGCCGCGCCACAGCACGAAGGCATCTTTCGCGTCCATGTCCGGCCAATAGGAATTCTGACAAGTAGGAAAGTCGGGGCAGGCGAGCGCCGCGTAGTTGCTGCTGGTCCAGCCGCCCAGGGCGATCTGCAGCCCGAGCACGACGAGGCCGACGGCGGCCAGTGTCTTGAGAATGGGGACAGTCCCCATTTCCGTGTCGGTAGCGGGAACTGGGGACACTCCCGCTGCCAGCCATGCGAGCAAGGACAGCGTCGTGAGCCCTCCGAGCAGATGCAGCACCACGATCAGCGGCTTGAGCAGCAGCGTCACCGTCCACATGCCGAGCAGCGCTTGCAGAATCACCAGCCCGACGAGCGCGATCGGCAATCCCACGGGCTGTTGCGGATCGCGCCGATTGGCGAGCGCGAGTCCCGCGAGCGTCAGGATCACCAGCACCAGGCCGCCGGCAAAGTACCGGTGCACCATCTCCTTGATGGCTTTGTGATACGTGAACGGACGCTGCGGGAACGCTTCGTTGATTGCATTGACGTTCTGGGCAGCATCGTCGGCAGTCAGGTGGCCGTAGCAGCCGGGCCAGTCAGGACAGCCGAGGCCGGCGTTGCTCAAGCGCACCCACGCTCCGAGCACGACGACGCCGAATGCGAGCACGACGCCTGCCAGAGCGAGGCGCCGGAACAATCGATAGCGGGACGTCACGGGTCGTTGGGAGCCTGAACAGCCACGATGATGTCTTGGGTGCTGTGCTGCGAGGCTAGCATCTTCACCGCCGGCAGTGCGGTGCTCACCATGATGACGATCGGCACGATGGCCCAGAAAATCTCAGCGAGCGCACCGGGAGGCCGGCCGCCGGCCGCGCTGCCGCGGCGGAAGGTCGCAATCGAATGGATCATGACCGCGAACACGGCCGCGGCCACGAACGCGCAGGTCCAGAGGATGGGCGTCGGCACCATCATGGATTCCCGGGGTGGAACTCGGGCACCGGGCGGTGCTCGCCGGGCGTCTGCAGCTGATGCACGAAGGACTGCAGCCGCGTGACGAACGTGTAGTCGCCTTCGATCGACATCAGTCCCAGCAGCACCATCAACGCCAGCGGCGGCACCAGGATCGCCAGCTTCAGCGCCAGGCGCTCCCAGGCCATGTGCATGAAGATCGCGACGATGAAGCCGGCCTTCAGCAGCATGAAGACGATGATCAGCGTCCAGCGCAGCATGCCTTGCAGCTGGAAGTAGTCGACCAGGTACGAGAAGGTGCTGAAGACGAACAGCAGCGCCCAGATCCATAGATAGATCTTGATCGGATGCTGCACGCCCTCGCCGTGCCCGCCGGCCGGTGCGTGCGCCGCTGCTTCAGCCGAATGACCGTGAGCCATTTGATTCCGCTCCTACCACAGATAGAAGAACGCGAAGATGAACACCCAGACGAGGTCGACGAAGTGCCAGTACAGGCCCGCGACCTCGACCGTCTCGTACGTGCCCTTGCGGTCGTAGAAACCGCTCAGCACGCGCTTGGCGACCACGCACAGGTAGATCACGCCGCACGACACGTGCAGACCGTGGAAACCGGTGATCATGAAGAACGACGAGCCGAACTGCGCCGCGCCCATCGGGTTGCCCCACGGCCGCACGCCTTCGCCGACGATCAGCTTGGTCCACTCGAACGCCTGCATGCTCACGAACGACACGCCAAGCGCGGCCGTGGCGAACATCAACGCCGCAGTCTTGCCGCGGGCGCGCCGGTAACCGAAGTTCACCGCCATCGCCATCGTGCCGCTCGAGGTGATGAGGATCATGGTCATGAGCGCGATCAGGAACAGCGGGATCTCGCGGCCGAACACGTTCAGCCCGAACACAATGCTTGGATTCGGCCACACGTCCGTGGTCGAGATGCGCACGTTCATGTACGAGATCAGGAAGCACGAGAAGATGAACGTGTCGCTGAGCAGGAATATCCACATCATCGCCTTGCCCCACGGCACGGGGAAGGCCTGCTTGTCGGCGGACCAGTCGGCGCTCACGCCCTTCAGGCCCGCCTCCGAATACACGGGCACAGTGGGCAGCGCAGCGGATGTCGATTCGTGATTCACCGATCGCTCCTCAGGTAGACAACATCACCGCAAACAATCCCAGCCACACGAGCAGCAGGAAGTGCCAGTACACGCTGCACAGCTCGATACTCAGGCGCACGTCGATGACCTCGACGTCCTCGCGACGCATGCGGGCCAACGTTCGGCCCCACACATACAAGCCGCCGATCAGGTGCAGGCCGTGCACGGCGGTCAGCAGATAGAAGAAAGCCACCGCGGGATTCAGCGCGGAGAAGAACTCCGACTCGCGCACCTGCGTCCACGCGTACAGCTGGCCGCCGAGAAACGCGAGCGTCAGCAACCCGCCGAGCACGAGCGGCGTACGGCTGCGATCCAGGCTGCTCGTGGTGCGCACTGTCCTGCGCGCGCTTTGCATCGCGACGCTGGCCGCGATCAGCAGCACCGTGTTCAGCCACAGCACCGGCGGCTCGCTCAGCTGCACCCAATCGGTCGCCGGTCCGGAGCCGTGATGGCCGGTCAGCCGCATGTAGTACGCGGAGACGAACAGACCGAACAGCGAAGTGATGACCGCGAGGAACACCCACAGGCCGACGCGTGCAGCGGGCCAGCGGGGCCCGTCGGTTTCCGACGCCGCAGCGGGCTGCATCTCCCACGATTTCGCCGACAGCTTCCGGACCAGGATCAGCCAGACGATGATGCCGGTCGCGAGCGCTGCGTAGGCGACGGTCAAGCTCAATGGTGCACTCCGTGGTCGCGGCCTGCGGGCGCGCTGCCCGCGCGCGGATCGCCGGGCGGCACCGTCTGCGGCACGAAGTCCTCCGGCGCACCGGGCACGTTGTAGTCGTAGGCCCAGCGATACACGACCGGCAGGTCCTTGCCCCAGTTGCCGTGCTTCGGCGGCGTGTCGGGCGTCTGCCATTCGAGCGATACCGCGCGCCATGGATTCGCGCCGGCGTCGCGGCCGTTCTTCAGCGACCACGCCAGGTTAAACAGGAACACCAGCTGCGTCGCCGCGACGAACACCGCCGAGATCGAGATCCACTCGTTCGCGATGTGCACGTTCTGGCCGATGAAGTCGATGGCGTCGCTGTACGCGTAGTAGCGGCGCGGCACGCCGAGGATGCCGAGGTAGTGCATCGGCAGGTAGATCGAGTAGGTGCCGATGAACGTGCACCAGAAGTGGATGCGGCCGAGGCGGTCGTCGAGCAGCCGCCCGGTGATCTTCGGATACCAGTGGTAGATCGCGCCGAACACCACCAGGATCGGCGACACGCCCATCACCATGTGGAAGTGCGCCACCACGAAGTACGTGCCGGACAGCGGCACGTCGACCGTCACGTTGCCGAGGAACAGGCCGGTGAGACCGCCGTTGATGAAGGTGAAGATGAAGCCGATCGCGAACAGCATCGGCACCGTCAGATGAATGTCGCCCTTCCACAGCGTCAGGATCCAGTTATAGACCTTGATCGCCGTCGGCACCGCGATGATCAGCGTGGTGGTCGCGAAGAAGAAGCCGAAGTACGGGTTCATGCCGCTGACGTACATGTGGTGCGCCCACACCACGAAGCTCAGACAGCCGATCGCCAGGATCGCCCAGACCATCATGCGGTAGCCGAAGATGTTGCGGCGGGCGTGCGTCGACAGCAGATCGGAGACGATGCCGAACGCCGGCAGCGCCACGATGTACACCTCGGGATGTCCGAAGAACCAGAACAGGTGCTGGAACAGCAGGGGGCTTCCCCCAGCATGCACTGTCTGACCTCCCATCTGCGCCACGGCCGGCATGAAGAAGCTGGTGCCGAGCGAGTGGTCGAGCGTCATCATCACGCACGACACGAACAGCGCCGGGAAGGCGAGCAGGCCGAG
>DATBKP010000149.1:0-32529 GCA_036555785.1 Steroidobacteraceae bacterium
AGGAGAACATGAAGCAGAAGAACGCCGTGACGCCGATGCCGGCCTTGATCAGCGGCAGGAACAGCTTGAGGAAGAAGCGGGGGAACGCGTAGCCGTCGATGTACGCCGTCTCGTCGATCTCGCGCGGCACGGCCGACATGAATCCCTCCAGGATCCACACTGCGAGCGGCACGTTGAACACCATGTGCGCCAGCGCGACCGCCAGGTGCGTGTCCATGAGTCCGATCGCGGTGTAGAGCTGGAAGAACGGCAGCAGGAACACGGCGGGCGGCGTCATGCGGTTGGTGAGCAGCCAGAAGAACAGGTGCTTGTCGCCGAGGAACGAGTAGCGCGAGAAAGCATAAGCCGCAGGCAGCGCGACTGCGACCGAGAGGACGGTGTTGAGCACGACGTAGATGATCGAATTCACGTACCCGTCGTACCACGCCGCGTCGGTGAAGATCGTCGCGTAATTCGCCCACGACAGCGATTCCGGCACCCAGGCGAAGGTGCTCGTGATCGCGAGGTTGCTGCGCAGGCTCATGTGCACCATCCAGTAGATCGGTGCGAGCGTGAACACGAGGTACACGGCCAGCAGCAGCCAGCTGCGCTTGCTTCTCACTGCGGATCCTTCAGGAAGTTGTACAGCACGAAGCACAACAGCAGGATGATCAGGAAGTACACCAGCGAGAACGCCGCTGCTGGTCCGAGATCGAACTGGCCGACGGCCTTCTGCGTGAGGTATTGCGAGAGGAACGTGGTCGCCGTGCCAGGGCCGCCGCCGGTCAGCACGAACGGCTCGGTGTAGATCATGAAGCTGTCCATGAGTCGCAGCAGCAGCGCGATCGTGAGTACGCCGCGCATCTTCGGCAGCTCGATGTAACGGAACACGGCCCAGCGCGACGCGCCGTCGATCCGTGCGGCCTGATAGAAGGGCTCGGGAATTGCGCGCAAGGCGGCGTACGCAAGCAGCGCGACCAGCGGCGTCCAGTGCCACACGTCCATCACCAGCACGGTGACCCAGGCATCCGTCGGATGCTGGCTGTAGTTGTAGTCGATGCCGAGTTGCGTCAGGACGTAGCCGAGCAGTCCGATGTCGCCGCGCGCGAAGATCTGCCAGATCGTGCCGACCACGTTCCACGGAATCAGCAGCGGCATTGCCAGCAGCACGAGCACGAGCGACGCGCGCCAGCCGCGCTCGGGAATCGCCCGCGCCAGCGCGATGCCGAGCGGAATCTCGATCGCGAGCACCGCCGCCGTGAATACGAGCTGCCGGTAGAGCGCGCCGTGCAGGTCCGGATCGCGCAGGATTTCCTGGTACCACTCCATGCCGACGAACACGGCCTGATCCGGGCCGAGGATGTCCTGCACGGAGTAATTGACTATCGTCATCAGCGGGATCAGCGCCGAGAACGCGACGCTGATCAGGACCGGCAGGACGAACCACCACGCGCGCTGATTGACGGGTTTCGCGGAGCTCACGGCACTCTCCGTTCGTCTGCATAGAGCGCGCAACGCGCAGGTGGCAGACAGACGAAAGCGTCGCTCGCAGCGGGAACGGAGCCCGCACTGCGCAGTTTCGCCCACGCCAACGACGGGCCGACCTCGACCCGCACCATCGTGTGGATCCCCTGGTCCTGGATCGCGGCGACGCGCGCGGGCACGCAGTTCGGACCGGGAGCGGAGGCGAGCTCCAGGTATTCCGGGCGCACGCCGATCGCCAGCGCAGCGTCGGGCGGCGGCGCCTGTTTGCTGCTCGTTGCGATGCGCACGCCGCCGAGCGTCGCAGCGCCGCCGCTCCATTCGCACGCGAGGAAGTTCATGCCGGGCGAGCCGATGAAGTGTCCGACGAAGCGATGCGCCGGCGTTTCGAACAACTGCTCGGGCGTACCGACCTGCACGATCTCGCCCTGGCTCATCACCACGACCTGATCCGCGAACGTCAGCGCTTCGGTCTGGTCGTGCGTGACGTACAGCAGCGAGAGTTGCAGCTGCTGGTGGATCTGCTTCAGCTTACGGCGCAGCAGCCACTTGAGGTGCGGATCGATCACGGTCAAAGGCTCGTCGAACAGCACTGCGGCCACGTCGGGCCGCACCAGCCCGCGCCCCAGCGAGATCTTCTGCTTCTGGTCCGCCGACAGGGCACGTGCGCGGCGCGGGAGATCCGTGCGCAACTCGAGGATGTCCGCCACTTCCTCCACGCGCTGGCGCAGCCGGGCGCCACTCCAGCCACGATTGCGCAACGGAAAAGCGAGGTTGTCGAAGACAGTCATCGTGTCGTAGACGACCGGGAACTGGAACACCTGCGCGATGTTGCGTGCTTCGGGCGCCAGCGCCGTGACGTCGCGCCCATCGAACGCAACCGTGCCGCGCGTCGGCGCGATCAATCCGGAGATGATGTTGAGCAGCGTGGTCTTGCCGCAGCCGGAGGGGCCGAGCAGTGCGTACGCGCCGCCGTCCTGCCACGTCGTCGTCATCGGCCGCAGCGCCCACGCGTCGGTTTCGCTCCCGTAACGATGGCCGACGTCGACGAGGTCGATGCGCGCCATGCTCAACTCTCCGGCGCGAACAACAGCTGGCCGGCGGCGTCGAAGCCGTACACGCTCGCCGGGCGAACGTACAGCGTGCACGGCTCATTGAGCGCGAGCTCATGAACGCCGGGAATCTGGGCGACGAGGCGCACGTCATCGCGCGCGAGATGGACGAACGTCTCGGAGCCGCTGATCTCCGCGAGCTCGACTCGTCCGCTGAGCGCTGCCTGGCCAGGCCCGCCCGCCAGCGAGAGCTCGTGCGCGCGAATACCGAGCAGGACTCCCGTTGCGGCCGCATGCGCTAGTGGCAACCTCATTTCGTTCTCGAGCAGGTGAGCCGGGATGACGTTCAAGGGCGGATCGCTGAACGCGCGCGCGGCTGCCAGTGTCGCCGGTCGACGGAACACCTGCATCGTCGGGCCGGACTGCAGAACCCGGCCTGCTGCGAGCAGCGTCGTATGGCCACCCAACTGCAGCGCTTCGAGGGGCTCGGTCGTCGCATACACCACGGTCGTACGACCGTCGGCGAAAAGTTGTGCAAGCTCCGCGCGCAGCTCCTCGCGCAACTTGTAATCGAGATTGATGAGCGGCTCGTCGAGCAGCAGCAGCTCGGCATCCTTTGCGAGCGCGCGCGCCAGCGCAGTGCGCTGCTGCTGGCCGCCCGAAAGCTCGGCGGGATAACGCGCGAGAAACGGGCTGAGCCGCAACGTCTCCGCGAGTGCAGTCACGCGCGTCCTGATCTCCGCTTCGCTCTTGCGAGCGACGCGCAGGGGCGATGCGATGTTCTCGTAGACCGTGAGCGAGGGATAGTTGATGAACTGCTGATAGACCATCGCGACATTGCGCCGGCGCACCGCAACGCCCGTGAGGTCGGTCTCTCCCTGCAGCAGGCGACCCGCAGTCGGCCGATCGAGTCCGGCCATGATCCGCAGCAGCGTGGTCTTGCCGGCGAGGGTCGCACCGAGCAGTACGTTGATGCCGCCCGCGGCGAGCGACAGGTCGACCTCCTGCAGCCACAGCTCGGAGCCGACGCGGTAGCTGATACCGCTCAGGCGCAAGCGGTCGACTCCGCTCCGAGCGCTGCGGCGAGCCGCTCGCGTTCGGCGTCTGACATGTGCAGGCCGAGCTTGCTACGACGCCACAGGATGTCTTCGTCGCTCAGCGCCCACTCGTAGCGCTGCAGATACGCGACTTCCGCGGCGGTCAGACCGGCGCCGTAGTGCTCGCCGAGATCCGCGAACGATTTGGCGCCGCCGACGATCATCTCGACGCGTGTGCCGTAGGCCCGCGCGAGACGGCGGGCGACGGTGATCGGCAGGAATCGCCAGCGCTTGCGCACGTCGATGGCGAAGCGGCGGAAGTGCCGCGCCGGCAAATCGCCGCCCGGCAGCGGGGCGCGATGCGTCCAGCGGCGCGGGCTGATGCCGAGCGGTTCCTGCAGCTTCTCGAGCACCGTCTCGGCGAGACGCCGATAGGTCGTGAGCTTGCCGCCGAAGATCGACAGCAACGGCGGATGAGCAGGCGCTTGCGTCAGCTCGATGCGGTAGTCGCGCGTGACGCGCGATGCATTCTTCGAGGCGTCGTCCCACAGCGGACGCACGCCTGCATAGCTCCAGCGCACGTCGGCGGGTGCGATCTGCCGCTGGAAATAGCTGTTGATGGTGTTGCAGAGATAAAGCACCTCGTCGTCGCTGATGTGCACGCGCGCCGGATCGCCGGAGAACGGCACGTCGGTCGTGCCCACCAGCGTCCACTTCTGCTCGTACGGAATCGCGAACACGATGCGGCCGTCCGGGTTCTGCAGCATGAACGCGTGCTTGCCCGCGAACAGCCGCGGCACGACGATGTGGCTGCCTTTCACCAGGCGCACGCCGGCATCGACTGCGATGCTCGGGAAGGATTTCAGCACCTGCTCGACCCACGGTCCCGCGGCGTTGACGATCGCGCGGGCGCGAATCTCCAGCGCTTCGCCGTTCCGACGCACGCAACGCGCGCGCCACAAGCGGTCCTCGACGGTAGCGGAGACGAACCGCGTACGCGTTTGGATCGACGCGCCGCGTTGCGCGGCATCCATTGCATTCAGCACGACCAGCCGGCTGTCGTCGACCCAGCAATCCGAATACGAGAAGGCGTGGTCGATGCCGGGGCGCAGCGCGCCGTAACTGCCCGAGCCGACGCGCACGCTGCGCGAGGGCGCCAGCGTGCGACGCCCGCTGAAGTAGTCGTAGAAGAACAGGCCGAAGCGGATCTGCCAGCGTGGCCGCAATCCCGGCACGTGCGGCAGGATGAACTGCATCGGCCGCACGATGTGCGGGGCGATGCGCAGCAGCCGCTCGCGCTCGATCAGCGACTCGCGCACCAGCCGGAACTCGAAGAATTCGAGATAGCGCAGCCCGCCGTGAATCAGCTTGGTGGCTTTCGACGAAGTGCCGGAAGCGAGATCCGCCTGCTCGACCAGTGCGACCTCGAGCCCGCGCCCGGCGGCGTCGCGCGCAATGCCGGCACCGTTGATGCCGCCCCCGACGATGAGAAGATCGACGCAGTCGCTGCCCGCCACGCCAACCTCTTGATAATTGAGCTGGACCCGAGCGCTGCAATGATACAAGGGAGACGGCGTAGACTCATCCGATGACCGGGCAGGACGGCACAGCGGGGCTGCGCATCGACAAGTGGCTGTGGTGCGCGCGCTTCTTCAAGAGTCGATCGCAGGCGACCGCAGCGGTCGCCGGCGGCCTGGTGCACGTCAACGGCGAGCGCGTCAAGCCGTCCCGCGGCGTGCACGTCGATGACCGGATCGAGATCACGCGCGACGAGCTGCGGTTCGAGGTCGTGATCCGCGGCCTGCCTGTCCGGCGCGGCCCCGCGCCCGAAGCGCGCACTCACTACGTCGAGACCGAAGCGAGCCTCGCGGCGCGAGAGCAGCAGCGCGAGCGCTCGCGACTCGCCCCACCCGCGCCGGACGGTCGCCCCGACAAACACGCCCGGCGACTGCTGCGCGGTTTGCGGCGGGGGTAGAATGCCGCAACGATCATGGCGGGCAGCGCCTCGGGGGGACCTATGCAGATCACGCTCGATGTGAACGGCGAGTCGCGCACCGCCGAAGTGGACGAGGACACGCCCCTGCTGTGGGTGCTGCGGGAAAACTTCGGCCTGACTGGCACGAAGTTCGGCTGCGGCGTCGCCGCGTGCGGGGCCTGCACCGTGCATGTCAACGGCACGGCGGTGCGCTCGTGCTCCGTCCCGGCCTCGTCCATGCAGGGCATGGCGATCCGCACCATCGAGGGGCTCGCTCCGAAGGAGCAGCCGCATCCGCTGCAGGCCGCTTGGATCGCGCACCAGGTTCCGCAATGCGGCTACTGCCAGTCCGGGATGATCATGGCGGCGGCGGCGCTGATTGCGCGCAATCCGCAGCCGAGCGACGCGGAGATCTCCGCGGAAGTCACCAACATCTGCCGCTGCGGCACCTATGAGCGCGTGCGCCGCGCGATCCATTCCGTTGCGCAGGTCGAGAAAGAAGGGGGTGCGCCATGAACAAGTGGACTCGCCGCACCGTGCTCGCGACCGGCGGCCTGG
This sequence comes from Steroidobacteraceae bacterium, assembly GCA_036555785.1. Classification (GTDB taxonomy): domain Bacteria; phylum Pseudomonadota; class Gammaproteobacteria; order Steroidobacterales; family Steroidobacteraceae; genus Steroidobacter. Next base: position 6,084 of record DATBKP010000149.1, read on the forward strand.
TGGGCGGCGGTCTCGCGCTCGGCGTCGCCGGCATCGCGTTCGCACCGAACCGTTTGCGCGTCACCCCCGACGGCCGCGAAGGCACGCCGCAGCTCACGACCTGGGTCAAGATCGGCGCCGACAACACGGTTTCCGTGGTCGTGCCTCACTGCGAGATGGGCACAGGCGTGCATACCGCGCTCGCGATGATGTGCGCCGAAGAGCTGGAGGCCGACTGGAACCAGGTGCGCATCGAAGAAGCGCCCGGCACCGATGACTACGCGAACGGCTATCTGGTGCGCGTGTTCGTGCCGCCGGTTGCGTCCGTGCCGAAGTACATGGAGCGCGGCATCGATTTCTGGACGTTCAAGCTGACGGAGATGATGGATCTGCAGGTGACCGGCGGCAGCAGCGCCGTGCGCGGCACCGGTCATCTCGGTATGCGCGTCGCCGGCGCGGCGGCCAAAGCAATGCTGATCGAAGCAGCCGCGAATCAATGGAAGGTGCCTGCAGCCGAATGCACCGCGAAGCTCTCCCGGGTGACGCACGGCGGATCGGGCCGCTCGCTCACGTACGGCGAGCTCGCGCCGCAGGCGGCGTTGCTCACGCCGCCCGTGCATCCCGCACTCAAGCCGCGCGACGAATACACGATCGTCGGCCGTGCGACGCCGCGGATCGACATCCCGTCGAAGGTCAACGGCTCGGCGATCTACGGCGTCGACGTCACGCTGCCGCAAATGCTGTACGCAACGATCGCTGCTTCCCCCGTCCACGGCGCGAAGCTCGTGTCCGTCGATACCGCGCCGGCGGAGGCGCTGCCCGGCGTGAAGAAAGTCGTGAAGCTCGACAACGCGGTCGCGGTGGTCGCGGACGGCTACTGGCGTGCGCTCAAAGGTGTGCGTGCACTTGCGCCGAAGTTCGAAGACACCGGTATGGGCTCCGAGACGAGCGACACGATCTACTCCGCCATCGGTGCTGCCATCGACAAGGAGAAAGGCGACAAGGTGGTTGCGTCCGGCAAGGGCGCCAACGCGCTGCAGGGTGCGGCGCAAGTCGTCGCAGCGGAATATCGCGTGCCGTTCCTGGCGCACGCCACGATGGAGCCGATGAATGCGACGGCGCGCATCGCCGACGGACGCTGCGAAGTCTGGACCGGCGTGCAGGATCCGCTCGGGGCGCGCAAGGTCGCCGCGGAAGCCGCGGGGCTGAAGCCCGAACAGGTGACGATCCACAACCAGCAGCTCGGCGGCGGCTTCGGCCGGCGCCTGCCCGGAGTGATGGACTTCGTCGATCAGGCCGTGCGCATCGCCAGGCAGACCGCGCCCGCGCCGGTGAAGCTGATCTGGAGCCGCGAGGAAGACATTCAGCACGACTTCTATCGCCCGGCCGTGGTCGGGCGCTACCAGGCCGCGCTCGCCGAAAACGGCGTGCCGCAAGCCTGGGTCGCCAAGTTCAATATCAAGGATGACGCCGCGCGGTTGCCCTATGCGATCGAGCACCAGGACATCCGCGCCGTCGCGGCGCCGACGCACGTGCGTCTCGGCGCGTGGCGTTCGGTCGCGCACACCCAGCACGGATTCTTTACCGAATCCTTCGTCGACGAGTTGGCGCACGCGGCAGGCAAAGATCCGCTGCAGTATCGCCGCGATCTGCTGAGCCACGCGCCTCGCCATCTGGCCGTGCTCGACAAGGCCGCCGAAATGGCCGGCTGGAGCACGCCGGCTGCGGCGGGCCGCGCGCGCGGTATCGCGCTGGTCGAGAGCTTCGGCTCGATCGTCGCCGAGGTCGCGGAGGTGGAGATCGTCGAGGGACGCGTCAAAGTGCATCGCGTGTGCGCCGCCGTCGACTGCGGCGATGTCATCAATCCGGACACCGCGACCGCGCAGGTCGAAGGCGGGATCATCTTCGGACTCTCGGCGGCGCTGTTCAACGAAGTGACCATCGACGCCGGCCGCGTCGCGCAGACGAACTTCCACGACCTGCCGATGCCGAAGCTCGCCGATGCGCCGAGCATCAGCGTCGAGTTCATCCGCTCCGGCGCGACCCTCGGCGGTCTCGGCGAGCCCGGCGTGCCGCCGGTCGCGCCGGCGATCGCGAATGCGGTGTTCGCGCTGACGGGCAAACGCGTGCGCAGCTTGCCAGTGAGGGTTTGACGAGTGCGCCTTCGCGTCGTTGCGGCGATCGGTGCGCTGTGTCTCGCCTCGGTCACGTTCGGCGCAGCGCGCGCCGAGCCCAGCGCGGCACAGGCTGCGCGGCTTGCGCAACTGCGACCGGAGTCAGTGATCATTTCGCGCAGCAGCGAGAAGGTGGCGATTCGCGGCGGCGACCTCGGCCGCTTCGATCCGCAGCGTTCGCCGGTGGAGAATCTTCACGAGCTGATCGGCCATCTGGGGCTGCTGCACGACGCAGCTCGTTCCGCGGAATTCACCGTTGCCGAGCAGATGCCGAGGTTCGTGAAGTTCACTCAGCTCATCGGCGGGATCCCGGTGAGTCAGCGCATCGAGGTGGAGCTCGATCCCGACGGACGGGTGGTGGAAGCGCGCCTTGCGGTCGTCGATCCAGCGCGGGCGCCGCACGCGCAGCCGATCACCCGGGAGCGCGCGCTGGAAATCGCGGTGCGTGCGTGTGCGACCGAGATCGGCGCGGCCGAAGCCGAGGTGGCGCTGCGGGACTTCCCCGGGCTGCACTACCAGCCCACTGCGATGGGCGAACCGCTGCAGCTCGAGTATCGATTCTCGGGGAGCGGCGGCCCTGCATCGTCCTACATCGTCAGGGTCGATGCGTTCACCGGCGCTGCGCGCGTCGAGTTGGGCGTCATCGCGTGACGCCGAACGATCCGCCGGAGCGGCCAGCCAGCACCGCTTGAATCTCGCTGACGATCGCGAGTGCAATCGTCTCCGGCGTGCGCGCACCGATGTCGAGGCCGATCGGTCCATGGAGCCGTCCCGCGAGGCGCTGCGACTGCTCGCCCAGCTCCTGCATCAGTCGTGCACGCCGCGGCGCGGGTCCAAGCAATCCGACGTAGGGAATCGCCGCGTGCCCGGCCAGCGCAGCGAGATATGCCTGGTCCGACAGCAGGTGATGGCTCATCACTACTGCCGCGTCGTAGTGCGTGGCTTGCAATTCCTTCGCCAGCTCGCCCGCAGGATTCAGCGCGACACGACGCGCACGCGGAAAGCGGTCGGCGACGGCGTACGCCGGACGGTGATCGAGCACCGTGACGTGCCAGTTCATCAGTCCTGCGATCTCGACCAGCGGCATCGCATCCGGTCCCGCGCCGAGCACCAGCAGACGAGGCGGTAACTCGACTGGCGCGATCAGGAAGGTCGCGCCGCCGGTTTCGACTGTCGCCGCGGCGCGCAGCGTCGCGGTTCCGTGCAGCACATCGGCGACACCGGCAGGCACCGACACGGCGGAATCCGAGCGAAACGCTTTGCCGAGCGGGTACGCCACGTTGGTCGACTGCGTGACCAGAGCGAAATTTCCCGGCGCGCCGCGCCGGCGACACTCCTCGACGAAGGCGAACGGCTGATAATCGTTGGCGCCATCGAGCCGCGTCAGCAGGATCGTCATCGCGCCTTCGCAACCGAGGCCGATGCCCCAGATCAGATCGTCGGAGCGGCGCGTGTCGTAGTGGACCACGACGGGGGCGCCCGACAGGACCGAGCGCGCGCGCTCCATCAGGTCGGACTCCAGGCAGCCGCCGCTCAGCAGCCCGGCGGCGCTGCCGTCCGCGGCGATCAGCATCTGTGCGCCCGCTTTGCGGTACGTGGAGCCGAGCGTGGCGGCGATGGTCGCGAGCACCAGCGGCTCGCCGCGGTCGCGGCGGTCGCGAAAGAAATCCCCGAGCGAAAAGCCAACCTGATTCATGCGCTACGGTATCCTTCCGGGCCAAGCGGACCGCCGGTGCGGCGGCCCGAGTTCACGGCGCGGGAGTTGCATATGAGCGTAGCAGGCAAGTGGCAGATTTCGATGGATACCCCGATCGGCACGCAGAAGTTTACCTGGGAGCTGCAGCAGGCGGGGGCGGCGTGGCAGGGCACCATGACCGCGCCGAACGGCACCTCGGAGTTGAGCAACGTGCAGGTCTCGGGCCCCAACGTCGGCTGCAGCGCCAAGGTCACGACGCCGCTCGGACAGGTCGACGTGACCTTCGAGGGCGCGGTCAACGGCGATCAGATCGGCGGCACCTGCCGCACGCAGTTCGGCAACTTCCAGTTTTCCGGCGCCCGCGCCTGACCGCGGCGCTGGTTTTACAGAGGATCATTCTTATGTTCATGCGCAGTCTCGGTTCACGCATCTTTGCGCTCATGTTGTTGTCGGCGGCGGCCACGACCGCACACGCCGCCGCGGCCACCGTCACGTGCAAGCTCACGTTCACCATGTCGGGCTGGTCCGCGTTCTACAAGACCGCGAGCGGCAGCGGCACCATCAAGTGCAGCAACGGACAGTCAAAGAACGTCAAGCTGACCGCCAAGGGCGGCGGACTCACCGTCGGCAAATCGACGATCGAGGACGGCCACGGCGAGTTTTCCGAGGTGAAGGGCATCGATGAGCTGCTCGGCTCTTACGTCGCGGCGGAGGCGCATGCCGGCGCCGTCAAGTCGTCGCAGGCGCAGGTCATGACCAAGGGCGAGGTGTCGCTTGCGCTGAGCGGAACGGGCCGCGGCTGGGACCTCGGCGTCGCGTTCGGCAAGCTCACGATCGAGTGAGCCGCACGCCGGCATAGAGCTTAGAATCGAGTCACTCGGGGGAGGGGACCGGCCGCACATGTCAGCCCAGGCGCAACGCTCGGATGTCGCGATCGTCGACGTGCTGCCGCAGCATCGCTTCGACGAGCGGCCGTTGTGGCGGTACCTGGAAGCGCAGCTCGAGGATTTTTCCGGGCCGGCACAGTTGCGCCAGTTCCAGGGCGGTCAGTCGAACCCGACGTTCCTGATCCAGACGCCGACGAAGAAATACGTGCTGCGCAAGAAGCCGCCCGGCAAGCTGCTGCCGTCGGCACACCTGGTCGAGCGCGAGTATCGCGTGCTGCGCGCGCTGCCGGGTACGGACGTGCCGGTGCCGAACGCGCGGCTGCTGTGCGAGGACGCAACGATCATCGGCACTTCGTTCTACGTGATGGATCACGTCGAAGGCCGCGTGATCACCGGCGTCACGTTGCCGCAACTCGAGCCGGCGGAGCGCGCGCGCGTCTATGACGATTACGCCCGCATCGGCGCAGCGCTGCATGCCGTCGACTTTCGCGCGGTGGGCTTGAGCGATTTCGGCAAGCCCGAAGGCTACGTCGCGCGCCAGCTCGACCGCTGGACCAAGCAGTACCTGGCGTCGAAGACCGAAGAGAATGCGGACATGGAGCGGCTGATCGCGTGGCTCGCCGCGCATCTGCCCGCAGCCGATGAGACGGCGATCGTGCACGGCGACTACCGCATCGGCAACACCATCATTCATCCAAGCGAGCCGCGCATCATCGCGGTGCTCGACTGGGAGCTCGCGACGCTCGGCCATCCGCTGAGCGACCTCGCTTACGCGTGCATGTACTACCACCTGCCGGCCGGCGAGGGCCGCGGCGGCCTGGCGGACGTGAACCTGCGCGAGCTCGGCATTCCCGACGAAAACGAGTTCATCGCGAACTATTGCCGTCACGCCGGCCGCGCGCGCATCGACAACTGGCCGTTCTTCCTGGCGTTCTCCTGCTTCCGCATGGCCGCGATCACGCAAGGCGTGTATGCGCGCGGGCTGCAGGGCAACGCCGCCGATCCGCGGGCGCTGACGTACGGCGGTATCGCGAAACAATTCGCCGCGACCGGCCTGAGACTGGCCGGACGCAGCATGTAGGTCGGGCTTCAGCCCGACAGAGGCAGCGTCAAATGTCCGCACAACTCAAGTCCGTCGATCAGCTCGAGAGTTTTCGCCGCGAGACGCGCGCGTGGCTCGAGGCGAACTGTCCCGCCGAGATGCGCCAGCCGATCGCGGAGGAGGGCGACGTCTGCTGGGGCGGGCGGCGCTGGAAGTTCAAGAACGACGCGCAGCGCCTGTGGCTGGAGCGCATGGCCGAGCGCGGCTGGACCGTGCCGGAATGGCCGAAGGAATACGGCGGCGGCGGGTTGAGCAAGGAAGAAGCGCGCGTGCTGCGCGAAGAGATGGGGCGGCTCGCGTGCCGTCTGCCGCTGACCTCTTTCGGCATCTCGATGCTCGGCCCGGCGCTGCTCAAGTACGGCAACGAGCAGCAGAAGCGCGAGCACCTGCCGAAGATCGTGCGCGGCGAGATCCGCTGGTGCCAGGGCTATTCCGAGCCGGGCGCGGGCTCGGATCTGGCGTCGCTGAAGACGCGCGCCGAGGACCAGGGCGGCGAGTACGTCGTCAACGGCTCGAAGATCTGGACCAGCTACGGCGACAAGGCCGACTGGATCTTCTGCCTGGTGCGCACCGACTTTGCCGCGAAGAAGCAGGAAGGCATCAGCTTCCTGCTGTTCGACATGCAGTCGCCCGGCATCTCGACCCGGCCGATCCGCCTGATCTCCGGCTACTCGCCGTTCACGCAGACGTTCTTCGACAACGTCCGGGTGCCGAAGGCGAACCTGGTCGGCGAGCTCAACAAGGGCTGGACGATCGCGAAGTACCTGCTCACGCACGAGCGCAACATGATCGGCGGCATGGGCACGCAGCGGCAGACACCGCTCAGCCAGCTCGCGATCAAGAGCATCGGGCTCGCCTCCGGCCGGCTCGCCGAAGGCACGCTGCGCGCCGACATCGCGCGCTTCGAGATGGACGTGCAGGCCTTCGCGCTGACGATGGGCCGCGTGCTGGACGAGGCCAAGGCCGGCAACGAGACCGGCGCCGTCTCCTCGATGCTGAAGTACTACGGCACCGAGCTGAACAAGCGCCGCGCCGAGCTGGCGATGTCGATTGCCGGCACCGATGCGCTCAAGTTCGACAGCCAGACGCAGACCGACCCCGCGCCGGTCTGGCTGCGCACCAAGGCGAACTCGATCGAGGGCGGCACCTCGGAAGTGCAGCTGAACATCATCGCCAAGAACGTGCTGCGGTTGCCCGGCGCCTGAAGCATTCGAACCAGGGGACTTTCATGTCGCTCGTCCTGAATGAAGACCAGCTGATGTTTCGCGACGCCGCGAAGCGCTTTGCCGCCGAGCGTGCGCCGGTCGCGCAGCTGCGCAAGCTGCGCGACCAGAACGACGGCGTCGGTTTCGACCGCGACGTGTGGAAGGAGATGGCGCACATGGGCTGGGCCGGCGTGCTGGTACCGGAGGAGCACGGCGGGGCCGGGTTCGGCTACGTCGGCGCGGGACTCATCGCCGAAGAGATCGGTCGCAATTTGAGCGCTACGCCGCTGTTATCGACCGCGGTGCTCGCCGTGACTGCGCTGTTGCGAGGCGGATCGGCTACGCAGAAGGAAGCGCTGCTTCCGGCGATTGCCGGCGGCGACCTCATCGTCGCGCTCGCTTCGGACGAGAAGAATCGTCACGCGCCGCACAGCATCGCGACCCGCGCCACGGGCGGCAGCGGCAAGTTCAAGCTCAACGGCCGCAAGGTTTTCGTGCTCGACGGTCACGTCGCGGACCGGTTGATCGTCACCGCGCGCACTTCTGGCGACGTCGAGAGCCGCGATGGCATCACGCTGTTCCTGATCGATGCGAAGGCGAGCGGCGTCAGCGTGACGCGCACGCCGACCGTCGACAGCCACAATGCTGCGACGATCGAATTGCGCGACGTGGCGGCGAGCGACAGCGACGTCGTCGGCACGTTCGACAAGGGCGCCGTCGTGCTCGACGCCGTGCTGGATGCCGGCCGCGCCGTGCTCGCTGCCGAGTTGCTCGGGGTCGCCGAAGAAGCATTCGAGCGCACGCTCAACTACCTGCGCGAGCGCGAGCAGTTCGGTGCGAAGATCGGCACCTTCCAGGCGCTCCAGCACCGCGCGGCGCACCTGTTCTGCGAGATCGAGCTGGTGCGTTCGGTCGTGCTGCGGACTCTGCAAGCGCTGGAGGCGCAGGAGCCGACGGCCGCGAACCTGGTGTGCCTGGCGAAGGCGAAGGCCAGCGACGTCGCGCGCATCGCGACCAACGAAGCGGTGCAGATGCACGGCGGCATCGGCATGACCGATGAGTTCGACATCGGCTTCTTCATGAAGCGGGCGCGCGCGGCAGGCGAGACCTTCGGCGACTACTACTACCACGCCGACCGCTATGCGCAGCTCGCCGGCTACTGAGCCGGCCCACTGAATTTCCTGGAATTTCCTCACTGGCGCTTTCGCGCCGGCGCCGGGCTGTATATAACTACAAGGGCTGTACATGAAGCCAGGGACCGAACATGTATCTCACCGGCGCCGATCTGATCGACATGACGATCCAGCAGTTGCAGATGCTGGAGGATATTCTCAGCCACGACGCCCGCTCATTCGCGGCGGAACGCGACGCTGCAGGGCGTGACGCACGTCGCTGTCGCGAAGCTACTGACGCGATCCGCACGCTGATCCCCAAGCTCGTCGCCGCGCGCGCGACTCAGCAACCGAAAGGTCAGATGCCACTGCCCGGTTGCGCAAACGAGGACGAGCTCTAGCGCGGCTGCCTCGCGGAACTTCGCCGCGCGACAAGGCGTTCAGCGACGAAGCGTGTCCGACTCCACAGGTTGCAACGGCAGCGTGCCGTCATGTGACCTACGTCCTCACCGGGATGGCCCGGCGGCGGGTAGTTTGGCGCGTGTGGGCAGAGGCGATGGACTTATGACAACAGAGCGCGATCCGGACTCCGAACCGACGGTCGAGATCGTGCGGCCCGTGCCGCCGAAATCCGACCGCGACGACGACGAGAAATTCGATCCAGAGAAGACGCTGGTGCGCGAGGATTGGGAAAGCGTCGTGATCCGACGCGTCGCGCCGCACGTCGAGGCTGTGCAGGAAGCTGCGGCCGACGATGCGGATGACGAGCGCTTCGGCTGGGAAAGCGCAGGCCTGCGGCGCCTGTCGCGCGAAGTGCAAAACCGCAGCGACGTCTAGGCGTCCGTCGCCTGCAGCTCCTGCCCGACGCGCAGCTGCGCGCCGAGCCCGTCGATCAGAATCAGGTTCTGACCGAAGATCACTCCTTTGAGCTGCCGATCGAAGCGGAATTTCGCCAGCGCGCGCAGCGGCTCATCGCCGTCGCGCGTGCCCGTCGCCTGATCCGTCGTGGTCACGATACAGCGCGCGCACGGTTTCGCTCGTCGCAAGCGCACGCCTTCCGCAACCAGCTCGTGCAGCCGGTCCTCGCCGAACGGCGCCAGGCCGCTGACGACGATGTTCGGACGGAAGCGATTCATCGGCAGCTGCTTCGACAGGCGGCTGTTGAGCTCCTGCAGCGAGGCTTCCGAGATCAGCAGCCACGGGAAGCCGTCCGAAAACTGGTTCAGCGCCTCGACGCCCGGTGTCCACTGCGTGTTGCTGGGCCGCTTGCGGCGCGCATCGAAGCGCACCAGGCGGTAGGGCGCGCCCAGGTAGCGCGTCAGGAACGAGGCGGCTTCTTCGCCGGCGTCGAACGCCGCGCAGCGGTCTTTCCAGCAGGTCACTTCGACTTCGTTGCCCGACGCGTCGAACGGCGTGCGCAGCTCGGCGCCGCCCGGCACGCGCAGCCGCAGCGCCTCATCCACGAACGCGGTTTCGATCAGCGCCAGCCGCGGCTCTTCGCGCTGGGTCATGAAGCGACCGTCCGGCCGCACGATGAGCCATTCGCGGTCGTGCTCGAAGCCGGTCGCGGCGATGCGCGCGCTGTCGAGCGCGATCCCGCGGCAGCCTTTGACCGGGTAGACGTTGAGGGCGGTGATGCGGATCATCGGAGGTGCTAGTCTGCCAGCCTCCGGTGCCCGCCCACCAGTCAGTGACCGAATAAAAAGAAATGACTTCGCCTGTTGCCGCGGCCCCTGCCCATGCCCATGCCGGCCCGCTCGATTCGCGCGCCGCGCGCCTGTTCGTGGTGCTCGCGGCATTCCTGGCCTGCAACGCCATGATCGCCGAGTTCGTCGGCGTCAAGATCTTCGCGCTCGAGCCGACGCTCGGCCTCGCGCCGTTCGACTGGAACCTGTTCGGGCAGAGCGGCTCGCTGTCGTTCACCAGCGGCGTGCTGCTGTGGCCGTTCGTCTTCCTGATGACGGACGTGATCAACGAATATTTCGGCCGTCGCGGGGTGCAGTTCATCTCGTGGCTGACGGTGGTGCTGATCAGCTACGGCTTTCTCGCGGCGTATCTCGCGATCACCCTGGTGCCGGCGGGGTTCTGGGTCGCGGTGAATCAGCGCAACGGCGTGCCGGACATGCAAGCCGCGTTCGCCAGCATCTTCGGCCAGGGCATGTGGACGATCGCCGGCTCGATCATCGCGTTCCTGATCGGGCAGCTGATCGACATCGCGGTGTTCCATCGCATCCGCATGCTGACCGGGGAGAAGTGGGTGTGGCTGCGCGCGACCGGCTCGACCGCGGTGTCGCAGCTCATCGACAGCTTCGTCGTGCTCTACATCGCGTTCGTGATCGGCCCGCAGCACTGGCCGGTGCCGCTGTTCCTCGCAGTGGGCACGGTCAACTACGGGTACAAGCTGCTGATGGCGTTCCTGCTGATCCCGCTGATCTATCTGGTGCGCCGGATCATTCGCGGTTACCTGGGCGCGCCCATCGCGACGGCACTGGAAGAAGCGGCAAGCAGAGTCTAGAACAGCATGCGCGACATCGCGCGGCGCGTCTGACCGACGATCGGATCCGCTTCGCCGATCAGCTCGAAAGCCAGCACCAGGCTGCGGCGCGCGAGGTCGTCCTTGTAGTTGCGGTGATCGCGCAGCATTTCGAGCCAGGCGAGCAGCGCCGGCTCGACATCGCCGCCGAGCAGCTGATGGACTGCGAGCGCGTGCTTCAATTCGAGATCCGCAGGATTCGCAGCAGCACGCTCGCGCAGCGAGCGCACGTCCGGGTACGTCCCCACGACGTCGCTGAACGCGAGCAGCGCTGCGAGCCGCTTCACGGCCGCATGCGATGGATTCGAGCCTTGCAGATGTTCCAGTTCCTTGCGCGCACCGTCCAGGTCGCCGTCGAGCGCCTGTAGTTCCGCGAGCGCGGTTTGCAGGTCGATGTTGTCGCGATCGCGCGCCAGCTCGTTCTGCAGGATCGTGCGCGCGCCGGCGAAGTCTCCCGCCGCCTTCAGCTGCTGAGCACGCTGCACCGGGCTGTCGACGGTCTTCGGCAGGTGCTTGTCCAGCATTTCCTTGATCTGCGATTCCGGCACGACGCCGATGAAGTGATCGACGACCGTGCGGTCCTTGAAAAGCACCACGGTGGGCAGGCTGCGCACCCCGATCTGCTGCGCCAGCTCCTGCTGCTCGTCGGTGTTCACCTTCGCGAGCTTGAAGCGCCCGCCGTACTGCGCGACCAGGCGGTCCAGGATCGGCATGAGCTGCTTGCACGGGCCGCACCACGGCGCCCAGAAGTCGACCAGCACCGGCGTCTGGCCGGACGCCTCGACGACGTCGGTCATGAAAGTGGCGGCGGTTACTGTCAGCGGGGCAACGGCTTCGGTCACGAGCGAGCCTCCAGTCGGGCGCAGAAGGCCCAACGATGGAGATTTCGCGCCGGAAATCAAGACCGCGGGGCTGCGGCGTAGAATCGGCGCTCCGACCTGTGTAGGCTTCCGCGCCCGCCGCCTTAAGCAAATCGCTCGAAACAAGTGGCCGACCCACCATGAATCCACCCGCAGCCGCGCGAGCGGCCTCCGACAGCTCCGTCGCGACAGCCATCAACCGCAACTATCTCGGCGACGAGGAGCAGATCGTGCGCGAGCTGGCCGACGCCGCCCGGCTGCCGGCCGCAACCCGCGAGAAGATCGCGGCGCGCGCGGCGCAACTGGTCGAAGGCGTGCGCACGACCCGCGTGAAGCGCACCGGTCTCGACGCGTTCCTGCGGCAGTACGACCTGTCGTCGCAGGAGGGCGTGATCCTGATGTGCCTCGCCGAGGCGCTGCTGCGCATCCCCGACGACGCGACCGCCGACAAGCTGATCGCGGACAAGATCTCCGCCGGCGACTGGGGCTCGCACTTCGGCGAAGCCGAGTCGCTGTTCGTCAATGCTTCCACCTGGGGCCTGATGCTCACCGGGCAGATCGTGCGGCCGAGCGACGCCGACATGCACGATCCGCGTGGCGTGATCGCGCGCATTGCGGGCCGTATCGGCGAGCCGGTGCTGCGGGCCGCGTTCCGGCAGGCCATGCGCATCATGGGTCACCAGTTCGTCATGGGTCGCACGATCGAGGAAGCGCTGGAGCGCTCGGTCTCGGCCGAGAATCGCGCCTACCGCTATTCGTTCGACATGCTCGGCGAGGCGGCGCTCACCGACACCGACGCCAGACGCTATCTGGATGCCTATCACCAGGCGATCGGCGGCGTGGCGCGCTCGATCAAGCCCGGCACTGCAATCGAGGCTGCGCCAAGCATCTCGGTGAAGCTGTCCGCGCTGTTTGCGCGCTATGAGTTCACGCAGCGGCGGCGTGTGCTCGCCGAGCTCGCGCCGCGTTTGCTCGATCTGGCAGTCGCAGCTCGCGACGGCGGCATTGCGCTCACGGTCGATGCGGAAGAGGCGGAGCGGCTCGAGCTGTCGCTGGAGCTGATCGAGCAGGTCGTGCGCTCGCCGAAGCTCAAGGGCTGGAACGGCTTCGGCCTCGCCGTACAGGCCTATCAGAAGCGCACGCGCGAAGTCATTCGTTGGTTACGCGAGCTCGCGGGCGCCGCGAACACGCGGCTGAACGTGCGGCTCGTGAAAGGCGCCTACTGGGACAGCGAGATCAAGCGCTCACAGGAGCGCGGACTTGCCGGCTATCCCGTCTTCACTCGCAAGGTGAATACGGATACCTCGTACATCGCGTGCGCGCGCGAGCTGATCGGCGCCGGCGCCACGATCTATCCGCAGTTCGCGACTCACAACGCGCAGACGGTCGCGACTATCATGGAACTGGCCACCGAGGCCGGTCGCGCCTTCGAATTCCAGCGCCTGCACGGCATGGGCGAAGAGCTGTACGCGCAGCTCGTCGGTCCGGGCAAGATCGGCCTGCCGTGCCGCGTGTACGCGCCGGTGGGCTCGCACGAAGATCTGTTGCCTTACCTCGTGCGGCGCCTGCTGGAGAACGGCGCGAATACCTCGTTCGTCAATCGTATCGTCGATGAGCAGACAGCGATCGCGGACATCGTGCGCGACCCGGTCAGCGAAGTGGATGCCTTGCCGCAGAAGGCGCATTCGCGCATCCCGCTGCCGCGCATGCTGTACGGCTCGTCGCGGCTGAACTCGCGCGGCGTCAATCTTCCGGATCCGTTCGAGTCCGAGCCGCTCATGGCCAGCATCGCGGGCGCAAGCCGCGAGCGCTGGGCCGGCGGCGCGCTCGTTTCGGGCAAGCTGCGCCAGGGCCGCGCGACGGAAGTGCGCAATCCAGCGAATCGCAGCGAGGTCATCGGCGTCGTGAGCGATGCCGACGAGGCTGCCATCGAGGCGGCGTTCGCCGCCGCCGTGCGCGGCCAACCGGCCTGGGATTTGACCCCGGCGACCGAGCGCGCCGAAATTCTCGAGCGCGCGGCGGATCTGTACGAGTCGCGCATGCCCGAGCTGCTCGCGTTCTGCGGGCGCGAAGGCGGGCGCACCATTCCCGACAGCATTTCCGAAGTGCGCGAAGCGGTCGACTTCCTGCGTTACTACGCCGATCGGGCCCGCGCCGAGTTCGGCGCCGGCGTGCGTCTGCCCGGCCCGACCGGCGAGAGCAATGAGTTGAAGCTGCGCGGCCGCGGCGTATTCGTCTGCATCAGCCCCTGGAATTTCCCGCTGGCGATCTTCACGGGACAGATCGCAGCGGCGCTGGCGGCCGGCAATGCGGTGCTCGCGAAACCTGCGGAGCAGACGCCGCTGATCGCGACGCGAGCGATCCAGTTGTTGCTGGAAGCGGGCGTGCCGCCGGATGTGCTGCACCTGTTGCCCGGCGACGGCGCGACCGTGGGCGCGCGCATCGTCGCAGATCCCCGCGTCGCGGGTGTGGCATTCACCGGCTCGACCGAAACCGCCAAGGCGATCAATCGCTCGCTGGCGAATCGCGACGGACCGATCCCGGTGCTGATCGCGGAGACCGGCGGCCAGAACGCGATGATCGTCGACAGCTCGGCGCTGCCCGAGCAGGTGGTCCTGGATGCCGTGCAGTCGGGCTTCAACAGCGCCGGCCAGCGCTGTTCGGCGCTGCGCGTACTGTTCGTGCAGGACGATATCGCGCCGCGCATCTGCAACCTGCTGGCCGGCTACATGGACGAGCTGGTGATCGGCGATCCGCTGCAGCTTGCGACCGACGTCGGTCCGGTGATCGACGAGGCTTCGCGCGACATGCTGCGCGCGCATGCGGCCCGGATCGTCAAGTCCTCGCGCTGGCATCACGCCTGCAAGCTCGGGCCGGAGCACGAGCGCGGACTGTTCTTCGCGCCGGTCGCCGTGGAGATCGAATCGCTGTCGCAGCTCACGCGCGAAGTGTTTGGACCGGCCGTGCACATCGTGCGCTACGAAGCGCACAAGCTGGACGCGGTGATCGACGCGGTGAACGCGACCGGCTACGGGCTGACGCTCGGCGTGCATACGCGCGTCGATGCGACGGCGCGCTACATCGGGTCGCGCGTGCGCGCCGGCAACGTCTACGTGAATCGCAACATGATCGGCGCCGTCGTCGGCGTGCAGCCGTTCGGCGGGCGCGGCCTGTCGGGTACGGGACCGAAGGCGGGCGGTCCGTACTACCTGCACCGCTTCGCGACGGAGCAGACCGTGACGATCAACACGGCGGCGGTCGGCGGCAACGCCAGCCTGCTGACGATGGGAGAATAGAAAGAACTAGGTGCAGCGCTTGGGGTAGTCGAGATCGGCGTCGATGCCGCTCGACCACTCGAGCTCGCTCCAGTCCTTGATCTCGAACTGCAGCGTGTAGACGGCGCAGGTCGGCAGGTTGTCGACCGAGCGCTCGCTGGAGATCTTGTCTGCGAACTCGGTGATGCCCGGGTTGTGGCCTACGACCATCAGGTGGCGCGAGCGGCCGCCCAGCTCGCGAATCGCTGCCAGCATGTCTTTGGGCGATGCCAGATACAGCCGCTCGTCCTGCTGCACCTTCTGCGGCGACACGCCGAGCTCGCGCACCATGATGGTCGCCGTCGTGATCGCACGCACCGCCGGGCTCGACAGGACGCGGTCCGGCTTCGGCTCGCGTTCCTTCAGGCGCCGCGCCATCTCCGGCGCGTCGCGCTGGCCGCGCGGCTCGAGCACGCGGTCCCAGTCTTCCTGGCCCGGCCGGCCAGGCTCGGTCTTGGCGTGACGGACCAGAGTGAGTCGCAGCAACGTACGCGCGGGCATGTTCGCTTTCTCGCACTCTTCAGTCGGGCGCCTGGATTTCGACTTTGCCGTCGACCACGCGCGTCGGGTAGGTGCGCACCGGCTCGTAAGCGGGCGGCGTCAGCGCGGCACCGGTGCGCAGACAGAAGCGCGCGCCGTGGCGCGGGCAGATGACCACGTCGTCCTCGATCGCGCCGCCCGCCAGCTCGCCGCCGTCGTGCGTGCAGATGTCGTCGATCGCATAGAAAGTGCCGGCGATGTTGAACACCGCGACCAGCACGCCATCCACTTCGAGTTGTGCGTAGTCGCCGGGAGGGATCGCGGATACGGCCGCAACGGGTTGCCAGGGCATCTACATCATTCCGGTCTGCAACCGTGCAGCGTCCGACATCATGCTCTGGTTCCACGGCGGGTCGAAAACCAGCTCGACGTCCGCGCGCTTGATGGTCGGGATGATCTCGACCTTGTCCTTGACGTCTTGCACCAGCACCTCGCCCATGCCGCAGCCCGGCGCGGTCAGCGTCATCTTGATCTCGACGATGCGCTCGCCGGCCTCGTCGCGCTGCACCTCGCACGAATACACCAGGCCGAGATCGACGATGTTGATCGGGATCTCCGGGTCGTAGCACGCGCGCATCTGATGCCACACCAGCTGCTTGACGTCGTCGTCGGTCGCATCCGGCGGCAGCTCCGGTCCGAGCAGCGCTTCCTTGCCGAGCGCGTCCGCGTCCTTGCCGGCGACGCGGAACAGGTTGCCCTCGACGTAGACGGTGAAGCTGCCGCCGAGCGCCTGCGTGATGAAGCCGGTCTTGCCTTGGCGCAGCGTGACCGGGATGCCGGCCGGAACCATGATGGCTTCGACGTCGCGATGCAGGGTGACGGGTTCGTGCTCGTGGCGGTACACGGTTCGCTCGCAGCTATTCGGTTGTGACGGGCGCGGTGGCGCGGTCGAGCGCGGCGTTCAGCGTGTGCCAGCACAGGCTGGCGCACTTCACGCGCGCCGGGAACTCACGCACGCCGCCCAGCGCCGCGAGCTTGCCGAGGCGGGCAGTGTCGACGCTCGCATCGTGCTGCGTGAGCAGCGTGTGCACGTCATCGAACAGCTCCCGCACTTCGGTGCGCGATTTGCCTTTGACCGCTTCGGTGAGCAGCGAGGCCGACGCGACCGAGATCGCGCAGCCGCTACCCTCGAACTTCGCCTCGCGGATGCGCTCGCCGTCCAGGTTCACGTACAGCGTCAGCTTGTCGCCGCACAGCGGGTTGTAGCCGTCGGCGTGCGCGTCGGCCGGCTCGAGGCGGCCGAAGTTCCGCGGGTGGCGGTTGTGATCGACGATCACGTCGCGATAGAGGTCTTTCAGGTCCATGACTGGGGTCTGGAGTCGTCAGGCCAGGAGTTTGCGCGCATGCTCGAGCGCGGCAACCAGCCGGTCGATCTCCTCGAACGTGTTGTAGAACGAAAGCGAGGCGCGCGCGGTTGCCGGCACCTCGAAGAAGTCCATCACCGGCATCGCGCAGTGATGACCGGTGCGCACGGCGACGCCCTCGGTGTCGAGAATCGTCCCGATGTCGTGCGGATGGATGCCCGCCATCGTGAACGACACCACCGACGCCTTCTGCGGCGAGGTACCGATGATGCGCAGGCCTGAAATGGCGCTCAGACGCTGGGTCGCGTAGTCGAGCAGCTCGTGCTCGTACGCGGCGATGCGCGCCATGCCGACGCCTTGCAGATAGCGGATCGCGGCGCCGAGGCCGATGGCGCCGGCGATGTGCGGCGTACCCGCCTCGAACTTCCACGGCAGCTGGTTGAATGTGGTCTTCGCGAACGTCACCGCCAGGATCATGTCGCCGCCGCCCTGCCACGGCGGCATCGCTTCCAACAGCGACTCGCGGCCGTACAGAACGCCGATGCCGGTCGGCCCGAGCATCTTGTGGCCCGAGAAACAGTAGAAATCGCAATCGAGCGCCTGCACGTCGACGACGCTGTGCGGCACGGCCTGCGCGCCGTCGAGCAGCACCGGCACGCCGAGCTGCTTGGCGCGCGCGATGAACTTCTCCACCGGCACGACGGTGCCGAGCGCATTGGAAATGTGTGCGAGCGCCAGCAGGCGCGTGCGTGGCCCGAGCAAGCGCTCGAATGCCGCGAAATCGACTTCGCCGCTCTGCAGGATCGGGATCACTTTGAGCTGCGCACCCGTCTGCTCGCACACGAGCTGCCACGGCACGATGTTCGCGTGGTGTTCGAGCGCGGAGATCAGAATCTCGTCGCCGCGCTGCAGCCGCGGCCGTGCGTAGCTCTGCGCGACCAGGTTGATCGCCTCGGTCGTGCCGCGAACGTAGACGATCTCGCGGGTGCTGCGCGCATTGATGAAGCCGCGAATCGTTTCGCGCGCGCCTTCGTAGGCGTCGGTCGCGCGCTGGCTCAACGTGTGCACGCCGCGGTGGACGTTGGCGTGGTCGTGCTCGTAGTAGCGGTCGATTGCCTCGATCACTGCGAGCGGCCGTTGGCTGGACGCCGCGTTGTCGAGATAGACGAGCGGCTTACCGTTCACCTGCTGGTCCAGGATCGGGAAGTCGCGGCGGATGCGGGCGACGTCGAAGTGGCTGCGGCGCGAGTCGATGGCGGCACTCATGAGAACATCCCGTAACGCTGGTCTAGAACCTTTTCGAGGTGACAGCGCAGCGCCTGCGGGCCAATCGTCGACACGACCGACTCGGCGAAGGCGCGAATCAGCAAGGCGCGCGCGGCGGTCTCATCGAGCCCGCGCGAGCGCAAGTAGAAGAGGGCGGCTGCATCCAGCTGGCCGGTCGTGGCGCCGTGGCTGCACTTCACGTCGTTCGCGTAGATCTCCAGCTCCGGCTTGGTATCGATCTCCGCGCCGGCCGCGAGCAGCAGGTTGCGGCTCGACTGGCGCGCGTCCGTTTTCTGGGCGTCGGGGCGAACGATGACTTTGCCGTTGAAGACGCCGCGGCCGCGCTCGCCGGCAATGCCGCGATAGTTCTCGTCGCTGCTGGTGTGCGCAGCGGCGTGATCGATGGTCGTATGCGAATCCAGGTGCTGGTTGGCGAGCGGCGCAAGCAGACCGTGGAGAGCGACGTGCGCGCCCGGCCCCTGCAGGATCGTCCCCAGATTCAGTCGCGAAAGACTCGCCCCCAGTG
Source organism: Steroidobacteraceae bacterium (assembly GCA_036555785.1). Taxonomy (GTDB): domain Bacteria; phylum Pseudomonadota; class Gammaproteobacteria; order Steroidobacterales; family Steroidobacteraceae; genus Steroidobacter. The sequence continues at coordinate 24,582 of DATBKP010000149.1, forward strand.
CGATGTCGTGCGACGCGTACTGGCCGTCGCGCTGCACGCGGACGTTGACGTGCCCGATGTGGAATGCACGCGGCGCTTCCTGCTGGATGCGATAGTGCTCGACCCGCGCGCCGGCGGCGACCTGGATCTCCGACACGGCGTTCGTGAAGCATTCTCCAGCCCCGCTGCCGACGTAATGCTCGATAACTGTGCAGCGGCTGTTCGCTGCCGCGCGCACGATGAGACGAGGGTTGCTCATCAGCTGCGTGGCACCTTCGCTCCACTGATGAACGATGTAGATCGGCTGATCGGGCGACGCACCCGCGGCAACGTCGAGCACGACGCCGTCTTCGAAGAACGCCCGGTTGAGATCTTCCAGCGCGTTCGGCTGCGAGCGCGCTGTCTCCGCGATGAACGCGGCCGCCGCCTGCGGATCATGCTCGCACCATTGCTTGAGCGTGAGCAGCGTCATGCCGGGCAACTGCGCACCGATCGAGCTCAGCGCCGGCATCCAATGTCCGTTGACGAGCACGATGCGAATGCCCGCATTGGCAATCCAGTGCTGTTCGTGTGTACCGAGCGCCACGGCCGTGCTCGCTGCCGGTGCGAAAGTGCGCGTTTCCAGACGTCGCAGGTTCGTGTACTTCCAGTCTTCCTGGCGCTGCGTCGGGAATCCCGCGGCGACGAAGCGCTGCAGCGCCGCGCGTCGCAACTCGACCAGCGCATTGCTCGCCGGCCAGCGCGCGTCGAAAGCGGCGCGATAGCGCTCGCCCGGCGGCGGCGATTCTTGCAGCGTCACCAGGCTCATGCTGCCGCCGCTTCCTGCTTGACCCAGTCGTAGCCGCGCTTCTCCAGCTCCAGCGCCAGCGACTTGTCGCCGCTCTTGAGAATGCGCCCGCCGGAGAGCACGTGTACGCGATCGGGCTCGATGTACTCGAGCAGCCGCTGGTAGTGCGTGACCATCACGATTGCGCGGTCCTGCCGCCGCAGACTGTTGACGCCGTTCGCCACGACGCGCAGCGCATCGATGTCGAGGCCGGAGTCGGTCTCGTCGAGCAGCGCGAGCGCCGGCTCGAGCACGGCCATCTGCAGAATCTCGTTGCGCTTCTTCTCGCCGCCGGAGAAGCCTTCGTTGACAGCGCGATTGAGGAAGCTCTCGTCCATCTGCATCAGCTTCATCTTCTCGCGCACCAGCGTCAGGAAATCGAAGGCGTCGAGCTCGGGCAGGCCGCGGTGCTTGCGCACGGCGTTCAATCCTGCTTTCAGCAGGTACACGTTGTTCACGCCCGGAATCTCGACCGGATACTGGAATGCGAGGAACACGCCTGCGCGCGCGCGCTCTTCCGGCGGCAGCGCGAGCAGATCGCGTCCCTGGTAGCTGACCGAGCCAGCGGTGACTTCATAGCCCTCGCGCCCGGCGAGCACCTGCACCAGCGTGCTCTTGCCGGAGCCGTTCGGGCCCATGATGGCGTGCACTTCGCCGGCGCCGACTTCCAGGCTCAGGCCGTTCAGCACCTGCTTGTCGCCGGCGCGTACCTGGAGATTTTCTATCTTCAGCATGCTCATCCGACCGATCCTTCCAGGCTCACTGCCAGCAGGTTCTGCGCTTCCACCGCGAACTCCATCGGCAGCTCTTTGAACACGGCTTTGCAGAAGCCGTTGACGATCATGTTCACCGCGTCCTCCGCAGAGACGCCGCGGCTCAGGCAGTAGAACAGCTGGTCGTCGCCGATCTTCGAGGTCGTGGCCTCGTGCTCGACGCTTGCGGTCGGCGTGCGCACTTCCATGTACGGGAACGTGTGCGCGCCGCACTTGTCGCCCATCAGCAGCGAGTCGCACTGCGTGAAGTTGCGCGCATTGAGCGCGCTCGGCAGCACTTTCACCAGGCCGCGATAGCTGTTCTGGCCGTGGCCGGCGGAGATGCCCTTGGAGACGATCGTGCTGCGCGTGTTGCGCCCGATGTGGATCATCTTGGTGCCGGTGTCGGCCTGCTGGTAGTTGTTGGCGACGGCGACCGAGTAGAACTCGCCGACCGAGTTGTCGCCGGTGAGGATGCAGCTCGGGTACTTCCAGGTGATCGCCGAGCCGGTCTCGACCTGCGTCCAGCTGATGCGCGAGCTGGCGCCGCGGCACTCGCCGCGCTTGGTCACGAAGTTGTAGATGCCGCCCTTGCCGTGCTCGTCGCCCGGGTACCAGTTCTGCACCGTCGAGTATTTGATCTGCGCATTCTCGAGCGCGACCAGCTCGACCACCGCGGCGTGCAGCTGGTTCTCGTCACGCATCGGCGCCGTGCAGCCTTCCAGATAGCTGACGTACGCGCCTTCCTCGGCGACGATCAGCGTGCGCTCGAACTGGCCGGTCTTGGCGGCATTGATGCGGAAGTAGGTGGACAGCTCCATCGGGCAGCGCACGCCTTTCGGCACGAACACGAACGAGCCGTCGGAGAACACTGCGGAGTTGAGCGTCGCGAAGTAGTTGTCCGTGTACGGCACGACCGTGCCGAGATACTTCTCGACCAGGTCAGGGTGCTTCTGCACCGCTTCGGAGAACGAGCAGAAGATCACGCCGGCTTTCGCGAGCCGCTCCTTGAACGTGGTCGCGACCGAGACGCTGTCGAATACCGCATCGACGGCTACGCCGGCGAGCTTGGCGCGCTCATGCAGCGGGATGCCGAGCTTGTCGTAGGTCTCGAGCAGCTTCGGATCGACCTCGTCGAGACTCTTCGGCGCGTCCTCGCGAGCTTTCGGCGCGGAGTAGTAGGAAATCGCCTGATAGTCGATGGGCGAGATGCGCAGGTGGGCCCAGTGCGGCTCGCGCATCGTCAGCCAGTGGCGATACGACTTGAGCCGCCAGTCGAGCATGAACTGCGGCTCGCCTTTCTTGCGCGAGATCAGCCGGATCACGTCCTCGTTCAAGCCGGGCGGGACGGTGTCGGCTTCGATGTCCGTGACGAAGCCGTGCCGGTACTTCTGACCGACCAGGGCTTCGAGGGTCTCGTCGTGAGGGTTGCTGGCCATGAGTGTGCGGTGCCTATTCGTGCGAAGCGCGTACCAGCTTGGCCAGGGGCACGCTGGTCGAGCTGCCGCGCTCGAGGCCTGCCAGCTGCGCGAGCGTGATGTCGGTGAGCGCACGCCGGATCGCTCCATTCACGCGCTGCCACACGTGGCCGACCCGGCAGTTGGACTCGATGCCGCAGTTGCTGTGCTGGCCGCTGCATTCGGTAATGGCGAACGGTCCCTCCAGCGCATCGAGAATGCGCGCCGCGCTGATCTCGCCCGGCGGGCATGCGAGCTGATAGCCGCCATGGCTGCCGCGCGTCGAGATCACGAGACCGGCGCGTTGCAGCTTCTTCAGCAGCTTGCTCACGGTGGGCAGCCCGACGCGGGTGCGCTCGGCCACTTCGGCCGCGGTCCACAGCCGGTCGCTCTGCGACGCCAGGCAGGCCAGGATCACGGTGCCGTAATCGGTCAGTTTGCTGATGCGGAGCATAGGTGCTTCCTCATATGGGACCATTCTAGTCCTAATACAACCGTCGAACCAATACCGGGCGAGCGGGGTCTTATGCCGTCAATGCCATGTAGTGCGGCAACAACAGATGATTTTGCTATCCTACGCGCCCCCAAACGTGAGGCTCGATTGCGCCGGTGCGTGTCACGCACGCCGCGAGCCCGTTCCCAATAGTTCGGAGGCAGCAAAATGAATCGCAGTGAACTGGAATCGATCGCGCGGGCGATGGTTGCGAAGGGCAAAGGCATCCTGGCGGCGGACGAATCCAGCGGCACGATCAAGAAGCGCTTCGACTCCATCAAGCTGGAGTCGACCGAAGAGGCGCGCCGCACTTACCGCGAGCTGCTGTTCACGACGCCGGGCGCCGCCGACTACATCAGCGGCGTGATCATGTACGACGAGACGATCCGGCAGAAGACCAAGGACGGCACGCCGTTTTCGCAGTACCTGGCGAAGCTCGGCGTAGTGCCGGGCATCAAGGTCGACACCGGCGCGAAGCCGCTCGCAGGCTTTGCGAACGAGACGATCACCGAAGGACTCGACGGCCTGCGCGAGCGGCTCGCCGAGTACCACAAGCTCGGTGCGCGCTTCGCGAAGTGGCGCGCGGTCATCGACATCGGCGCGGACTTCCCGACGCAGTTCGGCATCGATGCCAACGCGCATGCGCTGGCGCGCTACGCGGCGCTGTGCCAGGAAGCGGGTATCGTGCCGATCGTGGAGCCGGAAGTGCTGATGGACGGTGCGCATTCGATCGAGCGCTGCGAGGATGTGACGAGCAACACACTCGCCTCCGTGTTCGCGGCGTTGCATTCACACCGCATTCATCTGGAAGGCATGATCCTGAAGCCGAACATGGTGATCTCCGGCAAGAAGGCCGCGAATCGCGCCAGCCCGCAGCAGGTCGCGGAAGCGACAGTGCGCACGCTGCAGCGTTACGTGCCTGGCGCGGTGCCCGGCATCGCATTCCTCTCGGGCGGGCAGAGCTCGGCCGAGGCGACCGAGCATCTGAGCCTGATGAACAAGCTCGGGCCGCTGCCGTGGGAGCTGAGCTTCTCGTACGGGCGCGCATTGCAGGACGAGGCGCTGAAGGCGTGGGGCGGCAAGCCGGAAACGTTCGCCGCCGGGCAGAAGGCGTTCTTCCGCCGCGCGAAGTTCAACGGCCTGGCGCGCAGCGGCAGCTACAGCGCCAAGCTGGAACAGGAAGCGGCCTGACGCCGCGCTCCGCCCTCGCGAGGGCGATCGGAAACATTGAATGTCGTCGAGCGCAGCGAGCACCAACAAAACTGATGCCCAGACCGCGCAGGACTCGATCGTCGAGGTTCGCGATGTTCACTACTCGATCGGCGGGCGCGCGATCTTCTCGGGCCTGAGCCTGCAGATCGCGCGCGGCCGCATCACGGCCATCATGGGTCCGAGCGGCACCGGCAAGACCACGCTGCTCAAGCTGATCACCGGGCAGATCAGGCCGGACAGCGGCCAGGTGCTGTTCGACGGCATCGACGTCGCCGGTCTCAGCCGGCCCGCGCTGTACGCGCTGCGCCGGCGCATGGGCATGCTGTTCCAGAACGGCGCGCTGCTCACCGACGAGGACGTGTTCGAGAACGTGGCCTTTCCGTTGCGCGAGCACACCGACCTGCCCGAAGCGCTGATCCGCAACATCGTGCTGACGAAGCTGCAGTCCGTCGGTCTGCGCGGCGCGGCGCAGCTCATGCCTGCGGAGCTGTCCGGCGGCATGGCGCGGCGCGTGGCCCTGGCGCGCGCGATGGCGACGGACCCGGAAGTGCTGATCTACGACGAGCCGTTCACGGGCCTCGATCCGATCTCCATGGGCATGATCGTGCGCCTGGTGCGCCAGATGAATTACGCGCTCGGCATCACCAGCATCGTCGTGTCGCACGACGTCGAGGAGCTGTCGATCCTCGCGGACGCCAGCTACATCATCGCCGGCGGCAAGGTGGCGGCGTCCGGCAGCTTCGTCGAGCTCAAGGATCACGACTCCGAGATCGTGCACCAGTTCATCAACGGTCTGGCGGATGGCCCGGTGGCGTTCCACTACCCGGCGCCCGACTACTACGAAGAGCTGCTCGCGGGTTGATGCCGTCATGAACTTCCTGCGCGAGCTCTGGGAAAATCTGCGCGAATTCGTCGCGACCGTCGGCGCGGTGACGATGTTTTTCGGCCGCGTCCTGGCGCAGTTGCCGCAAGCGGTCCTGCGGCCGAGCCTCATCGTCGAACAGGTGCACAACACCGGTGCGCTGTCGCTCGTCATCATCATGACTTGCGGCCTGTTCGTGGGCATGGTGCTCGGCCTGAGCGGCTACGACCTGCTGCAGCGCTTCGGCTCCGAGGAAGCGCTGGGCACCGCGGGCGCGCTCGCGATCGTCAAGGAACTCGGGCCGGTCATCAGCGCGCTGCTGTTCGCCGGCCGCGCCGGTACCGCGCTCGCTTCGGAAATCGGGCTGATGCGTGCGACCGATCAGCTGACCGCCATGGAAATGATGGCTGTCGATCCGCTGCGGCGTGTGATTGCGCCGCGCTTCGTCGGCGGCATCATTGCGCTGCCGTTGCTCACGATGATCTTCATCGCGATCGGCATCTTCGGGGTCCAGCTGGTCGGCGTGCAGCAGTTCAAAGTCGACGCCGCCTCGTTCTGGTCGCAGATGCGCTCGAGCGTCGGTTTAGACGATATCGTCGAAGGCATCGTCAAGGGCTGCGTGTTCGGTGTCGCCTGCACGCTCATCGCCGTGTACGAGGGATTCACCGCCGTGCCGACCGCCGAGGGCGTCGGGCGCGCGACGACGCGCACCGTGGTCATCTCGGCGGTATTGACCCTGATTCTGGACTACATCCTGACCGCGATCATGCTCTGAGGCTCGTATATGCGACCGACCCGCACTGTAGAATTTTCGACCGGCCTGTTCGTGCTGCTCGGCTTCGCGGCGCTGTTTTTCCTGGTGACCCAGATCACCAACCGCGAACTTTCCACCGGCGGCAAAAGTTATGAGGTGATGGCGCAGTTCGAGAACATCGGCAGTCTGAAGCCCGGCGCCGCCGTATCGATGGCGGGCGTCACGGTCGGCCGCGTCGAGACGATCGGCTACGACCAGCAGCTGTACAAGGCTGTCGTGCGCATGCGCATCAACTCGCAGTTCGATCGTATTCCGAAGGACAGCGACGCGAGCATCATGACCAGCGGCCTGCTCGGCGGGCAGTACATTGGCATCACGCCGGGCGGCGCCGAGGAATTTCTGAAGCAGGGCGACCGCATCGAGTTCGTGCAGGATGCGTTCGTGCTGGAGAATCTGATCAACCAGCTGGCGGCCACTTTCCTGCGCCGCGACTCGGGCTCCTCCCAGGACAGCAACCAGGGCGGCGCTCAGGGCGGCAACCAGGGAAGTCAGCAACCGCCGGCACAGGAGCCGAAGAAATGAAGCGGACATTGCAGGTATTGATCGCGGCGGCCTCGCTGGCGCTGGTTGCGTCGGGCGCGCGTGCGGCCGACGACGCGGCGCAGATGGGCCCGCAGGAGCTGGTCACGAAAGTGGCGAACGACACGCTGAAGGATCTCGACGCGCATCGTTCCGAGTACAAGCAGAATCCGAAGCGCGTGCGCGAGCTGGTCGACAAGAACATGCTGCCGCACTTCGATACGACGTATGCGGCGCAGCTCGTGCTCGCCAAGTACTGGCGCACCGCGACGCAGGAGCAGCGCAAGCGTTTCGTCGAAGCGTTCTACCAGTCGCTGTTGCAGAACTACGGCGAGGCGCTGCTCGAGTTCACGCCGGATCGTCTGAAGATCCTGCCGTTCCAGGGCAAGCCGGACGACCAGGTGGCGACGGTGCGCAGCGAAGTCCGCCGCGACAATGGCCAGCGTGTGCCGGTGAATTACTCGCTGCGCAAGACAGCGGACGGCAGCTGGAAGGCTTACGACGTGCAGATCGAAGGCGTCTCGTACGTCAAGTCGTTCCGCACCGACTTCGGCTCGGAGATCCAGCAGAAGGGACTGGAACCCGTGATCCAGCGCCTCGAGCAGCAGGTCGCGAGCGGCACGGTGCAGAAGCCGACGGCGCCCGCGGGTCAGCAGCAGAGCGCATCCGAGAAGAAGTCGTGAGTCGCGCGCGGCTGGAAGCGCTCGGCGACGGGCGGTTTCGCGTCAGCGGCGTGCTGGACGCGTCGACCGCCACCGAGGTGCTGAAGGAAAGCGAGGCGCGCTTCACGCAGGCAGCGAAGATCGACGTGGATCTCGGCGGCGTCGGCGAGAGCGACAGCGCCGGGCTGGCGTTGCTCATCGAATGGCTGCGCTGGGCCAGACAGGCCGGCAAGGCGATTCATTTCGCCAATCTGCCGGCGCAGGTCGAAGCGCTCGCGCGCATCAGCGAAGTCGAGGATCTGATCGGCGCGCCCCACGAGTCGGGGCGCTGCGCGCCGGCGAAGAAGAAGTAGGTCGGGCTGCAGCCCGACC
>DATBKP010000150.1:0-3766 GCA_036555785.1 Steroidobacteraceae bacterium
ACCTTCCTCGATCAGCATCCGGAAATCGCCCGGGAGATCGAGGGCAAGATCCGCGAGAAGCTGCTGCCGGCCAGTGAGAAGAAGGGTGAGGCCGTGAAGGGTGAGGCGACCGTCTAGCGAACCGGATCGTCCGGCCGACGCCAAGGCCGTCGAGGCAGCCGCTGTGCGGCTGCTCGCACGGCGCGAGCACTCCATCGAAGAGCTGCGGCGCAAGCTCGTCACGAAGGGCTACCCACCGGACGCCGTCGAGCCCGTCATTCAGAAGCTGGCCGGCAAGCGGCTGGTCAGCGACGAGCGCTTCACTTCCAGCTTCGTGCATCACCACGCGAAGCGCGGTCAGGGTCCGGTCCGGATCCGGGCCGCACTGCGCCAGCAGGGAATCACGGACGCACAGGCCGAGGAGGCGCTGCGTAGCGTGGAGGTCGACTGGGCGCAGCTGGCCCGGGAGGTCCGCCGCCGCAAGTTCGGGGCGACAGCGCCGCGCAGCCTGGGCGAGCGTGCAAAGCAGGCCCGCTTCCTTCAATATCGGGGCTTCGATGCCGAGCAGCTCCGGGCCGCCTTTCGCGACGAAACAGGCGAGGGCGACGGTGCGCCGGACATAACCCCAGACTCAATTTGAGGCTGAATGTCGACTGCCAAGCGCCTGTCCAGCGCCGACTTGCGCGCGCTATTCCTGAAGTTTTTCCGCGATCGCGGGCACCAGATCGTGCCCTCGAGCTCGCTCGTGCCCGGCAACGATCCCACGCTGCTGTTCACGAACGCCGGCATGGTGCAGTTCAAGGACGTGTTCCTCGGCAAGGACAAACGTCCGTACTCGCGCGCCGCGAGCTCGCAGCGCTGCGTGCGCGCCGGCGGCAAGCACAACGACCTCGAGAACGTCGGCTACACGGCGCGCCACCACACGTTCTTCGAGATGCTCGGTAACTTCAGCTTCGGCGACTACTTCAAGCGTGACGCCATCCGTTTCGGCTGGGACTTCGTCACCGGTAAGGACTGGCTCGGGATCGATCCGCAGCGCTTGATGGTCACCGTCTACCACACCGACCAGGAAGCGTTCGACGTCTGGAGCAAGGACATCGGGCTGGCGCCGGATCGCATCGTGCGCATCGGCGACAAGCCGGGCGGCGGCTCCGACAACTTCTGGCAGATGGGCGAGACCGGTCCGTGCGGCCCGTGCAGCGAGATCTTCTACGACCACGGCGCGCACATTCCGGGCGGCCCGCCGGGATCGCCGGACGAGGATGGCGACCGCTGGATCGAGATCTGGAACCTGGTGTTCATGCAGTTCGACCGCTCGGCCGAGGGCGTGCTGACGCCGCTGCCGAAGCCGTCCGTCGATACCGGCATGGGGCTCGAGCGCACCGCGGCCGTGATGCAGGGCGTGCACTCGAACTACGAGATCGACCTGTTCGCCAACCTGATCAAGGCGGCCGCGGTCGCGACCCGTACCAGGGATCTCAGCTCCAAATCCCTGCGCGTCATCGCCGACCACATTCGTGCCTGCTCGTTCCTGGTCGCGGACGGCGTGATTCCCTCGAACGAGGGGCGCGGCTACGTGCTGCGGCGGATCATCCGCCGCGCGATCCGCCACGGCTACATGCTCGGGCAGAACCAGCCGTTCTTCTACACGCTGGTCGCCGCGCTCGAAAAGGAAATGGGTGCGGCCTACCCGGAGCTGACGACGCAGCGGCCGCAGATCGAGCGGGTCCTGAAACAGGAAGAGGAGCGGTTCGCCGAGACCTTGTCGCAAGGCATGGCGCTGCTCGATCAGGCGATTGGCTCGCTGCGCTCGAAACAGATTCCTGGCGAGACCGTCTTCAAGCTGTATGACACCTTCGGCTTTCCCGTAGATCTCACGGCCGACATCGCACGCGAGCGTGGCCTGACGATCGACCAGCCCGGCTTCGATGCAGCGATGGAAGCGCAGCGCGAGCGCGGCCGCGCCGCGAGCAAGTTCGGCGTGGACCTTACAACAGGGGTGACCGTCGAGGGCAAAACCGACTTCAGCGGCTACCAGAGCCTGTCGGACACCGGCAAGGTCGTCGCGCTGCTCAAGGGTAAGGAGCGTAGCGAGACTCTGAAGGCCGGCGACGAGGGCCAGGTGGTCCTGGACCATACGCCGTTCTATGCAGAGAGCGGCGGCCAGGTCGGCGACTCCGGCACGCTGGTCAACGGTGACGCCGAGTTCCAGGTGACCGATACCCAGAAGCTCGGCAGCGCGTACGCGCACATTGGGCGCGTGACACGCGGCCAGCTCGAGGTCGGCGACCGTCTCGAAGCGCGCGTCGATGCAGTCCGGCGCCGCGCGATCATGCTGAATCACTCGGCCACGCATCTATTACACGCCGCTCTGCGCCGGGTCCTCGGCACGCACGTCACGCAGAAGGGCTCGCTGGTCGCACCCGACCGCCTGCGCTTCGACTTCGCGCATTTCGCGCCGCTGACGGCACAAGAGCTGCATGAGATCGAGCGGCTGGTGAACGAGGAAATTCGCGGCAACGCCGCCGCTGAAACCAAGCTGATGCCGTACGAAGCCGCCGTGGCATCCGGCGCGATGGCGCTGTTCGGCGAAAAATACGACGACGAAGTGCGCGTGCTGCGCATTGGCAATTTCTCGACCGAGTTGTGCGGCGGCACGCACGTCAACCGTGCCGGCGACATCGGGCTGTTCAAGATCGTCAGCGAAGGCGGCATCGCTGCCGGCGTGCGGCGTATCGAAGCGCTCACCGGGCAGGGCGCGCTCGATTGGGTCGTCGACACCGAGCAGTCGCTGCGCGATATCGCTGCGCTGATCAAGGCGAATCGCGACGACGTCGAGGACAAGGTCAAGCAGCTGGTCGAGCGCAGTCGCAAGCTCGAGCGCGAAGTCGCGGGCTTGAAATCCAAGCTCGCGAGCGGGCAGGGCGGCGACCTGTCGAGCGCGGCGGTCGAGATCGCCGGCGTCAAAGTCGTCGCGACGCGCATCGACGGCGCCGACGCGCCCGCACTGCGCGATGCGGTGGACAAGCTCAAGAGCAAGCTGCGCTCGGCGGCGATCGTGCTCGCTTCGGTCCAGGAGCCGGATAAAGTCGTGCTGATCGCGGGGGTTACGCCGGATCAGATTGCCAAGGTGAAAGCCGGCGACCTGGTGAACGTGGTCGCGCAGAAGGTCGGCGGTCGCGGCGGCGGACGCCCCGACCTGGCGCAGGCCGGCGGCAACGATCCGGCGAAGCTCGACGAAGCGCTCGCAGCGGTCGCTCCCTGGGTTCAGGAGCGGTTGCTAGGCCAACCGACCTAAGCCGAACTTCCCAACTCGGTGTAAGTGGGACGAATCCCGACGCGCCCCGCGGCGCTGTGCGCTCTACTGACTTGCATAATGCGACGGACGACACGCACACTCGCGCGTCGCTCGGTTATGTATACACAGCGACTGGGAAAAAATGGGATGACAAAAAATTCAGGTCGCAGGTGCTGGGTGAAGGTGCGAACATACCTCGAAAAATTTTGTCCCTGTTGTGAGGGTGACTGCAGCGTTTCAGGGAAATCCCGATCCCCATTACCGATATCAGTAACCTACTCTCGAATCGAATGACTCGTGCAAGCAAGCTGTGGGAGGGCAGTGATTCCATTGCCGGCGAGCCGCACGGAGCTCATTCAGCTGACAGGCAAGGAGCGAACCATGTTGATTCTGACAAGGCGCGTCGGTGAGACCGTGATGATAGGCAACGACATCACAGTGACCGTCCTCGGCGTCAAAGGCAACCAAGTCCGTGTCGGCGTCAACGCG
>DATBKP010000151.1:0-9718 GCA_036555785.1 Steroidobacteraceae bacterium
CGTCGAAGGCATCGGTGCTGTGCGGCATCATGTAGCTGTGCTTCACGCCCGGGAAAACGTGCAGGTCGAGGTTCTCCTGGCGCGCGGCGGCGGCGCGGTAGGCTTCCAGCACCGGCGGCGGAGCCATGATGTCCTCGTCGCCCCAGATCACGCAGACCGGCTTCGCCAGGCCTTCCATCTCGGGCAGGTAATCGAGCATCTGCGTGCCATGGCACGAGATGCCGGCGTCGTACCCTAGCCGCTTCGGCCCGAGGATCGCGTAGGGACCGCCGTAACAGAAGCCGATCACCGCGGCGCGGCCGTTCCAGAGCGGCTGCGCGCGCAGCAGCACGAGGGTGTCGATCATGTCCTGCTCGCCCGCCTTGATCTTCTCCAGCCGCGGCTGGCCGCGCGGGCGCGAACGCGGGTCGTCGTGCGGCAGCGGGCCGGGGACGGAGCGCGAAAAGAGGTCGGGCGCCGCGGCGATGTAGCCCTTGGCGACGAATTCGCCGGCGATGCCTTTCAGGTCTTCATCGACGCCGTGGATCGCCGAGGCGAGCACGATCGCCGGCACTTTGCGCTGGCCCGGCGGGACCGCGACGTAGCAGTCGAAACTAGCCACCTGCGCTAGCCACCTTTTGCGCGGGTCATGAACACCAGGCGCTCGAACAGGTGCACGTCCTGCTCGTTCTTCAGCAGCGCGCCATACAGCGGCGGGATCGCCTTCTTCGGGTCGTCGCTGCGCAGCACTTCCGGCGGGATGTCCTCGGCCAGCAGCAGCTTGATCCAGTCGAGCAGCTCGGACGTCGACGGCTTCTTCTTCAGCCCCGGCATCTCGCGCACCTTGAAGAACGACGTCAGCGCTTCCGCGAGCAGCTCCTTCTTCAGGTTCGGGTAGTGCACGCCGACGATGCGCTCCATCGTCGCGGTGTCCGGGAAGCGGATGTAGTGGAAGAAGCAGCGTCGCAGGAACGCGTCCGGCAGCTCCTTCTCGTTGTTGCTGGTGATCACGATGATCGGCCGGTGCGTCGCCTTGATCCACTGGCGCGTCTCGTAGACGTAGAACTCCATGCGGTCGAGCTCGTGCAGCAGGTCGTTCGGAAACTCGATGTCGGCCTTGTCGATCTCGTCGACCAGCAGCACCGGCTGCACTGCGCTCTCGAACGCCTCCCACAGCCGGCCCTTGATGATGTAGTTCGCGACGTCGTGCACCTTCTCCTCGCCCAGCTGCGAGTCGCGCAAGCGCGAGACGGCGTCGTACTCGTACAGGCCCTGCTGCGCCTTGGTGGTCGACTTGATGTGCCAGCGATAGAGCGGCCGCTGCAGCGCGCTCGCGATTTCCTCCGCGAGCTGCGTCTTGCCGGTGCCGGGCTCACCCTTGACCAGCAGCGGGCGGCCGAGCGTCACGGCCGCGTTCACGGCCATCATCAGGTCTTCAGTGGCGACGTAGCTGTCGGTGCCGTTGAAACGTGCGGACATCAAAGCTCCAGAGCAAGAGAGTCGGGCTGAAGCCCGACCTGCAGGGGATTACAGAGTAGCAGCTGGGCGCAGCGTGAGCGTGTGCTTCGCGGCGCCAGGCAGCAGCGGCGTCGGCTTGCCCTGCACCCAATCTTCGTGGCCCGCACCGTAGAACGGCGAGAGCGGATGATCGACCGGCCCGCCCGGCATCTGCAGCGAGCCCTGCGCTTCGTGTCCGGGGGAGACGACCAGCCGCTGCGACGCGCCGAATGCCGCGCCCTGCACGCGCGGCATCTGCGCATCGCCGGGCAGCTGCTGCTCCGGCATGTCCAGCCAGCGCCCCGCGAACGACAGCGCCGGCGACAGCGGATGCCTCATGCGCAACACGTTCTCCTCGCCCCAGGTGCAACGGGACAGCTCCTTGCATTCCTTCTGCAGGCTCTCGAGCGCGCGATCCAGCGAGCCGAGCAGCGCCGCTGGCCACGAGTCGTAATGCGGATCGAGCAGATGCGCGGGACGCTGCGTCACCAGCTGCCACAACGGTCCCTCGAACTGCGCCGAGGGTGCGAACTTCGTCAATGGAAAGCGCTCGCGCGCCGTCGCCGTGAGCGATTCGAAAACGTCCTTGCGAACCTGCAGCCGTGCGGCGCGCACGATGCGATAGCCCGCGTCGTCGACTGCCGCGTGCGCGGACCAGTGCTCGATCAGTTTGCGGGCCTGGGCCCGCAACGGCTGGTCGGCGAGCGCGCCGGCGTCGAGCAGATCGAGGAACAGATCGCGCCAGCGCGTGAGGAACAGCGCGCGATCGTCGAGCTGGATGTCGAGCATGTCCTTGCTCGTCGCGGTCGGCAGCGCCAGCAGATCATCGCGAATCTGAGCTGCACGCGCGCCGAGGTCGTAGCCGCCGTCGCCGAGGAAGGCGAGCCAGCTGTCGATGTCGATGGTGCGCGCGTTGGCGGTCCACAATCTTCCCGAGGACGGGTCGACGATGCGCGGATACTCCTCGGGCTTGCGCCAGCCGGTCCAGCCGCCGCCCGGCTCGCGCCACGAATGCGGCAAGGTGGAGTCGTAGCGCGAGCGCACCGGCACCTGGCCCATCAGCGACCAGCCGATACGGCCGTTCGCATCGGCGACCAGCACGTTCTGCACCGGCCCGCCGGCGCGATTGGCAATGTCGAGCGCGGCATCGACGTCGCTCGCGGTCTCGAAATCGAGCATGTGCAGGTTGGTAGCGCGCGGATCGTGCGCGGTCCACGCGAGCACCAGCGGCCGGCCCGCCTCGTCATGATCGATGACCGGACCCCAGCGAGTGCTCTGCACGACCAGGTACGCGTCTTCGTCGCCGCGGATCTTCAGCGTCTCGTCGCGATTCTGGAACGGCTCGGAGCCGCCGTCGGTCAGGTAACGATCGGGATCCTGCGGATCCGGCTCGACGATCACGATGTCCGACCAGTCGCCGTAGCTGTTGGTGTAGCCCCACGCGATGTGGCCGTTGCTGCCCGCGATCAGCATCGGCAGACCCGGCAACGTCACGCCGACCAGATCGCGAGGCGCTTCGCTGCCGCCCGCGACGATCAGCCGCGCGCGATACCAGATGTGCGGGAGTCGCAGCGTCAGGTGCATGTCGTTGGCGAGCAGCGCCTCGTTGCCTGCGGCGTGCGTGCCCGCGACGGCCCAGCTGTTGCTGCCGACGAAAGTCGCATCGTCCGTAAGGGGTGCCGGCGGTGTGTTCAGCGCCGCGCTGCGCGCTTGCCCGCCGCGCAGATTGAAAGTCTCGGCGCCGGGGATCGGGCCGACCTGCCACTTGCCGCCCGCGAGCGGCGCGTCCCACTCGGTGCCGAGCGGATTCAGGAAGTCGAACAGCTGCGGCGGCAGCGCCTCGCGCAGCCGCGAGCGCGCCAGCTCCGCTTCGCCGCTGGAATCGTTGAGATTGAGATACATCGAGAACGCGACCAGCACCGAGTCCTCGACGCGCCACGGCGCCGGCTGCGTGCGCAGCAGCGTGTATTCCCAGGGGCGGGCGCCGGCATCCTTCAGCGCGAGATTGACGCCGGCGGCGTATGCGTCGAGCAGCTCGCGGTCGACCGCCGCGCTGTCGTTCACGATCGCGGCGGCGATGCGCCGGAAGCCGTGAATGCGGAACTTCTCATCCATCTCCAGCAACGGCTTGCCGAGCAGCTCCGCCAGCTCGCCCGCCGCCGCGCGGCGCATGAGATCCATCTGGAAGAAGCGATCCTGGCCGTGTGCGTAACCGGTGGCGAACGCCACGTCGCGGCGTGAAGTCCCGCGGATCGTCGGCGTGCCCCGCGCATCACGCTCGACGGTCGTCGGAGCCGTCACAGCGGACGCGATGTCGCCGTCGAGTTGCGGCAGGCTCGCGCGCAGCGTGAGGTAACCAGCGAGGCAAGCGAGCGCGAGCAGCGCGACGATCGCGAGCGCCGAGTAGCCGACGATGCGAAGCGGACGACGCATGTGCCGGGCCCGTCAGGCCCGCACTTCGAGGATCTTCATCGCGTTGGTCTTGCCGGACACGCCCGTCAGCTCCCCTTTCGTCAGGATGATGCGGTCGCCCGGGTCGACCATTCTGGTTTGCAGCATCAGCTTGAAGATGTCCGCGTACAGCGCCTGCGCGTTGGTATGCGTGATGTCGAACGTCACCGGATACACGCCTCGATACAGCATGACCCGGCGGCGCGTCACTTCGTGGCGCGTGAAAGCGTAGATCGGGATGTCCGAGCGGATACGCGACATCCACAGCGGCGTCGAGCCCGACTCGGTCAGGGCGACGATCGCGCGCACCTTCAGGTGATTGGCCGTGTACATCACCGCCATCGCGATCGCTTCGTCGGTCTTCTCGAAGATGCTGCTCTCGGTGCGGTGGCGCACCGGCGAGTGCGACGATTCGTATTTCTCCGCGCCGAGGATGACCTGCGACATCGCTTCGACGGCCTTGACCGGATACTTGCCGACGGCGCTCTCGCCGGACAGCATCACCGCATCCGTGCCGTCCATCACGGCGTTCGCGACGTCCGAGACCTCGGCGCGCGTCGGCACCGGATTGTGAATCATCGATTCCATCATCTGCGTCGCAGTGATCACGACGCGATTGCGCTTGCGGGTCGCGGAAATGATGTGCTTCTGCAGGCCGGTCAGCTCCGCATAGCCGACTTCCACGCCCAGGTCGCCGCGCGCGACCATCACCGCGTCGCTCGCCTGGATGATGCGATCCAGATTCACCAGCGCTTCGCTGCGCTCGATCTTGGCGACCAGATGGCCCTGCCCGCCTTCGCGTCGCAGCAGCTCGCGCGCCTCCTCCATGTCGCTGCCGTCGCGCGCGAACGAGACCGCGAGATAGTCGACGCCGAGCTGCGCGGCCAGCTTGATGTCGATTCGATCCTTGTCAGTCAGCGCGCCCGCCGACAGGCCGCCGCCCTGCTTGTTGATGCCCTTGTTGTCCGACAACTCGCCGCCGACCACCACGCGCGTGTCGATGCGCGGACCGTTCACCGCTGTGACGTCCAGCACGAGCAGGCCATCGTTGAGCAACAACGTGTCGCCCGGCCGCACGTCCTTCGGCAGATTCTTGTAAGCGACGCCGACCGCGGCAGACGTACCCGCGCGCGCGTCCAGCGACACGTCGAGCGCGAACTCGTCGCCCTCGTTCAGCACCACCTTGCCGTCGACGAACCGCTCGATGCGGATCTTCGGGCCCTGCAGGTCGCCGAGCACGGCGACCCACTTGCCGACCTGCTCGGCAACCGAGCGCACCATCTCGACCCGCTTGGCGTGCGCCTGCGGCTCGCCGTGCGAGAAGTTGACGCGGACCACGTCGGCGCCGGCGCGCAGCATGTCCGCCAGCACCTTGGGATTGTCGGTGGCCGGGCCGAGAGTCGTGAGGATCTTGGTTCGACGGAGCATCGGCTACTTACCCGCTCGCTCCTCGAGCACGGCGACCGCGGGCAGCTTCTTGCCTTCGAGGAACTCCAGGAACGCGCCGCCGCCGGTGGAGATATACGAGATGTCGTCCTCGACGCGGTACTTCTCGATCGCGGCCAGCGTGTCGCCGCCGCCAGCGATCGAGAATGCCGGGCTGCGCGCGATCGCCTGCGCCAATGTGCGCGTGCCTTCGCCGAACTGGTCGAACTCGAACACGCCGACCGGCCCGTTCCAGACGATCGTGCCGGCATCGTGCAGCAGGCGGGCGAAGCGCTCCGCCGTGTCCGGACCGATGTCCAGAATCATCTCCTCGGGCGCGACGTTGCCGACCGCTTTGACGTCGGCCTCCGCGCTCGCCGCGAACTCCTTGGCGACGACCACGTCGCTCGGCAGCGGGATCTCGGCCTTGAGCTCCGCCGACTTGTTGAGGAGGCTGCGGGCGATGTCGACCATTTCCGCCTCGACCAGCGACTTGCCGACGCCGTAACCCTCGGCCAGCAGGAAGGTGTTGGCGATGCCGCCGCCGACGATCAGCTTGTCGACCTTGCCGAGCAGGCTTTCCAGCACCGTCAGCTTGGTCGAGACCTTCGAGCCCGCGACGATTGCGATCAGCGGTCGCTTCGGCTTCTCCAGCGCCGTCTCCAGCGCGATCAGCTCGTTCATCAGCAGCGGGCCGGCGCACGCGACCTTCGCGAAGCGCGCCACGCCGTGGGTGCTCGCTTCGGCGCGATGCGCGGTGCCGAAGGCGTCCATCACGTAGATGTCGCACAGCGCCGCCATCCGCTTCGCGAGATCCTCCTGGTCCTTCTTCTCGCCTTTGTTGAAGCGCACGTTCTCGAGCAGCACCACTTCGCCGGGCGCGCACTCGACGCCGTCGAGCCAGTTCTTCTCGAAGCGCACCTTGAAGCCGAGCAGCTCGGCGAGGCGCTTCGCGACCGGCGCGAGCGAGAACTCCTCGTTGTACACGCCCTCCTCGGGCCGGCCGAGGTGCGACATCACGAGCACGCGGGCGCCCGCGTTGCGCGCCGCCTGGATCGTGGGCAGCGACGCACGGATGCGCGCGTCGCTGGTCACCGCCCCGTTCTGCACCGGCACGTTCAGATCCTCGCGGATCAGCACGCGCCGGTCGCGCAGATCGAGATCGGTCATGCGAAGAATGGACATTGTGCCGCTGCCCTCCTCAGACCTTCGACCACGCGAGCGTGGTGTCGAGCATGCGGTTGGAGAAGCCCCATTCGTTGTCGTACCAGGAGCAGACCTTGACGGTGGTGTCGATGACCTTGGTCATGGTCGCGTCGTACACCGAGGAATGCGGATCGTGGTTGAAATCGACCGAGACCAGCGGGCCGTCGGTGTACGCGAGCACGCCCTTGAGCGCCCCGCTCGCCGCCGCCTTCATCACGGTGTTGATTTCCTCGATCGTGGTCGCGCGCTTCGCCTGGAAGGTCAGGTCGACCAGCGACACGTTGATCGTCGGCACGCGCACCGAGAAGCCGTCGAGCTTGCCGTTCAGCTCCGGCAGCACCAGCCCGACCGCGGCGGCCGCGCCGGTCTTGGTCGGGATCATCGACTGCGTGGCCGAGCGCGCGCGGCGCAGGTCCTTGTGGAACACGTCGGTGAGCACCTGGTCGTTGGTGTACGAGTGGATCGTGGTCATGATGCCGGAGGCGATGCCGATCTTCTCGTGCAGCACCTTGGCGAGCGGCGCCAGGCAGTTGGTCGTGCACGAGGCGTTCGAGATCACCGTGTGGCTCGCCTTCAGCGTGTTGTGATTGACGCCGTAGACGATCGTCGCGTCGACGTCCTTCTCGCCCGGCGCGGAAATCACCACGCGCTTCGCGCCGCCGCTCAAGTGCAGGCCGGCCTTCGCCTTGCTCGTGAACAGGCCCGTGCACTCGAATACGTACTCGACGCCGAGCTGGCCCCACGGCAGCTTCGCCGGATCGCGCTCGGCCAGCACCTTGATGCGATCGCCGTTCACGATCATCGCGTCGCCCTCGACCTGCACGTCGCCCTGGAAGCGGCCGTGCACGGTGTCGTAGCGGGTCAGGTGCGCGTTGGTCTGCGCGTCGCCGAGGTCGTTGAGTGCGACGATCTGCATGTCCTTCTGGCGGTTCGCTTCGTACAGTGCGCGCAGGACGTTGCGGCCGATGCGGCCGTAACCATTGATTCCGACTTTGATGGGCATTCTCGTTACCTCAGGTACTCACAGCCGCTCGGCGACCGCGACGACGTTCTCGGGGGTGAACCCGAAATGTTTGAACAGATCCTTGGCGACGCCGGAAGCGCCGAACGAATGCATTGCGACGATCGCGCCGCGCGGCCCGACGTAGCGGTACCACGTGTCGGGTGCCGCCGCCTCGATCGCGACCCTGCGTTCGACCTCGCGCGGCAGTACGCGTTCGCGATAACTCTGGTCCTGCGCCTCGAACAAGCTGGTGCACGGCATCGAAACTACACGCACGCGCTGACCTTTTTGTTGCAGCAGGCGCGCTGCCTCGACGGCGAGGCCGACTTCGGAGCCCGTCGCGATGAGAATCGTGTCCGGCGTGCCCTCGCAATCCTTCAGGATGTAACCGCCGCGGCGGATCGCGGCAATCTGCTCGGCGCTGCGCGTTTGCGCGGGCAGCGCCTGCCGCGTGAGCGCCAGCACTGTCGGGCCGTCGCGGCGTTCGACCGCATCCGCCCACGCCTGCGCGGTCTCGGTGACATCGCAAGGCCGCCACACGGTCATGTGCGGAATGATGCGCAAGCTCGGCAGGTGCTCGACCGGCTGGTGCGTCGGGCCATCCTCGCCGAGACCGATGGAGTCGTGCGTCATCACGTAGATCACGCGCTGCTTCATCAGCGCCGACATGCGCAGCGCATTGCGGGCGTAGTCCGTGAACACCAGGAACGTGCCGCCGTAAGGAATGACGCCGCCGTGCAGCGCCAGACCATTCATGATCGCCGACATGCCGAACTCGCGCACGCC
Organism: Steroidobacteraceae bacterium; assembly: GCA_036555785.1. Lineage (GTDB taxonomy): Bacteria > Pseudomonadota > Gammaproteobacteria > Steroidobacterales > Steroidobacteraceae > Steroidobacter. The sequence goes on from DATBKP010000151.1 coordinate 8,348, forward strand.
GTAGTGCAGGTAGTTGCCCGACGGATCCTCGCCGGTGAACGGCCTGGAGTCCTTGCGATTCGTGTTGTTCGAGCCGGTCAGGTCGGCCGAGCCGCCGAACAGCTCCGGCACGCGCGGCCCGAACGCGTTGAGCGCCTGCTGCGAGGCCTGGCGCGTCGCCAGGTTCGCGTTCGCTTGCGCGGTCTGCATCAGGTAATCGTCGACCACTTTGCGCCACGTGCCGGGCAGCTCGCCCTGCATGCGCCGCTCGAGCTCGGCGGCCAGCTCCGGGAATTGCGCGCGGTAGGCTGCGAACTTCTCGCGCCATTTCGCTTCCAGCGCAGCGCCGCGTTCGCGTGCGTCCCAATCGCGGCGGATGTCGTCCGGAATGACGAACGGCTGGTACGGCCAGTCGAGCTGCTTGCGTGCCGCGGCGACTTCGTCCGCGCCGAGTGCAGCGCCGTGTGTCGCTTCGGTGCCCTGCTTGTTCGGTGCGCCGAAGCCGATGATCGTGCGGCAGCAGATCAGCGTCGGGCGGTCCTTCTGCGCCAGGGCTTCGGTGATCGCTGCCTGCACCGCCGCGGGATTGTGACCGTCGATCGCGCGAACGACGTGCCAGCCGTATGCCTCGAATCGCAGCGGCGTGTCGTCCGTGAACCAGCCCTGCACCTCGCCGTCGATCGAGATGCCGTTGTCGTCATAGAACGCGACCAGCTTGCCGAGCTTGAGCGTGCCCGCGAGCGAGCAGGCCTCGTGGGAAACGCCTTCCATGAGGCAGCCGTCGCCGAGGAACACCCACGTCCGGTGATCGACCACGTCGAATCCCGGCTTGTTGAACGTCGCGGCGAGCCATTTCTCGGCGAGCGCCATGCCCACGGCGTTGGCGAGGCCCTGGCCCAGCGGGCCGGTCGTGGTCTCGATGCCCAGATGCGGCTCGTGCTCCGGGTGACCGGCGGTCGGCGAGCCGAGCTGGCGGAAATGCTGGATGTTCTCGATCGTCAGCGGGTAGCCGGTCAGGTTCAGCAGCGCGTACAGCAGCATCGAGCCGTGGCCGTTCGAGATCACGAAACGGTCGCGGTCGGACCATTGCGGATTGCCGGGATTGTGGCGCAAGTGGTCGCCCCACAAGACTTGCGCGATGTCGGCCATGCCCATCGGCATGCCGGGATGTCCGGAGTTGGCTTTCTGAACGGCGTCCATCGCGAGGGCTCGGATCGCATTGGCAAGCTGCCGGCGGCGCGATGTCTGCATCGGGAGGCAATCCCCTTCGGTATTTCGCAAGGAGCGGGTCGGAAGGCCGCGCATTTTGGACCAAGGACCCCGGTCGGGCAATGCAGGAGAGAAATGGGGACATTCCCCATTTCCTGCCTTTGCGCGACGGTGTGAGCCGTA
>DATBKP010000152.1:0-23464 GCA_036555785.1 Steroidobacteraceae bacterium
CGCTCTATGCACTCGCTGCTTTGGAGTCGGGTGTCGTAACACCGCATGACACGCGCTTCTGCCGCGGCATGTGGTCGGCCCCCGGCTATGGCCGCGCGCGTCGCGACTGGAAGCCCGGCGGCCACGGCACCGTCGACATGCGCCGCGCGCTCGCCACGTCCTGCGACGTCTACTTCTTCGACATGGCCCGCATGATGGGCATCGACCGCATGGCGGGCTTCCTTGCGAAGTTCGGCCTCGGCGCGCCGACCGGCATCGACATCGAAGGCGAGCGCAGCGGCATCGTGCCCTCCACCGAGTGGAAGAAGCGCGCGTACAAGAAACCGGAATTCCAGGTCTGGTTTCCGGGCGACACCATCAGCGTCGGCATCGGACAGGGCCAGATGCTCGTGACGCCGCTGCAACTGGCGAACGCGATTGCGGGCCTCGCCGGCAAGGGTCAGCGCTACAAACCACGCCTGGTGCGCGCGGTGCGCGACGTGGAGACCGGCAAGGTCAAGGAGATCCCGCCGGTGGCGCTGCCGGGAGTCAAACTGGCAGATGACGGCGAGTGGGACGTCGCACAAGGCGGCATGTTCGACGTGGTGAACGCGCCGCACGGCACGGCGCGCTCGTACCTGAACCCCGCGCCGGTCTACAAGATGGCAGGCAAGAGCGGCACGGCGCAGGTGTTCACGGTCAGCATCAACGAGCGCGTGCGCAAGGCGAAAGAGCTCGAAGAGCATCTGCGCGACCACGCGTTGTTCGTGTCGTTCGCGCCGTTCGATGCGCCGAAGATCGCCGTGGCCGTGGTGGTCGAGAACGCGCCCGGCGGCGGCTCGGCTTTCGCGGCGCCGATCGCGCGACGTATTCTCGATCGCTACCTGCTGTCGGAGCAGGAATGGGACGATCAGGAAGCGAAGCGTAAACCGGCGGCGCCGGTGGCTACGCCGAGCAACACGGAATGACGATGAGCTACGACGCGCTCGATACTTCGCGGACCCAGCGCACCCTCACCGGTGGAGCGCAGCTGCTGCTCGCGCTGCACCTGGACGGTCCGCTGTTCGTGGCGCTCTGCCTCATTGGCGGCGTCGGCACGATCGTGCTGTTCAGCGCGTCGGGACGCAGCCTGCCGATGCTGGAGGCGCACCTGCTGCGGTTCGCGCTCGGCCTGGTGGCGATGATCATGCTGGCGCAGATCCCGCCGCGCCTCATCCGCACGATCGCGCCGTGGGCCTATGTCATCGGCCTGATCCTGCTGTTCATCGTCATGTTCATCGGCGACGTCTCGATGGGCGCGCAACGCTGGCTCGACCTGGGCGTGGTGCGCTTCCAGCCGTCGGAGATCATGAAGCTGGCAGTGCCGCTCGCCTGCGCGTGGTATCTGAACGAGCGGCCGCTGCCGCCGAGCTTTCTGTCGCTGGCGATTCTCGCCGCCGCGATCGGCGTGCCGACGTTGCTGATCGCGGAGCAGCCGGATCTGGGTACGGCGCTGCTCGTCGCCGCCGCCGGCGGCATGGTGATCCTGCTCGCCGGCCTGCAGTTGCGCTACATCTTCTCGGTCGTCGGCCTGCTCGTGCCGGTGGCGTACGTCGCCTGGCGTTTCCTGCTGCACGACTATCAGCGCCAGCGCGTGCTGACGTTCCTCGATCCGCAAAGCGACCCGCTCGGCAGCGGCTATCACATCATCCAGTCGCAGATCGCGATCGGCTCCGGCGGCGTGTTCGGCAAGGGCTATCTCAACGGCAGCCAGGCGCAACTGGAGTTCCTGCCGGAACGCTCCACCGATTTCATCTTCGCGGTCGTCGGCGAGGAATGGGGACTGATCGGCCTCGTCACGGTCATCTGCCTGTTCATGTTCGTGATCGGCCGCGCGCTGTATCTCGCCGCAACGGCGCAGGACACGTTCGCGCGCCTCGCGGCGGGCAGCCTCGCGCTGACGTTCTGCGTGTACGTGTTCGTGAACACGGGCATGGTGACCGGATTGCTGCCGGTCGTCGGAGTGCCGCTGCCATTCATCAGTTACGGCGGCACTGCGATGGTGACCCTCATGGCCGGTTTCGGTATTCTCATGTCGTTGTGCGCGAAGCGAAAACTGGTCAGTCGTTGATGTCGTGATGCCCGAATACCTGTCGAAAGCCGTCGCCGCGCTCGCCTGCCTCACCTGGATTCCTGCCGCGTCCGCCGTCGACGTGACGCGTCCCGAAGTGCGCGCCTTCATCGAAGAGACCAGCCGCACGCTCGGCTTTCCGCGCCGCCAGCTCGAGTCGCTGCTCGCGCAGGCCGAGACCAAGCAGCCGATTCTCGACGCAATCAGCCGTCCCGCGGAGCGCGTGGTGCCGTGGTACGAGTATCGCGAGCGCTTCCTCACCGAGAAGCGCATCCTGCAGGGCACCGACTTCTGGATCGCGCACGGCGAGGCGCTGCGGCGCATCCCCGATCCGAACGTCGCCGCCAGCGTCGTCGGCATTCTCGGCGTCGAGACTTCGTTCGGCCGCATCACCGGCCGCTATCGGGTGATCGACGCGCTCGCCACGCTGGCCTTCGACTATCCGCCGCGCAGCGATTTCTTCCGCGGCGAGCTGCAGCAGTTCCTGCTGCTAGCGCGCGAGGAGTCGGTTGACCCGAAGACGGCGCTCGGCTCGTACGCGGGCGCGATGGGCGCGCCGCAGTTCATATCCTCCAGCTACCGCAACTACGCGATCGACGGCGACGGCAACGGCAAGCGCGATCTGTGGAACAGCTGGGACGATGTGATCGGCTCAGTCGCAAACTACCTGCTGGCGTACGGCTGGCGCGAAGGCGAGCCGGTCGTAGTTGCTGCGACGCTGCCCGGCGACGATGTCAGCCGCTTCGACACGTCGAAGGTGGAGCTCAACGAAACGGTCCAGTCGTTGCGGGACAAGGGCGTGCGTTTCGAGACCAGCCTGCCTGCCGACGCGCCGGCACTGCTCGTCGTCGCGCAGGGCAAGGACGGCCCGGTGTATCGCGTCGGCTTCACCAACTTCTACGTGATCACGCGCTACAACCGCAGCCCGATGTACGCAATGGCCGTACACGATCTCGGCGACGCGGTCGTCAACTTCATGCGCGATGAGACACGCTAAGCACCTCTGGATCGCTCTGCTGCTCGCGGGCTGTTCGTCCGCCCCTTACCGCACGCCGCCGCTGCCGCCGCTGCCGCCGCCCGACGTCGCGGCGATTCCCGAGCCGATCCCGCGCGTGGAGCCGCGCTCCGTACGCGGCAATCCGAAGTTCTACACGGTGCTCGGCCACCGCTATTTCGTGCTGGACACAGCCGAGGGTTACCTGGAGCGCGGGGTAGCGTCGTGGTACGGGCCTGGCTTCCATGCCTCGTCGACATCCAACGGCGAGCGCTATGACATGTACGCCATGACAGCCGCGCACAAGACGCTGCCGCTGCCGGCGTACGTGCAGGTCACGAACCTGCGCAATGGCCGCAGCGTCGTCGTCCGCGTGAACGATCGAGGTCCGTTCAAGGATGGCCGCATCATCGATCTTTCCTACACGGCCGCCAGCAAGCTCGGCATGCTCAAGGACGGAACGACGTTCGTCGAAGTGCGCGCACTGACCCCCGAGCAGAAGGCCGCGCCGCCTGCGCCGCCGCAGACGCCGGAGGCGCTCTATGTGCAGGCCGGCGCATTCGGCGCCGAAGAAAACGCGTCGCGGCTGCTGGAACGCCTGCGCACCCAGGGCGTCGACCAGAGCTTCGTGCGCCAGGATGAAGTGAACGGGCGCACGCTCTATCGCGTGCGCGTCGGGCCGATTCCGAGCGTCAACGAGTTCGACCGCGTCGTGGCCCGCTTGCGCTCGCTGGGTATCGCCGACGCGCAACTCGCGCCGGAGTAGCCGCCCGCAAGGCGCCAGCATCTGCCATGATTCGCCTACATTGTCCGCGCCGCGCTCGGTAGAATCCGCGGCGTTCCAACCCCAAGCCGGAAGACTCATGCACCAAAGGATCCTGCTGCTCGCCGCCTGCGCTCTCGCCCTCGCTGCCTGTTCCGACTCGACGTCGACACCGCAGGGCACACGCAGCGTCGCGGCACCGGTGGCCGGCGTCGCGCCGCCAGCTGCAACCGGTGCACCCGCGCTGAAGCCGCCGCCGATTCCTGCGCCGCCGCAGGTCAACGCACGCGGCTACTACCTGATGGACTTCACGAGCGGCCAGGTGCTCGCGCAGGCGAATGCCGACCAGCGCCTCGAGCCCGCGAGCCTGACGAAGCTGATGAGCGCCTACGCGATCTTCCACGCGCTCAAGGACGGCCGCATCAAGCTCACCGACGAGGTGCGCATCAGCCCGCATGCGCGCGATCAGGACGGCTCGCGCATGTTCGTCGAGGTCGGGACCACCGTGAGCGTCGAGAACCTGATCCAGGGGCTGATCGTGCAGTCGGGCAACGACGCGACCGTCGCACTTGCCGAGCACGTCGCCGGCAGTGAGCCGGTGTTCGTCGACCTGATGAATCAGTACGCGCAGCGCCTCGGGCTCGCGAGCACTCATTTCCAGAACGCGCCCGGCATGCCTTCGCCCGAGCACTACACGACGGCTCGCGATATCGCGGTGCTGTCGGCGGCGCTGATCCGCGACTATCCCGAGTACTACAAGTGGTACTCGCAGCGCTCGTTCACCTGGAACAAGATCACGCAGCCGAACCGCAACGGCCTGCTGGAGCGCGATCCCACCGTCGACGGCCTGAAGACCGGCCACACTGATTCGGCCGGCTATTGCCTCGTATCGTCCGCAAAGCGCGGCGACATGCGACTGGTCTCGGTCGTGATGGGCTCGCCCAGCATCTCCGCGCGCGAAGACGCGAGCGCAGCGCTGCTCAACTACGGCTTCAACTTCTACCAGACGCGCAAGCTCTACGATGCCAACGCCACGGTGCTCACCCTGCCGGTGTGGAAAGGCGCGGCGGACGACGTGAAGTTAGGCGTGACGCACGACGTGTACGCCGTCGTGCCGCGCGGCCAGGACAGCTCCCTCAGCGCCGCGGCCGATGTGCCCGAGCCGCTGTTCGCGCCGCTGGCGCGTGCCAACGAGGTCGGCAAGCTGCGCGTGATGTTCGGGGACAAGACGCTCGGCACGTACTCGCTGCACCCGGTCGAGGATGTCGGCGAGGCCGGCTTCTTCAGCCGCATGATCGATGACGTCAAACTCTGGATGCACTGACGATGGCCGCACCGCTCCCCATCTGCTATCTCAACGGCGAGTTCCAGAAGTTGCGCGACGCGCGCGTCTCGCCGCTCGATCGCGCCTTCCTGTTCGGCGACAGCGTCTACGAGGTGCTGCCGGTGTTCGGCGGCCGCATGTTCCGCTTCCGCGAGCATTTCGACCGGCTCGCGCGCAGCCTCCACGAGATCCGCATTCCTGCGCCGCACACCCCTGCGCAGTGGCTGGAAATTCTCGACGATCTGATCGCGCGCAACGGCGGCGGCGACATGTACGTGTACGTGCAGGTCACGCGCGGCATGGAGTACGGACGCAATCATGCGTTCCCGGAGCAAGTCACTCCCGGCGTGTTCGCGATGGCGGCGCCGTTGCCGCCGCTGACGGACGAGGTGCGCGCGAACGGCGTATCCGCGATCACGGTCGAGGATTTCCGCTGGGGCCGCTGCGACATCAAGAGCACGGCCCTGCTCGCCAACGTGCTGATGAAGCAGCGCGCTGCGGACGCGGGCGCGCAGGAAGCGATCATCGTGCGCGACGGCGATGTGATGGAAGGCTCGTCGACCAGCATCTTCGTCGTCAAGGACGGCAGGATCGCCACGCCGCCGAACAGCAACCGCATCCTGCCCGGCACGACGCGCGACGTCGCGCTGGAGCTCGCGGACGGCACCATGCAAGTCACTATTCGCCGCATCGGCATCGATGAGCTGCGCGCCGCGGACGAGGTGTGGATCTCGGCGGCGACTCGCGATGTCCTGCCGGTCACGCGCATCGACGGCCGACCGGTCGGCGCCGGCAAGCCCGGACCGCTGTGGCAACGCATGAACGAATCGTTCGGCGCGCTGCGCCAGCGGCTCGCCGGCACGCCAGCGATGTAGCCGCGCATGGCCGATACCAGTCCCCTCAAGTTCCCCTGCGATTTTCCGCTCAAGGTCATGGGACGGAAGAGCGACGACTTCCGCAGCATCGTGCTCGGCATCGTGCAGAAGCACGCCGGCGATATCGCCCCGGAAAGCATCGAGGAGCGGCCGAGCCGCGACGGCAACTACCTGAGCCTGACCTGCACCTTCGCCGCCAGGAGCCGCGAGCAGCTGGACGCGCTGTACCGCGACCTCACGTCGTGTGAGCGGGTGCTGGTGGTGCTCTAGTTCTCTGGTCGAAAGCGGCCAAGGCCCTTTCGACGCCGCACGCAAAAGGCGTGACTTTTGCCCGCTAACCTTCGCCGGCCGCGACGCGGATCACGACCTTGCCCTGCGAGCGGCGGCCATTGAGCACGTCGAGCGCCTCGGCGTAGCGGTCCAGCCCTTCGAGCTCCGTGACGTGCGGGCGAATCTTGCCCGACTCGAACAGCTGGAACAGCGCTTTGAGATTGGCAGCGTGCACCGCCGGCTCGCGTCGCGTGTGCGCGCCCCAGAACACGCCGACCAGCGAGCAGCCTTTCAGCAGCGGCAGGTTGAGCGGGATCGCGGGAATCTTGCCGCCCGCAAAGCCGATCACCAGGTAGCGGCCGTTCCAGGCCATGCTGCGCACGACCTGTTCCGCGTAGTCCGCGCCGACCGGATCGTAGGCGACGTCGATGCCGCGATCGCCGGTGAAGTCCATCACCTTCGCCTTGATCGTGTCGCGCGTGTAGTTGAATGCCGCGTCGGCGCCGTGGCGCTGCGCCAGCTCGAGCTTTGCATCGGTGCTCGCGGCCGCGAGAACGCGCGCTCCGAGAGCCTTGCCGATCTCGACGGCAGTCAACCCAACACCGCCGGCCGCGCCGAGCACGAGCAGCGTCTCGCCGGCCTTGAGATTCGCCCGTTGCACGAGCGCGTGATAGGTCGTGCCGTAGTTGACGAGGAACCCGGCGGCGGCCGCCATGCTCATCGAATCCGGCAGCGGAATCAGCGACTCCGCGGCGGCGACGCATTGCTCGGCCAGCCCGCCCTGCCCCGCCATTGCGAGCACGCGCGCGCCTGGACGCACCGACTGCACGTCAGGAGCCACTTCGGTTACGACACCGGCGGTCTCATTGCCGGGCGTGTACGGCGCCTCCGGCTTGATCTGATATTTGCCGGCGACCATCAACGCATCGGGAAACCCGAAGCCGACTGCGTGCACGCGCAAGCGCACGTGACCCGGCTTGAGCGGCGGCGGTGGAATTTCCTGCACGCCGAGTTGCGACGGCGGACCATAACTCGTCAGAACGACAGCGCGCATGCCGGCTCCCGAAGAAATGCAGGTCGCGAGCTAGCGAGCCCACTGGGCGTCGGCAGGCATGCCGAGCGCGCTCAGCAGATGCGGCGCCAGCAGCTCGGCAGCGCTGTGCAGCTCGAGCGAGACGCCGAGCGTGCGCAGGTCCGTGACTTCCAGCCCGCGATAGCCGCACGGATTGATGCGGCGAAACGGCTCCAGGTCCATCGCGACGTTGAACGCGAGGCCATGATAACTGCAGCCGCGACGGATCCGCAGCCCGATGCTCGCGACCTTGCGGCCCTCGACGTAGATGCCGGGCGCGTCGCGGCGGCCGATCGCTGCGATGTTCCACGATGCGAGCAGCGCGATGATGCCGTTCTCCAGCGCCATCACGAGCTGACGCACGCCGAGCGCGCGGCGGCGCACGTCGAGCAATGGATAGACCACGAGCTGGCCGGGGCCGTGATAGGTCACTTGACCGCCGCGGTCGATCTGCACCAGGGGAATGTCGCCCGGCGCCAGCACGTGCTCGCGCGCCGCGTTCATGCCGAGCGTGAAGACCGGCGGATGCTCGAGGAACCAGATTTCATCGCGCGTCTGCGCTCCGCGCTGTTCCGTGAACGCCTGCATCGCGCGCCACGTTGGCTCGTATTCGGCGCGGCCGAGCCACTTGAGGAGCGGCGCGCCGTGGACGCTCGACGACTCTTGGAGGTCGGCAACCATCGAAGTCAGCCGCTAATCGCTGCCTTGTTCACCAGGCCTGCGTTGTTGCGCTCGAGCGCCCGCTCCGCGCGATAGCTGGAGCGCACCAGCGGTCCGGCGACACATTCGAGGAAGCCTTTCGCCAGCGCCCATTCGCGATAGCGCGCGAACTCCTCCGGCGTGACCCAGCGCTCGACCGGCAGGTGGTGCGCAGTCGGACGCAGATACTGGCCGAGGGTCAGCAGATCGACGCCCGCGGCGCGAATGTCGTCCAGCGTCGCGGCGATTTCCTCGTCGGTCTCGCCCAGGCCGAGCATCAGGCTGGTCTTGGTGAGCACGTCGGGACGGAAACGCTTCGCTTGGCCCAGCACCTGCAGAGTCTGCTCGTAGCCGGCGCGGGGATCGCGCACCGGATGCGTCAGACGTCGCACGGTCTCGAGGTTCTGCGCGAACACATCCAGCCCGCTGCCGACGACGGTTTCGACGTCGGCCAGCACGCCCTGGAAGTCGGGCGTCAGCGCTTCGACTGCGGTACCAGGGTTCAGCTGCTTGATCTCGCGCACGCACGCGGCGAAGTGGCTGGCGCCGCCGTCGGGGAGATCGTCGCGATTGACCGAGGTGAGCACGACGTACTTGAGCCGCATCAGCTGCACGGTTCGTGCGCTGTTCGCCGGCTCCTCGCTATCGAGCCAGCCGTGCGGATTGCCAGTGTCGACGGCGCAGAAGCGGCAGGCGCGCGTGCACACCGCCCCCATCAACATCAGCGTCGCGGTTCCCGCATTCCAGCATTCGCCGATGTTCGGGCACTTCGCTTCCTCGCACACGGTAGCCAGCCGGTGCTCGCGTACCGTGGCCCGCACGGCGTCGAACGCCTTGCCTGCCGGCATCGGCGCGCGCAGCCAGTGCGGCTTGCGACCGACGGTCAGCGGGCTTGCCGCGGCCGCGGCCTTGATGCCGTCCTTGATCGCCGTGAAGCCTTGCGGGGTCCGGTATTTGTCGCCGCTGCGGGGCTTGGGCTCTGCGGCCGGGACGATGGGAATGCCTTTGAAATCGCTCACGGCAAGCATTCTAACGCGGGTCTCCTGCATCGCGAAAAAGCGAAGCCCGGCGCGGGGCCGGGCTTCACGTGCGAACAGCGTTGCGCCGTGAACGGCGCGCAGAATCACGCCGCCTGGGTGCGAACTTCCCAGAGCTCGGCGAGATCGTGCCACTTCGACTCGGCCTTGACGGCCTTGAACGCCTGCCGAGCCTGGTCCTTCTGGCCTTTGCGGAGGTACGCCTGGCCGAGGCTGATCTGCGCCTCGTCGACGTCGGTGGCGCCGCCCTTGGCGATGCCCTTCTTGATCGCGTCGATCGCCTCGTCGAGCATGCCGTAGCTCAGATACGCCTGGCCGAGCGCAACGTAGGCCTGACCCGAGGACGCCTTGTCGGCTTCCCTCGCCAGCTGCGCGAGCTGCGCCTTGTCCTCGGCAGCAGACTTCTTCGCGCTCGCGAGCAGACGGTCGTAGCGGCCCTGCGTCGTCTTGTCGTCGCTCTTCAGCGTGCCACCCTGCACACCCTTCTCGACGATCGCCTGCGCTTCACCCGGGACGCCCGCGTCGATGGCCAGCTGCGCCATCTCCACGTAGTCGTCGGCCTGCTTCAGCGTGCCGACGTCGTTCATCAGGCGGTAGTAGCCGAGCGTGACGCGATCGCTGGTGTCCTTGCGACGGTAGATGTCGAGCAGGTTCTCCCAGTACTCGGCCTTCGGGTAGTAGCGCACCAGCTTCTTCAGCGCGTCCGCGATGCCGTCCTTGTTGTCGAGCTTGAACTGCGAGCTCAGCACGATCTGCAGCCAGTTCTCCTGCGGCGTGCGCCCGCCCTTCTCGGCGTTGTTGACGACGCTGCTCATCGTGCCGGCGGCGTTCTTGTAGTCGTTCATCACGTAGTACGACTGGCCGAGCAGCACCGACATGTCTTCCTGGCCCGGATGCTTCTCGAGCCACTTCTTGGCCCACTCGGCCGACTTCTTGTAATCCTTCACCTGGAAGTACAGCTGGGCGACGGTCTTGGTGCGCTCGTCGACCTGCTCCGCCGGCAGGAAGCCCGAGTTGAGCATCCGCTCGAACACCGGCGCGGCCTCGCCGAACTTCTTCTGCTGGATCAGCACGTAGCCGAGGAACTCATCGATCTGGTACGCCTCGAACGGCGTCTTCTTCTCCGACGCCTGGGCCTGCTTGATCGCAGTGAGCGCAGCGTCCCACTGCTTGTTCTTCATCGCCTCCTGCGCCTTCTTCAGCGGCTCGGCCACCGCCTTGGTGGTCACCTTGCCGGCCGGCTCGGCGGCCTGCACGGACGTCGCGGACAACACGGCGGCGCCCATGGCAAGCGTCAGCGCCAAAGCGATACTTCTTGCTCGAGTCATGATGATTCCTGCTACAGCCAACAACACAAGCGTTGAAACTGACCACGCGCGCCCATTGTTCAATACCCCGGTGAACAGGGGCTGACTACTGCAGGGCAGCCCGGGCCGTGGACGGCACAGTCTTACATGCCGTCAGCATACAACCCGCCGGTCCTGGGATCACCCGCGCAGCGTCATTCCATGAATTGTTCGTTGCCCACGAACCCGATGCGCTGCATGCCATTGCGCTGGGCGAGCGCCAGCACCTTGGCTACCGTGTCGTAATTGGCGCGGCGATTCGGCCGGACGTGCACTTCGGGCTGCGGATTCTTGTGCGCTTCGACCTGGAAATAGCCTTCGAGCGCGGACAGCTGCACCGGCGTGCCGTTCCAGATGATGGTGCCGTCCCAATCGATCTCGAGCTGGATCGGCTCGACCACGACCGGCGGCGGCGGCGTGTTCTTCGACTGCGGCATGTCGAGCTTCACCGCGTGCGTCATCACCGGCAGCGTGATGATGAACATGATCAGCAGCACCAACATGACGTCGATCAGCGGCGTCGTGTTGATATCCATCATGGGCTCGTCTTCGCCGCCCCCGCCTACGCTCATCGCCATAAGGATTACCCTTCAGAACTGGTTTTCGGGTCGAAAGCGGCCAAGGCCCTTTCGACGCTAATACTGACTGCCGGTCGGCCCGGGCTCGGTGATGAACCCGACCTTCTGGATGCCGGCGCGCTGCGCCGTGAGGATCACCTTGCCGACGAACTCGTAGCGCGTCATCTGGTCGGCGCGCACGTGCACTTCGGGCTGCGGCTTCTGCACGGCGGCGGACTTCAATCGTTCGAGCAGCGCGTTGGTGTCCGCCATCAAGGACTGGTTCCAGAAGATCTGGCCGTCCTTGTTGATGGAGATGTTGACGTTCTCCGGCTTGGTCTGCGTCGCCTCGTTGCGCACGTGCGGCAGCTCCAGCGGCACGGTGTGCGTGATCACCGGAATCGTGATCATGAACACGATCAGCAGCACCAGCATGACGTCCACCAGCGGCGTCGTGTTGATCTCCGACATCGCCCGCTCGTCTGCTTCGGCGGGCGGTGCATTCATCGCTGCATAGGAACTCATTGATCGGCTCCGGTGAGCGCGCTCGCGCGCTTACTTACGGACTGCCGCGCCCGCTGCGGGACGCGCCGCTGCCGGGGCACCGCTGTCGACACGCGCGCCGCTCACGAGATACGAGTGCAGGTCGGCCGCGAAGTAACGCAGCTTCTCGATGATGTCCTTATTGCGACGCAGCAGCCAGTTGTAGCCCATGACCGCCGGCACCGCGACGAACAGACCGATGGCCGTCATGATCAGCGCTTCGCCGATCGGACCCGCGGTCTTGTCGAGGCTCGCCTGGCCGGCGAGGCTGATCGCGATCAGCGCGTTGTAGATGCCCCACACCGTGCCGAACAGGCCGATGAACGGAGCCGTCGAGCCGGTGGTCGCCAGCACGGCGAGGCCGCCCTGCAGCCGGTTGGCAATGCTGTCCACCGAACGGTGCAGCGACACGGTGATCCACTCGTGCAGCGGGATCTGGTCGGTCAGGCGACCCTCGTGATGCTGGGCTGCGCGGATGCCGTCCTCGGCGATCAGCTTGAAGGCATTGTCCTTGCCGGTCAGCTTGGCGATGCCGTCGCGCAGGTTACCCGCGGTCCAGAAGCCCTTCTCGACCTCCTTGTACGCCTTGCGAATGCGCCGCTGGTCCCACAGCTTGGTCAGCATGATGTACCACGAGGCGAAGGACATGATGACCATGATGGCGAAAACCGATTTGGCAACGACGCCGCCCTGGGCGAGCATCTGCTGAATGCCAAACGGGTTGTCTTGCATGACTTGGGTTTGTTCGGCCATGGAGCGCAATCCTCTACTGTTAAAGCTATGACCTGGGTCAGTGGGTTGAGTTCGGACTTACAGTCGGGCTAAGTCAGTCCGTCAGTTTGAATGTGACGGCGAACTGCCCCCACATCGGCACCGGTTTGCCGTTCTCGGTGCCAGGCACCAAGCGCCACGAGCGCTTGACTTCTCTCACCGCGGCTTCATCCAGACGCGGGAATCCGCTGGACTGTTTCACACGAGCTTCGCCGACGCGACCATTCTCGAGCACATAGACCTCGAGGATCACGGTGCCGGCTTCGCCGGCGCGCCGTGACGACGGCGGATATTCGGGTTGCGACAGCGGCCGACGCGAGTCGGACTTCGGTGCCGTGCGCGCCACGGGCGCGGCCTGCTGAACCGGCGGCGGCGGCGCCGTCGGGCGCACGTTGGTCACCGTCTGGATCGCGGTGGAGGTCGTCTCCTGCGGAATGTCGATTGCCACCTCGGGTGGCGGCACGAACGGCGGCGGGGTGTCGATCTTCGGCGGCGGCGGCGGCGGCGGCTCGTCGTTCTTCGGCGCCTCTTCGATCATGCGGGTCTCGATCGGACCCAGGACCACGTCAACCAGGTGCTTCGACAGACCCGAGTTGAGCACGTAATACATCCCGAGATGGAGCGCCACGATCGCGAAGAAGACCAAGCCGCGACGCGACAAAAAACCACTATCTTGTGCTGGTGCGTAAGGCATTCTGTGCAGCTCGCCAATAGCTCGACTAACTAATGTAAACGCGGGGGTCGGCTCAGCCCCGCAGACTTTAGTGCGCAACCGCTTGTGTTCGTTCGATTGAGTATGCTCATAGCGGCATACAACCCCCGTTTCCCCGGGCCGAACGAGTAACGCCAGGAAGGAGTAGTCCGTAAATTCCGGATTGACGTTACAGTCATCGTAGACCGCAGAAACGCCGCGCAAGGTATAAAGTTTCGACGAGGAAGGCAAGCGCCGCGACACAACGTCCCCGCCTCCTGCAACGCGCCGCGGACCCATCGAGTGCCGCGGGTATGCATACCGCGCCCGGAACGCCCGACCCTGAACACGATCAGCCGCCGCCGGCGCGCAGCGCCGCGTCCAGCTGCGTGAGTTGCATAGGCGTACCGAGGTTGTGCCAGCGTCCCCGGTACAGCTCCCCGCTGACGCGACCCCGCCGGATCCATTCGAACATCAGCGGCGCCAGCGGAAAGCGCCCCGGCTGGCGGTCGGCGAAGAACTCGGCGGACAACACACCGATGTTGGCGTATGTATAACGGGGAGCGCGATCCAGCAGGCGCCCGCCGTCCAGGCCAAAGTCCCCCTGTGCATGGAACTGCGGGTTCGGCACGAGCACGAAATGCGCGACATCGGTGCTCGCCAGCCGCCGCCCGAGCGATTCCAACGGAAAATCCGTCCAGAGGTCGCCGCTGATCACCAGGAACGGGGCCGGGCCGAGCAGTGGCAGCGCGGCAAGAATGCCGCCGCCGGTTTCCAGCGCACCTTCCGGCTCGTCGCTGTAACAAATGCGCAGTCCGAAGCGCCCGCCGTCGCCGAGCGCACTGCGGATCAGCTCGCCCTGCCAGGCCAGATTGATCACGACGTCCGTGACCCCGGCGCGGGCCAGCGCCTCGAGGTGGTACTGGATCAGCGGCTTGCCGCCCGCTTCGAGCAGCGGCTTCGGCCGCGTATCGGTCAGCGGGCGCATGCGCTCGCCGCGGCCGGCAGCCAGGATCATGGCGCGCACGTCAGCTCCGCGAGCGAACGGCTTCGAGGGCAGGCAGCACCTGCCTGTCGACGAAGGAATGCAGAAACTGCAACTCGCGATACTCGCGAGCGACCAGCCGCACGTAGTTCAGGGTGCGCGGGATGTCATTCAGATAGCCCGGCTTGCCGTCGCGGTGCCACAGACGCGCGAAGATGCCGATGGCTTTGAGATGACGCTGCACGCCCATCAGGTCGAACCAGCGCAGGAACACGCTCTCGTCAGCACCGACCGCAACGCCGGCACCGTGCGCAGCGGCCCGAAACCGCAGAGCCCAGGCGCGCACTCGTTCCACTGGCCACGCGACGTAGCAGTCTCGCAGCAGCGAAACGAGGTCGTACGTCACCGGTCCGCAGACCGCATCCTGGAAGTCGAGGATGCCGGGGTTGGCCCCGTGTCGCGCGCCGTCGCCGACCATCAGATTGCGCGAGTGATAGTCGCGATGGACGAAGACCCGCGGCTGCTCCAGCGCTGCCGCGCTCAGCACGTCGAACACGCCGACCAGCGCCGTCGCGTCGTCGCCCGACAGCGCAAGCCCGAGATGCCGGCCGCAGAACCATTCCGGAAACAGCGCCATCTCCCGGCGCAGCAGCGCATCGTCGTAGGGAGGAAGTTGCTCGGCGTGCCTGCCACCGCGCGCCTGAATGCGCACCAGCGCGTCGATGGCATCCGCGTACAGGCGGTCAGCGTCGCCTTGGCGGTCCAGCTCCATCAGATATGTCTGCGAGCCCAGATCGGAATTGAGCAGGAAGCCCTCCTCCGGGTTGCGCTCGAGCACGCGCGGGGCGTTCACGCCGACGTCCACGAGCATCGCAGCGATGCGGATGTAGGGCTCCATGTCTTCCTTGGCAGGCGGCGCGTCCATGGCGATCCAGGTGTCCTCGCCGCGCGCGACGCGAAAGTAGCGGCGGAAGCTCGCGTCCGCCGACGCCGTAGTGACCTGGAAGTCACGCGTACCGAACAGCTTCGCCAGCCACTGTTCGAGCTGTTCGAGCCGCAGGTCGCGCGCGGGCGCGCCGGCGTGAGAGGAAGACGACAACTGATCGCTGCTGGCCATGTTCATCGGCAAATGAGCCCGTCACGGGCACAAGCGCTCATTATAATCGCAGCCGATGCACGCACCGGCTCCGGAAAAATCGCGCAACGCACGGCTGACGGCAGCCATTGCAGCATGCATCGCGCTCAGCGCCAACGCAGCGGACGAATGCCCGGCGCCCACCAAAGCCACCGGCACCGCCCGTCCCGCGTCCGTCAGCAAGGCCGGTCCTGAGCTCAGCGACACGCCGATCGAATTCGAATCCGAGGGCGGCGTCGACGCGACGCGCGACGGCGAAATGCTGCTCAAGGGCGAAGTGCTCATCAAGCAGGGCGAGCGCACGATCAAGACGCGCGACGCCCATTACGACAGCCAGTCGCAGAGCTTCAGCGTTGACAACGAAGTGGAATACGCCGACCCCGATCTCAAGGTGAGCGGGACCGCGGCACACGTCGACCAGGCCGGCGGCGCCACCTTCGAGGGCGCGAAATTCGAGCTCGCCGATCGCAACGCGCGCGGCTCCGCGGACCGCATCCAGGTCACGCGCGACAGCCAGCTCAAGCTCGACGGCGTGCGTTACACGACCTGCCCGGTCGGCGAAGAAGACTGGGTGCTGCGCGCCAGCGACATCGACATCCGCCAGAAAGCGGGGATCGGCTTCGGCCGCGGCGTGCGCCTGGACTTCAAGGGCGTGCCGATCCTGTACACGCCGTTCATCTCGTTTCCGGTCGGCAACCAGCGCAAATCCGGTTTCCTGTTTCCGACGCTCGGCACCTCCACGCGCAGCGGCTCCTCGCTGGCGGTGCCGTGGTACTGGAACATCGCGCCGAACTACGATGCGACGTTCTCGCCGACGTACTTCTCGAAGCGCGGCCCCAAGCTCGATACCGAGTTCCGTTTCCTGAGCGATGCCGGCCGCGGCACGCTCGAGACCGAGTATCTGCCGGACGACAACCAGTTCGGCGACTCGCGCAGCTACCTGCACTTCAACGACCGCTCCGATTTCACCGATACGCTGCGGCTCGACATCGACGCGTCGAACGTCAGCGACAGCGCCTGGTTCGAGGATTTCGGTCTCGGCCCGGAGGGCACGAGCATCAGCTATCTCGAGCGCTCGGCCACGCTCACCTATCTCACGCAGCATTGGCTCGCAGTACTGCGCGCGCAGAACTTCCAGACCATCGACGACGTCGGCATCCCGCCGGAGCTGCGACCGCACACGCTGCTGCCGCAGCTGGGCGTGCACGCAGGTTTGCCGGACCAGCTCGGCGGGCTCGAGCTCGGCCTCGACCTGGAGGTCGGCGACTTCGAGCACAACTACGACGACCGCGTCGCGACCGGCTGGCGCGTGGACGTGGCGCCGGAGATCAGTTTGCCGCTGCGTGGCGCAGGCGTGTACCTGGTGCCCTCGGCGAGCTGGCGCTACACCGCCTATCGCCTCGACAACCCGGTGCTGCCCGGCGACGATTCGCCGAGCCGTTCCGCGCCGGTCCTGAGTGTCGACGGCGGGCTGGTGTTCGAGCGCGACTCGGGCTCGCGGCACCAGCGCCTCATCACGCTCGAGCCGCGCTTCATGTATCTGTACGTGCCGTTTCGCAATCAGGACAACCTGCCGGTATTCGACACCGCGCCCGCCGACCTGAATCTGGTGCAGCTGTTTCGCACGAATCGCTACGTCGGCGTCGACCGCCTGAGCGACGCGAACCAGATCACCATCGGCGTCACCTCGCGCCTGCTCGACGCAGCGAACGGCAAGCAGTTCATCTCCGGCACGGTCGGCCAGACTTACTACTTCGACGAGCCGCGCGTCGCGCTGCCCGGCGAAGTGCTGGAGGATCCGGAGTATTCCGACATCGTCGCGGAGCTCGATCTGACCGCGTACCGCGACTGGAACATCGGCATGGGCGTGCAGTGGGACCCCGGCCAGACGCGCTCGGAAAAAGGCGACGTACGGCTGCAGTACAAGCCCGAGTACGACCGCGTGGTGAACCTCGGCTATCGCTTCCGCCGCGGCAGCATCGAGCAGGTGGACGGCTCGGTCGCGTGGCCCGTGGGCGACAACTGGAGCGGCTATGCGCGGCTGGTGTACTCGCTGGAGGACAAGAAGAGCCTGGACCAGTTCGCAGGGCTGGAGTACCGCTCGTGCTGCTGGCGGCTGCGCGCCGTCGCGCGCCGCTACGTCAGCGACCGGACCGGCGACACGGATACCAGCTTCCTGCTGCAGCTTGAACTAAACGGCCTGTCGAGTGTCGGAGTGGGCGCCGACGCTTTTCTGGAACGATCGATTCGGGGATACTCCGCCAGCCCGCCCGACGAACCCTAGAACTCCCGATGCATCTCCTACGCGCGCGCTCTTCTTTCCTGAGTCTCGCCCTCGGCCTGTCGCTGGCCGTGGCCGCCACCACCGCGTCTGCCCAGACGCGCGAGCTTTCCAGCAGCGGCGAGCTGCTCGATCGCATCGCCGCCGTGGTCAACGACGGCGTCGTGCTCGTCAGCCAGCTCGATGCGCAGACCGACGAAGTCACGCAGCGATTGCGTCAGCAGAAGACCGAGCTGCCGCCCCGCAACGTCCTGCGGCGGCAGATCCTGGAGCGGCTGGTCGTGGAGGAAATCCAGATGCAGCGCGCCGATCGCCTCGGGGTCGAGGTCTCGGAGGAGATGCTGAACGGCGCGCTCGACGAAGTGGCCCGCCGCAACAACATCTCGTTCCCCGATCTGCCGCAGGCGCTGTCGCAGCAGGGCATCGACTATCGGGACTTCCGCGACGAGATCCGCAAGCAGCTCAAGCTGCAGCTGCTGCGCCAGCGCGACGTGTTCGCGCACATCAACATCTCGCCCCGCGAGCTCGAGCAGTTCATGGCGCGCCAGGCGAACGCGCCCGACCAGAACAGCGAGTACAACATCTCGCACATTCTGATCTCGGTGCCGGTGACCGCCTCGCCCGAGCAGGTCGAGGAGCGCGAGAAGCGCGCGCGCGAGGTGTACGACAAGGCCAAGGCCGGTGAAGACTTCGCGCAACTCGCCGTCTCGTACTCCGAGAGCAGCACCAACATCGAGGGCGGTGCGCTCGGCTGGCGCCGCGGCCCGCAGCTGCCGTCGATCATCGCTGACCGCATCTCGCAGATGAAAGCCGGCGACGTCTCCGAGCCCATCCGCACGCCCAGCGGCTTCCACCTGTTCCGCCTGAACGAAGTGCGCGGCCAGCAGCAGGCAGTGGTCGCGCAGATGCACCTGCGACACATCCTGCTGAAGACCAACGATCTGGAAGACGACCAGACCATCGAGCAGAAGCTGGCGAGCATCCGCAGTCGCGTGCTCAACGGCGGCGAAGATTTCGGTGCGATCGCCGCGGTCACCTCGCAGGATCCGAGCTCCGCCGCCGACGGCGGTGATCTCGGCTGGAACGGCCCGGGGACGTTCGTGCCGGAGTTCGAGCAGGCGGTCGCGGACCTCAAGGACAACGAGATCACGCAGCCGTTCAAGTCGAAGTACGGCTGGCACATCGTGCAGATGCTGGGCCGTCGCGATCACGACGCGACCGAAGACAACCGGCGCAACCGCGCCTACGCGGAGTTGCGCGAAGCCAAAGCGGAAGAAGAGACGGAGCTCTGGCTGCGCCGGCTGCGCGACGAGGCCTTCGTCGAATACAGGATGTAATGCCGCCGCCCCGGCTCATCCTGACCAGCGGCGAGCCGGCAGGTATTGGGCCGGACCTCTGTATCGACATCGCCAGCCGCTCGTGGCCGTGCGAGCTCGTAGTCGCCGGCGACACAGCGGTCTTGCAGGCCCGCGCACAGCAGCTGCATAAATCTCTCAAGCTCCTGCCCTATTCGCGCGATCAGTCCGCCGAGCATCGCGCGGGTTCGCTGCATGTTCTGCATGTGCCCGTTGCGACGGCGGTTCGTCCCGGTCAGCTGGATCGCGCCAATGCGCGCTACGTGCTGGCGCTGCTCGATCGTGCGATCGAAGGCTGCACCGCCGGCGAGTTCGCCGCAATGGTCACGGCGCCGGTCCAGAAGAGCGTGATCAACGATGCCGGCGTCCCCTTCTCCGGCCACACCGAGTACCTCGCGGAGCGCGCCGGCGGCGCGCATCCGGTCATGATGCTGGCCAATGGCTCGCTGCGAGTCGCGCTCGCCACGACCCACCTGCCGCTCAAAGATGTCAGCGCCGCGATCACTGGCGAGCTGTTGCAGCGGGTGCTGCGCATCGTCGAAGGCGATTTGCGCAGCCGGTTTGCGATCGCTGCGCCCCGCATTCTCGTGTGCGGGCTCAACCCGCACGCCGGCGAGTCCGGCCACCTCGGCCGCGAGGAGATCGAAGTGATCGCGCCCGCGCTCGAAGCACTGCGCGGCAGCGGCATGCAACTCATCGGTCCCGCGCCCGCGGATACAGCGTTCACTGCGCAGATGCTGCAGCAGGCAGACGCCGTACTCGCGATGTACCACGAT
The DNA here is from genome assembly GCA_036555785.1 of Steroidobacteraceae bacterium. Taxonomy (GTDB): domain Bacteria; phylum Pseudomonadota; class Gammaproteobacteria; order Steroidobacterales; family Steroidobacteraceae; genus Steroidobacter. The sequence goes on from DATBKP010000152.1 coordinate 19,564, forward strand.
CAGGGCTTGCCGGTGATCAAATACGCGGGCTTCGAGAGCGCCGTAAACGTCACGCTCGGTTTGCCGATCATCCGCACGTCGGTCGATCACGGCACCGCGCTCGCGCTGGCCGGCACCGGCAAAGCCGCCGCCGGCAGTCTCGCCGCCGCCATCGAGCTCGCGCTGCAGCTGGCATCGACCGCCGCCTGATGCACGTTGCTCGCAAACGTTTCGGCCAGCATTTCCTGCACGATCCCGGCGTGATTGCGCGCATCGTGGCTGCGATCGAGCCGCGCCCCGAGGAGCGGCTGGTCGAGATCGGGCCCGGCCTCGGCGCAATCACGCTGCCGCTGCTCGCCCGCGTACCCGAGTTGCATGCGATCGAGATCGATCGCGACGCGATCCGTCAGCTGCGCGCAGTCAGCGGCGCCAACCCTGCCCTGCACCTGCACGAAGCCGACGTGCTCGAATTCGAGCTCGCTGCCCTGGACGACGGCCGCGGGCTGCGGCTCGTCGGCAACCTGCCGTACAACATTTCGACGCCGCTGCTGTTCCGGCTGATCGAGCAGCGCCGGCACATCCGGGACATGCACTTCATGCTGCAGAAGGAAGTCGTCGATCGCATGGCCGCGGCGCCGGATACCGAGCACTACGGACGTCTCACAGTCATGCTCGCGCCGTGGCTGCGCGTCGAGCCGCTGTTCGATATCGGACCCGGCGCGTTCCGGCCGCCGCCGCGAGTGACCTCGACTTTCGTGAGGCTGGCCCCGCACGCCGCGCCGCTGCTCATAGAGCAGCCGCGCTGCTATGCCAACGTCGTCGCCGCCGCTTTCTCGCAGCGGCGCAAGACCCTGCGCAACGCGCTCAAGGCGCTGCTGAGCCAGGAGGAGATCCGCGCCACGGGCATCGACCCCGGAGCACGCGCGGAAACGGTGCCGGCCAGCGGCTTCGCGGCGCTGGCCGAACAGCTGGCGCGCAAGAACGCCGGACCCCGCGCGTAGCAAGCGTGTCCGTATTGACTTGGACTGTCGGCCGTTCGCACTATTCGCACCGCCTTGCATGGGCTTCCATGGAGCGCGCGATGCCTGACTACAAGAAAATTCTGCTGGTCGTCGACTTGTCCGACGACAGCCAGGTCGTCGGCGAACGGGCGAAAGCCATCGCCGCCTGTTACCGCTCGGAGATCACGCTGTTGCACGTGGTCGAGTACGTGCCGGTCGAGCCGATGGGCGAGGCGCTGCTGCCCACGGTGCAGATCGAGAGCGAACTGGTCGAGCGCGCACGCAACCGTCTCGCCGAGCTTGCCGCTAAGCTGGCGCTCACCGACTCGCGCCAGCTGGTCGAAACCGGCGGCATCAAGGCCGAGATCATCCGCACGGCACAGCGGCTCGGCGCCGACCTGATCGTGCTCGGCAGCCGCGAGCGCCATGGCCTCGCGATCCTGCTCAACTTCACCGAGGACACGATCCTGCACGCCGCGCCGTGCGACGTGCTCGCGGTGCGGCTGCACTGACGACGCTCGTTATGTCAGGCCTGTAGACCTGACACGCATTTTTCAGGCGAGAGCTGATGCGGCGGGCTGCTAGAATGCGCGGCATCTCGCCGGGGTCAACACACGCAAGACGCCACTGCCGACTTCCATGAGCGAAACAACACCCGAAAAGAACAGCGAGCAGACGGCAACCGGCAGCCCGGCGCAGACGAAAGCCGAGACCGCGCGAGTGCACAAGATCCGCGTCGACGTCAGCGCCAACTACGTCGGCGAGCAATCCAAGCCCGAAGAAGGGCACTACGCCTTTTCCTACACGATCACCATCCGCAACGAAGGCCAGGTGCCGGCGCGGCTGCTCACGCGTCACTGGGTGATTACCGACGCCAACGGCAAGGTCAAGGAAGTGCGCGGCGAAGGCGTGGTCGGCGAGCAGCCTTACCTGCTGCCCGGCCAGGGCTTCCGCTATTCGAGTGGCGCGGTGCTCGAGACGCCGGTCGGCGCGATGCAAGGCAGCTACCAGATGCTCGCCGACGACGGCGCGCACTTCGACGCGCCGATCGCGCCTTTCACGCTGGCAATGCCGGGGCTGCTGCACTGACCCGAAGCGGCTAGCATCCGCTCTGCATGGCCATCTACGCCATCGGCGACATCCAGGGCTGCGGCGACGAGTTCGAAGCGCTGCTCGCGCGGCTGCGCTTCGATCCCGCGCGCGATCGCTTGTGGCTGACCGGCGATCTCGTCAATCGCGGGCCTCGCTCGCTCGACGTGCTGCGATTCGTGAAGCGACTCGGCGCGGCGGCAATCACCGTGCTCGGCAATCACGACCTGCACCTGCTCGCCGCGGCGCTGACGCCGCGCGAGCGGCTCAAGCCGCAGGACACGCTCGGCGAGATCTTCGCCGCGCCGGATCGCGACGAGCTGCTGACCTGGCTGCGTTCGCTGCCGCTGCTCCATCACGATGCGACGCTCGGCTACACGATGGTCCATGCCGGGTTGCCGCCGCAGTGGGACCTGGCGACGGCGCAAGCGTGCGCGAGCGAGCTGGAACGAGCGTTGCGCGACGACCAGCAGTGCATCGAGCTGTTCACGCACATGTACGGCGATCGGCCGAACCGCTGGGCGGACGAGCTGCGCGGCGTCGAGCGCCTGCGCTTCATCACCAATTGCCTCACGCGGCTTCGCTTCTGCCGTAGCGACGGCACTCTGGAGCTCCAGTTCAAAGGCAAGGTCGACTTGGCGCCCGCCGGCGTGGTGCCGTGGTTCCGCGTGCCGCAACGGCGCTCGCGCGATCTGCGCATCGTCTGCGGTCACTGGTCCGCGCTGGGCTATCACGATGGCGATGGAGTTCTGAGCATCGATACCGGTTGCGTGTGGGGCGACCGGCTGTGCGCCGTCCGGCTCGATCGGCGCGAGGCGCCGGTGTTCGTCCCTTGCAGCTCGTCCGGGCTCAGTCCGGACAGCGAATAGCGCTACTTCGACTCCTCGGATTTCTTCGGCGCGTCCGGCTTCGGCAACGCCGTCAGCGCCAGGACTTCGAGCTGCGGTTGTCCGAGCGTCAACTGGTGCGGAGTGCAGTGCGTGTTGTCCTTGACGAGCCGCACTGCGAGCTTCGGCAACACCTTGCGGCGCAGCTCGTCGATCAGCTCGCAGTCGCCGGGCTCGAGGTTCACCGAGCCGCGCTTCAGCTGCACGTGCTTCCACTGCGCCGGAAACGGCGCGAGCGCCTCGGGATCTTCTTTCTCGCCGCGCACCCGCGCCGCGAGCTCACGCGTGCCCTTGGACTTGTCGCGCTCAGCCAGAGCCTCGGGCGTGGCCTCGACCGGAGAATGCACCTCGACGACGACACGGGGCATGCGCGGCAGGCGGCCGCTCGTGCAATCGACCGACCGCACCTTGACCCGGGCCGTGGCGCCGAGCGCCTTCAGGATGCGCTCGAGCTTCGCCTCCAGGCTGGAGCACGAATAGAACGTCGTCTGGGTCTGGAAGAAGAAGGAGATCTCCTGGTCCTTCCAGATGGCCTGCACCGGCTCGGGCGCAGCCTCCTCGGCGGCGCGTACGCAGACCTGCGATCCGAGCAGCAAAGCGGGTAACGCACACAGCGCCGCGAATATCGTCGAGCGCAGCGGATTCCCTTTGCTTCTCATGCCGACAGCATCGCGGAGGGCCGGGTCGAACGCAAGCGCGCGGCGGTGCGGCTATACTGCGCCGGCCGGTCCCGCGGGCCCGGCTCGCTCGGTGAGGCATCATGAATCCGCTCAAAGCATTCAATCTGCAGCAATGGATCGATCAGCATCGCGAGTTCCTGAAACCGCCGGTGGGCAACCGGCGCGTCTTCCCGCATTCCGAATTCATCATCATGGTGGTCGGCGGACCGAACGCGCGCAGCGACTACCATGAGGATCCGGGCGAAGAGTTCTTCTATCAGCTCGA
>DATBKP010000153.1:0-59076 GCA_036555785.1 Steroidobacteraceae bacterium
CCAGTCGAGGCGCGATAGAAAACGCCTTGCACGCGCCCCGACACGTAACAGCGCCGTGCAATGATCGCCGACAAGGGAATCAGCCCGTGTTGCTGCCCGGTTGTGCCGCGCCGAGAGCTTCGGCGGCTTTGTCGCGAGCCGCGATGGCGTTGCGGCGGGCTTCGCGGTAGGCGCGCCGCTCCAGGCTGTCTTCGGCGCGAATCAGCAGCGCTTCCGCTTCGTTCAGCTTCTGGGGGGCAGCGCGCTCGGCGCCTGCGTCGCGCGCGGCGCGGATGGCCTGGCGGGCGTTGCTCATCTCCTGCACGGGCGCGCCAGCGCAGGCCGCGAGCGCGAGCGCTGCGACCACTAGAATTGCCGGCATGCGAGAGCGATGGGCCATGGTGGATTTTTCAATCGACCGTAGCAATCGAAGCCTACACCGTCAAGACTGGGGTGAATACAATGCACGCGCGGCGCGCGCGGCTGTTGCGTTGCATTACTCCCACAAGAGCAGCGCCGCGCTCGTGTGCCTCATAGAGCTTCGCGGGGTTTTGCACGCGTGACCGAAATTCTGGTGCTGTTTTATTCGCGCAAAGGCAGCACTGCCGAGCTCGCTCGACAGGTCTGCCGCGGAGTCGAGTCGGTGACCGGCGCGCGCGCTCGATTGCGCACGGTGCCTGCGGTCGCGACGGTCATCGAAGCTCCGCAGCCGGCCGTGCCGCCGGAAGGGCCGCCGTATGCGACGCATGACGATCTGCGGGAGTGCGACGGCCTGGTGCTGGGCAGCCCGACCCGGTTCGGCAACATGGCGGCGCCGCTCAAGTTTTTCCTCGACGGCACCAGCGCGCTGTGGGTCGGCGGCGCGCTCGCCGGCAAGCCGGCCGGTGTCTTCACGTCGACCCAGACGATTCACGGCGGCCAGGAGACCACGCTGCTGTCCATGATGTTGCCGCTGCTCCATCACGGCATGTACATCGTCGGAATACCTTACACGGAGGCCGCGCTCTCCACGACGCGCGCCGGCGGCTCGCCCTACGGCGCGAGCCATTTCGCCGGCGACGACTCGCAACCTCGACTGAGCGACGACGAGCGCACGCTCGCGGTGGTCCTCGGACGGCGCGTCGCCGAGCTCGCCGTCAAGCTGCGCGCTTGAACGCTCCAGCATCGGGCCACGAATCCGCTGTCGCCCGCGGGCTGCGGCTGGCGGCGCTCGGCGCGACACTGCTGCTGATCGCGCTGATCGCGCGCTGGATCCTGGTCGCGCCTTCGACGCTCAGAATCGTCGTCGGCGTCATCCTCGCGTTACCGCTCGCGCTCGGTGCGCCATTTCTTTACCTGAGACATCGGCGCAGTTACGGGTGGCTGACGCTGGCGCTGGCGCCATCGCTGGTGCTGGGACTGATGGAGGCTGTCGCCGATCCGGCAGCGCGCGCGTGGTCGGCTCTGCTCGTGTTCGTGCTGCTGGCGACGTTCGCACTCTGCGTCGCGTATCTGCGAGCTACGCGCTCTTCATCACCGCCTTGACGAACGGCACCGTGAGGCGCCGTTGCGCAACGAGCGATGCTTGGTCGAGCTCGTCGAGGAACGCGCATAGCGCAGCCATGTTTCGCGGCAAGCGCCGCAGGAGAAATTGCCCCGTATCTTCGGGCAGCTCGCAGCCGCGCAGCTCGGCACGCAATTGCAGCGCCGCGAGTTGCTCCGTCTCGTCGAGCGGCTGCAGCGTGAGAACGACTCCGCCATTCAGGCGCGATGCCAGGTCGGCGAGCTTGAACGGCAGCGCGGCGGGCGGGACCGGCGCCGCGAGCACGAGCCGCGCGTTCTGCTCGTCGAGCTCGCGATGCAGACGGAACAGCGCGCGCTCCCAACCCGGATTGCCGGCGACCGCTGCGGCATCGTCGAGGCAGACCAGCGAGAACTGGCCGTAGCCGGAAAGGATCCCGCCGCCGAGCTGCGCAACCTCGGCGAGCGGCAGATACGCGGCGGTCTGCGAGTTGCCATGAGCGCGGGCACACATCGCCTGCAGCAGGTGTGTCTTGCCGACGGCAGGTGCACCGTGCACCCAGACGCAGGTCGGGCCGTCGTTCGCACCCGCGCGGCGTGCACTCAATGCCTGGAGTGCATCGACGACCGAACGGTTGCGACCCGGGAAATAGCTGGCGAAGACCGACGTGTCGCGCAGCCGGATTGCGAGCGGCAGCTGCTTCGCGTCCATCTAAACGAGTCCGCGGCGGCGGCGGCTGACCTCGACTGCCTTGCGTGAATACGTGAGAACGTAGTCCAGCCCGCTGACGACGGTAGTGACGAATACCAGCGCGCCGAGGACCGTGATCGCAATCTGCGGCGCAAAGTCGCTGGCGCGCGCAGCGACGACCAGCAGCAGATAGATGATCTGGCACAACGTATTCAGCTTGCTGATGGCTGTCGGGCGGCCCTGCAACTCGCCGTAGCCGAAGAGAGACTTGTACGTGATCGCGCCCGCAGTGATCGTCACGTCGCGCAGTACCGCGGTCATTGCAAGCCACATCGGCACCACCCCGAGCGCTGCCAGCGTGATGAATACACCGACCAGCAGGATCTTGTCGGCGAGCGGGTCGAGAATCTTGCCGAGCTCCGAAGTCCAGCCGCAGCGCTTGGCGAGAAAGCCGTCCAGCCCGTCGGTCGCGGCGGCGAACGCGAACATCGCGAGCGTCAGCCGGTAGTTGTCCGTGACCAGGAGCCATGCGACCGGCACGACCAGCAGCATGCGCAGAATGCAGAGCGCATTGGGAATGTGCCGCATCGTCGCTCAGGGCTGATAGCGGAACGCGAGCCGATCGCTCGCGCCGGTTGCGCCGTCGGCCGCATCGAGCGGCACCAGGCGATGATCCAGGGCGATCGCACGGCGCAGGGTGGCAGCGTCGCCGCGCACTGCGAGCCGGAAGCGCATCTTCTCGCCCGTGACCTGTTCCAGCGCGACACCGCGCACCAGCGTCATGCCTTCCAGGTAGTTGAGCGTTGCGGCGTAGGCATCGAGGTTGGAGATTCCACCGACTTCCACGACGACGCTGCCGAGCGAGGAGGCTACGGCCGCGAACACGCGCGCGAAGGTATCGGCGGCGAGATGCACGCCATCCTCGATCCCTCCGGTGGTCTGCGCAGCACCGTCTTTGGAAAGCAGCGTCCACTGCACCACGCCGCCGCGTGAGCGACCCAGGAGCACAGCGTCTGCTCCATAGCGATCCGCCGCGCCCAGCAGGCCCGGGGAATCGGCGCTGGCCTCGGCGCGCTCCTGCGAGTCCATCACCGGCCACTTCAGCGGGAGGCCGCGCTGACGGGCGACCTTCTCGATCGCATCGCGCTCCTGCGCCGGCGTATCGGACGCGAGCCAGGTCCAGGCGCTGCCCGACTCGACGCCGAACATCACCAGCGTCGCGGGCCGCTCGCGACCCCAGATCGGCAGGCCGGCGTTCGACAGCAGACGGTCGACCGAGGCGCTGTCGAAACCCACCTCGAGCACGTTGTCCGCGGTGAATCCGAACCGCGTCACGTATTTGCGCGGGTCGTTGACGTCCGCGCCGACGCGCGCCGCCGCATCCCGTTGGCCGCTGACGCGCGCCAGCACTACTTTCAGCGCCTCGACGAACGCGGCATCGCGCGAGCCGTCCACGGGCTGCGCGGTTTCGTACAGATCCGGGACGGTGACGGCCCCGGCGGCAGCGGCGACGAGCAGCGCCGGCAGCAGCGCCACAGCGGAACGGAGGCGGCGGAACAACGACATGCGTGTAAAATATCACGCCATGACCGAGTCGATTACATACAAAGACGCCGGCGTCGACATCGAAGCCGGCGACGAGCTGGTCGAGCGCATCAAGCCCCACGTCAAGCGCTCGCTGCGTCCCGAAGTCATCGGCGGCCTCGGCGGCTTCGGCGCGCTGTTCGAGCTGCCGCTCGACCGTTACCGCAAGCCGGTGCTGGTCTCGGGCACCGACGGCGTCGGCACCAAGCTGCGGCTGGCGATCGAGACCGGTCGCCACGACACGATCGGCATCGATTTGGTCGCGATGTGCGTGAACGACGTCGTCGTACAAGGCGCCGAGCCGCTGTTCTTCCTCGACTACTATGCGACCGGCAAGCTGAGCGTTGCCGTCGCCGAGTCCGTCATCAAGGGCATCGTCGAGGGCTGTGTGCAGGCCGGCGCGGCGCTCATCGGCGGCGAGACTGCGGAGATGCCCGGCATGTACGCGGCCGGGGACTACGACCTGGCGGGCTTCTGCGTCGGCATCGTCGAGAAGGACGCGATCATCGACGGCAGCCGCACGCGCCCGGGCGACGTCATCATCGGCCTGCCTTCCTCCGGCCCGCACTCGAACGGCTACTCGCTGATCCGCAAGCTCCTCAAGACCGCGAAAGCCACGCCGGCGACCAGGGTCGACGGCGCGCCGCTCTACGACGCGCTGCTCACGCCGACGCGCATTTACGTCAAGCCGCTACTCGCGCTCGCGAAGCAGGTGGCGGTCCACAGCTTTGCGCACATCACCGGCGGCGGACTGACCGAAAACATTCCGCGCGTCGTGCCCGAAGGTCTCGAGGTCCAGCTCAGCGCGCAGACCTGGACGCTGCCGCCGGTGTTCGAGTGGCTGCAGCGCGCGGGCAATATCCCGACGGACGAAATGTATCGGACGTTCAACTGCGGCATCGGCATGACGGTCTGCGTCGCGGCGGAGCACACCGACCGCGCACTGCAGCTGCTGCGCGAGCACGGCGAGCAGCCGGTGGTCATCGGCGAGGTCCGTCGAGGCGATGGCGGCGTGATCATCCGCGGATGACACCGCTGCCGATCGCAATCCTGATTTCCGGACGCGGCACCAACATGCGCGTCATCGCCGAGCGCGCGGCGGCGGGCCGCCTGCCGGTCGATGTGCGCGTGGTCGTCAGCGATCAGCCCGCAGCCGAAGGTCTACGAACGGCGGCAGCAATGAACATCGCGACGCGGGTCCTCGCACCGCGCGACTTCGCTGACCGCGCCTCCTACGACCAGGCACTGGTGCAGCTACTTGCCGGGTACCAGCCGCAACTCGTGGTGCTGGCGGGCTTCATGCGCATCCTCACACCGCATTTCATCGGCGCGTTCGCGGGTCGCATCCTCAACGTGCATCCCTCGCTCCTGCCCCGCTATCGCGGTCTGCATACGCATCGGCGCGTGCTCGAAGCCGGCGAGGCGTTGCACGGGGTCAGCGTCCATTTCGTCACGGAAGAGCTCGACGGCGGACCGGTCGTCGTGCAGGCCGAGGTGCCCGTCCTGCCCGGGGACAGCGAGAGCACGCTTTCAGCGCGAGTTCAGCAGGGCGAACACAGGATCTATCCGCAGGCCATAGATTGGTTTGCGCGTGGCCGGCTGGCTTTGCAGGGCGGCCGCGCATGGCTCGACGGCAGACCGCTGGATGCACCGCTGCGGGAACCTGCACAGCGCGCCGACGGTTAGCCTGCGAGGGCGCCCGGCGGAGATTGACTGGAGACCGAATGCGAAGGCTCGGCATGCTGACATCGGCACTCGCGACAGCGTTGTTCGCCTCGACGGCGCAGGCCGAAGCGGCCGTCCCGCAGCCTTTCACCGCGACGTACGCGGTCAGCTATCGCGGCATCAGCGCCGGCACGATCACGTTCAAGTTCGCGCACGACCCGGCAACGGACCGTTACACCTACGAGACGCATCCCCATCCCGGCACGCTCGCCCGTCTGTTCATCAGCAAGTCGGCTGTCGAGCGCAGCGTCATGGAGATCGATGCGAACGGCACGCGGCCGATCGAGTGGCAGCTCGACGACGGCAAGTCCAGCAAGGACGACGACGGCGAGCTGCACTTCGATTGGTCGCACAACACGGTGACCGGCACGGTCGAAGGCGAACCGGTGAACCTCACGGCCGAGCCCGGCACGCAGGATCGCTCGTCGATCCAGATCGCAGTCACGACTGCACTGCTGCGCGGCATCGAGCCCGGCACGATCGCGCTGATCGACGACAACCGGATCAAGCGCTACGTGTACACGAAGAAGGACCAGACCACGGTCGACTCCGCGCTCGGCAAGCTCGACACGGTGCTCTACGAGAGCACGCGCGAAGGCGGCTCGAGCCGCACCTCGCGCTTCTGGATGGCGCCTAGCCTGGAATACCTGCCGGTGCGCGCCGAGCAGATCCGCAAGGGCAAGGTCGAGACCGTGATGGTCCTGCAGAAGGTCGAACGGCCTTAGCTCTGCCGGAACTGCTTCGCGAGCTTCAGGCCCTGGCCCTGGTAGTTCGAGCGGACGTCACGCCCATAAAGTGTCGACGGCGATTGCGCCATGCGCTCGTAGCGCAACCATCCCACTGTCTGTCCGTGCTCGAGGAGGAATGGCACCTCGTGCGAGCGCACTTCGAGCACGCCGCGACTGCTGCCGGCCTTGCCGGTGTCCGGGTTCCAGCCGAACCCGGGATCGAAGAAGCCCGCGTAATGAACCCGGAACTCTCCCGCACGCGTGTCGTAAGGCAACATCTCCGCGGCATAGCTCGGCGGAACCGCGATCGCCTCCTTCGTCATCAGGATGTAAAACTCGTCGGGCACGAGCGCCAGCGAGCGTTCGCGGTGCCAGTAGATCGGCTCCCAGAAATCCAGCGGATCGTAGTCGCGCCGCTCCAGGTCGATGCGCGTCGTGTTCTTCTTGGCGCGCCAGCCGATCAGCGAATCGCGACTGCGCGCACCCTCGAGGTCCACTGTGAACGGCAGCACGCCGGGCTTGTCACCGAGCCTGGCTCGTTCCTCGGGACTGCGAGCATCGACGATGCTCCCCTCCTCCAGCAGCGTCTTCCAGTCCGCTGCAGTGATCTGCCTCGCGACCGAGCCGCGGGCACGACGGAAGCGCAGCTGATTGAGTCGCGTGCCGCGCTTCACCACCACGCTGAAGCTGCGCGGCGCGATCTCGATGTAGAGCTGGCCCTTGTAACCGTCCTCGACCTGGTCGAAGTGCGTCGCGCCGTCCGCGATCAGTCGCGTCAGGATGTCGAGGCGTCCGGTCGAGCTCTTCGGATTGGCGAAGGCCGCGACCTCGCTGCGCAGCGAGATGAACTCCGCCAGGGGCACGACGTAGACCCGGCCCTTTTCCAGCACCGCGCCGTGCTCGAGATCGATACGGAAGCGCTGGAAGTCCGGATCGAGCTCTTCCATCTTCTCCAGCACGTTGACGCCGCGACCGGGGAGGAAACTGGTGTCGACGGGATAGGCGTACTGCCCGAGACGCAGATCGATGCTCGCGGGTTGAATCTGGTCGGCCTCGATCTGACGGAAAATTTCCGTCGCCCGGATCTCGCCGCCGTCGACCATCTCGCGAATGGCCTGGAACGGCAGGATGCCGGTGTAAACCGACGGCCGGACCGACACGTCGCTGGCGGTATCTGCGTCCATCAAGTGTCTTCCATTGTGATCGATGGAAAAGCCACGGCGGGGTCGAGGGCGATGCGCACGAGACGCGCAGCCGTGCGGCGCGCGAGGTCGATGTACGCTCGCCCGAGCGCGCTGTCGGGCTCGGCGACGACCGTCGGGCGACCGCCGTCCGCCTGCTCGCGGATGCGGATGTCGAGCGGCAGCTCCGCCAGCAGCTCCACCCCGTACTGCTCGGCCATGCGCCGCCCGCCGCCGGCGCCGAAGATGTGCTCTTCGTGACCGCAGCTCGAGCAGACATGCGTGCTCATGTTCTCGACGACACCGAGCACCGGCACTTCGACCTTCTGGAACATGCGCAGTCCCTTGCGTGCATCGAGCAGCGCGATGTCCTGGGGCGTGGTGACGATGACCGCGCCGCTCACCGGCACGCGCTGCGACAGCGTCAGCTGCGTGTCACCGGTACCGGGCGGCATATCGACGATCAGGTAATCCAGGTCGCCCCACCGGGTGGTTTCCAGCAACTGCACCAGCGCCTGCGTCACCATCGGCCCACGCCACACCATCGGCTGCTCGGCATCGATCAGGAAGCCGATCGACATGACTTTCACGCCGTGCGCGACCGGCGCGATCATCGTGCGCTGGTCGGGGCTGGTCGGACTCTGGCCGGCCAGGCCCATCATCAGCGGCTGGCTCGGGCCGTAGATGTCGGCGTCGAGCACGCCCACCGCCGCGCCTTCGTGGGCCAGCCCCAGCGCAAGGTTCGCAGCCGTCGTCGACTTGCCCACGCCGCCTTTGCCCGAGGCGACGGCGATGATGTTGCGGATTCCCTGGACTGGACGCAGGTTGCGATGACCGCTGTGCGCGGCGATCTGCCAATCGATGTCGATCGCGACGCGCCGGCCGCCGACAAGCGGGCGCACTCGTTGCTCGATCGCGGCCGCAAGCTCGTCCCGATAGCGGCGCGCAGGGAACCCCAGCGTGAGCGCGATGCGCAGGCGTTCTGCGTCCAGCTGCAGTTCGCGCAACGCGCCGGCTGTGCGCAATTCCAGCCCGAGGTAGGGATCCACGTAGGACTCGACTGCCTCGCGCAGTGCGGATTCGGGCGGCGTATTCATAAGAATGATCGGGTTCGCATGGCCGGTGATCCGAAACTCGGGCCCGGCGGGCTGCGGGGCGCGGATTGTAGCCGGTCCGGCGCGCCGCCTGCCTAACGGCAGCCGTGGCATAATGACTTACAACACGCATGCGGACATCAGTGCCATTCTCCCTGGGGCCAAGCTCGACTAGCCTGTCCGGGGCGCCCTGCCCCGCCGGGACCATTGGATGAGTTTCTTCTCGGACCTCAAAGCTGAGCGGCTGATCGCGGAAATCCGCGGAATTGGCGATCCGTCGCACCCGGAATCGCAGAAGGCGTTTCAGAAGCTCGCGAAGATCGGTCCGGGCGCGATCCCGAAGATCCTCGACGCGCTCGCGGTGGCCGACAAGAAAGAAGCCGCGTCGTACGTCGAGATCCTGACGCAGCTGGTCGACGCCAAGACGTTCCCGATGCTCGTGGAAGGCCTGACCGACGGCAGCCCGCGGACCATCGCCGCCGTGAGCTGGGCGCTCACCGCGAGCCACAACTACAGTCCGAACCTGCTGATCGACCTGCTGGGGCGCGCGGACGTGTCGAAACCGGCGGTGCTGGAGATCATTGCCGCGCAGAAGCAGCGATTCACCGTCCGCGACCTGCTGCAGCATGCGTACAGCCAGGAGGCGAACGAGAAGGCGGCGTTGTTCCGGATCATCGGCGACCTCGCCGACGACGCGTCGATCCCGGAGCTGACCAGCCGCATCGAGGGCAAGGACTCGATTGCGCGCATCCACATCATCAACATCCTGTCGCGCTTCAACAAGCCGAGCGTCTCGGCCGCGATCCAGACGCAGCTCAAGGATCCGAACAAGCTGATCCGCCAGGCCGCGCTCAACGCGCTGTCGAAGATGGACGGCCCCGTCGCAGTCGGGCCCGTCTGCCAGCTGCTGCGCGATCCGGACCTGGAAGTCGCGAACCGCGCCATCGACGTGGTGGTGCGCGCCAAGGACCCGGACACGATGAAGTATCTGGTCGACGTGCTGAAGGACGAGAACGAGTACGCGCGCCGCGCCGCCGTCGAAGTGCTGAACCACCTGGGCACGGCGCGCGACATCAAGCACCTGCTGCAGGTCATCAAGGACGACGATTGGTGGGTACGCACGCGCGCCGCGGATGCGCTCGGCAAGATCGGCGGACCGCGCGTCGTCGACGCCGTGATCGAGCTGATCCGCGACGAGGACGAGGACGTGCGCCGCGCGGCGATCGAGATCCTGAACCAGACCAAGGACGAGCGCGCCGTCAACTTCCTGATCGAGGCCACCAAGGACAAGGACTGGTGGGTGAGCGAGCGCGCCGTGGATGCGCTCGCGGAGATCGGCAGCAAGAAGGCCGTGCCGACCCTGATGGAGCTGCTGAACTCGGACAACACGCGCTCGCTGCCGACGGTCGCGCGCGCGCTCGGCAAGCTCGGCGACGTGCGCGTGATCGAGCCGATGGTGCGGCTGCTGGAGCGCCCGGAGAAGGAGATCAAGGTCGAGGCGATCAACGCGCTCGCGCGCCTCGCCGACGACAAGCGCGCCGACAGCGTGCGCAGCTACATCCAGGCAGCCGGCGCCAACGCCAACGACGAGACGATCCAGCACGCCGCCATGCGCGCGCTCGAGGAAATCGACAACCGCTACTCGAGCACCGCGGTTGCCGCCGCCGCTGCGGTCCAGGCAGCCAACGTCAAGGCTGCGAAGATGGCCGAACCGGCGCGCACGCTGCTGATCGAGAAGGGCGACGTCGATGCGGTGCTCAAGAAGGCCGAGGAAACCGCGGCGAGCGCCGGCAAGATGGACATCGCCACGCTCAAGAACGGCGACATCATCGAGGGCCGCTACAAGTTCATCGAGAAGATCGGCAAGGGCGCGTTCGGCACCGTGGTGCTGGTCGAAGACACCGTGGTCGACGAGCGGCTGATCCTCAAGTTCCTGAACCCGAACGTGTCGCAGGACGAGGAGATGATGAAGCGCTTCGTGCACGAGCTGCGCTACTCGCGCAAGATCACGCACAAGAACGTCATCCGCATCTACGACTTCCTGTACATGCGCGGCAACTACGCGATCTCGATGGAGTACTTCCCGGGACACACGCTCGGCAGCGAAATCGTCAACGAGAAGCCGCTGCCGCTGCCGCGCGCAATCCAGTACGGCATCGACATCGCCACCGGCATGGCGGTCGCGCACCAGGTCGGCGTCGTGCATCGCGACCTCAAGCCCGCGAACATCATGATCAACAACGAGGGACTGCTGAAGGTCCTCGACTTCGGCGTCGCGGCCGCGCAGAAGGAAGGCGACACCCAGCTGACCAAGACCGGCTACGTGATCGGCTCGCCGAAGTACATGGCGCCGGAGCAGATCCTCGGCAAGAAAGTCGACCAGCGCGCCGACATCTACAGCGTCGGCGTGATCATGTACGAGATGTTCACCGGGCAGCCGCCCTACAGCCGCGGCGATCACATGTCGGTGATGTACCAGCACGTGCAGGGCAAGGCGAAGGCGGCGATCGACGTGAATCCGCAGCTGCCCAAGGGACTCTCGGACCTGGTCGGGCAGGCAATGGCGGTCGACAAGATGAAGCGTCACCAGACCATGGACGAGCTGCGGCTGGCGCTGGAGAACCTGCGCCAGTAGCGGTACGCTCCGCACCGCATGGCACGCATCGACGCATTCCTGAAGCTGGGCACCGACCAGGGCTGCTCGGACATCCACTTCGCGGTCGGCCTGCCCCCGCTCCTGCGCATGCACGGCGACTTGATGCCGATCAAGTTCCGCGACCTGAGCCAGGCGGAGCTGGAAGGCTACATCACCGAGATCCTGAACAAGCAGAACCAGGACCGGCTGCGCAAGGGCCACGACGTCGACTTCTCGTACGTTTCGGCGAACGGCGGCCGCTTCCGGGTGAACGTGTTCCGCAAGGACACGGGCGTCGGCGCGACTTTCCGCGCGATTCCCGCCGATCCGCCGACGCTCGATCGCCTCGGACTGCCGCCGATCGTGCGGAAGCTGTGCGACTACCACCAGGGCATGATCCTGGTCACCGGCTCGACCGGCACCGGCAAATCGACGACGCTCGCCGCAATGATCGATCACCTGAACGCGACGCGGCGGGTGAACATCGTCAGCCTCGAGGATCCGATCGAGTTCGTGCACAAGAGCAAGCAGAGCCAGATCATCCAGCGCGAGCTCAACACGCACCTGCCGTCGTTCTCCGAGGGCGTGCGCGCAGCGATGCGCGAGGATCCGGACGTGATCCTGGTCGGCGAGTTGCGCGACGCGGACACGATCCGCTGGGCGATGACCGCAGCGGAAACCGGCCATCTGGTGCTGGGCACGCTGCACACGACCGGCGCCGTCAAGACCATCGACCGCGTGGTCGACGCGCTGCCGGCGGACGAGCGCGAGCAGACCAAGACCTTCCTGTCGCAGAGCCTGATCGCCGTCATCACGCAGGTGCTGGTGAAGACCGCCGACCAGCGCGGCCGCAAGGCGATCTGCGAGGTGATGGTGCTGACGCGCGCGATCGGCAAGCTGATCATGACCGATCAGACCCACCAGATTCCCAGCCAGCTGCAGACCGGCAAGGACCTCGGCATGCAGATGCTCGACCAGGCGTTGCTGGCCAACGTGCAGGCCAAGGAGATCGATCCCGACGACGCCTATATCTACGCGAGCGACAAGCGGCTGTTCTCGAAGTTCGTGACCGACACCAGCGTCCTGCCGAAGTTCGACCTCGCCCCAGGCTGATCCCACGCGACCATGAGCACCGATCCCGTCGCCAGCACCACCGCCAGCCAATACGTCCCGCGGCGCATCGACGACTACCTCAAGGAAGTGCTGAGCCGCAATGGCTCCGACCTGCACTTCATCTCCGGCGATCCGCCGCGCATCCGCCTGTACGGCGAGCTGCAGCCGCTGCGCCAGGAGGTCCTCGCGCCGCAGTTCGTCGAAGAGACGCTGCGCGAGATCATGCCGCGCGCCGCGCAGCAACGCCTCGAAGAGAAGCACGGCGCGGATTTCGCCTACATCATCCCCGGTGTCTCGCGCTTCCGCGTCAACGTCATGCGCCACCTGTACGGGCTGGGTTGCGTGTGCCGCGCCATTCCCTCGAAGGCGCTGACGCTCGATCAGCTCAACATGCCGGACGCCGTGCGCAACCTGTGCAAGGTCAACAACGGCCTGATCCTCGTGACCGGCAAGACCGGCTCGGGCAAGTCGACCACGCTCGCCGCGATGATCGACGACATGAACTCGCGCCTGAAGGGTCACATCCTGACGGTCGAGGACCCGATCGAGTTCGTGCATCCGCGCAAGAACTGCCTGATCAGCCAGCGCGAAATCGGCACGCACAGCCCGTCCTTCTCCGAAGCGCTGCTGTCCGCTCTGCGCGAGGATCCCGACGTCATCCTGGTCGGCGAGTTGCGCGACTACGAGACGATGAGCATCGCGGTCACCGCGGCCGAGATGGGCATTCTGGTGATGGGCACGCTGCACACCAACGGCGCGGCTCCGACCGTCGACCGCATGGTCAATGCATTCCCCGCGGACAAGCAGCAGCACGTGCGTGCGATGCTGTCGACGTCGCTGCGCGGTGTCATCTCGCAGCAGCTCATCCCGCGCGCCGGCAAGCCAGGTCGCGTCGCGGCGCTCGAGATCATGGTGAACACGCCGGCAGTCGCCAACCTGATCCGCCAAGGCAAGCTCGACCAGCTGGAAAACAGCATGCAGAGCGGCGCCGTGCACGGCATGCGCATCATGGACTCGGCGATCCAGGAGCTGCTGGACAAGGGCCTGATCAGCGGCAAGGACGCCTACAAGAAAGCCATCAACAAGGCGAAGTTCGAGCCGGTCAAGGACATGGGCTAGCCCCGGACAGCGGACCCGGCGGCGAGTCCGCTATCATCGGGGAATGAGCTCTCTGCGTCCCCTGTTCGTCACGACCGCACTGCCGTTCGCCAACGGACCGTTCCACATCGGCCACATCATGGAGTACATCCAGGCCGATATCTGGGTGCGCTTCCAGCGCATGCAGGGCCGCGCGGTGCATTTCGTCTGCGCCGACGACACGCACGGCGCGCCGATCATGCTCAAGGCCGAGGCCGAAGGCATCACGCCGGAGGAGCTGGTGCGGCAGATCGCCGCGGACCGCCCGCGTTACCTCAACGGCTTTCACATCAGCTTCGACCACTGGCACTCGACCCACTCGCCCGAGAACTTCGCGCTCTCCGCCGAGATCTATCGCAAGCTCGAGGCCGCGGGCTTCATCTACGTGGAGCCGGTCGAGCAGTTCTTCGACCCCGTGAAGCAGATGTTCCTGCCGGACCGCTACATCAAGGGCGAGTGCCCGGTCTGCCACACCAAGGACCAGTACGGCGACGCGTGCGAAAACTGCAGCTCCGTCTATGCGCCGACGGACCTGATCGAACCGTACTCGACGCTGACGGGCGTGACGCCGCTGCGCAAGTCCTCCGATCACTACTTCTTCCGGCTGTCGGATCCGAAGTGCGTCGCCTTCATGAAGAGCTGGCTCGACACGCCGGGGCGGTTGCAGCCGTCCGTCGCGAACAAGGCGCGCGAGTGGCTGAGCGGTACCGGGGACCAGGCGCTCAGCGACTGGGACATCTCCCGCGATGCGCCTTACTTCGGCATCCCGATCCCGGACGCGCCGGGCAAGTTCTTCTATGTGTGGCTGGATGCACCGATCGGCTATCTCGCCTCGCTCAAGGGCTATCTCGGCCCCAAGGCGTTCGATGCGTTCTTCGCCAGGCCGGACGAGGTGGAGCAGATCCACTTCATCGGCAAGGACATCATTTATTTCCACACGCTGTTCTGGCCGGCGATGCTGCACTTCGCGGGCCGCAAGGTGCCCGATCACGTCTACGTGCACGGCTTCATAACGTTGAACAGCCTGAAGATGTCGAAGTCGCGCGGCACCGGCGTCAGTCCGCTGCGCTATCTCGAGCTCGGCCTGAACCCGGAATGGCTGCGCTACTACATCGCGGCCAAGCTCAACGCCAACGTCGAGGACATCGACTTCAATCCCGACGACTTCGTGGCGCGCGTCAACAGCGACCTGGTCGGCAAGTACGTGAACATCGCGAGCCGCACCGCGGGCTTCATCAGCAAGCGCTTCGGCGGCCGGCTCGCCGCGCTCGATCCTGCCGCGCGCGAGCTTACGCACGACTTCCAGAGCGCGGAGCAGTGCTGGGCGCGAATCGGCCAGCTGTATCAGGACCGCGAGTACGGCAAGGCGCTGCGCGAGATCGGCGTGCTGCTCGACCGCGTCAACCAGTACATCGACGCCAACAAGCCCTGGGAGCTCGCGAAGGTCGAAAGCGAGCAGCAGCGGTTACATGCGGTCTGTTCCACGAGCCTCAACTTCTTCTGGTATCTGAGCGTGCTGCTGCGGCCCGTGTTGCCCGAGACTGCACGGAAGGTGCAGTCACTGCTGCGATTGACGGATGCGCAGATGCAGTGGGGTCAGCACGCCGCGCTGCCCGCTGGTCACGAGGTGGATCGTTACGAGCATCTGATGACGCGTGCCGACCCGAAGCAGCTCGATGCGCTGCTCGGGCTCGATCAGCCGGCAACGCAATCCGCCGCTGCGCCGGCGGCGCCCGCAGCGGCCGCGGCACAGGGCAATGGCGAGGTGACGGTCGAGGACTTCGCGAAGCTCGACCTGCGCATCGCGAAAATCGTCGCGGCCGAAGTGGTGGACGGCGCCGACAAGCTGTTGAAGCTGACGCTGGACCTCGGCGATGGCCAGCGCACCGTGTTTGCCGGCATTCGCTCCGCGTACGCGCCGGAGCAGCTCCCCGGACGCATGACGCTGGTGCTGGCAAATCTCAGGCCGCGCAAGATGCGCTTCGGCGTCTCCGAAGGCATGGTGCTGGCGGCCGGCCCGGGCGGGAAGGACATCTTCCTGCTGGCGCCGGACAGCGGCGCGACGCCGGGGATGAAAGTGAAGTAGGCAATGGCCGCCCTGCTCCTGGTGCTTCTCAGCAGCGTGCTGGTCACGACCGTGGTCCTGGCGCACCTGCCGCAGTGGCGCCCGTTCGTCGCGCCGACCGACGTCTTCAACGGCGCCCGCGTCATCGCGATGCTGTGCCTGGCAGCTGTGCCTGCGGTCGCACTGCTCGCGTGGCTGCTCGTGAGGCTGGTGCTCGGCCCGTTGCACCTGGAATACCTGCGTACGCCGGCGCTGGTCGCAGTGGTGCTGATCGTCGTGCCGCTCGTCGAACTGACGCTGCGGCGGCGCGGCACTCTGCTCACCCAGCAACCCGGCTTCGCACTGGTCATGAGCACGAATACCGCGCTGCTGGGCATCGCCCTGATCACGGACATGCGGGCGCCGACGTTCGGCACGGCTGTGCTGCTGGCGTTCGCGGCCGCCGTCGCTCTTGCCCTACTGCTGCTCGCGTTTGCCGCGTTGTATGAAAGGCTGCAGCAGGCCGATGTGCCGGCCGTCTTTCGCGAAGCGCCGCTGGCGCTGGTCACGGCCGGTATCATGGCGCTGGCGTTCATGGGCTTCAGCAGGCTGATCCAGGAATAAGCGATGCTGCCGGCGGTACTGACCATGGTTGGACTGGCGGCCGCGGCTGGCTTTGCCGCCGCCCTCGCCGCGCGCCGCTCGCAGCGCGAGCAGACCCGACTCATCGACGAGATCGATGCGCTGCTGCCGCAGACGCAGTGTGGCCGCTGCACATTCACTGGCTGCCGCCCGTACGCGACGGCGCTCGCCAACGGCGAAGCAGACATCAATCAGTGCCCGCCCGGCGGTCACGCCACAGCCGCAGCGCTCGCGAAGCTGCTCGGACGCGAGCCGCGTCCCGTCGACCCGCGATTCGGCAGCGTGCCGGTCCGACCGCTGGTCGCGTGGATCGACGAGAGTGCCTGCATCGGCTGCGTGAAATGCATCCAGGCGTGTCCGGTCGATGCCATCGTCGGCGCGTCCAAATTCATGCACACCGTCATCGCGGCGCAATGCACCGGCTGTGAGCTGTGCATTCCGCCCTGCCCTGTCGATTGCATCGTCATGCGGCCGGCACCGACCTGAGCGATGGCTACTTCCCGGATCCGCGGCGGCTTGCGGCTGAACGCTCACAAAGAGCGTTCGACACAGCATGCTCTGCGGCCCGCCAGCGCCGTCGATTCGCTGGTACTGCCGCTCGATCAGCATGCGGGCGTGCCGGCGCTGCCGCTGGTCAAAGCTGGCGATCACGTCACGCTCGGCCAGCCGATCGCCGAGCCGGGCGGAGAAATCAGCGCCTGGCTGCATTCGCCTGCATCCGGAACCGTCGCTGCAATCGAGCCGCGCCCCGCGCCGCATCGCATGGGCGCGCCCGCGCTCAGCATCGTCATCGCGAACGATCGCCGCGACGAGCGCTACAGTGCAGCGTCGCCGGCGTCCTTCGAACAGCAGTCGCCCGAACAACTGCGGGAAACCATCGGTCGCGGCGGCATCGTCGGCCTCGGCGGCGCGGTGTTTCCGACTGCCGCGAAGCTGCGCAGCGCCGCGGACACCAGCGGCTTGCGGCTGCTCCTCAACGGCGCGGAATGCGAGCCCTACATCAGCTGCGACGACATGCTGATGCGCGAGCGGGCACGCGACATCGTGTTCGGCGCGCGTGTCCTGCTGCACGCGCTGCCGGCGCAAACGTGCGTCATCGCGATCGAAGACGACACGCCGCAGACAGCCACCGCGCTCAGGAGCTCGATCGCCGAGGCGCATGACGAACGCATTCGATTGCGGGAGGTCGCGACCCTCTATCCCGCGGGTGGCGAAAAGCAGCTGATCACTACGATCTTCGGCGTCGAGGTCCCGCATGACGGCCTTCCTGCCGACGTGAGCACCATGTGTTTGAACGTCGGCACTGCAGCTGCAGTCGCTCAATGGATCCGCGATGCGCAGCCGCTGACGAGCCGCATCGTGACCGTGACCGGCGACGGCGTGCTCGAACAGCGCAACCTCGACGTTCCGCTCGGCACCCCGATGGCTGCACTGATCTACGATTGCGGCGGCTACACGGGACGGATGTCGCGACTCATCATGGGAGGCTCGATGATGGGTCAGGCGCTGCCGCACGATCAGCTGCCGGTGATCAAAGCGACCAACTGCATCGTCGCAGCGTCGGCCCTCGACTTGCAGCCGCGCGGCCCCGAGATGCCGTGCATCCGCTGCGGCAACTGCTCGGCGGTCTGCCCAGCCATCCTGCTGCCGCAACAGTTGCACTGGTACGCTCTCGCGCGCGACCTGCCGGCATTGGAGACCTACGGGCTGATGGACTGCATCGAGTGCGGCTGCTGCGACTACGTGTGTCCGAGCCAGATTCCGCTGGCGGAGCGCTTTCGTGATATGAAGCCGGCGTTGAGCGAGCAGTTGACCGCCCGCGCGAGCGCCGATGCAGCACGCACGCGTTTCGACGCGCGAACCGCGCGCCTGGAACGGGTCGAGCGCGAGCGCGACGCTGTGCTCGCCCGGAAGCGCCAGGAGCTTGCCAGGAAATCGTGAGTGCACCGATGCCATTCGCCACTGCACCGGCGCCGCACGTCGTCGCGCCGAGCAGCGTCGGGCGCGTCATGCGGCAGGTGCTGTATGCGCTGGTCCCGACCGTCGCTCTGCACGTAGTGTTCTTCGGTCCCGGCTTGCTGATTCAGCTCGCACTGGGTATCGCGACGGCGTTGCTTTGTGAAGCGGCAGCGCTGCGTCTGCGCGGCAAACCGCTGCCGCCTTTCCTGCTCGACGGCAGCGCGATCATCACGGCCGTGCTGCTTGCCCTGTGCCTGCCGCCGCTCGCTCCGTGGTGGCTGGTAGTCAGCGGCGTCGCCTTTGCGATTCTGCTCGCCAAGCATCTGTTCGGCGGTCTCGGCGCGAATCCATTCAATCCGGCGATGGTCGGCTATGCCGTGCTGCTCGTTTCCTTCCCGGCGCGGCTGCTGCAGTGGCTGCCGCCGCACGTAGCCGGCATCCAGCCCGCCGACCTGTCGTTGCTCGAAACGCTGACGACGATCCTCACCGGCTCGCCGCCGGCGCGCCTGACCTGGGACGCGATCACTTCGCCGACGCCGCTGGATGCGCTGCGCACCGATCTGGCGCTCGGGATGACGATGGGCGAGGCGCACGCGCGCGCGATGTTCAGCACCTTCGGCGGCAAGGGCTGGGAATGGATCAATCTCGCGACGCTGGCCGGCGGCGGCTGGTTGCTGGCGCGGCGGATCATCCGCTGGCACATCCCGGTCGCGATGCTCGGCACGCTGTTCGTCTGCGCCTCGATCATGTCGGCGGCCGATCCGGGCGCTTATGCCGGGCCGCTGTTCCACCTGACTTCCGGCGCGAGCCTGCTGGGCGCGTTCTTCATCGCGACCGATCCGGTCTCGGCAGCGACCAGCGATCGCGGGCGACTGATCTACGGCGCCGGCATCGGGGTGCTCACCTACGTGATCCGCACCTGGGGCGGCTATCCCGACGGCGTCGCATTCGCAGTGCTGATCATGAACCTCGCCGTGCCGCTCATCGACCGTTACACGATTCCACGGATCTATGGCCACGCGCGCTGACACTGCAAAGCCGGTGGTGACGCTGGCGCTGCTCGCGGCCGTGCTGACTGCGATCGTGGTGCTGGTCGCGAACGTGACTCGTACCCGCATTGCGCACAACGAACAGGCCTGGATCCAGCAGCGTCTCGACGCGCTGGTCGCGCCCGCAACGTACGACAACGACCTGCTGACGGACTCGATTGCCGTCCGCGCGCCGGATCTGCTCGGCACTGCGCAGCCGGTCCGGATCTATCGTGCACGGCGCGCCGGCGCACCCGTGGCCGCCGTGATCCGCGCGATCGCCCCCGACGGCTATCGCGGACCGATCGAGTTGCTGGTCGCCGTCGGCCGCGACGGGCGCCTGATCGGCGTGCAAGTGATCCGGCACAACGAGACGCCGGGACTCGGCGATGCGTTCGAGTCGCGCGACGTCCATTGGCTCGACCGGTTCCGTGGACGCTCGCTGACCGATCCGCCGACGCAGCGCTGGACCGTGCGGCGCGATGGCGGCGACTTCGACGCCTTCACCGGCGCCACGATCACGCCGCGCGCAATCATCAAGGCGGTGCGCAACTCGCTCGAGTACTATCAACGCAACAGCCAGAAGATCTTCGACCTGCCTTCGCAATGAGCGCCAGCCCTCCTCGTGTCTTCGGCAGTACGGCGCAACTCATCGCCGTCTGCCCGTTGCTCGCGATGAGCGACACCGTCGCCGACGCGCTCGGCATCGGCGCCGCCGTGCTGGTCGTCGTGCCGCTCGCCGCTGTGTTGCTCGCGCTGCTGCGCTCGCGATTGAGCGACGAAACTGCGCTCGCGGCGACGATGCTGACGGTCGCAGCGCTGGTCGCCTGCGTCGAGCTGCTGATGCGCGCGTGGCTGAGCGAGCTGCGCACGGCGCTGAATCTGTTCCTGCCGCTCATCGTCTCCAATCTGGTCATCGTTCAATACCTGCAGGCCCGGCACGAAACGGCGGGCCGTGCATTCGGCGGGAGCCTGCGCATCGCGGTCGGTATCGCGATCACGCTGTTGCCGCTGGGTATCGCGCGTGAGCTGGTGGGGCGCGGCTCGCTGCTGCATGACGCTCACACGCTGCTGGGATCCTGGGCCGGCTGGTCGGAGGTCGGTGTGTTCCGCGTCGACATGGGATTCATGCTCGCCATGCTGCCGCCCGGCGCCTTCATCGCGTTCGGCTTGCTGCTCGCCGCGCGCAACTGGCTGCTGCATCGTCGCTCATGAACAAGAAGAAGGTGGCCGCG
Source organism: Steroidobacteraceae bacterium (assembly GCA_036555785.1). Classification (GTDB taxonomy): domain Bacteria; phylum Pseudomonadota; class Gammaproteobacteria; order Steroidobacterales; family Steroidobacteraceae; genus Steroidobacter. The sequence continues at coordinate 20,276 of DATBKP010000153.1, forward strand.
ATCTTCGCGCGCCTCAAGGCCCGCAATCCGCACCCGACCACCGAGCTCGAATACAGCACGCCGTTCGAGTTGCTGGTCGCGGTGATTCTCTCGGCGCAGGCGACCGACAAGAGCGTCAACCTCGCGACGCGCACGCTGTTCAAGCACGCGAACACGCCGCAGGCGATCTTCGAGCTCGGCATCGCCGGGCTGTCCGAGTACATCAAGACGATCGGCCTCTACAACACCAAAGCGAAGAACGTGATCGAGATGTGCCGCCTGCTGCTGGAGCGGCACGGCGGCAAAGTGCCCGAAGAGCGCGAGGCGCTCGAAGCGCTGCCCGGCGTCGGGCGCAAGACCGCCAACGTGATCCTCAACACCGCCTTCGGCCAGCCGACCATCGCGGTCGACACGCACATCTTCCGCGTCGCGAACCGCACCGGGCTCGCGCCCGGCAACGACGTGCGCGAAGTCGAAGAGCACCTGCTCAAGGTCGTGCCGGCGGAATACGCGCACGACGCGCATCACTGGCTGATCCTGCACGGCCGCTACATCTGTATCGCGCGCAAGCCGAAGTGCCCCGAGTGCCCGATCCTCGAGCTGTGCGAGTTCCGCGAGAAGACGCGCTCGGCGCCGGCGGCGAAGAAGCAGGCGAAACGCTAGAATCCGCGCCATGCCCTTTTTCGACAACCAGTCGCGCGACGAGCTGCGCCGCGTGTACGTCGAGGCCTGGCGCAAACGCCGCGCCGGGCTGCCGGTCGAGCCGCTGGAAGCGCAGGTCGCGGACGTGGTCGCGCTGCATCCGGAGTATCACGCGGCACTGGAGCGCCGTGAGGACGCGCTGGAGCGCGACTACACGCCCGAAGGCGGACACTCGAATCCGTTCCTGCACATGGGGCTGCACCTCGCGGTGCGGGACCAGGTCGCCACCGATCGTCCGCTCGGCATGCGCCAGGCCTTCGCGGGCCTCGCGCAGCGCCTGGGCTCGGCGCACGAGGCGGAGCATCGCATCATCGAATGCCTGGCAGAGGCGATGTGGGAGGCGCAACGCTCCGGCCGGCCGCCGGACGAGACCGCCTACCTGCAGCGCGTGCTGCGGCTGTGATAGATTTCCGGCCCGCCTCAGCGCCAGCTTTCGAACTCCCTCCATGACTACGATCCGGCAGGACGACGTGATCCAGAGCGTCGCCGATGCGCTCCAGTACATTTCCTATTACCACTCGCCCGATTTCATCCAGGCCATGGCCGCGGCCTACGAGCGCGAAGCGAGCCCGGCGGCCAAGGATGCGATCAAGCAGATCCTGGTGAACTCGCGGATGTGCGCGCAGGGGCACCGCCCGATCTGCCAGGACACCGGCATCGTCACGGTGTTCGCGAAGGTCGGCATGAACGTCCGCTGGGACGCGAGCATGGGGCTGACGGAGATGATCAACGAAGGCGTGCGCCGCGCCTACAACCATCCCGACAACAAGCTGCGCGCCTCGATCGTCGCCGACCCGGCGTTCGACCGGAAGAACACGCGCGACAACACGCCGGCAGTGATCCACATGGAAGTCGTGCCGGGCGAGGAGCTCGAAATCGCGGTCGCAGCCAAGGGCGGCGGCTCCGAGAACAAGGCGATCATGACGATGCTCAATCCGTCGGATTCGATCGTCGACTGGATCCTCGAGACCGTGCCCGAGATGGGCGCCGGCTGGTGTCCGCCCGGCATGCTCGGCATCGGCATCGGCGGCACCGCCGAGAAGGCGATGGTGCTGGCGAAGGAATCGCTGTTCGAGGCCGTCGACATTCACGAGGTGCGTGCGCGCGGGCCGCAGAACCGCATCGAAGCGCTGCGCCTGGAGATTCTCGACAAGGTGAACGCGCTCGGCATCGGCGCGCAGGGGCTCGGCGGCTTGACCACCGTGCTCGACGTCAAGATCAAGGACTATCCGACGCACGCGGCCTCGCTGCCGGTCGCGATCATTCCGAACTGCGCGGCCACGCGCCACATCCATTTCACGCTCGACGGCTCCGGCCCGGCGCAGCTCGAGCCCCCCGACCTGGAGCTGTGGCCGAAGCTCACTTACGAGGCGTCGCCCGACTCGCGCCGCGTGAATCTCGATGCGCTGACGCGCGAAGACGTCGCGACCTGGCGCCCCGGCGAGCGCCTGCTGCTGTCCGGCAAGATGCTCACGGGTCGCGATGCCGCCCACAAGCGCCTGGCGCAGCTGCTCGAGGCGGGCCAGCCGCTACCCGACGGCCTCGACTTCAAGAATCGCGTCATCTACTACGTCGGGCCGGTCGATCCGGTGCGCGGCGAAGCAGTCGGGCCCGCCGGGCCGACCACGGCGACGCGCATGGACAAGTTCACGGAGATGATGCTCGGGCGCACCGGGCTGATCGCGATGGTCGGCAAGGCGGAGCGCGGTCCCGAAGCAGTCGCTGCGATCAGGAAATACAAGGCTGCGTACCTGATGGCTGTCGGCGGCGCCGCCTACCTCGTGTCCAAGGCAATCCGCGCGAGCCGCGTCGTGGCGTTCGGCGATCTCGGCATGGAGGCGATCTACGAATTCGAGGTGAAGGACATGCCGGTCACCGTCGCGGTCGACGCGCGCGGCGAATCGGTGCACGAGACCGGTCCGGCCGAATGGCGCGGCCGCATCAAGGGCATCCCGGTCAAGACCGCCGCCTCATGACGTTCGACTACGGCATCCTGCTGCCGCCGACCGCGCTCGCCTTGTTGACCGGATTCGTGTGGCTGCGCATGGGCTCGGATCGCCTCGGCGAGCTGCGCTCCCGCCGCATTCATCCGCAGCAGGTGGCGACTTCGAAGCAGATGAGCGAGACGCTGCAGAACACGCAGGCGGCGGATCACTTCCGCAATCTGTTCGAAGTGCCGGTGCTGTTCTATGCGGTGTGCGGCTTCATTGCGATCACGAAGCTGACGACGCTGTTTCTGCTCGCCTGCGCGTGGGGCTATGTCGTGCTACGCGCGCTGCACGCGTACATTCACCTGACTCACAACAAGGTCGTGCGGCGCTTTCAGGCGTTCGTAGCGAGCACGATCGTGCTCTACGTAATGTGGGGCGTGTTCGCTGTCCGATTGGTGATGTCGGGCTGAAGCGCGAGCTACGCAGCGTCGGTCGGCAGCCTGTAGTCGACGAAGCGCTGGCGCAGCTGCAGCTTGCTCAGCTTGCCGGTCGCCGTCAGCGGCAGCTTGTCGACGAACACGACATCGTCCGGGATCCACCACTTCGCGACCTTGCCGAGGTAGAACTCGAGCAGCTCCTCGCGCGTCGCCGCCGCGCCGGGCTTCAGCACGACGACCAGCAGCGGACGTTCCTGCCACTTCGAATGCGGGATGGCGATCGCGGCGGCCTGCGCGACCGCGGGATGCGCGACGGCAAGATTTTCCAGCTCGATCGAGCTGATCCACTCGCCGCCCGACTTGATCACGTCCTTGGTGCGGTCGGTGATCTGCATGTAGCCGAGCGGACAGATCGTCGCGACGTCGCCGGTGTTGAACCAGCCGTCGGCCTCGAACGCCGTGTCGCCGTCGCGACGATAGTAGCCCGAGGCGATCCACGGTCCGCGCACCTTCAGCGCACCGAACGACTTGCCGTCGCGCGGCAGCTCCTTGCCCTCCTCGTCCGTGATCTTCAACTCGACACCGAATACCGTGCGGCCCTGTTTGGCGCGCAATGCGTCGCGCTCGGTCGGCGGCAGCTGCGCTGCTTCCGGGGATTGGCAGCGAATCGTGCCGATCGGACTCATCTCGGTCATGCCCCATGCATGCACGACCTCCACGCCGCGCTCGCGCAGTTGATTCATGAGCGTGACCGGTACTGCAGAGCCGCCGGAGAGCACGCGCTGCAGGCTGTCGATGTGCTTGCCGGTTTTCTCCAGGTACGCGATCAGCCCTTGCCACACGGTCGGCACACCGGCGGCGAAGGTCACCTGCTCGGACTCGATCAGCGCCTGCAACGTCTCCGGATCGCCCATCTTGGGGCCCGGGAACACCAGCTTGGCGCCGACCATCGCGCAGCCATACGGCAGCGCCCAGGCATTGACGTGGAACATCGGCACGACCGGCAAGACGACGTCCGACCCCGCCAGTCCCATCGCATCCGGCAGTGCCGCCGCGTAAGTGTGCAGCAACGTCGAACGATGGCTGTACAGCACACCCTTCGGGTCGCCGGTGGTTCCGGACGTGTAGCAGAGCGAGCTGGCCGTGCGCTCGTCGAACTCCGGCCACTCGAAGCGATCCGACTCGGGGGCGAGCAGCGACTCGTAACTGCGCGCCTGCGGCAGCGACGTCGCCGGCATGTGCGCGTCGTCCGTGAGGATCACGCAGCCTTCGAGTTTCGGCAGCCGCGACTGCAGTTTCTCGATGAGCGGCACGAACGCGGGATCGAGGAACAACCAGCGGTCCTCGGCATGATTGACGATGTAGGCGATCTGGTCCTCGAACAGCCGCGGATTGATCGTGTGGCAGACGAAGCCCGAGCAGGAGACGCCGTAGTAGACCTCGAAATGCCGGAAGTCGTTCCAGGCGAGCGTGGCGACGCGGTCGCCGCTTTTGAGCCCGAGCCGCTGCAAGGCGTTGGCGAGCTTGCGGACGCGCGCGCAGGCGTCGCGAAAGGTGTAGCGATGCCGCGGGTGATCGGCGGTGACGGAGACGATTTCGCGATTCGGATGTTGTAGTTCTGCATGCCGCAGGATCGCGCTGATCAGCAGCGGCCGATCCATCATTTGTCCGAACATGGTTGCCCCCGGGAGCCAGCTCCCGGTAAGGCTACCGCGTGCTGACGGGCGTGGCGAGAGACGCGGCGTTCGGGATGGCGGGCGCGCTGTCGGCGGCCACGGCCGCGGGCGCTGTCTCAGCGGGCTGCGGCGCGTCGCCGAAGCCGTATTGCACGAGGATGCGCGCAATGTGCGGATGCTCGCTGCTCCACTGCATGAAGTTCACGCACACCGCCTTCAGGTCGTTGGCCTGCGCGTACTCGAACGACTTGCCGGTGAAGCGGGCGCCGCCGACGTCCTGCTCCAAAGCCGCCTGATGCGACTCCCACGGATGCTGGACGGCGTCGGGCTGCGCGAACAGCTCGATGCGATCGACGCGGGCGTAAGACGGGACGGTGCCGCACAGGGCAATACGCTGAGCGTCTGCCTCGGCGCACGCGGTAGCTGTGTCAGTGCGGCGGCAGGCTGGCACGTATGCGATCGACTCGACCGTGTCCTCGACACCTTCCGCGGCAATCGGCAGCACCATGTTGGCCGGCTGCACGCCGGGCGCATCGGCGCTACGCACCTGGTCGCGGCCCTGTGCGATCAGCGCCCGCAGGTCCTTCAGCTCGTCGCGCATGGCGCGCATGTCCTCGCCGTTGCGTTGCTTGAGGAACTCCGAGAAGAGGAAGCCCCCGGCCGCCGACCCGACCATCAGGGCCAGGACCGAGACGACCGAGCGCAGCGCCGTGCCCTTCTTGGGCCGCGAGTCGACCTTGCTCTTGGAGCGCCACGCCATGACCAGCTGGAACACGGCGGCCGACACGGTCGCAACCGCACCGATCATCGCTGCCAGGATCGTCTCGGAAAGTCCCATGCAAGTCCTCTAGCTATCCGCTGCAGGGTGGTTATGTCCGCTTTCAGCCGCCGGACTGTACTGCGTCACAGTTCGTTCGCTCCCGTGCGCAGTTGGCAGTTCTGTTCACGCGTGCAGCGCAGCGTGTTATGTCCAACTCACTTCGACGCCGGATGCGCTCAACTCTGCCACGCAGGTGCCGTTACACCGTACGCACCAGATCGACGGAGTGAGCAATGTCGGGCAATGCCAGCCAGCACGGTCGCGTGATCCTTGCCGTGGACGATTCCGCGTCCATGCGGCAAATGGTCCGTTTCACGCTCGAAAGCGCCGGCTACAAGGTCGTGCAGGCCGTCGACGGCGTCGAGGCGCTCGACTACGCGAAACGCAGCAACGCGGACCTGGTGCTCACCGACATCAACATGCCGCGCATGGACGGCATCACGCTGGTGCGCGAGCTGCGCGGGCTCAGCAGCTACAAGTTCACGCCCATGCTCGTGCTGACGACCGAATCCGGCCAGGACACCAAGCAGCGCGGCAAACAGGCCGGCGCCACCGGCTGGATCGTCAAGCCGTTCAGCCCGGAGCAACTGTTGTCGACGATTGCGCGGGTGCTCTGAGACACGCATGGACGTCAAGCACCTGCTACCCAACCCCAGCGAGGCGTCGTCCGACGACACGCTCATAGCGCCGATCGCCTGGACGCCGGAGCAGCAGATCGCGCGCATGCTCGAGCTCTGCGAAGCGCAGATGGAATCGGCGCTGTCGGAGTCGGACGTCGCGGTCGACGACCTGATCAAATCGTTCACCGGGCTGATCGAGGCCGGCCAGGCGCTCGGCGCGGTCGGCGAGGATTCCTCGAGCCTCGCGCGGCAGCTGGACACGCTCAGGAAACAGACGGCCGCCGCCGTGGTCGCCTTCCAGTTCTACGACAAGCTCATGCAGCGCCTCGGCCACGTGCGCTACAGCCTGTCCGCGCTGGCGATGTTCGTCTGCGATCGCGAGAAGTCGAGCGAGCGCGATCAGTGGCGCCGGCTGTTCTCGACGCTGCGCCGCCTGTATCGCACGGAAGAGGAGCGCAAGCTGTTCCAGCTCATGGTCGACGGCGCCACTGCCGAGCAGGCGCGCGAGCACATCCAGCAATCGACGCTCACGCTGCGTGCCGCGCCGACCGGCGAAATCGAAATCTTCTGAGAATTGCGACGCGGCGCAAGGCGACGATGTGACAGAAGATCGTATCGTCGCCTGCATCGCCGTAGGGAATTGGACGAGCAGCCGCTAGGCTGAGACCTGCGTCGCGATCACATCCATACACGAAATCGCCGCGCGACCAGTGTGACCTGCAACACGGTCGCAAATCGCGCAAGGGCTATCGTGCATCAGAGGTTCAAAGGTTCGGCGCGCCTCGTGGCAATGACACTGGGGCAAGGCAAGGCGCGCAGCAGCGGGAGGGGTTATGGTAATCGAGGCGCGGACGATAGTCGGAGCAGCAGGAGCCCTGGCGGTGGCCGGGCTGGCGCTGTGGCTGCTTTCGCCGCCGGCTGAACAGCCCGGCAAGCATGGCAGCGTGGAAGTCGTGCAGATGCAGGAGCGTTCCTGGACGGTCGAGGTGAAGGACCTCGGCGCGGCCGACGTGAAGGAACCGGCGCGGACGGCGGCCAACCGCTGAGCGCCCGTCTTTCCGCACGCAGTCCTTCTGGCATCATGGCCGGGTGAGCGTTCTCTATCTCATCCGGCACGGCCAGGCTTCTTTCGGCACCGACAACTACGATCAACTCTCCGCGGTCGGGCGCGAGCAAAGCGCAGTACTCGGCAGCTATTTCGCCGCACTCGGCGAGCCGATCGACCGCATCTACACCGGCACCCTCGCCCGCCAGCGCGCCACAGCGCAGTTCATCGCTGACGCGCTCGGTCCGCGCGCCCCGCCGCTGACGATCGAGCCGGCCTTCGACGAATACGACAGCGAAGCCATCCTGCAAACGTTCGCCGCCTCGCTCACACCCGCGCAGCTCGAGCAGGCAGGCTGGCCGGGTCTGCATGCCGACCGGCGTCGCTTCCAGTTCTTTCTCGAGCGCGCCGCGCGCGCCTGGGTGGAAGCGCAGATCGAAGCCGCCAGCATGCTGCCCTGGCGCAGCTTTCACTCGCGCATCGTCGGCGCGATCGAGAACATCATGCGTACTGAAGGTCGCTCGAAGACGCTGCTGATCAGCACGTCGGGCGGCGTCATCGGCACGATCGTCGCGCACGTGCTCGGCCTCGCCAATCACGTCGGCATCGAGTTGAACTGGGCCGTGCACAACGCCTCGATCACGCGCCTGATCTACAACGCGGACAAGATCTCGCTGTCGATGTTCAACGGCCTGCCGCATCTCGACCAGGACGGCCGGCGGCAACTGATCACTTATCGGTAGCAATCACCAGCCGAGCTGGCGCTTGCGCTGCTCGACCTCCGCCGGCTCCGCGAGCGAAGGACCGAGCTGGTGCAGGATGCCGTTGTCGAGACCGTAGATCAGGCTGTGGATCGCGATCTCCTGACCGCGTCCCCACGCGTCCTGCAGTAGCGTCGTCTCCGCGACGTTGATTGCCTGCGACAACACATTGAGCTCGCACAGGCGCAGCATGCGCGCGTGCTCGTCCCTGAGGCCGCCGAGCTCGTCGCGATTGCGGTTGCGCACGTCCTGCACGTGGCGCAGCCAGTTGTCGATCAGCCCGAGCTTGTCGTCGCGCATCGCCGCCGCGACGCCGCCGCAGCCGTAATGCCCGCAAACGATGATGTGGCTGATCTTCAGCACGTCGACGGCGAACTGGATGACGGACAGGCAGTTCAGGTCGCTGTGCACGACCACGTTCGCGACGTTGCGATGGACGAAGATCTCGCCAGGCAGCAATCCCAGGATCTGGTTCGCCGGCACGCGGCTGTCGGAGCAGCCGATCCACAAATAGCGCGGTGCCTGCTGGCGCGCCAGGCGGGCGAAGAAGTCCGGATCCGAGCGCGTCATGAGCTCGGCCCACGACCGGTTGCGATCGAGCAGGGTTTCGAGGGTGGGGTCGTCGGGAGTCATCGGTGGCGATTGTAACTGCACCGCGGGCTTACGTTGCAGAAGAACCGCCGCCGCCGGGCTCGAGCACTCACGCGCTGCGAACTTCGCAACTTCGAACAACATCGGACGTGGAGGTCTCGTCATGCTTCGCACCGCTCTCGCGCCCCTCGTGGGCACTTCTCTCACGCTGCTCGCCCTCGGCGTCACCGCCGGCGACGATCGCCATCGCTCGCTGCGCGCATTCGCGGAGCTGGTCCCGACGAGCGAGGTGCCCGCCGTTTCCTCGGTCGCGCGGGGCCGCTTCAAGGCGACGATCGATCGGGAAAATCAGACGATTTCGTTCGAGCTCAGCTACGAAGGACTGGAAGACGTGCCGACGCAGGCGCATATCCACATCGGCCAGCGGCGCGTCAGCGGCGGCGTCAGCGTCTTCCTTTGCGGCAATCCGCCCAACGTGCCGCCGGCGATCTTTCCGCAGCCGCAACCGTGCCCGGCTGCACCGGCAACTATTACCGGCGTGCTCAACGCAGCGAACATCGTCGGCCCGGCCGCGCAGGGCGTGGCGCCCTCGGTCGGCGGGGTCAACGAGTTCGATGAGCTGGTGGATCTGTTGCGGCAGGGATTGACCTACGCCAACGTCCACTCCGCGAAATTCCCGCTCGGCGAGGTTCGCGGCCAGATCCGCACTGACGAAAGGCACGGGAATCACTAGCACGAACGGTCGAGCCGCGGGCCCTGACATCGCCGTATACTCGCGCCAGGGAGACTTGGGCGGATGCGGCGATGTTAGTGCGGTGGGCCAGGATTACCTGCGTCGTAAGCGTGGCGATGACGGGCTGGCTATTGCCCGCATTGCCGGCAGCGGCCGCCGACGTGAGCGGCTCGCTCGCGGTCACGACCGACTATATCTACCGTGGCCTGTCGCAGACGGCCGGCAAACCCGCTGCGCAGGCCGGCGTCCAATTCCATTCGCCCGACGGCTGGAACGCGGGCCTGTGGGGCTCCAGCGTCGATTTCCAGAACGGCTCGGGCGTCGCTTACGAGCTCGACCTGCACGCCGGCTACTCGTGGTCCCTCAACCCCGACTGGTCGCTGCAGCTCGGGTACGTTCACTACGCATACGTCGACGACAACGACGCGGGCTACGACTACGACGAGGTCAATGCCTCGGTCAGCTATCAGCAATGGGTGACCGCCAGCGTCGCGTGGTCACCGAACACTTCCAAGCACACGTACTGGGGGTTCATCTCGGAGAAGCAGGCGACAGCGTATGAGCTGTCCGTGCTGCAGCCGTTGGACCCGCGCTGGTCCCTGTGCGCAGGCGTGGGCTACTACGATCTGAGCGATCTCGTAGACACCGGTTACTGGTACTGGAGCGCCGGGCTCGCTTTCACCTGGCAGGGCATGCAGGTCGACCTGCTGCACATCGACACGGACTCCACGGCGGGCCGGCTGTTCGACGGCGGCAGCCGCTGGACGGCGGCCCTGACCTGGCGCTTCTGACCCAATCCCGCGGGATAGAACCCCGGACCCCTCCATTCGGTACTCATTGACAACGGCCACGGCTGCAAATGAATTCGGTGCCTTCCAGCGGTCAATCACCCGGTACGTCGGGAAGCAGTTCGTCGAACGCTCGCGAGCTAGAGCTGCTGCGTCAGGTCGCGACGGGCGATCGGGCGGCTTTCAAAGAGCTGTACCTGATCTACCACCGTCGTCTCGCGCGCTTCCTCATGCGGATGACTTCGCGTCACGACCTGATAGAGGAAGTGATCAATGACACGTTGTGGACGGTGTGGCTGAAGGCCGGAGACTTCCGCGGCGATTCGCTGGTCTCGACCTGGATCGTCGGCATCACGTATCGGCGCGCGCTCAAAGCGCTGCGGCGGCACGGGACGGCCCGACCGATGGTGGTTGAGGAGGTGGCGGTGGCGCCGGACGTGCAGGCGGAGGACGAGAATCGCCAGTGGCTCGGGCAAGCCCTCGCGGAGCTGCCGCTCGAGCAGCGCATGGTGATGGAGTTCTCGTACCTGATGGGTCACTCGTGCGAGGAGATCGCGCAGATCATGCAGTGCCCGGTCAACACGGTGAAGACGCGGATGTTCCACGCGCGCGAAAAGCTGCGGCGCTCGCTGCCGCGGCTGGCTGGCGCCAATAAGTAAACAGATGCAATGACGCACAACGAACACATAGGATTTTCGGGCGCGCACGGCGAATGCTGGAATCTGCTGCCGTGGATCGCCAACGAGAGCGCAGCGACGAAGGATGTCGCGCGCGTCGAGGCGCATCTGCGCGACTGCCGCGAGTGCCAGCAGGAGCTGGAGTTCCAGCGTCAGCTGCGCCACGCGATCCGCTCCGAAGAAGCGGTCTTGCTCGCGCCGCAGACTTCGCTGCAGAAGCTCATGCAACGCATCGATACCGTCGAGGACATCGACGATGAGCCCGAGGCGGCGCCTGCGGAAGTCGTGGCAATGCCGCGTGCCAGGGCGATGCGCTGGTCGCGACTGTGGCCGATCGCCGCAGCAGTGCAAGGTGTCGCCATCACCGGGCTGCTGGCTGCGATGTGGATGCAGTCGGACGCGCTGACCGCACCTCGCTACAACACCCAGACCTCGCACGCGAAGGCGATGACGCATCGTCCGGTCATCCGCATCGTGTTCACAGGCAATCTCGCGCTCGATGACATGAATCGCGTGTTGCGCGCCGTCGATGCACAGATCATCGCCGGCCCGAGCGAAGCAGGCGTGTACACGATCGGCGCCGCGCGCTTCGCCGACGCAGCCAAAGTCGATGAGGCGCTGGCACAACTGCGCGCAGACAACCACGTGCGGTTTGCCGAGCCTGCCGACGAATACGAGGCGCCATGAAGCGCGCGCTGTTCATCTGCGGGCTGTTGTGGCTGCTGGCCGGATGCGCGATGTCCCGCAGCAGTCCCGCCGAATCACTCAATGATGTCGACCCGACGCGGTTCGTCGTCGTCACGTTGCGCAACGACACGGTCCCGTCGATCCCGCGTGCAGGATCGACCGTGCGCGGCTACGAGCCGCAGTCGTCGTATGCGCTCGCACCGGCGACGCGCGCCAGCGCCAAAGCCGTCGCGACCGCACACGGGTTGCGCGAGGTCGCGGCCTGGCCGATCGGGCTGCTCGGCATTCACTGCGTCGTCTACGAGCTGCCTGCCGGTGCCGATCGCAACGCCGCGCTCGAGCGGCTGCGGCGCGACAGTCGCGTCGAGACCGCGCAGCCGTACCAGTCATTCGCAACTCTGACCAGCGACGCGGGCGCGCTTGCGGGCAGCGACCCGTACCGGCCGCTGCAACGGAACCTCGACATGATGGACGTCGCGGGCGCGCACCTCTGGTCGCGCGGCGAAGGGGTGCGAGTCGCGATCATCGATACCGGCATCGACGCGGGCCATCCCGATCTCGCCGGCCGCATCATCAAGCAGGAGAACTTCGTCGACGGCGGCAAGAACACCGCGCGCGAGCGTCACGGCACTGCCGTCGCCGGCGTGATCGCCGCAGTGGAGAACAACAGCCAGGGCATCGTCGGCATTGCTCCCGCCGCGCGGCTGTACGCGATGCGTGCGTGCTGGCCCGCGCCCCACGACGATTCGCGCGCCCTATGCAGCACGCTGACCTTGGCGAAAGCGCTCGCGGCCGCGATCGAAGCCCGCATCGATATCGTCAACCTGAGCCTCACCGGTCCGTCCGACCCGCTGCTGACGCGACTGATCGACGTGGGCCTGCGCCGCGGCGTGACGTTCGTCGGCGCCAATCCGCCCACCAGTGCCGGCGACGTTTTTCCGACGGGCATTCCCGGCGTGATCGGTGTGGACGCCGCCGGCGCCAAGGCGTCTGCGGATTCCGTGCTATTCGCTCCGGGGAGCGAAGTGCTTACGCTAGTACCGGACGGCCGTTACGACTTCCTGTCGGGCAGCTCGCTCGCGGCAGCCAGTGTGTCCGGCGGCATCGCGCTGCTGCTCGCACGCGATCGCAATCTGCGTGCCGACAACGCGCGTGAGCTGCTCATGCGATCCAGCCGCAAAGTCGCCACGTCGCAGGGCGAAGCCGCGAGCGTGAATCTATGCGCCGCGCTGGCGGCGCTCATGCATCAGCCCTCCTGCAAAGAATAGCGGCCTGCGGCATTGACGATGGTGTAGAGTCGTCGCGCTCTCACCCTCGACAAAGGATTTCCTCGTGCCGTTGAATGTCCGCGCGGCCGTCGTGCACGGCCCGAATCAGCCTTTCATCGTCGAGGAAGTCCAGCTCGACGGCCCGCGCGCCGGCGAAGTCCTGGTGCAGGTGAAGACCACGGGCCTGTGCCACTCCGATCTGCACGCCTACGAAGGCAAAGTGCCGTGGCAGTTCCCGGCGATTCTCGGCCACGAGGCCGCGGGCGTCGTCGTCGAATGCGGGCCCGGCGTCACGCAGTTCAAGACGGGCGATCACGTCATTCCCTTTCTCATTCCACATTGCGGAAAGTGCGCGTTCTGCCATTCGTCGAAGACCAATCTGTGCATCGAAGCGTTCGCGCGGCTGCGACCCCGCGAGAGTCGCTTCTCGCTCGGCGGCAAACCGGTCACGCAATTGTGGGGACTGGGCACGTTCGCCGAGTACACGGTACTGCCGGTCGATACGATCGCGAAGGTGCGCGATGACGCGCCGTTCGATCCGATCTGCTACATCGGCTGCGGCGCCACCACCGGGCTCGGTGCCGCGTTGTTCGCGGCCAAGATCGAGCGCGGCAGCTCCGTCGTGGTGTTCGGCCTCGGCGGTATCGGCCTCAACGTCGTGCAAGGCGCACGGCTCGCCGGCGCCAAGACCATCATCGGCGTCGACACCAATCCCGAAAAGGAATCGATCGCGCGGCGCTTCGGTGCGACCGAGTTCGTCGATCCGCGCGGCGTCGAGAAACTCACCAGCCATCTGATGAAGATGACGGGCGGCGGCGCGGACTACACGTTCGAGTGCACCAATCCAGCGTGGGGCACGAGCTACGTCGTGGGCGTGGCGCCGCACGGCGCTGAAGTCTCGGCAATTCCCGGCAACCTGATGATGGGCCGCCACTGGACCGGCTGCTACATGGGCGGCGCCCGGCTCGACCGCCTGCCGGAGATCGTCGACTGGTACGTCGAGAAGAAGATCGATCTCGACTCGCTGGTCACGCACCGGCTGCGCCTCGAGCAGATCGGCGCGGGCTTCGAGATGATGAAGCGCGGCGAGTCGATCCGTTCCGTCGTCGTGCTGTAACCGTGGCGGACGAACGCAGCCAGCCAGTCGTACCGCGTCCGGCGGCGACGGTGATGCTGTTGCGCCAGGGAAGCGGCAGCGTCGAAGTGCTCGTGATCCGTCGTCACGAAAAGCTCGCCTTCATGGGCGGCATGTGGGTCTTTCCCGGCGGTTCGGTCTGCGCGGCCGATGCTTCCGCCGCCGCTTTCGCGCGCATTCCGGTGCAATCGCAGACCAGCTGTGCCCGTCTTGCGACACTGCAAGGCGAGCCAATCGACGCGCAGGCGTGCCTGGCACTTGCCGTCGCAGCCTGTCGCGAGACGTTCGAGGAGACCGGCGTGCTGCTCGCGAGCGATACGTCGGGCAACCAAAGTAGTAGTGCGTTGGCGGCACGCCTGCAGGATCGACGGCGGGCAATCGCGTCGCAGCCGGAGCTGTTCGCGGAGTTGCTGCGCACCGAGAATCTATTCCTGCGCGTCGAGCGGCTCGTGTACTGGGCGCACTGGATCACGCCGTCCGTGGTGCCGCGGCGCTTCGACACGCGCTTCTTCGTCGCATCGGTGCCATCGGATCAGAGCGCTGTCATCGACAGCACCGAAACGGTCGACCATGCGTGGCTGAGCCCCGCGGCGCTGATCGCCGCTGCTGATGCGGGGGGCATGAGCGTTTCGCATCCGACGCTCTACAACCTGATGGAGCTCGATTCGAGCCTGCAGCAGCACGGTTCGCTGCAAGGCTTACTCGCTGCGGCGGCGAAGCGCGACGTCGTCGCGATCCTGCCGAAGATGGTTCACGAAGAACAAACCGCAATGGTGCTGCCGTGGGATCCTTTTTACCGGAATTTCATAGGAGAGAGCGCGCCCGAGCATCTAGAGTATCCGGCGCGGTTGCGTGCATTGCCTTCGCGCATGCTCGCGAAGCGCTGAACGCACGCGCGGCCAGCGCCGTGATAGGACCCACAACCGAAAAATATGGCTGGATACGTTTGACTGCGCCCGTACAGTGACCAACGGATATTGAATTTGGGGGGGCCACGGTGGCCCTGCCTGCAAGACTGCTTTCATACGGAGGTGGCAGAATGTCGCGTCGTCAACGACTGCATGTTCCGGGAGGAACGTACTACGTAGTCCAGCGGGGCAGCACGACTCGCCCGATTTTCTCCCAGCACCAGGACTACCAGCTGTTCGAACGTTTGCTCGCGACGGCGCTCCGTCGCACCGGCGCGCGCTTGCACGCGTATTGCTGGACACCCGATGCGATCCATCTGGCCTTGCAGATCGACAGTGTTTCCGTCGGTCGCTTCATGCAAGGCATCACCAGCCGCTATGCGCGCAGCATCCACGAGCGCGCAGCTGAATCGGGGCACTTCTTCCGCCAGCGCTACAAGGCGATCCTCATCGATCCCAATGCGTACCTGCTGAAGCTGATCTGTCACATCCACCAGATCCCGGTCCTCGAAGGGCTGAGCAGCGAGCCGGGCTCGTATCCGTTTACGAGTCACGTCGCGTACCTCGGCAAGGCCGAGATGCCTTGGCTGACGACGCGCACGGCACTGCGACTGATGAATGGCTGCGATCAGAACAGCGAGTACGCGGAGCTCATGGCGGCAGCTGCGACACAGGAAGACCGCGCGCTGTTCGAGCACGGCAGCAAGCATGACGCACGGGTCGTGGCAAGCGCTGAGTTCCTCGAGAACCTGCCGCGGCACCTGCGTGTCTATCGCAGCAAACTCACGCTCGAGCAGATCATCCAGACCGTGACCTGCCGGCTCGGCGTCGATCGCGAGCACGTGCTGTCGAATTCGCGTCAGCGCGAGGTCACGCTGGCGCGAGCGCTGATCGCCTGGTACGCAACCGAGCGGCGGGTAGCGACGCTGAGCGAGGTCGCGCGCTATCTGCGACGCGATCCCTCGACGCTCTCTGTCGCCGTGAGTCGGTATCGCCTGTGCCGCCCCGAGCTGTTCAAGCTGACGGCGCTGCACGACGTAGTGCCGCTGGCACAGATCCAACTGCAAGTGTCGGAACCGCAGTGGGAGGACGAGGTGGAAGAAGAGTCGGAGGAGGAGCTGTTCCCGAACGCCGGTCGCGCTGCTACCACCGGGATGCGCGTCGGCGCGGGCGCGCGCCGCTGACCGAACTCGCCGTCATCGCTTCCGTTCCTGCCACCCCTCGCCGGGATGGCGGGGCGGGAGCTTTGCATCAGTTAGCGAGCGATCGGCCCGTGCGCCGCGAGCAAGGTTCCGGCCGCCACCAGGGCAGGCGCCAATAGCAGTCTTCGTTCCGCACGGCCGTCAGCCACAGTCCGGCATAGCTACAGAGCCGCGCGCACGGCTTGCACGGCTGTCCGCGCCGGCCAAGGTGAGTTGCTTGCGTCTGGCGCGACATGATCGCTGCTCACTTGACGCGCTCTCCATCGCGATCTTCCCGGCCGCCGTCCAGGCCGGCAGCGAGGCACGTGTTCGAAAAGGTCGTGAACTCGCCCGTGGGGATGCCGTGGGCATGTACGAACTCGACGTGCAGGACAAACGTTACCGGATCGCTGCCAGCGGGCTCCCCGTGGGCGGGGTGCCATTCCAAACGACCCGGCGAATGAGTGGCAAATCTGGCGGCTGACATCGTCCTGGCCCTCCTTCGCGGTCAACCTGCCACAGCGGCGCCGAACGGACGTCCGCGTCTGCCGCGAGGCGTCCTTTGCAGCCTGCGTTGCCCGCCGCAAAGGCGCGCAAGGCATTGCGCCGGCGGGAGTATTCCCGGCTCCGAGGCGCAACCACCGGCGCGAGGCCCGTGCGTGTCAGATCTAGGGTTGTTGGCTTCTGCGACCGGCTGCAAATTCCGCGACGCTTTCGCCCAGCGGGCGCCGGATATATTCCAACAAGCCAAGACTGTCACCGGCGCCGCTGGCATCGCTCCTTCGATGCCGAATAGTCCTAACTACGGATATCCATAGATATATGCACGCAAACTCCTGCGACGGACATCGCTCCTTATTGACAGCGGCGTGCATAAGAGCAGGTTTGCCCGCGCAGGGAGATATTTTCGCAAGCCACGTGACTCAACAAGGGGAATCGTTATGACGACCAAGCTCGAGATTGTGGATCTGGGCGATGCCATGGTGGAAACGCGGCAATTGCCGATCCTTCCGCTGTTCATCGACAGCATCAGTTCTTTCGGTCTTCTCCCGCTCTAGAGAACGGCCACTCGTCGGGTGCGTGCGCGGCACGCACCCGCTTTTTTCTCCACTGCTCAGCCCATGCACGCGGACCTGCCCCGCTACTGGATTCCTCCGCACGTCCGAGTGTGCCCGCTGCTGGCCAGCACGGTCCTGCTGGACCTGCAGCGCAACCGCTATTTCGGCATCGGCACGCGCGAGACTCGCGCGCTCTCGACGCTGGCGCTCAACTGGAACGAAGCGAACGGCGCCGGCACCGAGGTCGAGCCGCTCGCGCCGGACGCTGCAATTGCGATGGCTGATGCCCTGATCGATGCGGGATTGCTCAGCCGCGATGCGCCCGTGGAGAGCTCCGCCCTCTGCGGCGCTCCGCCGGACCTCAGCGGCGCGTTGACCAGCGCGGGACACGAGCTGAGTCGCGAGACTTCGCTGCGTCTTACGCACATCGCGGCTTTCGTCGGCGCGCTCGCCTGGACGCGGCGGGCGCTACGGTCGCGCTCGCTGTATTCGATCGCGCGCGAAGTGCGCGATCGCAAAACGGCAGCGCATGCCACGTTCGATCCGCAACGCGCGGTCGAACTCGTCGGCATCTTCCGCCGGCTCCGCCCGCACACGTTCGCGGCGCGCGACCGCTGTCTCTTTCATTCGCTGGCGCTCGTGAGATTCATGTCGCGCCACGCACAGTTTCCAACGTGGGTGATCGGCGTGCGCGTCAAGCCCTGGGGAGCGCACGCCTGGGTGCAGCAGGACAAGCTGCTGCTCGATGCCAATCCCGAGCACGTTTGCGAGTACACGCCTATCCTGACGGTCTGACGACGAACAATAACGGCGGGAACCGGCCGCACTGCGCAGCGCCTGACAGGCAAGGCGCATCAACCGACGAGTGCGGGCGGGCAACAACAAGAATGGCCTGCGAAGGGGCGGCGCATGTTCCGGTACATTGCGCTCGTCTGGAATGTCTCCAGCGAGCAGCAATCACGCGCAGCGAACTCGCTGGACGCACGGCTGCGCGCACGACTCTGGACGCCGGTGTTGAGTGTCGCCGGGCTGCGCGTGTTCTGCACGGGTCTCTCGGCAACGCTCCAGGCGGTGCCGCTGGCGAACGACGCGGGCGTCGTGCTCGGCGCGCTATTCGAGCGCAATCGCGATATCGACGATGACTCGCCGAGCCGCCGAGCGGTGCTCACCGAGCGCGCATCGGCAGCGATCCTCGCCAGTCGCGGGCAGTGGTTGATCGAGAAATGCTGGGGCAACTACGTGGCGCTGCTGCGTGACGTGGCCGCAGGCACCGTTCGCGTGCTGAAAGATCCGACCGGCACCCTGCCCTGCCTTCGGACGCGGTGCGACGGCGTCAGCGTCGTATTCGCTCACGTCGGCGATTGCATCGAGCTCGGGCTGCCGCGATTCACGATCGATCACGCGTACCTGCGCGCGCGCGTTCTGGGCTTCAACGATCTCGAGCGCAACGCGCTGCAGGAGATCGCACAAGTGCGGCGCGCAGAGTGCATCGAGCTCGATCCTGCGGCCGATCCGGTCGTACGCTCCGGTCGCTTCGCATGGGACCCGTTCGCCTTCGTCCGCGGAGGCGACGCGATCGAAGATGTGCAGCGCGCGGCCGCAGCCGTTCATGCGACGGTCCGCGCATGCACGCAGGCGTTGTCCGCGGGTCACGCAAGCCTGCTGCATCGACTCTCGGGCGGCCTGGACTCGTCGATCATCGCCGGCTGCCTCGCTCGCGCTTCCGTTCCCCCGCGGATCGCCTGTTACACGTACTTCAACCCGCACGGCCGTTCCGACGAGCGGCCATGGGCGCGCCTCGCGGCAGAGCACACGGGCTTCGAGCATCTCGAGTGTCCGATCGAGCCGGCTGCCGTGCCGCTGGCGAGCCTGACGCAACCGCGCCCGGCTGCCGAGCCGCTGCCGATGCTGGCGTATCTGATCAGGAGTACCGTTGAAGGACGTCTTGCGGCCGAGCGCAACGCCACGGCGGTGTTCACTGGCGACGGCGGGGATTCCGGGTTTTGCAGCGATTCGCTCGCCTATGCAGTGACCGACTTCCTGCGCCGGCACGGCCCGCGACCGGCTGTCTTGCGACTCGCGTCCGAGGTCGCACTGCGCACCGAACGGTCGACCTGGACCGTACTGCTGAGCTCGATGCGACGCTGGCTGCTCGGCGCCAGGATGAGCGAGCTGACTGCGGCGGTGCTGATGGGGTCGCGGCTCGTCAGCGCGCAAGTGCGCGACGACGTCGCGATTCCCGAGAGCTACCCACATCCGTGGTTCAGTCAGCTGCGACAGGTCCCGTGGGACGTGATCCGGCGTCTCGGCATCCTCGTGACCACTCCGGAGTTCTACAACGTCGGCGATGTTGCAGGGCCCGAGCCCGAGATCGTCTCGCCGCTGTATGCGCAACCCGCGGTCGAACTGTTCCTGCGCATTCCGATTCACGTGCACGCCGCGGACGGACGCGACCGGGGCTTGGCGCGGCGGGCCTTCGCGCGCGAAGTTCCCGAAGCGATCCTGCGACGCGAATGGAAGGACCGGGCCCCGGGCTTTCACAGCGAAGTCCTGCTGCGCAATCTCGATCTGGTCCGCGAGTTGCTGCTCGACGGCGTGCTCGTCAGTGAAGGCCTGCTCGATCGAGCTGCCGTCGAGGCAGCGCTCGCGCCCGGCCCGGCAAAGACCGAGGTGCTGCCGGTCGAGATTTACCGGCACCTGGACGTCGAGGTGTGGGCGCGCTACTGGATGCGTTAGCAGATCAGGCCGCGCGTAGCGCGTCCTTGCGCAGCGGCTGCCACTGGCGGGCCCAGATCTCCGTGTCCAGGTGGCGGAGCAACTCTCCCGGAAATACGTCGCTCTTCACCACACCTGGCGCGAGCGCGCGCTCGAGCGCAACGCGATCGAGCAATCCCTCGCTCACGAGCACGCCATCGAGAAACATCTCGCGCAGCCAATCGCGATTGCGCTGGATGAGCTCGTCGTGGAACCCGCCGGCCCGATCCTTCCAGATGCGGTCCAGGATCGGCTGCGGGACGGCGCCACGGAATGCGCGCCGCGCGAGACCGCGATCCTGTCCACCTGCGAACAGCACGTCGGCCGGAATGCGCAGCGCGACTTCGATCATAGGTTGCGCGTAGATAGGCGCGATGATCTCCGGCCCGGCCGCGCCCGGCTGCGCCTGGCCAGCGTACAGATCGGGAGCCGCCAGCAGCATTCCGAGCTTGCTGACGGCCTCCCAGGGCACGCGTCGCTTTCCCGCCAGCCACGGATGGACCGCCGGATTCGCTTCGCACTCGCGAATGACGTCAGCAGGCACGAGCCTGCGGGCTTCGGTATTGAGCATGTCCATGCTCATCGGCGACCGGCCGGTGATCCAGGTGCGCAGCGCTCGACTCAGGACATGCCAGCTCGTTTCGCCAAGAACCAGAGCGGACTCCGCTGCCAGTCGCAGAACAGCGGGCCGTGGCCCGTGCCTGCGCAGGTACGTCGCGGCTGCTTCGCCGATGCAGAAGCTGCCGAACACGGCATCGCCGCCGTCGCCGGTGAATGTCGCAGTGGCGGGATGTCGGGACACGAGCGCTTGCTCATGCGCGATCGTCGCGAGATGCATCAGCGTCGTGAAGGGCTCTGCTGTGGGCGCCATCTCCAGAAGCGCAGCGAGCCGCACGTTGGCTGCCGTGGCTTCCATCTCGACGTGCTCGCATCCGTAGTGCGCAACCGCCATGCGCGCCCAACGGCGCGGATCGAGTGCGCCCTCGAGGGCGTACTGTGTGTACGCCCAAAGACGCGGTCGGCGCGGCGCAGTGCGCAGGCAGCCGAGAACGATCGATGAATCCAGGCCACCGGAGATGCGCATGAGCACATCCTCGTGGCATGCGGCAAGTGTCGCTGTGCACGAGTGCAGCGTGCCGCGCAACGCCGCTGCAGCCACGTCCGATTCGTCCAGGCGCTCGTGCGCCTGTGCGAACTCGAACGGACTCCATAGAAATCGACGGGCGACGATCGCGGGTTGCTGCCGCGGATTGAATTCCGCGCGCTCGCCGCGTCGGATCTGCGTGACCTCGTTGAGCGCGTTCCATTGATGCGTCATGTCGCCGCCGTACAGCCGGCGCTCGACATAGCGGCGATTCACGGTGAATCGATCTGGGCCAAGGTGCACGACGTCTGCAATCGCCGAGAAGATGACCGTGATTGCGCCAAGCGGCGCGCAAAAGCACGGCAGGCTGCCGCACGGGTCTTTCAGCACATGCACGCTGCCTTTGAGCGGATCGCGGATGAACGCGACGTAGTTGCCCCACGTGTTCCGAACGAGCCACTCGCCGCGACTGTCCGTGATCGCTGCCGTCCGCGTCTCATCCAATGCGCATGCTCGCGCCGGTGTCTCGTCGGCTGGATCGGAGTTGCGGGTGAACAATGAGCCGAGCAGTACGCCCGCACTCGCCGCGAGCGGGCGCGGCTCGAGTGAGCCCGGTTGAATGTCGGTGCACAGTACTCGCAGGCCAGCGCGGTCCAGCGCTTCGTGCCATTGCGGCGTTGTCGCCTTGAGTCGGCGGGTCGCTGCCTGTGCGGCATCGATCTGCCGGGGATCCTGCGCGTTCCAGATCAATGCGACGTAGCGGAACATCGACGCGTCCCCAGCGGCTCAGATCGCCAATATCGGTGTGTACTCACAAATCTCTTCGGGACTGCAGTCGAGCACGAAGCTGCCGAGCTGCAGCCAGCTGTGCGCCGCCCACGGCTTGGGGCGTACTGCGATGACCCAGGTCGGAAAGATCTCGTAGTGCGACAAGAACTTCAGCAATGCCAGGGCATGGAACAGACATTGATCTTTCGCCGCGAAGGCGTACGGCCGCAGCCGGCGGAAGATGGATACGAGCTCGATCGTCCGCGGCAGATCGATTGTTTGTGGCGCGCCGGCTTTATTTGCGGCGACCTCGCACGCAATCGAATAGAGCAGCCGCGAGTCGACGGCGCGCTTGGCCCAGATGCACGCGCGCAGGAAGGCGACCATGTGACTCAGGTGCACGCGGACTGCAGCCGAGAGCTCATGACCGACGCTCGTCAGCGCTACGTTGGACTCGATCGCAGCGAAGCTCGGCCCCGCTTCCGTCGGCGCGACAGGAGTCAGGAATCCAGCTTTGACGAGTGCGTCGGCCAGCCGCGCCGCATCTGCCAACGGCATCGGTTCCAACGGCTGGCCGCCCGACGTCGACGCCGCCGCCCAGTTCGTGGCGAGTGCCGACAGCGAACGTGCTTCGCGGTACCCGAGGCCGAAGTAGCGATTGCGCTTCAGATCGAGCAGGACGGCGCCGGTTGCAGTCACACAGACCCGTGTGTGAGGCGGCATCCAGAATTCTTGCTTGGTGTTCGTGCCGAGGTCGGGCACAGAGTTAAGGCAGCGTTGA
Organism: Steroidobacteraceae bacterium; assembly: GCA_036555785.1. Taxonomy (GTDB): domain Bacteria; phylum Pseudomonadota; class Gammaproteobacteria; order Steroidobacterales; family Steroidobacteraceae; genus Steroidobacter. The sequence goes on from DATBKP010000153.1 coordinate 42,660, forward strand.
TCTATGTTTATCCGGGCGGACGAGCGACAGGGGTGTGCAGTTGCCCGCACACCCCACTCCTTTGGGTGTTAGCAGCGCCAGTGTCCAGCTCCGAATGTGAAATCGAACTGCGGGCCAACGGTCTGCGTGCATCGTGTCTCTAGCACCGCATCGCCCAAGTCGACGATATCGAGTTGCTCCAGCATGATGGAACCTCTTTAGGTGAGTTTTCCCGAGAGAACGCGCAGCGGAAGTTCGGGTCTGTGCGGGTTCAGCTTTGCCGATGGGGGCCATGTTCCGGCCGAGGAAGACCATCGTGGCTCCTGGCTTGCCCTTCGACGAGCGCAATCCTTATGTTCTTCCGCGCAGATTCTTCCGCCCGAAGGCCGGCCATAACCGCCTCCGGATAGCAAGGACCGCATATCCGTGCTCGTTAACCCCTCGCATAAGCCCGGATGCCGAAAACCCCTAAAACCTTTTTGCGACTTTTAAGTAGGCGAAGCGCTGCCGGAGATCGCCTTGTGAAAAGTCGAATCCAATGGGCCCGTCTACTTCGGCGAACGCTGGCTCAGCGTCGAGGAGATTGAAGGCCCCGGCCCGGACTTCAAAGCCACGCCATGGCGAGCCCTCGCGGGCCAAGTAATCCAGATTCAGCGACAGCTGGACATCGACGACCTTTTGGGACTCCACCCTCCGCCCGTTACGATTCCCCGAAAGGTCAACGTCGTCGTACGAGGGAACGTACCGCAATGCGCTGGACAGACCGATCCCACCACGATCCCAGCTCAGCCTCGCCACACCGCGCCATCTGGGAACAGTCCCCTGCAGGCTAGCGATGCCGGCGCGACTGACATCTGGACCGTCGACGAGGTCCGAAGTCTTAAACTCATGCACCCACGTAGCTGACAGTTCCGGCTTGAACCGTCCGACGGATGTATCGAGAGCGACAGAGGCGCTGAAATCCACGCCGCTCGTGCGGACAGCCCCGTTGTTGAGCCGCCTGATATCGATCACTTGCAGTGGACCAGGCAGGCCTGCCGCAATATCCGCCGCCGATGGCGTTCCTCGGATAACTCTCTCAGGGAACAGGTCCTCGGCGGCCAGCAGCCGCGCGGCAGACGGGATTGCAATGGTCTCGTCGACGGCAATTCGCCAATAGTTCGCGCCGAGCCGAAAAGCGGATGGCGTCCTTGGGTGCCACTTCAAGCTGACGCTCACAGAATCTGCGTCGGATGGCTTCAGATCTGCATTGCCGCCAGCAATGAAGATAGGAACCGCGAACTCACCGTTGCGCGCAGGATCGACAATCGCTCCTGGCACATCGATGCGGGGGGCGTAGAGGTCGAAGAGCGGCGGCGGGCGGAAGCTTTGTGCTAGCGACGTGCGCACCGTGAGGGTGGATGCAGGTTTCCAGATCAACGCGTACTCGGGGTTGAACGCTTGGCCGATGTCCGAGTAGTCGTCGAAACGCCCGGATAACACCAGCGCCAACTCTTGCATCGCCGGAATCCCAGCCGACTCGTCCACAAGCGGGGCGCGAAGTTCGCCAAATCCAGCAAAGATCGAGCGGCGATGCGAGCCGGCTATGTCGTTCGGCGGCGCAATGTCGTATCCAATTCGCTCCTCGCGCCATTCGCCTCCGGTTGTAAGTTCCAGTCGTCCGGCCGGCAGCGAAGCCAATGGACCCTGCACGGACGTCACGAACTCGGTCGACTGCGTGCGGTAGTGACTGCTGGACGGCTCGGCAAGCAAAGACGCAAGCAACGCCGCATCGTTGGCGCCGAATGGATTTAAAGCGTCGTCGGCGTCCGATGCCGCAAGTGCCGTCGCAACACGCGCTCGATCCAACTCATTGGACTGCACCGTCACGGCATCGTCCCGGCTCTTGAGCAGCGAAGACTCCCACTCCCATTCGCGGATGCGACCGCGCATACCGACGGCTGCGCGAACCATGTCGGATCTATCAGTAAACTTTCTGGGGCCCAGCTCAGTCAGTAGCGTGTCAACCAATACGTCCACATGGAATGGATTGTATGGATTCGAGCCGCTGACCGGCGCAGCAATCAGTGCAGGAGGCTCGAAGCTCGCCTCGAACTCGCGATCGACGTACAGGAGATCGCCGAAGATGTTGACCTGCGGCGTCAGCTGGAACCCGCCCTGTGCGACCGCGCTCTCGCGTTTGTGCGCGTCAACGACTCCGTGATAGCGAAAGAGGCTCTCGAGATTCTGCTTGCCAGCGGTCGACACGAAGTCGTCGGACGTGAGCGCGAGACTCGAGCGTACGGACGGTATCGCCGCGAAACTCGACGACAGGCCTGGCAAGTTCTCGAGCGTGAGCGAACTGACGTTACCCGGTGAACCAGTAGGCGATCGCCAATCCATGCTGCTGAAACGCGTGAAGTCCTGGTTGTTCCAGCGCTCGCGCTCGGTACCTGGTAGCGGACTTCGATCGAAGTAGTCGACCACGATCGAGCCCCATGCCCGGCCGTGTGTACCAGATGCACCAAATGCGGCGTGGCGTTCGACCGAACCGCCATCTGCAGCACCATAGTCTAGATCCAATCTTGGACCAGCAACGTCCTTGCGCAGCAGAATGTTCACGATGCCGCCAATTGCGTCAGCGCCGAAGATAGCGGAGTTCGAGTCCGACACGATTTCGATGCGCTCTACGGCCGCAGGCGGAATGCTGTTGAGATCAAAAGCGTTCACGGTCAGCGCACTTGCTGTCGGCATGGCTCGTCGACCGTTGATGAGCACGAGCGTGCTGTCAAACCCGAGGCCACGCAGATCGGCAAACTGCGTTCCATCGCCCAGGTATGACTCCGGCATTGTGTGCAACTGCTGCGGGACGTAACGCAGGAGATCAGTGATCGTCGACACACCCAGCGCGTCAATGTCGCCTCGATCGAAGACTGTGGCGGGAACATCGAGGTCGAGGCTGCCGAATACGCTGTCGAGGATTCTTCTGCCCTCGACGGTCATCGACAAATCGAACGCGTACGGGTCATGTGCCGATCCGTTGTTCCCTCCCCCGTTCGACATGCTCAGCCGCTGACCCTTCGCCAATTCCGAGCGCTGTTGATCCTTCGCCGCGACACTATCGTTTACGCCGCCGGGCGGCGAATTCGCGGATGGCGCCAGAACCGTAATCGTGCGCGAGTTGATCCACACGAATGTGAACCCGTCCGGCAGGAGCGATGCGAGCGCCTCCTCCGCGGTATGCCGTCCTTTCACTTGCCCGGCAGCAACATTCTCTTCTTCCGCGTCCTCCGGGCTGTACAGAAGCTGCAGCTCGGTCTGCTTCGCAAATTGCAGCAGCGCCTGGGACAGCGGCATGGGACTGATATCGAAGTCGTACTGATGCTCACTCGACTGAGCCCGGGTGACAGCAGCCCCACACAAAGACGCGCAGATGAGCGCGCACGCAAGCAGGAAGCGGTGCGCAGGTCCTTTGGCGTGGCGGCTCATTGCTGACCGCGGGTCGAATCAGGGAGCGTGCGACTTGCGACGTCCGATGCGCACGAGTTTCGGTGATTCCTTCACGACGGAGCTTCCTGTAACGCGCTCCACGGAAGCGATGAAGGAAAAGGGATCGATAGCCTCGAACGAACCGCGCATCTGCCGCCCGCCGGTGACTTCGTCAACCTCGATCTTCATCGCGTTGAAGTGGTTGAATTGCTCGACGGCATCCGTGATCGTATCGCCCGACCCGAACGTCAGACGGCCGCGCGCCCTCTCGACCTCCTTCTCGGAATTGACCTCCACGACGGTAGGGGTACCGGACGTGGATATGGTCAGTTGCTGATCCTCCACCAGCGGCACGGTGTCGAATTTCGCCACCGCATCCGCGGACGGACGTACGACCACCGAACCTTCGCGTAGCGTGACCTTCACCTCTTTGGCCTCGCGCTCCACAGTGAACTGCGTGCCGGTTGCTTGAACCACGATCCCTCCAGCTTCCACGAGGAATGGGCGCGAGGGATCCTTCGCGACGCGGAAGATGGCCAAGCCCTGGGCGAGAGTTATGAAGCGTTGCTTGTCGCCGATATCGTGATGCAAGCGCGTGTACGGCGCTGCGGTGATCGAGCTGCCGTCGCTGAGCGGCACGCTGCGCCATTCGCCCGCCTGGGTCTGCAGCATGTGATCCAGCCACGTCATCTTCATGACGAAGCCGAGTACCGCTGCCGCGGCGATCGCGGCAACGCCCGCGGCTATTCGCGTTTTCCATAGCCCCACCGAGAGAGCGCCGCGCGCAGCGACCGCCTCGCGCTCGCGCGGCGGCGGCAGCTCGACGACGTTCGAGAAACTGTCCTCGTTGGTGATGAACAGCTTGAGCTTGGTGTTCTCGAGCCACGAATAAAGCCGGCACATGCGCAGCGTCTCGGCGATGTGTACCGGCGAGGTCTTGAGCCACTGCAGGTATTCGAAGCGTTCGGCGATGCTGAGATCGCCGCAATGCCAGCGCAGCAGCCACTCCGCCGCCTGCTCCGGAATCGACATGGGCGGGATCTCGTCGATACGGTCCGTCATGACAGCCTACCTCAGCGTTGATCCATGTCCTCCAGATCCTCGAGATTCAGCTGCGTCCGCAGATGGCTGTACGCTTTGGTGAGGTCGCGCAGCACGATGCGCGGGCTGATACCGAGTCTGTCCGTAATCTGCTTGTAGGTGAGTCCTTCGTTGACATGCAGCAGCAGCACCTCGCGCTGGCGCGGCGGAAGTCTCTGCACTGCCGCTTGCACGTGCTCGCGCGCGCGGCCGAAAGCCACGGCGTTCTCCGGCTCCGCACCGGGCGCACTCTGCAGATCTTCCAGCCAGCTGTTGTCGTGCGGCTGCCGCCGCACTGAGCGCTCGCGCCATTCGTTCGCGACATTCGAGGCGATGCGAAACAGATAGCTCTGCGGATTGTCGATCGCGATGTCGTCGCTATAGCGCAGCAGACGCAGGAACACTTCCTGAGCGAGATCGTCGATCTCCCCCGCGGGCACCGCTGAGCGGCTCGAGAGCCAGTAGCGGATCGGGCGGCGCCAGCGCTGAAACCATGAAATCAGCCGACCGTCACGAGGGTCCTGCGCACGTTCTCCCACGTCACCTCGCGCATCGGACATCGACGCACCCTCCCCATTACTGCACGCTAGCAGCTGTTGTTTTCGACCGCTGAATCTGCGACATCGCTCTTCGATCCGTCGCCCCGAGCTGCTCGGGGTCCGCTGAGCTAAGGATGTCAAGAAACCTGAACCGCCTTAAATGTAGACCGCCTCAGGTCTCGTGGTAAGCCCCCGGGGCGCATTCCCTCCCTGCGATGAATACGTACGGCGGATCCGATCCGGTGCATATTTTCGGCGTTGCTTCGTCTATCGAGCTGCGCGCTCATGCGAAGAATCGGCAGCCGCTGCATGCGCGGGAGTTATGTCAGCGGCCGCAGCCTTGGCTCGCGCCGAGAGCAGCATCAGCGCGGCTGCGTACAAAACGATGATCACGACGAGCCAGCGCAGCCAGTCGAGCGGCAACGACGTCACGACGTAGGCCGCGAGCAGCACTGCGGGAATTCCGCCGAGAGCCAATCCAAGCGCGGCGCGCAGGTCGTACTTGCGATCGCTGATGAAGCGCAGCGAGGCGACCGGCATCAGCACCGCGCACGAGCCCATCATGATCGGAAAGGCCGCGCGCGGATCCATTCCCAGCAGGCTGACCAGAATCAGACAAGGCGCGTACAAACCGATGCCGAGCGTCATGAGCGCGCCCAACGCGAAGTTGATCGCGACGGCTACCGCGAGCGTCGGACCGGAGAGCGCCAGCGCCGCTCCGCCGCTCGGCATCAACTTCAGGTTCATCAGCGCAAACAGGATCGCCGCCACCGACAGCGCGGCGCCCATGCCGATCTGAATCGCCCGACGTGGCAATCTGGCGACGATACCGGCGCCGAGCCACGCGCCGACTGCGGAGGCTGCCATCATCGAAACCAGCGTGGCCGGGCCCACCTTCACGACACCGATGAAAATCAGGCCCTGCGCCACCGTGGGCAGCGTGTGGCCGACGTTGAGCGTGCCCGGGATGCACTCATCCGCAACGAGGCGTCGAAACTTGAACGCCGCCGTGGTCGGCGCGAATGAGCCGATGCCGAGCGTGTCGAAAAAATTCGTAACGAAACCGATGGCGAGTCGCAACGCCCCCGGCTTCGCGATGGACGTTCGCCCGGTGCGTTCCACCCGGATCCAATGCCAGACGAAGACCGCTGCGAGTGCAGCGAGTACGGCGAGCAGGATGTGTGCGGTGGTCACGCGGCGTCTAGCGCCTGACGGCGGGCCGGGTCTTCAATGCCTGTGCCAGAATTCCCTGCACCAGTTCGAGCTCGCGGCTCTCCAGCGGCAAGCGCGGTCCGCGTATCACGTAAGTGCCGCGACCGATCTCGGCCTGCACCCACTTGATGTATTGCACGAACTTCGGAACCGTGTCGAGCCGCAGCAGCGGCAGGAACCAGTTGTACAGCTCGCGGGCGCGCACTTTGTCGCCGCGCAGCGCCGCCTCGAACAGCGCCACCGACTCCTCCGGGAACGCGTTGACCAGGCCGGCGATCCAGCCTTCCGCGCCGACGGCGACGCCCTCGACGACCGCGTCGTCCATTCCCACGAGAATCGTCAGTCGATCGTGCAGCAGCGCGCGGATTGCGGTCACGCGTCTCGCATCGCCGCTCGACTCCTTGACGGCGTGCAGGTTCGAATGCTCGGCCGCCAAGTCCAGGATCTGCTCGGGCAGGAAATCCGTCTTGTAGGCCGGCGGATTGTTGTAAAGCATGCACGACAGTTTGGTCGCGCTGAGGATGGCGCTCACGTGCGCCTTCATTTCCCGCCAATCGGTGCTGTAGACGTACGGCGGCAGCACCATCAGTCCGGCGCACCCAGCCTGCTCCGCGCCTCGCGCGAGTTGCACTGCCTCAGCTGTGCTCAAGGACGCGATGCCAAGCACGACCGGCGCCTGGCTGCCGACAGCGCGTACGCAGGTGGCGGCAATAGCGAGCTTCTCGTCGAAGCTCACTGTGGCCGCTTCCCCCAGCGAGCCGCAGCACACGATGCCCATGCAGCCGCTGCGGATCATCCACTCGCAATGCCGGCCGAGCGCGGCGTGATCGATCGCCCCGGAGGCATCGAAGTTCGTGGTGATCGCCGGAATGACGCCCTTCCAGTTCATATTGCAGGTTCCCCGTGTCGTTTCTTACTGATAGCGCTGCGGACTGAGCGGCTCGAGCGCGATGCGCGGCTGCTCGCCCGTCAGGATCTGCGCCACCAGCTGCCCCGTGATCGGCGCCAGGCTGATGCCCAGCATCGCGTGACCCGCGGCCACGCACAGGTTCGAGTATCGCGCAAATCGGCCTATGTACGGTAAACCGTCAGGCGAGCAGGGCCGCAGCCCGGCCCACGGGCGTACCTGTGCGATGTCCTGCGCTCGAAGCGCCGGAAAGTAGCGCGCCGCCGCGGCCGCGATGGCCTGAGTCCGTCGCTCGCTGATGGAGCGGTCCAGACCGGCCAACTCCATGGTCCCCCCGATGCGCAACGAGGCGCCCATCGGCGTTACGGCGACGTGAGCCTCGCTCAGGATCGAGGGCAGACGCGGCAGCTGCGGCGGATTCGGCACGGTGAAGCTGTAACCCTTGCCGCCCTGGAGCGGCAATCTGCAGCCGAGCGGGCGCAGAGCCTGCGACGACCAGGAACCCGCGGCCAAAACGAACTCGTCCGCCGCGAGCTCGCCCTGCGAGGTCACCGCGGCGTCGACTCGAGAGCCGTCGGACCGCCAACCCTCGACCTGCGTGGACCAGCGCAGCGTGATGCCGGCGCCGGTGGCCAGCTCCGTCAGCTTGCGCATCAGCAGGCGCGGGTCGACATGGCAGTCGAGCGGATAAAACACCGCGCCGGTGATATCCATGCCGATGCCGGTATCGAGCTCGGCGGCTCGAGCGGACGAAACGATCTCCACGGGCAAGTTCAGCTCGCGCGCCCGACGTGCTGCGCGCGTCTCGTCTTCGAGACCGGCACGCGTGCGACACAGCATCAGCATGCCGCGCTTGACGAGCCCGAACGCGTTGTCGCAGCGGTCCGCGAGTTGCTCGTACAACTCGCGGCTGGCCACCAGCAGGTCGCGCAGCAGCGGGGCGGCGCGCTCCACGTGCTCGCGGTTTGCGGCCCGCACGAAGTGCAGGATCCACGCAGCGAGGTCGAGATCGAGCCGCGGACGAATGTAGAAGGGACTGCCGGGATCCAGCAGCCAGCGCAGCCCCAACCCGATCGCCCCGGGCGCGGCGAGCGGCGTGAAATGACTGGGCACGATCATGCCGGCGTTGCCGAAGGAACAGCCCTCGCCGCCGGCGCTGTCGCGCTCGACAACCGTGACCTCGTAACCGCGTTCGCGGAGGTACAGCGCGGAACACAAGCCGACGGCGCCGGCGCCGCAGATCAGGACATGCTTCATGCGCCGCCGTCAGAGCGCGGCGGACGAATTCCCCAGCGGAACGGATCGTTCGGGTCCAGGCGCAGCGTCGCTTCGGCAGTCACGTGCGCGGTGCCGGTGATGAACGGCGCGATCTCGCCGGTGCGGCGATCGCACCAGCGATATCGCGCGGTGAACACGCTGCCGATCACGCTCTCCTGCACCCAGACCTCGTCCTCAGCCAGCTTACCGTCGGCGGCCAGGCACGCGAGCTTGGCGCTGGTGCCCGTGCCGCACGGAGAGCGATCGTACGCCTTGCCGGGGCACAGCACGAAATTGCGGCTGTTCGCACCGTTGGCGGCCGACGGCACGAACATCTCGACGTGATCGACTTCCGCGAACCCGGCGGCGTTGACCGCCTGCCGCACGCGCCAGGTGAAATCAGTGAGCGCATCGACGTTCTGCAGGTCTATGCGCAGCTCGTGACGCTCCACCAGAAAGAACCAATTCCCGCCCCAGGCAACGTCGCCGCGCACTTCGCCGATCCCTGGTACCTGGACTGCGACCTGCTTGTGCTTGCGAAAGCTGGTCACGTTCGAGATCGTCACTTGCCGGTCCGCATGCAGCACGGCATCCACCGGACCGACCGGCGTATCGATCTTGACCAGTCCGGGCTGCACCTCGCCCATGAAGGCGAGCGAGGCGACCAGGCCGATCGTGCCGTGGCCGCACATCCCGAGGAAGCCGACGTTGTTGAAGAAGATGACGCCGAAGCGGCAATCGGCGCGGTGCGGTTGACACAACAGAGCGCCGACGACCGTGTCCGAGCCGCGCGGCTCGTTCACGATTGCGGAACGATAGCTGTCGAAATGGTCGCGAAAGCGGCTGAGCCGATCGCTCAACGGCCCGGCGCCGAGGTCGGGTCCACCCTCCAGCACCAGCCGGGTCGGCTCCCCGCACGTGTGCGAGTCGATGACGCGCACCACGCTCATGGGCGGCACGTATGAGACCAAGGTCGTACCTCGCGACAGGCCGGGACTCATTCCCGGCCGTGCATTCTAGCGAGGTTGCGCGACGGTTTTCAGGTGGATGACGTCGCCGGACTGCTGTACGACGACGCCTTTCCTTTGCGCGGCAATGGACTCGGCAAACGACCCCGGGTCATCGGCGTGGAATTGCCCGTAGACGCGCTGCGAGCCGAGCGACATATCCACGACGATCTGCACGCGGTTGCGGCGATTGAATTCTGCGGCTGCGCTCGCCACGGTGTCAGCATCGAACACGAGATGCCGGTTGGACCACGCGAGCGCGCGCGCCACATTCACGTTGCGGATCGCAGGCGGCCACGTTGCGGTCACGATCGCCTGCTCCCCGGCCGCGAGCGCGACCGCGGTCGATGGGACACGGTCGCTGCTGACGAGCACAGTGCCCTCTTCCACCGTGACGAGCACCTCGAGCTCACGTCGCGACACACCGAATCTCGTTCCCGTCGCGCGCACGACTGCGAGCTCGGTGTCCACGACGAACGGCCGCGATGCATCCTTCGCGACTTCGAATAGTGCTTCGCCGCGCGCCAGTCGCAGCCGGCGCTGCGCTCCGCTGAACTGGTCGCGGAGCTGCGTGCGCGGCCCGACGCTGACCAGACTGCCGTCGTCGAGCGCGAGGCTGCGCCATTCGCTCGCCTGCGTCTCGATCGTTGCATCGAGCCAGGTGCGCTTCGCGACCGAACCCGCGACCACCACCAGGCCGATTGCGATCGCGACCATCAGTGATCGCACGTGCCAGCTGCTGCGCGTTCTGGCGGGCGGCGCAGCGTCGTCGTCGCGCGACAGCTCGACGACGTTCGAAAGCTGATCCTCGTTCGTGAAGAACAGCTGCCGCTTCATCGGGTAGAGGATGGAATACAGCTGACAGATCTGCAGCGTTTCGCCGATGTGCGCGGGCGAAGCCTTCAGCCACTGCAGGTACGCGAACCGCTCCGCGACGCTCAAGTCGTGCGCGTGCAGACGCAGGAACCACTCTGCAGCGTGCTCCCTGATCGAAAACTGCGTGACGTCGTCCGAACGATCCATACCGGGCCCTTTCAAACGAGTAGACCGCCGCAGCGGCAAACGTCAGCCCCGCCGCCGCGGCATTTTGCCGGAATGTCTCAGGGCTGCAGCGGACCGGCGCGTGCTATTGAGCCCCCGAGAGCGAAATTTTCCGCGATATTTTCTACCTGAAGATGTTCTCAGTCGTGTGACAGCCGCGGCATCATCAGCGCGAGCAGCCGGCTGCGGCTGCGCACGCCGCACTTCTTGTAGACCGACGTGAGCTGCGTCTTCACCGTGCGCACGCTCTTGTCGAGCCGCGCGGCGATCTCCTTGTTGCTGAAGCCGATGCGCACGAAGTGCACGAGCTCGCGCTCAGCCATCGTCAGCTCGCCCGGCAGCGCAGGAATCGCATCGTGCCCCGCAACCGCGGCGGGCGACGCTGCGATCGGGCTGGAGCGACGCTCCACGGCGGACAGACGTTGCAAAGTCGTCTCGAGATGCGGATGCAGACGGTTCAGGAATGCCATTTCCTGTGCCGTGAATTCGCCCTGACACGCAGTGCGCCGGATCGCGATCTCGGACGCGAGTCTGTCTTCGCGCCAGAACAGCGCGCACGCGCTGTAGTGCCAGCCTTCGGCCGCCATGTAGCGGCGAAAAAACTCCGACTCGCGCAGCCGCCGCCGGTCCGGCATGACCTCCGACAGGCGGTAGACCTTGAGGCCGGGATTCGACAGCGCGAACGCCGGCATCATGTTCACTTCGCGGCGGTGCTCGAGCCACTCGCGCGACCTGCGTGCATTCGGCGTCGCCAGGATGCGCGAGGCGTCCCAGGTCGTTGCGTAGTCTACGTAGTCGAGATACGCGACGCAGGCGTCGTGCGGCAGGAACGCATCGAGCATGGCCAGGAGCGCGCCCCAGAACTCATGGATGTCGATGCTGGCGTGCAGACGCAGCAGCTGTGCCTCGAAGCGCGGATCGTCGAGCGACGGCGCGCACCGGCGCGTCATGAATTCACGCGCCCGCAGCTCTACTGCCGCAGCAGACCGGTATGCCCCCATGATTATTGTGTCGTCGCAACCGAGCGTCGAAGACGCGACCAACAGTTAAGACCCCTCTTGCTCGCGCGATGATCCCGGCCCTCGGGACGGCAGCGCCCGGCGCGCCTTCATTCTGCTTTGATCAACAGCACGCCTTGCGAGAGCCTCTCTACGGCGATCGACGACGTGCCGTCCATGGTGCGAGCGAATGCCTCCGGATCCGACGCGTCGAAGCTGCCGCGCACCGGCAGCGCGGCGGCGCTCGGATCCAGTCGCAGCTGCACGCGGTTGCGACGATTGAATTCCTCCACGGCGTGCGCGAGCGTGTCGCCGGCCCGAAACATGACCTGCCGGTCGCGCCATGCGAGCTCGTAGTGGACGTCTATATGGCTCGGCGTCGCCGGCCAGGTGTCGGCAATTCGCAGCTGTTCGTCGGCGACGACCGGCACGCCGAGCTCGGGAGCGCTGTCGTCGCTCGCAGACTTGGCGTTTGGCGCCACACGCACCGCTCCTTCAGTGACAGTAACGATCAACTCGCGCTCGCGCCGCGAGACCGCGAACTCGGTGCCTACGGCACGAACCGCGAAAGCATTGGCGTGCACGAAGAACGGTCGAGTCGGATCTTTGGCGACCTTGAAATACGCCTCGCCGCGCAGCAGAGCGATGGATCGCCGCGCGTCACCGAGATCGAATTGCAGCAGCGTGTTGGGCCCGAGCTGCAGCTCGCTGCCGTCGGCCAACCTCACCTGCTTCCATTCGCCGGGCTGCGTGCCGATCGAACGCTCGGTCGAGGCGAGGCGCGCAGCGACGAACAACAGCGCTGCGAGTCCGAACGCCGCAACGACAGCGACCGCCTTCCAGCGAGGCGTACCTTCTTCACGCGGCACGGGAGCTCGTTCGCGGGCGTGCTCGAACAATTCGATGACGTTCGACGCCGGCTCGTCCGCCAGTATCGCGCTCAACCGCGCGCGCCGCAGATCGCCGTCGATTCCGGCAACGGTGAGGTACTCGGCGACATGAATCTGCGATTGCTTGAGCCAGCGCAGGAAGCGGCGCCGGTCATCGAGGGGAACGCGAGGATCCTGCATGCGCGCAAACCACTCAGCAGCTTCCTGGCTGATCAGCTCGCGCTTCCTGTGTTCGCGACGATCCGAGTCGCGGTGATTTGCGTCGCTCATTGACGTTCGGCGCGTCGTGCATCCGACGCATCCGTCTTCCTGACCCGCCGATCGGGTCCTTATGCCACAGGATCGGAGATGCGGCAATTCAGCCGCGATGCATCATGGTGCCTGAACGGGCGGCTCCGCCTGGCCGGGCGCACCCTGCACCACTCGCAGCGTATTTCCCTCACGCAACAGCACGATGTTGTCGCCGGTCGCGGCGATCGTCTTCGCAAATGCTTCCGGGTCGCCGGCATCGAAGACACAGCACAAGTGCCAGCCCGCGATCGTGGGGTCGTCGACGCGCAGCTGCAACTTGTTGCGGCGATTGAACTCTTCCACGGCTTCGCCGACCGTCTCGGTTTGCAGGATCAGCTGCCCGTTCGCCCAGGCCAATGCGTGCGCCGAATTCACTTTCTCGACGTGCAGCGCGACTTGCGGCGCGTTGAGCGGGATGTCCAGGCCCTCGTCCGCGACCAGCGACGTCGCAACTCTGAGATCGACTGCGTGCTCCAGTGCTGCAGCCTGATCGCCTCGCACCACGGCAACCTTGCCCTCCGCGACGGTGACGCGGATGCGGTCCGCGCGGCGCTCCACACCGAAGCGCGTGCCCACGGCACGGGCGATCGCTCCGCCCGCGTTGACGATGAACGGACGCGACGCATCCTTCGTCACCTTGAACATCGCTTCGCCGCGCTCCAGGTTGATGCGACGAGCTCCCTCGCTGTAGTCCACTTGCATCAGCGTGTTCGGGCCAGTGCTCACGGTGCTGCCGTCCGCGAGCTGGACCGTGCGCCATTCGCCGGCGCGGGTTTCGATCGTGTTGCTGGAGAGAGCGATGGTCGTGATCACAGCCACGAGCGCCAGGCAACATGCGACCGCGGCGAACCACAGCTTGCGCGACGCGAACCCTGCGGGCCTGCGCTCGTGTGCCGGCAAGAGCTCCTGCTGAACCAGCGCAATGACGTTCGAGTCTGGTTCCTCGGGCAGGAGCGTCGGCAGCTTGGCGCGCTTGACCCGGCCGTACAGCCGGGCGAGCCGCATGAACTCGGCGATGTGATTGGGCGACTGCTTGAGCCAGCGCACGTACTTGCGCCGCTCGGCCGGCCCGAGATCACGATCCCGCAAGCGGATGAACCATTCGGCCGCCTGATCGCTGACGGCTTGCATCGCGTTGTCTTCATGCTCCGTCATCGGCATGTCACCTGTTCTCCATGTCGCCGAGATCGTCCTGCTTGAGCTGCATGCGCAGCTGGCTGTACGCGCGCGTGAGGTCGCGCAGGATCACTCGGTAGGTCAGTCCCTGGCGTTCCGCGATCTGCTTGTAGGTCAGCCCTTCGTTCACGTGCAGCAACAGGACCTCACGCTGTCGCCGCGGGAGCTTATTGACGGCTTCCTGCATGTATTCGCGCGCCACCTCGCGCGCGATGGTGTTTTCGGGCTCGTCGTTGAATTCCACCTGCAGGTCTTCGAGCCAGCTGTCGTCGTGCGGCTTGCGATGGCGGGCCCGTTCCTGCCATTCGTTGGCGACGTTCGCGGCGATCCGGAACAGGTAGCCCTGTGGATTATCGATAGCGACGTCGTCGCTATAACGGAGCAGGCGCAGGAACACCTCCTGGGCGAGGTCGTCCAGGTCGGCGGTCGGCACGGAAGAGCGGTGCGACAGCCACTGGCGGATCGGTTTGCGCCAGCGCTTGAACCAGGCCACCAGCCGGTGATTGCGGGGATCGCTCTGCGCCGTCGGGTCGTGCTGACGTGGGCCGGAGTCCGGCTGCGCGGCCGGGTCGGCCCCCTGCTCGTCCTGCTGCTGACGTTCGATCACTAAAACGGCCGCTCGCGGAATAAATCTGAACTCCCTCAGACTTAGACCGGGCGAGACGGCGGGGTCAGCTCCCTGGACACGCTACGGAGCGGGCGGGCGCACCGCACCGCGGGACGGCAGCTACCAGTCGGCGGTGGTGAACGGCCTGAGCAGCAGCTCTTTGGAGATCGCCGCAACGAGCCCCATCCGCTGGTCGTGGTAGGCCGTGAGCGCCTGGCGCAGCTGCGCGCGCTCGTGCGTAGCAATCAGCTCGGCGATTCTGCCCATCTCCACGAACACGTCCGGGACGATCTCGCACTCCAGCACGCGTGCGTGGTGCAGGCGATCGTTCATGTTGCGAACGATCTCGGCGAACTCGCCGACGCCGGAGCGCAGCGCGACCTGCAGGAACAGCTCCTCCGTCTGGCGCGCCAGCTGCTCGGCGCTGCGTTCCTGGACCGAAACCGCGGCAGGCTCCGCGGTGCCGGCTGCTGCTGCGGGAGGGCTCTCGGGCCAGCGCGAGACCGCCGCATCGAGGATCGTTCGATTGACGGAATACAGCCCGAAGATGTCGTCCTCGGAAGGCGTCCGCGCGAAAAAGCCGCGCTTCGGCACGGACATGATCATGCGCTCGGCCGCGAGCCGCGTGAGCGCTTCGCGCACCGGCGTGGTGCTGACGCCGAGCTCGTCGGCAAGCACGCCGATCTGCAGCAGTTGTCCGGGTACCAGTGTTTGCGCGAGCAGCCAGTTCTTGATGCGCTCGTAGACGGCACCTTCTGTCATGGGATCCTCATCGCCCTTCTTCGTGCTCTCGCTTCCAAGCTGCAGCGGAATCCGTCGCTTCAATGAGATGTGTGCCAGTGTATTCATAGGTGACTCTCGAACGGATGAGGCGGGTTGCGCCGGCGATCGGCAGTCGCACGGCAGGAGCGGCAGTCCCCATTAATAAGTGCTGATCATCGTCCGCTCCACTCCCTGGTTGCGGACAAGCCTGAACGAATTCCCGGGGCGGCGGAATTGAGCCGATCGGATCAGTCCGCGCTGTGAGGGCGCGGCTGGCGGCGGTCAGGAGCGACCGGCCTGGCGGGGCTCGTCGTCCTCTTCCGCAGTGGAACGGATGACGTCGCCGAAGGCAATCTGTCGACTGACGAGCGCATGCACGATCGCCTGGACGCGCGTTGCCACACCGAGCCGCCGCTTCGCGTGCTCGATGTGGTTGTGAACGGTGCGCTCGCTGATGCCGAGGATGCGACCGGCGACCCAGTCGCTCTTGCCTTGCGCGGCCAGCTCCAGACACTGGCGCTCGCGCCGCGTGAGTCCGCGCGGCGCGCAGCCGCCGGCCTTGGCTTCCGCCTCGAGGCTGAGCGCCGAGTACAGGTAAGGGGACATCAGCTGCACGGCCAGATAGCTTTCGTCCGTGACACCGCGCGAATCCGGCACGACCGAGCATGACGCGCGGTACGCACCCGGCAAGCGCGGTGCGTGGATCGGCACCGTGTAGCCGTGCTCGATGCCGAAGCGGCGCGCTTCTTCCATGATTTCCAGCTGCGGCGCCGTCAGCTCGGCGCGAAATTCGTCCGCATCCCAGAAGAACGGCGTGAGCGAGCGGTTCGCGTAATGGAAGACCGGATCGATGTAGTAGAAGTCGAGCTCGCTGAACGCACGCATCCACTCGGCCGGATAGTTGTGCAGAACGACTGCGCCGCGCGGCGGACGCAACGGATCGACGTGCGAGCAACATGCGAAGAAGCGGAAGCCGAACGCGTCGAGATCGCGCCGGAACACGGCCGCCAGCTCGCCGGCCGCGGTGCCGCGGCGGCAAAGCTCGATGAACGATCGTGCACGATCGAGGTGGTTCACATCCGCATCCTTTCGAGCCCTGACCGACAACGCCGTTTCCGTACGGACCGGGCGAGCCTCTGCACGGGCGATGGGGCCTGTGCAGAGCTTTCTCGGGGACACCCGCTCAATTGCCGATCACGGTAT
>DATBKP010000154.1:0-6311 GCA_036555785.1 Steroidobacteraceae bacterium
GGCGGCGTAGAGCTGGAACCACTCGTCGCCGCCCGTATCGCGCACGAACACGAAGCGATCGGTGCCGGGAATTGCGATCGCGCTCGCGACGGGCTCGCTCTGGAAAGTGATCTGCGTGCGCGCGCCGCCGGGCGTGGTCACGCGATGAATCTGCTGGGTCGAGCCGAAGCGGGTCGCGATGAGGATCGAGCCGTCCGGCAGCCAGTCCTGGAACGAAGCCGCGCGGTAGTTCTGGTAGCGCTGAACCGCAGCGCTGACCTGCTCGGGAATCTCCGGCACATTTTGCAAGGTCGCGGTGCCGGACTGGCGGGTGGCGAGGGTCTGCGCGTGCGCGCCGCTGGCGAACACAGAAATCGCGATTGAACAGGCAAGCAGCAGGCGCATGGCGGACCCCCGGATGGTCAGAGGGCCGCTATTGTAGGTCGGGTCGCTCCAGCGCATCCATCGCCCGCGCCTCAGCCCGACTCATCCTTTCTCATCAGCGTGCTCTTGCCGAACAGCGACTCGATCAGGTCGACGGCGAGCTGCGCGGTCTTGTTGCGCACGTCGAGCGCCGGATTCAGCTCCATCACGTCGAGGGACGCGAGGCGGCCGGTGTCCGCGATCATTTCCATGCACAGCTGCGCCTCGCGATAAGTCGGGCCGCCCGGGATCGTGGTGCCGACGCCCGGCGCGATGTCCGGATCGAGGAAGTCGACGTCGAAGCTCACGTGCAGGTGCGTCTCCGCATCCACGTCCGCCAGCGCCTGCTGCATCGTGTGCCGCATGCCCCGCTCGTCGATGTAGCGCATGTCGAACACTTCCAGCCCCTGCTCGTGCACGAACTTCTTTTCGCCCTGGTCGACGCTGCGGATGCCGATCTGGCGGATCGTCTTCGGCGAGATCGCCGGGGTCACGCCGCTCAAGCCCGTCAGCTCGCGCGGACCGAAGCCGCACAGGCACGCGACCGGCATGCCGTGGATGTTGCCGCTTGGCGAGAGCTCCGAGGTGTTGAAGTCCGCGTGCGCGTCGAGCCACAGCACGCGCAACTTCTTCTTCGTATCGCGGCAATGGCGCGCGACGGCGCTGATCGAGCCGATCGCGAGGCAGTGATCGCCGCCGAGCAAAATCGGCAGCCGCGAATGCGCGAGCTCGGCGCGCACGCCGTCGTAGATCATGCGATTCCAATCGGTCACCTGCGCGAGGTGCCGATAGCCCTGCGTCGCCGGCTGCCAGGGGTTGCCCGGGCCGGTGAGATTGCCGCGGTCGACGACCTCGAGGCCGCGATTGCGCAGCGCGTCCTGCAGACCGGCGACGCGCAGGGCCTCGGGGCCCATCGAGGCGCCGCGATCGCTCGCACCGATGTCGGTGGGCGCGCCGATCAGCACTGCCGTGCGCTTGGTCATCAACGTGCGACCTTGATGCGCTCACGCGCGGCCAGCCGGCCCGCGAGCTCGCCGAACAGGTCTTTCGGATCGGCGAGCGCCGGCAGCAGATCGATCTCGCGCTTCGCGCCGCGCTCCTCCAGGTGCAGGCGATGCAGATAGCGCAGCGCCGAGAAATCCTCGAGCGCGAAGCCGACCGAGTCGAAGATCGTCACGTCGCTGTCGGAGGTGCGCGCCCGCGCCTTGCCGCTCAGCACGTCGGTGAACTCGACGACAGGGAAGTTCGGTTCGAGCTGCTGGATCTCGCCTTCGATGCGCGACTGCGGCTCGAACTCGACGACGACGCGCGCGTCGGGCCGGCGCAGGATGTCGGCATGCAGCTCGGTCTTGCCGGGGCAGTCGCCACCGATTGCATTCAGGTGCATGCCCGGCTCGATCATGTCCGGCAGCAGGATCGTCGCGTTGCGCTTGTCGGCGGTGCAGGTCGTGACGATGTCGGCTCCCTGTACTGCTTCGGCAGTGGCACGGCAGCGCGTAACGCGCAACGCCGGCAACTGCAGCAGCGCGAGATTGCGTTCGAGTTTCTCGGTCGCAGCGAGGTCGGTATCGAACAGGCGCAGCTCGCGGATGCCGAGCATGTGATAGAAGGCGAGCGCCTGGAACTCGGCCTGCGCGCCGTTGCCGATCATCGCCATCGAGCGGCTCGACGGCCGCGCCATGTGACGCGCGGCGAGCGCCGACATCGCGGCCGTGCGCAGCGCCGTCGTGAAGGTGAGCTCTGAGAGCAGCACGGGATAACCGGTAGCGACTTCGGCGAGCACCCCGAACGCTGTGACCGTGAGCAGGCCCTGTGCCGTGTTCTTCGGATGGCCGTTGACGTACTTGAACGAGTACAGGGTGCCATCGCTGATCGGCATCAGCTCGATCACGCCGAGCGGCGAATGCGTCGCGTGGCGCGGCGACTTGTCGAAGTCGCGCCAGCGGCGGTAGTCCGCCTCGATCTCGGCCGCGAGCCCTTCAATGAAGCGTGCGGCGCCCAGCCGGGCCACCAGCTCCTGCACGCGCTCCAATCCGATGTAGTCGACCATGGGCATGAATCTCCGGAAGAGCCGTCCATGTTCCGGGCGCACAGACCCAATGAATAGCCAGAAAACTGATCAAAATGAGGGTAAGATTGCGCAGAGTGCCAGCATTGGCTGGCGTTTTGCTCGGCCAATGGGGCTTCCATGGATGACATCGACCGCCAGCTCATCGCCCTGCTCCGGGAGAACTCCCGAACGCCGCTTGCGACCCTCGCCAAGAAGCTGCGCGTCGCACGCGGCACCGTACAGAACCGGCTGGCCAAACTGGAGGCCGACGGAACGGTGATGGGCTACACGGTGCGGCTGCGGCCACAAGTCGAGGAGCAGCGCATCCGCGCGCTGATGTCCGTCGCCGTCGAGGGCAACAAGTCGGAGCAGGTGCTGAAGGCGTTGCGCGGCGATCCGGCAGTTGGCGCGCTCTACAGCACCAACGGTCGCTGGGACCTGGTCGCGGAGCTGCGCGCCGAGAGTCTCGAAGCTTTCGACCGCGTGCTCGGCCGCATCCGGCTCATCGAAGGCATCTCGAGCACCGAGACCAGCCTGCTGCTCTCGACGCACAAACTGTAGTCAGTAGACGTCGAGGTCACGAGCGATGACGAAGTGCCCCGCATGCAGGTCGCGCATTTCCGCATGCAGGCCTGCGGGAGTCCCGCTATGGGGTAGTGATACAGCGCGAGCAATTTCGACGCATGTGAGCATGCGTAACGACGCTGACTCTCGCCGGGTTCCTACACCCTCGCTCTGTTCAAGATCACCAGCGCGATGCCGCCGAGAATCGCAACCGATGCGATGACGATCCGCAACGTCACGTGCTCGCCGAGCAGCAGCGCGCCGCCGATCGTCGCGATCACCGGCACGCTGAGTTGCACGGTCGCGGCGCTAGTCGCTTTCAATCCCTTCAACGCTGTGTACCAGATCGCGTAGCCGAGTCCCGATGTGAGCGCGCCCGAGGCGATCGCGTAGCTCACGCCCGCCCCGTCGACGGAAAATTGCGACAGCATCACGAGGCTCAGCGCGGCGGCGAATGGCACGGCGCGCACGAAGTTTCCGGCGGTGGCGGAAGTCGGATCGCCCGCACCGCGACCGCGCAGCGAATAGATGCCCCACGCGACGCCCGCACCGACCATCAGCGCGGCGCTATGCAACGGCGGCGCGGAAAGACCCGGCAGCAGCAACGCGACCAGACCGAGCACGGCACAGACGAATCCCACGACCTGCCAGCCGCGCAGCCGATCGCCATTCCAGAAGCCGTAGCCGATCATCGTGGCTTGCACTGCGCCGAACAGCAGCAACGCGCCCGTGGCCGCAGAGAGATTGATGTAGGCAAGGGAAAAACCCGCGGCGTATGCGAA
Source organism: Steroidobacteraceae bacterium (assembly GCA_036555785.1). Lineage (GTDB taxonomy): Bacteria > Pseudomonadota > Gammaproteobacteria > Steroidobacterales > Steroidobacteraceae > Steroidobacter. The sequence goes on from DATBKP010000154.1 coordinate 3,799, forward strand.
CAGCGCCGCGGCTGAAGCCCAATTGCCGCTGAGGCCGTCTGCTCCACGACGCAGCTGCACGATGATCCACAACGTGAGCGCGCCGGAGACGATGCGCACCGCTGTGAAAGTGCCCGCATCGATGAGCGTGCCCGAGAGGGCGAGACGGCACAGCAGCGAGTTACCTGCGAACGCCAGCATGGCGAGCGCCGTGAGCAGCAGGACGCGGGAGCGCGACATGGGACGCTATTGTCCCGACTTCCTGCGTCGCTTCACAGGGGCGCGCGCAGCCTCGCCGCCGCGGATGCGCAGCGCATGCGTCGACTTCACTTCTTCGAGCACGAAGTACGTCTGCGTGTGCCGCACGCCGCGCAGGCTGGCGATCTTGTCGCCGAGCACGCGCCGGTACTCGTCCATGTCCTGCACGCGGGTCTTCAGCAGGTAGTCGAAACCGCCGGCCACCATGTGGCACTCGACGATCTCGTCGACGACCTGCACGGTGTCCTTGAAGCGCTGGAACACGTCGGGGTTCGCATGGTCCAGCGTCACCTCGGTGAAGGCCATCAGTTGCTGCCCGAGACGGCGCGGGCTCAGCCGCGCGAAGTACCCCTCGATGAAGCCCTCGCGCTCCAGGCGTCGTACGCGTTCGATACAGGGCGTGAGAGTCAGATTGACGGTGCGGGCGAGCTCGGCGACGGTCAGCCGGCCGTCCGACTGCAGCAGCATGAGGATCTGGCGGTCGACGCGGTCCAGCTCACGGCCCGTCTCGCGATCTTGTGGCCCGGCATTCATAGCAGTTTCGCCTGTCGATGGCCGTCCGTTTGGCAGAATCAACTACGGAAGTGGCGCTATCGTAGCACGTTCTGCTCCATCGCCCAGCGCGCGGCCACAGAGGTTCCTAGCCCGTATGTTCGATAACCCCGCTTTCGATGCTCACGAGCGCGTCGTCTTCGCCGAGGACAAGGAGTCCGGCCTGCGCGCGATCGTTGCCGTTCATTCGACACGCCGCGGCCCGGGCGCCGGTGGTTGCCGCTTCTGGCACTACCGTTCGAGCGCCGAGGCGCTCACCGACGCCCTGCGCCTGTCGCGGGGCATGAGCTACAAGAATGCGATGGCGGGATTGCCGCTGGGCGGCGGCAAGGCAGTCGTGATGATGGATGCCCGGTATCCGAAATCGCCGCGCCTGCTCGAGGCTTTCGGCCGGCTGGTCGACTCGCTGGAGGGGCGCTACATAACTGCGGAGGACGTCGGCGCGACGGTCTCCGACATGGAAGTGGTCGCAACGCAGACCGCCTACGTCAGCGGACTGCCGCGGACCGCAGTCGATGCCGATGGCAACCCCGCGCCGAAGACGGCGATGGGCGTGTACCTCGGGATCAAGGCAGCCGTGCAATTTCGGCTCGGTCGCAGCAGCCTGCGTGGCGTCACCATCGGCGTACAGGGGCTCGGCGGCGTCGGTCATGCCTTGTGCCGCCTGCTCGCCGCAGATGGCGCGAGCCTGCGAGTCGCCGACATCCGGCCCGAGACGGTGCAACGCGCGTGCAAGGAGTTCGACGCCCTCGCCTCGCTGCCGAACGAAATCCTGTTCGAGCGCGTCGAAGTGCTGTCGCCGTGCGCGCTCGGCGCGGTGTTCGACGCCAACACCATTCCGCGAGTGCAAGCGTCTATCATTGCGGGCGCCGCCAACAACCAGCTGGCGACAGCCGTGGACGGCGCGCGCCTGCATGCAGCCGGCGTGCTGTACGCACCGGACTATGTGATCAACGCCGGGGGTATCATCAGCGTCGGGCGCGAATACCTGGGCGGCGCGAGCGCCGCCTCCATCGAAGCCGAGATCGGCAGGATTCCGGCGCGCCTGACGGAGATCTTCGCTCGCTCGCGGGCGGAGAACCGTCCGACCAGCGACATCGCCGACGAGATGGCGCGACGACTCATTGCCCACGCCGAATAAGCAGGAATCGAATAACGATGAGCGCAATCCGAACCCGACTGCACGTTCCGCGAGCGCCGGCCCGTCCCGGCGAGAAATCGGATTTCAGTTACGTGCAGATGTCGCCGGCCGGCGCAGTGGCGCGGCCCGACGCGAACGCAGCACTGGCGCAGACCCAGTATCTCGCGGACGAAATGGTGCGAGTGCTCGGCGACGACCATCGCGCGCTCGGACCGTGGGATCCGCATCTCGCGCCGTCGGACCTCGAGCTCGGACTGCGCTACATGCTGATGACGCGCCTGTTCGATGACCGCATGCACCGCGCGCAGCGCCAGGGCCGGATCACTTTCTATATCAAGTCCACGGGCGAAGAAGCGGTGTCGGTGGCAGCCGGCATGGCGCTGCGTCCAACCGACATGATGTTCCCCGGCTATCGCAACCAGGGGCTGCAGATCGTGCGCGGCCAGAACCTGGTCGACCTGATGTGCCAGCTGCTCTCCAACTCGCGCGACATGTGCAAAGGCCGGCAGCTGCCGGTCATGTATCACTCGAAGGAAGCGCGGTTGTTCTCGATTTCCGGGAATCTCGCGACGCAGTTCCCGCA
>DATBKP010000155.1:0-6944 GCA_036555785.1 Steroidobacteraceae bacterium
CGAACGCGCGCAGCGACTACCATGAAGATCCGGGCGAAGAGTTCTTCTATCAGCTCGAAGGCACGATGACGCTGCGGACGATGCAGGATCGGGGCCGCGTCGACATCCCGATCCATGCCGGCGAGGTGCTGCTGCTGCCGCCCAAGGTGCCGCATTCGCCGCAGCGTCCGGCGAACACGGTCGGTCTCGTGATCGAGCGGCATCGCAAGCCCGAGGAGCAGGATGGCTTCCTCTGGTACTGCGACCACTGCCAGTACCCGCTGTATGCCGAGTATCTGCACGTGAGCGACATCGAAAAGCAATTGCCGCCGATCTTCGAGCGGTTCTACAGCTCGCCGCAGAACCGCACGTGCCAGGCGTGCGGCACCGTCGCCCACAAGCGTTGACGACGAGCGCCGCGTGGCGAGCCCAACGCCCGTGCTCACGGTCGAAATCGCGGGTCGCCGCTGGCGCGTCGGCAGCGAGGGACACGACATTTCCATCCCGCTGGCGTTCGACGGTGCGCAACCGACGTTCTTCGGCGCATCCCCCGCGTCGGCAGCGGCAGTGGCAGCCGGTTCGTTCGTGGGTGACGTGCAGCGCGGCGGCAGTTGCAACTGCTCGACGCACTCATTGACGCCGCATTGCAATGGCACGCACACCGAGTGCGTCGGGCATGTAACCGCCGAGCGCCTGAGCGTCCGGGATCACAGCGCCGAACATTTCAGTCCCGCACTGCTCGTCTCCGTCGGACCAGGACCGGTGATCACTCGATCAGCGCTGGCCGCAGCAGTTGCGCCGCATGAGCTGTCTCATTGCCGCGCTCTCGTGCTGCGTACGCTGCCGAACAGCCGCGACAAGCTCGCACGCAACTACGACCGGACACCGGCTGCATACTTCGCTGCAGACGCGATGAACTGGATCGTCGGCAACGGCATCACCGCGCTGGTCGTCGATCTGCCCTCGCTGGATCGGCACGACGATGCGGAACTGACGACGCATCGGATCTTCTGGGGCCTGCCGCCGGGCGCGAACAGCGCCGCGCAAGCGACCCGTGCGACCGCAACCGTCACGGAGCTGGCGTTCATCGACGATTCGATCGCGGACGGGCACTATCTGTTGAACCTTCAGGTTGCGCCGTTCGTTGCGGATGCAGCCCCGAGCCGGCCGATCCTGCTACCGCTGACGCCGTCATGAACGTCCCCGCCGAGCGCTCCTTCGCCGAACAGCAGGATCGGGCCGATCCGCTCGCGAAGCTGCGCGACGCCTTCCACATCCCGACGCGCGCCGACGGCACCCAGCACGTTTATTTCTGCGGCCATTCGCTCGGACTGCAGCCGAAGAGCGTCGGCCGCATCGTGCAGCAAGAGCTGGACAGCTGGGCGCAGCGCGCGGTCGACGGCCACTTCGAGTCGGCGCGGCCGTGGTTGACCTACCACGAGCACTTCGCGCCCGCGCTGGCGAGACTGGTCGGCGCACAGCCGCTCGAAGTCGTGGCGATGAATACGCTGACGGTGAACCTGCACCTGATGCTCGCGACCTTCTACCGGCCGACGCGCGAGCGCTCGAAGATCCTGATCGAGAAGCATGCATTCTCTTCCGATCGCTACGCCGTCGCGTCGCAGGTGCGACTGCACGGCTTCGATCCGCGCAGCGCGATGCTCGAGATCGGAGCGCGTCCGGGCGAGGAAGCGGTGCGCACCGAAGACGTCATCACGCTCATCGAGCGCGAAGGCCCGCAGCTCGCGACCGTCATGCTGCCTGGCGTGCAGTTTCTCAATGGACAGCGCTTCGACTTGCACGCGATCACGCGCGCGGCGCAGCGCGCAGGTTGTCGTGTCGGGTTCGACCTGGCGCACGCCATCGGCAACGTGCCGCTCGCCCTGCACGACTCCGGCGCGGACTTCGCTGTCTGGTGCCACTACAAGTACGTGAACGCGGGACCGGGGGCGGTCGGCGGCTGCTTCGTGCACGAGCGGCATGCGCGCGACGCCGACCTGATCCGGCTCGCGGGCTGGTGGGGACACGAACAGGCGAGCCGCTTCGCGATGCCGCACGACCTGCGTCCCCTGCCGGGCGCCGAGGGTTGGCAGATCTCCAATCTGCCGATTCTCGCCGCTGCGCCGCTGCTTGCTTCGTTGCCGCTGTTCGATGCTGCCGGCATGGCGGCACTGCGCGCGAAGTCGTTGCAGCTGACCGGTTACCTGGAATCGCTGCTGCGCGCACAGCTCGCGGACTCGCTCACGATTCTCACGCCCGCTGATCCGGAAGCACGCGGTTGTCAGCTCTCGCTGCGTCTGCGACGCAGCCCTGCGGAAGCGCACAAGGTGTTCGACGCGCTGGCCGCTGCGGGCTTCACTGGCGACTGGCGCGAGCCCGACGTCATACGTGTCGCGCCTGTGCCGCTGTACAACACGTTCGCTGAAGTCTGGGAGTTCGTCGCGGCGCTCGGGCGGTTGCTGCGATGAGCGGCCCGAACGAGCGTCGCGAGCCGGTTACGATCGTAGGCGCGGGCCTGGCCGGCACGCTGGTCGCGACGCTGCTCGCGCGACGCGGCCACAAGGTGCGGATCTTCGAGCGGCTGCCGGACATGCGGCGCTCGCCCCTTTCGGCGGGACGCTCGATCAATCTAGCGCTCGCCGCGCGCGGGATTCGTGCCCTGGAGCTCGCCGGCGTCATGGATCGGGTGAGCCCGCTGCTCATTCCGATGCCAGGCCGCATGCTGCACGCCATCGATGGCGCGCTCACCTTCGCGCCCTACGGGCAAGGCGCGCACGAAGTGATCTATTCGGTCTCGCGTCCGGAGCTCAACAGCATTCTGATCGACGCCGCGGAGCGCGCGGGCGTGGAGATCCGCTTCCGCGCCGCGGCCGTCGGCGCGGAAATCCGCCATCGCACCCTGGTGCTGCGCGACGAAGTCTCGGGCCGGCTCGAGGAATCACCCCTCCATCATGTGATCGCTGCCGACGGCGCCGGCTCGGTGGTTCGTCGCGCGCTCGCCAGCGAGCTGGAAGTGCCGAGCTCCGAGGAGCTGCTGAAGCACGGCTACAAGGAATTGCGCCTGCCGCCGGGCGCCGGCGCCAGTCACCAGATCGAGAAGCACGCGCTGCACGTCTGGCCGCGCGGCGGCTTCATGCTGATCGCGCTGCCCAATCTCGACGGCAGTTTCACGGTCACGCTGTTCCTGCCGCACCAGGGCGAGGAGAGCTTCGCGTCGCTGAGCGAGCCGGGGCGCATCGCGCAGTTCTTCCGCCGTCATTTCCCCGACGTCTGCGGGTTGTTGCCGGCGCTGACCGACGAGTTTCAGCAGCATCCGACCGGCATCATGGGGACGGTGCGCTGCGAGCGCTGGTCGGTCGAGGACCAGCTGCTGCTGATCGGCGATGCCGCGCACGCGATCACGCCGTTTCACGGCCAGGGAATGAATTGCGCGTTCGAGGACTGCCGCGAGCTGCTGGCGCTGCTCGGCAACTCGGGCGACTGGGCGAGCGTGTTCCGCCGCTTCGAACAGGAGCGCCGCCCGCACACCGACGCGATCGCCGACATGGCGATCGAGAACTACCTGGAGATGCGCGATACCGTGCGCGATCCGCAGTTCCACTTGCAGCGCGCGCTGTCGCTGGAGCTGGAGCGGCGTTTCCCGCAGCGCTTCGTGCCCCGGTATTCGATGGTGATGTTCCACGACGAGATCCCGTACGCCGTCGCCATGGAACGCGGCCGCATCCAGAACAAGATCCTGGCGCAGCTGACGCGCAACGTGGGCACGGTCGGTGCGGTCGACTTCCAGGCGGCGCAGCGCCTGATCGAGGAACGGCTGACTCCGATCGGCCAGTCTGCGATCAGCGAGTGAAACGCTGTGCTGTTCGCAGCGCGCGCGACTGTGCCTTGGCGCGTCGCGGCGGCTCACTAGAATTGCAGCGATCCACGAGGAAGCTGCCATGCCCGAGCTCGCCTTTCGCATCGTCAACGTGTTCACTCGCGACGGCGGCCGGCTGACCGGCAATCCGCTGTGCGTCTTCGAGAGCGCGACGTCGCTCGATACCGCGACGATGCAGGCGCTCGCGCGCCAGTTCAATCTTTCGGAAACGACGTTCGTGCTGCCGTCCTCGCGGGCCAACGCGCAGGTGCGCATCTTCACGCCGACGTACGAGATGCAGTTCGCCGGTCATCCGACGCTGGGCACTGCGCACGTCTGCCGTTCGCTCGGCCTCGGCGGCGACGAGCTGAAACTGGAGATGCAGGCCGGCATCATTCCGGTGCAAGCCCAGGGCGATCGCTGGACGCTGCAGGCGAACGCACCGACCTGGCGCAAATGCGAGGCATCGCGCGCCACGCTGGCGAAAATGCTGGGACTCGCCGAGAGCGACATCGGCCGCGAGCCGTTGTGGGTCAAAGCCGGTAAGGAACAGCTGATCGTTCCGCTGACCAGCGAGCGCGCAGTGCGCAATGCGCAGCCGGAGGCCGCGACCTTCGCGGGCGTGCTCAACGAGGATGGACAGAGCATGGCGTACATCTTCGCGGAGCTGGCGCAGCCCGAACGGTTGCTGTCGCGTTTCTTCTTTCCGGTTGGCAGCGCGGTGCTCGAAGATCCCGCCACCGGCTCCGCGACGGCCAACCTCGGCGGTTGGATGATCGCGACCGGCCGCAAACTGCCGTGTCACCTCGAGATCTCGCAGGGCGAGTACGCGGGCCGGCCTTCGACGCTGCTGCTCGACGTCGACGGCGACGGGCGCATCTTCGTCAGCGGCGACGTGGTCGAGCTGGCGCGAGGCACGCTGCGCGTCTGAGCGGATCGCGATGCGGAACTATCCCCGAGGTCCGCACATCTATTTCGCATGATTGTTCCGCCGCGCCCGCTCGACCCGCCGCTTTCCCAGGTCCTGCTCCGCTACGTGTGGCCGTTCTGGCTGTTCAAGGACGCGACGCGCGGCGATCGCTACGCGCGCGCTGCCGCGTATCGCCACAACCGCGACATGCGCATCTACCTGCCCGGTTACCTGGCGCGATGGCTGTTGGTCAGTGCCGCGACACTCGCCGTGGCGAGCGGCTTCAGCGCGCTCTCGCCACCGAGGGCCGGAGCGGTGACGGTGTTCGACGTGCTCGCGGCGGGCTCGGGCGTCGCGTTTGCCTGCTGCGTCTGCGTGCTGTTCGTGACCAGCTACATCTATCTCTATTTGAGCCGCCACGAGCACTAGTCTTTGTGGGTCAGGCTGCAGCCTGACAGAATCCGCCGCCATGAGAGCCGCGGTCCTCGCCTTGCTGGTGTTGTGCGGTCTGGGCGCACACGCCGATCCCCTCGGGCAGCGTTACGAATTCCGCGCTGCGCATGATGCCGACGGCATCGGCAAATTCTATCTCGGTCGCGAAATCGCGCAGGTGATGGGACCTGGCGGCATCCTCTGGCTCGAGCGCAGCGAGCGCGAGACCGAAGAGCAGCCGCAGCTCGTGATCGATGCGCTCGCGATCAAGCCCGGACAGACTGTCGCCGACCTGGGTGCCGGCTCCGGCTACTACAGCTTCCGCATCGCACCGCTGGTCGGACCGCAAGGCAAGGTGCTCGCGATCGACATCGAGCCTCGCATGCTCGAAGTGATCGCGGAGCGCGCCCGTCGCGAGCACATCACCAACGTCGTCACAGTCCGCAGCTCGGCGCAGGATCCGAACCTCGCGCCGGGCGGCGTCGACCTGCTGTTCATGGTCGACGTCTATCACGAGCTCGCGTACCCGTACGAAATGCTGACGAAGGTGCGCGCAGCGCTGAAGCCCGGCGGCCGCGTCGCATTGATCGAATACCGCGCCGAGGATCCGGAGGTGCTGATCAAGCCGCTGCACAAGATGTCGGAGCGGCAGGTGCGCCGCGAAATGCAGGCAGCGGGCTACAGGCACGTGCAGACCGTGCGCACCCTGCCGCTGCAGCACCTGATCGTTTTCGAGGCGGATCGCTAACGCTGTCTCACTTCCGACATCAGCGCGAACATGTTGCCCTCGCTGTCGCGCGCAAATGCCATCCACAGCTCGTGATCCGGCAGCTTCGCGATCAGGTGCGGCTCGGCCTCGAAGCGCACGCCGCGATCCTGCAGCTGGCGCCAGGCGCCGCCGATGTCGGGCACCTTGTAATAGAGGATCGAGCCTGGATGATCGAACTCCGGCTTCTCGGCCGGGCCGAGCATCAGGCGCACGCCGCCGCAGTCGAAGAAGCTGAGCTTCGGCCCGGCATCGAACAGGTGCCGCATGCCGAGCACGTCGCGATAGAAGTTGACGGCGCGCGGCAAATCGCGGACGTTGATGGCGATCTGTCCGATCTGGTTCAACGCGACCATGGCACACCCCCCGTTCTGCCGATTTCGTTAGCTATGCTAATTAAATTGCCACTATGAGTAAAGACGCGCTCCCGGACATCGCGCAGCAGCTGCACTCGGTGGCGATCCACCTGCTGCGGCGGCTGCGCCGTAGCGACGATCAGATGGGTCTGTCGGGACCGCGCGCCTCGGCGCTGTCGGTGCTCGTGTTCGGCGGCCCGGTCTCGCTGGCGCAGCTGGCGAAGGCCGAGCAGGTGAAGCCGCCGACGATGGCGCGCCTGATCGACGCGCTGGAAGCTGCCGGTCTCGCGCGACGCGAAGCCGACAAGAGCGACCTGCGTGCGGTGCGGATCGTAGCGACCACCAAGGGACGCAAACTCCTGCTCGAGGGTCGCGCCCGCCGTCTGCGTGAGCTCACCAAAATCCTCGAAGGCGCGACCGCCGCAGAGCGGGCGGCGTTGGCAGGTACTGTGAGCACCCTGCAGCGGCTTTTGAAGCAGCCCCCACCCGCTTCCGACTGATTTCCTGCCCGAATTCGGGCAGGATTGTTGGGGACATGACCCCCAACGAGGCAGACTGCGCGCCCATGCCGGATCAGACCGAACTCGGCGAGCTGGTCGCGTACCTCGTCCGCTCGAGTCGACTGAGCCCTGCCGAAGCCGCCCG
>DATBKP010000156.1:0-7293 GCA_036555785.1 Steroidobacteraceae bacterium
GACGCGATAGCCGCAGGCGCAATACACCTTCGACAAGCCGGCGAGCGTCGCGCACAGCGTGCCGTTCACCAGCGTCGCCATCGGCACGAACTCGGCATCGCCGTACAGGATCTGATCGTAGATCTCGTCGCTGAACACCACGAGGTGATGCTTCTCGGCCAGCTGCGCGATCGCTTCCAGCGTGGCACGGGAATACACGGCGCCGGTCGGGTTGTTCGGATTGATCACCACGATGGCGCGCGTGCGGCTGTTGATGAGCGCTTCGATGTCGCGCGGGTCGGGCTCGAAACCGTTTTCCGGACGGCACGGATAGTGAACCGCGCGACCGTGATTCAACGTCACTGCGGCAGTCCACAGCGGATAGTCCGGGCTCGGCACCAGCACTTCGTCGTCGGTCGACAACAGCGCGCGCAGCACCAGGTCGATGAGCTCGCTGACGCCGTTGCCCATGAACACTTCTTCGGCGCTCACGCCGCGCACGCCGCGGCTCTGCTGCTGCATGACGACCGCTTCGCGCGCCGGGAACACGCCCTTCTGATGGCAGTAGGCCTCGCTCGACTTGAGGTTCTCGATCATCGCCAGGCGCATCGTCTCCGGCGTGCGGAAGCCGAACAGGCCGGGATTGCCGATGTTGAGCGGGATGATCTCGTAGCCGAGCCGCTCCATCTCGTGCGCGCGCCGCGCCAGGTCGCCACGAATCTCGTAGCGGACGTTGGCGAGGCTGGAGCTGGGGCGAATGGTGCGCATCCGAAGATCTTATCCTAGTGTTCCATCAACAACGACCCGAAGCCGTCGACCTTGTCTTCGACGCCGCTGCTGCGCAGCGCGTGCCAGTAGGTGCAGGTATTCACTGCCAGCACCGGCTTGCCGAGCCAGCGCTCGGCCTCGGCCGCGACGCCGGCGAACGCGAGGTTCGTGCCCACCTGCAGGATCAGCTCGACGCTGGAATCGTCCACTTCGCGCACGGCGCGCCGCAGCCGCTCCGGCGACTCGTGCGCCATCAGCAGCGGGCTATTCGATTTCAAGCCGAGCAGGTTGACGACCTCGAAGCCGTTGTCGCTGAACGCACGGCGCACCTGCGCGTCGCCCGAAGGCATGTAAGGCGTGATCAGGCTGATGCGGCGGATGCCGCCGTAGCGCTGGATCGCCGCCTGGCAAGCCTGTGCGCCGAGGATCACCTTCACGCCCGCGCGCGATTCGAGGTGCGCCTGCAGCGCGCCGGGATCCATCACACCCTCCCAGAACGTCTCCGCGGACATGCCGAGGATGACTGCGGCGGGCGAGCACGCCATGACCGTCGCGAGCGCGCCCTCGATCGAGGCACGCACCTGCGTCATCATCGATTCGAACTCGCTCTCGGTGCCGACCGGCGTGTCGGGAATGACCACCCGCGCCATCTGGTTGGTCACGCCCTGCGGCCGCATGGCGTCGAACTCGGGCTGCACGATCGTGTTGGTGGCAGGCGCCAGGACGCCGAACTTGAAACGGGGTGCGAGTGCGTCGGGCATGCGGGCTAGTGTACCGTCAGCCCCCGACGCGCAGCGCGGGGATTCCGTACACTGGAATCTGCGTCACGCCAGCCTGCAGCGACCTGGGGCGGTTTGACTCCGGCGCGCGGTTTCCCTTACCGTGGCGCGCCGCCGTCCGGCGGCACCTTTTCCTCGTTACGGAGCCGGGTGTGAGCAAGATTCTGGTGGGCCTGAAACGGGTCGTGGACTACAACGTCCGCGTCCGCGTCAAGCCGGACGGCACGGGTGTCGTGACCGACGGCGTCAAGATGAGCATCAATCCTTTCGACGAGATCGCGCTCGAAGAGGCGCTGCGCATCAAGGAGAAAGGCGGCGCCACCGAGGTCATCGTGGCAAGCATCGGGCCCGGCGACACGCAGCAGCAGTTGCGCACCGGCCTGGCGATGGGCGCCGACCGCGCGATCCTGGTCCAGACCGACAGCCCGGTCGAGCCGCTCGCCGCCGCGCGCATTTTCCTCAAGCTGGTCGAGAAGGAGTCGCCGCAGCTGGTGATCCTCGGCAAGCAGGGCATCGACGACGACAACAATCAGACCGGCCAGATGCTGGCTGCGCTGTGGGACCGCCCGCAGGCGACGTTCGCCTCGAAGGTCGAGCTCGACGGCGCGAAGGCCAAGGTCACGCGCGAGGTGGACGCGGGCCTCGAGACCATCGAGGTCGATCTGCCCGCCGTGATCACCACCGATCTGCGCCTGAACGAGCCGCGCTACGTGAAGCTGCCGGACATCATGAAGGCGAAGAAGAAGCAGCTCGACACGCTCGCGATCGCCGATCTCGGTGTCGATGCAGCCGCGCAGCTCAAGACGACCAAATACTCACCGCCCGCGGCGCGCTCGAAAGGCGTCATGGTCAAAGACGTCGCCGGGCTGGTCGCGGCGCTCAAGCAGAAGGGTCTGTTGTAATGGCCAAGATTCTCGTCGTTGCCGAGCACGCGAACGGCAAGCTCAACCCCGCCACCGCCAAGTGTGTGGCATGCGCCAGCGGTATCCAGGGCGCGGAGATCGACGTCGCGGTGCTCGCCGCCGACGCCGGCGCTGTCGCCAAGGAAGCGGCCGCCATCCAGGGCGTGAAGCGCGTTCTGAAGATCGAGAACGCTGCGAACGCCGAGCCGTTGGCGGCAGTTCTCGCGCCGCAGGTCGCGGCCGTGGCTGCGAACTACAGCCACGTCTTCGGGCCGTCGACGACTTTCGGCAAGGATCTGTTGCCGCGCGTCGCCGCGCTGCTCGGCGTCAGTCAGCTGAGCGACATCATGGCGGTCGAGTCCGCATACAAATTCCGCCGTCCCATCTACGCGGGCAATGCGGTGATTACTGTGGAAGCGCCGCAGGACAAGAAGCTCGTGGCCACGGTCCGCACGGCGTCGTTCCAGCCGGCTGCTGGCGGCGGCAACGCCGGCATCGAATCCGCGAATGTGTCGGCGCAGCTGCCGACGCATACGCGTTTCGTCACGCGCTCGGCGGCCAAGACTGGCCGACCGGACCTGCAGACAGCGTCGCGCGTCGTGTCGGGCGGCCGTGCGCTCGGCAGCGCAGACAACTTCAAGATCATTTACAGCCTGGCCGACAAGCTCGGCGCGGCAGTGGGCGCATCGCGGGCCGCCGTCGACGCGGGCTACGCGGCGAACGACCTGCAAGTGGGACAGACCGGCAAGATCATTGCGCCAGAGCTGTACGTCGCGATCGGCATCTCGGGCGCGATCCAGCACCTGACCGGCATCAAGGACGCGCGCACGATCGTGGCGATCAACAAGGACAGCGAAGCGCCGATCTTCGAAGTCGCCGACATCGGTCTGGTCGGCGACCTGTTCACGATCCTGCCGGAGCTGGAGAAGCAGCTGTCGGGCTGAAGCCCGACCTACAGCTGCGTGAGGGCGTGCTCGGCGCTGGAGACCTTGAACTCGCCCTTCGCCTCGACGTTGACCTGCTTGACCACGCCGTTGTCGACGATCAGCGAGAAACGCTGACCGCGCATGCCCATGCCGAAGCCGGTTGCATCGAGCTCCAGGCCGAGCGCCTTGGTGTACTCGCCGTTGCCGTCGGCCAGCATGTCGACCTTGCCTTCGGTGTTCTGCGACTTGCCCCAGGCCTTCATCACGAACGCGTCGTTCACCGACAGGCAGGCGATCGTCGCGCCCTTCTTGTTGATGTCGGCGGCCTTGTCGACGAAGCCCGGCAGATGCTTGGCGTCGCAGGTGGGCGTGAACGCGCCCGGCACCGAGAACAGCACGACCTTCTTTCCCTTGAAATACTCGTCGGCGCTCACCTTCTGCGGGCCCTCCGCAGTGGCGAGGGTGAGCGTTCCGGACGGCATCTTGTCTCCGACTTTGATGGGCATGGGAAGTCCTCGTGATGGTGAGCGAGGAATTGTAGCCAAGTGATGAAGTGATAGGGTGATGAGGTGATGTTTTGCATCACTTACATCACGTCATCACCTTCATCACTTTCTCTCTACAGCAATCGCAACGCTCCACGCGCGCCGAGAATATGCGAGCGCATCAGCGCCGCACTCCAATCCCCATCGCGCGCTTCCAGCGCACGCACGATCTCCAGGTGATGCGAGGCGCTGCGGATCAGGTCCTCGTCCTGGTAGCTGACGAACGTCTTCATCATCAGCGGCGCTTCGATCAGCGAGGACAGCGCACCGACCAGGCGCGCGCTCCCCGCGAAGTCGTGGATGCGGCGATGGAACTGGCTGTTGAGATCGCCGACACGCTCCAGGTAACCCTCGGTCTTGCTCAGCGTCTCGTGATACTGGTCTTCGGCAAGCTGACGCAGCTCGACGATGCCCTCGGCCGTCATGCGGCGGGCGGCGCGGGCCGCACCGTACGATTCGAGGAGCGCGCGCAGCTCGAACACGTCGTCGCGGTCCTCGGCGGTCCACTCGGCGACGATCGCACCCTGGTGCGGAATGAACTCCAGCAAGCCCTCGGCATGCAGCTTGCGCAGGGCTTCCCGGACCGGCGTACGGCTGACGCCGGCAACTGCGGCGACTTCCTGCTCGGTGATGCGGCACGCGGCTGGATACACGCCGCGCACGATTCGCTCGCGGACGGTCTGGTAAGCCTTGTCCACTGCTTTGGCCATGGTTTTCCCTTCGTATGTAATTTTGTGGGGGCCGTGGGCGGCCCGATGGCGGGCAGTGTATACGGGGTGGGTTCATCGATGACAGCCGCGGGGGCCGCTGCGCACCTCACCAGCGGTCTACGGCTAAGCGAAGTGATGGGTCAGCTGTACTGTCTAAGCGGCTGATATTTTGGGAAATCCGCCGGCCTTGGAAACCATGCTCGGCACCGGCTTGCCCCGCTGCTCCTGCAGCCATCGGGCAGTGTCGATCAGCCCGCCCAGGTCGATGCCTGTCTCGAATCCGCTACGGGACAACATGTACAACAGATCCTCCGTCGCCACGTTGCCGGTTGCGTTCGGGGCAAATGGGCAGCCGCCGATGCCGCCGACGCTCGCGTCCAATGTATGCACGCCGGCCGTCACGGCTGCATACGCGTTCGCGACGGCGGTATTCCGAGTGTTGTGGAAGTGGCAGCGCAGCGGGACGCCGTCCAGGACGGGCAGCAGCTGCTCGGCGAGCGCAGTCACCTGCGTCGGGACCGCGACACCGATCGTGTCGGCGATTGCGATCTCGATTGGCTTGGCGCGCACCAGGCGCCGCGCGATCTCGATTACACGCGCCGCGGGCACCTCGCCCTCGAACGGACAGCCGAACGAAACTGAAATAGTCACCTGTGCGCGAATGCCGGCGGCCTGTGCGAGCGGCGCGATCTCTTCCCAGGCTGCGACGGTTGCTTCGATGGACGCGCCCTGATTGCGCTGCGCGAAGCTGTCGGTCGCGGCGGTCACCATGCCGATCTCGGTACAGCCCGCGGCGAGCGCACGATCGAAGCCACGGCGATTCAGCACCAGCCCGACGTATTGCACGCCCGGGCGCCGCGACAGACCCGCCAGCACCGCTTCGGCGTCGGCCATCTGCGGCACTTTTTTCGGGTTGACGAAGCTCGCCACTTCGACGCGCCGCACGCCGGCATCGACCAGGCGGCTGATGAGCTCGAGCTTGACGGGCGTCGCCAGCACCTCCGGCTCGCTTTGCAAGCCGTCGCGCGGGCCGACTTCCACGATTTCGATGCGACGCGCCATGCTCACATCCTACACCTCGCAATCCGTCACGGCCCCGCGTGAGGCGCTGCTGACAACCCGAGCATACTTTGCGAGCACGCCTTTGCGCGCATAGGGCTCGGGCGCGCGCCATTCGCCGCGCCGCTGTGCGAGCGTTTCCGCAGCAACGTCGAGTCGCATCTCGCGCGTCTGCGCATCGATGGTGATTGCGTCGCCGTCTCTGATCAGTGCAATGGGACCGCCGACAGCCGCTTCGGGCGCAATGTGCCCGACGACGAACCCGCGGCTGCCGCCGGAGAAGCGGCCATCCGTGATCAGCGCGACCTGGTCCGCCAGGCCGCGGCCCGCGATCGCGCTCGTCGGGCTCAACATTTCGCGCATGCCCGGGCCGCCCTTCGGCCCTTCGTAACGGATCACCACGACGTCGCCGGCGGCGACCTTGCCGTCGAGGATCGCCTGCACCGACGCCTCTTCGCCGTCGAACACGCGTGCGCGACCCGTGAATGACAGGCCTTCCTTGCCGGTGATCTTCGCGACCGCGCCTTCCGGGGCGAGATTGCCGTACAGCACGACCAGGTGACTGTCGGGTTTGATGGGATTGGAGAAGGCCCGCACGATGTCCTGGCTCTTGGGATAGGGCTTTACGGCTTTCAGGTTCTGCGCGAGCGTCTTGCCGGTGACCGTCAGGCAGTCGCCGTGCAACAGGCCTTCGTGCAGCAGTGTCTTCATGAGCGGCTGGATGCCGCCGATACGGATCAGCTCCGACATCATGTATTTGCCGCTGGGCTTGAGGTCCGCAAGCACCGGCACGCGCTTGCCGATGCGCGTGAAGTCGTCGAGCTCCAGCGGCACGTTCGCTGCGTGCGCCATCGCCAGCAGGTGCAGGACCGCATTGGTCGAGCCGCTGAGCGCGATGACGACGGCGATCGCATTCTCGAACGCCTCGCGCGTGAGGATCTGCGACGGCGTGATGCCCGCTTTCACGAGCCGCACCACTGCCCTGCCCGCGTCCTCGCAATCCTTGATCTTGTGGCGCGAGACGGCTTCCTGCGCAGAGCTGTTCGGCAAACTCATGCCGAGCGCTTCGATGGCGGACGCCATCGTGTTCGCCGTGTACATGCCGGCGCAGCTGCCGGGGCCCGGAATCGCCGTGCGCTCGATCTCGTTCATCTCGCGCGCCGAGATCGCGCCGGTGGCGAACGCGCCGCGCGCTTCGAACACTGAAATGATGTCGCGACGCTTCGCACCCGGCCGGATCGTGCCGCCGTAGACGAACACCGAGGGACGATCGAGCCGCGCGAGCGCGATCAGGCAGCCCGGCATGTTCTTGTCGCAGCCGCCGATCGCCACGACACCGTCGAAGCCCTGCGCACCCGAGACCGTCTCGATCGAATCGGCGATCACTTCACGCGAGACCAGCGAGTAGCGCATGCCGGGCGCGCCGTTCGAGATGCCGTCCGACACCGTTATGGTGCCGAACGTCGTGCTCTTGCCGCCCGAGCGGTCGACGGCTTGCGCAGCCGCGCGCGCGAGCTTGTCGATGTGCATGTTGCAGGGCGTGAGGTTGCTCCACGTCGAGGCGATCCCGATCGCGGGCTTCCTGAAGTCGGCGTCCTTGTAGCCGACGGCGCGCAGCATCGCGC
>DATBKP010000157.1:0-20830 GCA_036555785.1 Steroidobacteraceae bacterium
AACTCGCCGAGCTGAAGTGGTTCATGAACGCCGCCGCGCAACTCAAGGCGCAGGGCGTCAATGAGATCAGCGTCGTCTCGGAGACGATCACGACGCACGAGTACGAATCGAAGACGCTGGCGCGGGCGTTCGGCGAGATCACCGGCATCAAGGTCAAGCACGACCTGATCCAGGAAGGCGACGTGGTCGAGAAGCTGCAGACCTCGATGCAGTCGGGCCGCTCGATCTACGACGGCTGGATCACCGACTCCGACCTGATCGGCACGCACTACCGCTACGGCGCAGTGCTGCCGCTGTCGGACTTCATGGCGGGCGCGGGCAAGGCGTACACCAATCCGGGCCTGGACCTGAAGGATTTCATCGGCGCGAAATTCGTCACCGCGCCGGACGGCAAGCTCTACCAGCTGCCCGATCAGCAGTTCGCCAACCTCTACTGGTTCCGCGCCGACTGGTTCGCGCGCAAGGATCTGCAGGACCAGTTCCGCAAGAAGTACGGCTACGAGCTCGGCGTGCCGCTCAACTGGAGCGCATACGAGGACATCGCTGCGTTCTTCAGCAACGACGTGAAGCAGCTCGACGGCAAGCGCGTGTTCGGCCACATGGATTACGGCAAGAAGGATCCTTCGCTCGGCTGGCGCTTCACGGATGCGTGGCTGTCGATGGCCGGCTCGGCCGACAAAGGCATTCCGAACGGCATGCCGGTCGACGAGTGGGGCATTCGCGTCGCTGCCGACAAGTGCACGCCGGTGGGCGCGTCGGTGGCGCGCGGCGGTGCGACGAATTCGCCCGCCGCAGTGTTCGCGCTCACCAAGTACATCGAGTGGATGAAGAAGTACGCGCCGCCGCAGGCGATGGGCATGACGTTCTCCGAATCGGGACCGGTGCCGGCGCAGGGCGAGATCGCGCAGCAGATTTTCTGGTACACCGCGTTCACCGCCGACATGACCAAGCCCGGATTGCCGGTCGTCAACGCCGACGGCACGCCGAAATGGCGCATGGCGCCCTCGCCGCACGGCCCGTACTGGAAAGACGGCATGCAGAACGGCTACCAGGACGTCGGCTCCTGGACGTTCCTGCGCGGCGTGGATCCGAAGCGCATGGCCGCGGCGTGGCTGTACGCGCAGTTCGTCACGTCGAAGTCGGTATCTCTCAGGAAATCGATCGTCGGGCTCACCTTCATCCGCGACAGCGACATCCGCCACGAGTACTTCACGAAGAACGCAGCGAAGTACGGCGGCCTGATCGAGTTCTATCGCAGCCCGGCGCGCATCGCGTGGACGCCGACCGGTACGAACGTGCCCGACTATCCGAAGCTGGCGCAATTGTGGTGGCAGAACGTCGCGACCGCAGTGACCGGCGAGAAGACGCCACAGGCAGCGATGGACGATCTCGCCGAGCAGATGGATCGCATCCTGGCGCGGCTGGAGCGCGCGGGCATGAAGAACTGCCCGCCGAAGCTCAACGAGAAGAAGGATCCGGCCGCGTGGCTGTCAGCGAACGCCGCGCCGTGGTCGAAGCTCGCGAACGAGAAGCCGAAGGGCGAGACGATCGCCTACGACAAGCTGTTGCAGGCCTGGAAGGAAGGCCGGGCCCGCTAGAAAAAAGAAGGCCGGCTTTGCGGCCGGCCTTCCATTCACCCTGCAATCACCCCAGGGTCGTTCCTATCAGAAGCGGAACTGCACCTCCGCACCGTACGTGCGCGGATAGATCAGGCCGACCGTGCGCCGCGAGCCGACGGCGGTAGGCGCCGAGCCGCTCGAGCGGATGTAGCCGACTTCGTCGAACGCATTCTTCACGAACCCGATGACCGTGTAACGATTCTGCGCGTCGTTCCACAGGATGCGGAAATCCGTGATCTCGTTCGAGTCCGCGGTGGCATTCGGATTCGAGAACACGTTCGACTGCAGGTCGTCCGTGAACGAATACGTGCCGCCGAAGGTCAGCGAGCCAGGCGTCCAGTTGAAGGTGTAGTTGGCACCGAGCGTGTACTTCCATTTCGGCGCGTTCGGCAGCGAGTTGCCCTTCAGCGTCTGCGCGCCAGTGAGCGGATCGACGACTTGCGCGCCCGGCGCCGTGCCCAGCGGATCGGTCGTGTCCTGGAAGCAGCAGCCGCGCGTGATCTCGGTATCGAGATACGAGGCATTCACGAACAGGCGAATCGGATCGATCGGCGACCACTGCGCTTCCACTTCGACGCCCTTCGATTCCGCGTCCAGGTTGAGGAACTGGGTCGCGAAGAACGAACCGCCGCCGACGCTCGGCAGCTGCACCGACAGCGGCGCCTGGAAGTCCTTGTAGTCGTAGAAGAACACCGCCGTGCCCAACTGCAAGCGGCCGGCGACGGTCTGCTTCCAGCCGAGCTCGTACGAGTTCAGGTACTCGGGATCCGCGTACACGCCCGGCGCCATGTTGGCCGAGGCGATGAAGCCACCCGCCTTGTAGCCGCGCGCATAACGCAGGTACACGTTGGTGTCGTCGTTCGGCCGCCATTGCACGCCGGCGGTGGCGGTCACGCCGTCCCAGTCGCCCTTGAGGTTGCGACGCAGGCCGCCGTTCGGGCCGGGCACGCAGCCGACGCACCCGGTCGCGGCCTGAGTGACGTCGAGAGACAGGCCCTGGGTTACAGCCAGCACACCCGCTGCAACGGCCTGCGCCGTCGGCAACAGGAACGGAGACGTTGCCGGATTCGTCGTGATCGCGTCGTAGAGGACCGCATCGGGTGCATTCGCGAGTGCTGCAAACGGCGCCAGCGCCGGATTGGTCGCAAGCGTGTTGCGGAATGCAGCCTCGAAGCTCGCTTCCGCCGCGCCGATCGCGGTGCCGGGGTTGCGGCCGACGTACCAGGCCTCGTCGAAGCCTTCCTTCTTGTCCTTCGTGTAGCGCGCGCCGAGCGTGAGGGTCCACGTCGGGGCGAACGTCCAGTCGATCTGGCCGAAGCCGGCGTACGACTCACCTTCGAGGTGACCGTTGATGGCGCCATTCCAGCCTTCGGGATTCTCGCGCGAGCCGTCGGCCGGAACGAGCAACGTATTGTCGCCGTGCGCCGTCGTGTGCTGCGGATTGTTCCAGGTGGTGTTGTACTGATACAGGCCGGCGATCCACTGCACCGCGCCGTCGCCGTTCGACGAGATGTTGATCTCGTTCGACCACCAGCGCTGATGCTCCTCGTACCAGCCTTCGAGGTCGGTCGTGATGCCCGTGGCCGTGTAGCCCGGGCGCGCGAACTCGAGCGCAGGCGTCGGTCCGGCGCCGTCGAAGTCGACCGAGAACGTCGGATCGATGAACAGATCGACGAACTGGTTGGTGCCGCCGGCGGGAACCGCGATGTTGATCGGCGCGGTCTGCGGCGTCTGATCGCTGTCGGAGCCGGTGTGATACAGGTACTCCTGATAGCCGCCGAAGTATTTCAGCGTCGCGCCGCCGAGGTCCCACGTGAAGTCGAGGTGGATACGGTTGTGGTCCTCGAGCGTGCCGACCACGGTGCGATTCGTGTTCGACGTGTACGGATCGTTGGTCGCCGGATTGATGCCGGTGTAGCCGAACGTCGTGTTGTAGTACAGACCGTTGGTCGCGTTGTACGGCAGCACGGTATCGAACGGCGAGATGGGCGACAGCAGCGTGTTGCCGACGCCGTAGGTGTCGTCCCATTCGAACTTCGAGTAGCGCAACCGCGCCACGGCGTTCTCGCCGAGATCCATTTCGATCTGGCCCTCGACCATCCAGCGATCGCTGGTGGCGCCGTCCTTCGCCGGGCCCAGGTTCTTGATGAAGCCGTCGTCGCGATTCTCTTTGTACGCGCCGAACAGGTAGCGCAGGTTGTCGGTGATCGGGCCGCGCACCAGCGCGTCAGCGTGATAGAAGCTGTAGTTGCCGCCCTGCAGCCGCACTTCGCCCTCGAACTTGTCGGTCGGGCGCTTCGAGATCACGTTGATCGCGCCGCCGACGGAGTTGCGTCCGTACAGCGTGCCCTGCGGGCCGCGCAGAATTTCGGTGCGCTCGATGAACAGCGGCGGCGTCGACGTGTCCGCCATCGAAGTCGAGAAGATGCCGTCCGAGTACAACGCGACCGCAGGATCGGTGCCGACCGCGTTCGTCAGGCGTCCGACACCGCGGATCGCGAGACGATCGTCGTTGCGGTAGGCGACGCTCGGTGTGAAGCGGGCGAGGTCCTCCACTGTGTTGACGCCGAGCAGAGTGCGCGTCTCGCTCGTGTACGCGGATACCGCGACTGGTACTTCCTGGATGCTGACCGCACGCTTCTCAGCGGTGACGATCACTTCCTCGAGGACCGACGTCCGCGAAGTTTCCTGAGCGAGCGCTGCTGCGCTGCCGCCAAGGCCCAACACACCGCTGATCGCGCACGACAGCAGCGTTCGCTGTTTCGACTTCAACATTTGCAACCCCCACTCGGGCCGAGCGATGAGAGCCCGAACAATATTTGTGTGCAGAATCGACGATCGCTCTGCGGTCACGTTCGATGGTAAGAACTCCTGTGCGGAACAGCAATACACGTTTGGTCCCGCACAATGGAACCTGCCGCGTTCAGCCAAACCCTGAACCTGGACAGGAGACGGAGGTGATAGGCCAGCCCCGTCGGTGTGGGCCCGACAGGTGTCGGTCGGGTTCTGATCGGTGCGGCGTTCCGCGCGATGGCACAATTCGCCCCTTTCATCGAGGTGCGTTTTGTGAAAACGGAACTGCTGGAGCGACTGAGCCGCGAGACCGAGGCGCTGAAGGCGCAAGGCCTGTTCAAGCCGGAGCGGGTGCTGTCATCCGCGCAGAGCTCCGTGGTGCGCGTCGGCGCGGGCGCCGAAGTGGTCAACCTGTGCGCGAACAACTACCTCGGCCTCGCCAACGACCCGTCGGTGCGCGAGGCCGCGCAGCGCGCGCTCGACCGTTACGGCTACGGCATGGCGTCGGTGCGCTTCATCTGCGGCACGCAGGAGATCCACAAGGACCTGGAAGCGCGGTTGAGCCGGTTCCTCGGTACGGAAGACACAATTCTTTACTCTTCGTGCTTCGATGCGAACGGCGGACTGTTCGAGACGCTGCTCGACGAGCAGGACGCCGTGATCAGCGATGCGCTGAACCACGCCAGCATCATCGACGGCGTGCGCCTGTGCAAAGCGCAGCGCCTGCGCTACGCGAACAACGACCTCGATGAGCTGGAAGCCCGCCTCAAGGAGGCGAGCAAGTGCCGCGTGCGGCTGATCGCGACCGACGGCGTGTTCTCGATGGACGGCGTGATCGCGCGCCTCAAAGACATCTGCGACCTCGCCGACCGCTACGACGCCCTGGTGATGGTCGACGACTCGCACGCGACCGGCTTCGTCGGCGCGCGCGGCCGCGGCACCCACGAGTTGCGCGGCGTCATCGATCGCGTCGACATCCTCACCGGCACGCTCGGCAAGGCGCTCGGCGGCGCGAGTGGCGGGTACACCTCGGGTCGCAAGGAAATCATTGCCTGGTTGCGCCAGCGCTCGCGGCCGTATCTGTTCTCCAACAGCATTCCGCCGTTCATCGCCGCGGCGAGTCTGCGCGTGCTCGACATGCTCGAAGCGGACACGGCGCTGCGCGGCCGCCTGTGGGAAAACGCCGCGCATTTCCGTGCCGGCATGGCGGCCGCCGGCTTCAACCTGGTGCCGGGCGAGCATCCGATCATCCCGGTCATGCTCGGCGATGCGAAGGTCGCCTCCGAATTCGCGCGCCGCTTGCTCGACGAAGGCGTGTACGTGATCGGCTTCTCCTACCCGGTCGTGCCCCAGGGCAAGGCGCGCATTCGCACGCAGATGTCGGCTGCGCACACGCGCGAGCAGCTCGATCGCGCGGTCGCGGCGTTCAGCAAAGTCGGCAAGGCGCTCGGCGTAGTCTAGAATTGCGCGCCTTATGCACGCACTCGTCAAAGCTCGCTCCGCCCCCGGCATCGATCTGCAGGACATCGCGAAGCCGGCGCCCGGCCCGAACGACGTCCTGATCCGCGTCAAGCGCAGCGCCATCTGCGGCACGGACATGCACATCTTCAACTGGGATGCGTGGGCGCAGAAGACGATCCCGGTGCCGATGGCCGTCGGCCACGAGTATTGCGGCGAGGTCGTCGAGGTCGGCAGCGAGGTCTCCGGCTTCAAAGCCGGCGACCGGGTTTCAGGCGAAGGCCACATCACGTGCGGCTACTGCCGCAACTGCCGCGCCGGCCGGCGCCACCTGTGTCGCAACACCGTCGGCGTCGGCGTGAACCGCCCCGGTGCGTTCGCCGAATACGTCGTCATTCCCGCCTTCAACGCTTTCAAGCTGCCGGCCGCGATCGACGACGAGATCGCTGCGATCCTCGACCCGCTCGGCAACGCCGTGCACACGGCGCTCGCGTTCGACGTCGTGGGCGAAGACGTGCTGATCACCGGCGCGGGACCGATCGGCATCATGGCTGCGGCGATCGTGCGCTTCATCGGCGCGCGCAATGTGGTGATCACCGACGTCAACGATTATCGGCTGGAGCTCGCGCGCAAGATGGGAGCGACGCTCGCGCTGAATGTGACGCGCGACAAGCTCGAAGACGCGATGAAGCAGCTCGGCATGCAGGAAGGCTTCGACGTCGGGCTGGAGATGTCAGGCAACGCGGCAGCGCTGCGCGACATGCTGCGCACGATGCATCACGGCGGCAGCATCGCGATGCTGGGCATCCCGCCGACGGAAGTCGCCATCGACTGGAACGAAGTGATCCTGAAGGGCCTGACGATCAAGGGCATCTACGGCCGGCAGATGTTCGAGACCTGGTACAAGATGGCCGCGCTGTTGCAGAGCGGTCTGAACATCCGCCCCGTCATCACGCACCGCCTGCCCTACACGCAATACCAGCACGCGTTCGAGATCATGGGCAAAGGCCAGTCCGGCAAAGTCGTCATGGACTGGGAGAAGAAGTAGCTCCGCCTCAGCGCGAGTGCTGCGCCAGCCACCTCGCGAGCGGCGCGAGCCCTGCGGGCCGGATACGATAGACGCGCCTGCGCCCGTGAGCTGCTGCGTCGACCAGCCCCGCGGCCTCGAGCAGCTTCAAGTGCTGAACGACAGCGGTACGCGAGACCGGCAGCTGACGCGCGAGCTCGCCGGCAGTGCCGGGCGCGCGCGCCAGCCGCTGAAAGATCACCACCCGGATCGGCAGACCGAACAGCGCGAACAGATGCATGACCTGCCTGAGCAGCGCCGCGTGTGCGTGCGATTTCGCCATGGGCGAAGTGTCACGCGGCACTGACACTTTTGACAACGGTTGCCTGCGCGTGTGTGATCTGCGCGCCGCGCGAGTCAGCGCACCAACGGAGCCGGACGATGATCAATGGCGGGCATGTCATCCTCTATTCGAAGAATGCAGACGCGGACCGTGCCTTCATCCGCGACGTGCTGAAGTTCAACTACGTGGACGCTCACGGCGGCTGGCTGATCTTCAAGCTGCCGCCTGCCGAGGTCGCCGTGCATCCGTCCGACGAGAACGACATGCACGAGCTCTACCTGATGACGGACGACCTCGAGCTGGAGATGCGCACGCTGCAGAAAGCGGGCGCGAAGTGCCAGGCTGTCTCGCAACAGAGCTGGGGGCGCTCGACGCGCATCGAGCTGCCCGGCGGCGGAACGCTCGGGCTCTACCAGCCGCGGCACGCGCGGCCGGAGTGAGTCGCGCTCAGTGCAAGGCGCTCAGTTCACCGAGCACGGGCAGTAGTAGTACACCTGCTTCGGATCGGTGAACCGCGACAGGCGCGCCAACTCCTCTTCCACCGGTGCGAACCAGCGCCGCGCTCCATTCAGCAGCTGCCGCTCCGGCGCCACCGCACGGCCGAAGCGCGCCGCCAGCGCCTGCGACTGCAACGCGATCGCCTCGCGCCAGCCGAGCGGCGGCTCGATGTAGTCCACCTTGTAGTCGTCGCCGAGCTTCGCCAGCTTCGCCGCGGCGTTCAGCGCATCCTTGTACGAGCCGAGGTGATCGACGAGACCGTGCTGGCGCGCGTCGACGCCCGCCCAGACGCGGCCCTGCGCGACCGCATCGATGTCGTCGAACGACTTCTTGCGCGCGGTGGCGACGTTGTCGACGAACACGCTGTACGCATGCTCGACCGAGGCCTGCAGCACTTCCTTCGCCTCGTCGTGCAGCGTGCGATCCAGCCGCAGCGAATCCGCGAGCGGCGTAGTGCCGACGCCGTCGATCGTGATGCCGAACTTGCCGAGCGTGCGCTCGATGGTCGGAAACACTGCGAACACGCCGATCGAGCCGGTGAGCGTCGCCGGGCTCGCCCAGATCTGGTCCGCATCCATCGCGATGTAGTAGCCGCCGGACGCGGCGACGCTGCTCATCGAGGCGATCACCGGCTTCTTGGCTTCGCGCAGCGCGTCGATCTCGCGGCGAATCACTTCGGACGCGAACATGCTGCCGCCGGGGCTGTCGATGCGCAGCACCACTGCCTTGACCTGGTCGTCGTGCAACGCATCGCGCAGCAGTCGCGCGAGCGAATCCGAGCCGACGGTGCCGGGCGGCTGCTCGCCGTCGAGGATCTCGCCGGAGGCGACCACCACGCCCACGTGATCGCCTTCCATGTGCAGCGCCTTGGTCGGACGCACGGCGGCGAGATAGTCCCAGTGCGGGATGCCGCGATAGGTGTGCTCCTTCTCGTCCTCGCCGACCATTGCCTTGACCTGGTCCTCGAACTCGCGGCGCGACTTCAGGTCCGTCACCAGCTTCTTCTCGAGCGCCACGGCCGCGAGGTCGCCGCGTTGCGCCTTGGCCGACGCCGCGAAGTTGTTCGCGTAGTCCGCGATCGCGCCCGGCTCGAGCTTGCGCGCCTTGACGATGCCGGCCTGGTATTGCGCCCACAGCGCATTCAGCCAGGCCATGCTCTCTTCTTCTTCCGTCTCCGACATGTCGCTGCGGCTGAACTGGTCGGTGTACGACTTGAACTTGCCGGCGCGGAACACGTTGACGTCGACCGACAGCTTGTCGATCACGCCCTTGAGGAACGTGCGGTAGTAGCCGAAGCCGTCGATCAGCACCAGGCCCTGCGGATCCAGATACACCTCGTCGGCCTGCGCCGCGAGGTAGTACTGCGCCTGGTCGTAGCCCTCGCCGAACGCGAGCACCTTCTTGCCGCTGCTGCGGAAGTCGCGGATCGCTGCCGACACCTCCTCCAGCTTGGCGACGCCGCCGCCGGCCATGTGGCCGAGATCGAGCACCAGTACTTCGATACGCTTGTCGGTCTTCGCTGCCTCGATGGCGTCGACCAGATCGCGGACCAGCGTTTCGGCGCGCTGCTGGCCGTAGAGCTCGGCAACCGCGCGATCGAACGGATCGCCGGCGAGTTGCTCGACCAGCGTGCCCTGCGGCGCGATCACCAGCGCCGTCTTGTGCGGCACGATCGGGATGCTCGGCGACAGCACCGCGGCAATCAGCAGGAAAATCACCAGCAGCACGATCAGGTGCAGCACTTTGCGCAGCGCGTCGAGCGCGCGCCAGACGTAACGGAAGAAGGCGACAATGGCTTTCATGGCATTGCGTAAGTGATGCGGTAGATCGCGTCGGAAGTATCGTCGGAAACCAGCATCGAGCCGTCTTCCAGCATCAGCAGATCGACCGGCCGGCCGAACACGTCGTCGCCGCGATTGAAACCGGTCGCGAACGGCTCGTACGCGACCGCCTTGTTGCCGTCGAGCTTGACGTGCGTGATGCGGTAACCGTTCTTCTCCTTGCGGTTCCACGAGCCGTGCTCGGCGATGAACACGTCGCCGCGATAGCTCTGCGGGAATTTGCCGGCGGTGTAGAACTTCACGCCGAGCGGCGCGACGTGCGCGCCGAGCGCCTGCACCGGCGGCGTCATCTTGCTGCACTCGCCGAGCTTGGCGAGTTGCGGATCCGGATCCTTGATCCCCAAGCCGTGGCAGTACGGAAAGCCGAAGTCGAGCCCGGCGCGCGGCGCGACGTTCAGCTCGCACGGCGGCGCGTCGTCACCGAGCCAGTCGCGGCCGTTGTCGGTGAACCAGAGCTGCTTGGTCACCGGATGCCAGGTGAAGCCGACCGTGTTGCGGATGCCGCGCGCGAACACTTCCTGGCCGGAGCCGTCGGCGTTCATGCGCGTGATCACGCCGTATTTCGGCTCGTTGCACACGTTGCACGGCGCGCCGATCGGGAAGTAGAGCTTGCCGTCCGGCCCGAACGCGATGTAGCGCCAGCCGTGATGGCCGTCCTTCGGAAAGTCGTCGCGCACCACCTTCGGCTGCGGCACGTTGTCGAGCGTGTTCTCGATGTCGTCGAAGCGCAGCAGGCGATTGATCTCGGCGACGTACAGCGCGCCGTCGTGGAATGCGACGCCGTTCGGCGTA
This sequence comes from Steroidobacteraceae bacterium, assembly GCA_036555785.1. Lineage (GTDB taxonomy): Bacteria > Pseudomonadota > Gammaproteobacteria > Steroidobacterales > Steroidobacteraceae > Steroidobacter. The sequence continues at coordinate 10,351 of DATBKP010000157.1, forward strand.
TTGAGATTGTTGGCGATGGTGCGCACGGTCGGCGCGCCGGCGCCGGGCGTGCCGCTGATGGCGTAAACCTTGCCGCCGCGCGCGCGGGTACCGACGAACAGCGTGCCGCGCTGGCCGAGCGCCATGGAGCGCGCGCCCGGAACCTGATCGGTGTAGACCTCGAGCTTGAAGCCGGTCGGCAGCCGGACGTTCTCGATGACCTTGTCGGTCTTCGAGCTGGCGCCGGCCGCGGTCGCGGCCAGCGTCAGAGCCATGCAAAGCAGTCCGTGAGTCACGCGCATGAAAAGCTCCTCCGCGCGTGCAGTGTACCTGTCCCGCGGGATTTCCCGCGCCCCGCTGACGCCGGTCGCTCGGTCATCGGGCTAAAGCCCGACCTACACTCTCACACCTTTTCTTCGATGCGGGCGGCCTTGCCGGTCAGGTCGCGCAGGTAGTACAGCTTGGCGCGGCGCACGTTGCCGCGGCGCTTGACGGTGATCGCACCGATCGACGGGCTGTATGTCTGGAACACGCGCTCGACGCCTTCGCCGTGGGAAATCTTGCGCACCGTGAAGGACGAGTTGAAGCCGCGATTGCGGCGCGCGATGACGATGCCCTCGTAGGCCTGCACGCGCTCGCGGTCGCCTTCCTTCACTTTCACTTCGACGACCACGGTGTCGCCGGGCGAGAAGTCCGGAATCTTCTTGTCGAGACCTTCGGCCTCGAGCTTGGCAATGATGTTGCTCATGTTGCTAACCCATCCTCAGTCGTGCGACGGCGGCCCTTGCTCCGTCTTGAATTCATCCAGCAGGCGCCGCTCTTCGGCGCTCAGCGTCAGTTTTTCGATCAGCTCCGGCCGCCGCAGCCACGTTCGGCCCAGCGCCTGCTTGGTCCGCCAGCGCCGGATCGCAGCGTGGTTGCCGCTCGCGAGCACTTCCGGCACCGCGCGTCCCTCGAACACTTCCGGCCGCGTGTAGTGCGGCCAGTCCAGCAATCCCGCGGCGAACGAATCCTGCAATGCCGATTCGTCGTCGCCGAGCACTCCCGGCAGCAAGCGCACCACTGCGTCGATCAGCACCAGCGCCGGCAGCTCGCCGCCGGAGAGTACGTAGTCGCCGATAGACACGCTCGCATCGATCTCCGACTCGATCAGCCGCTCGTCGACGCCTTCGTACCGACCCGCGAGCAACATCAATCCCGGCAGCTGCACCAGCTCGCGCGCCAACGCGTGCGTCAAGCGCTCGCCGTCGGCGGCCAGATAGATGCTGCGGCTTCCTGCCGGCAACCGCGCCTTCGCTGCGCGGATCGCCGTGCGCGCCGGCTCGACCTTCAGCACCATGCCCGGTCCGCCGCCGTACGGTCGATCGTCGACCGTGCGGTGCACGTCCGTCGCGAACTCGCGCGGCGTCGTCGCGTGCACCGCGACGCGGCCTGCTTCGATCGCGCGACCCAGCACGCCGACCCGGACCGCCTGCGCGACGAACTCCGGGAACAGCGTCACCACTTCGATGCGCATGTCCGCTCGCGTTCAGATCACGACCAGTCCGCGGCCCAGTCGAACACGACGCGCCCGGCGTCGAGATCGACCTTGACGATCCGCTCCTTGACGAACGGCACCCAGTGCTGCCGCTCGCCGCGGATCACGACCACCGGGCCGCCCGGCGTCGTTCGGAATTCTTCGATGCGTCCGAGCGGCTGCTCGTCGCGGCCGAAAGCCGCCAGCCCCTCGAGATCGCTCCAGTAGTACTCACCGGGCGCCGGCTCGGGCAGTTCCTCGCGCCCTACTGCAATCTGCGCTCCCGTTGCCAGGCGCGCGTCCTCCGGCGTCTCGACGCCGGCGAGCTTCACCAGCACGCCCTTGGCCGTCACCTTGCCGTCTTCGACTTCGACCTCGCGCCACTGCCCGGCTCGTCCGAGTTGCCAGCGGCCGTAACCGAGAATGTTGCCGGGCGGGTCCGTGTACGACTGGACCCTGACCCAGCCCTGGACTCCGAACGCCCCGCCAAGCTGGCCAAGGACGACGCGCCGGGCCATGCAGATCCCGCGCTACTGATCAGGCCGCGGCGGGCTGCTTGCGGTGCTTCTTGACCAGTTCCGCGACGCGCTCCGACGGCTTCGCGCCTTTGCCGACCCAGTAGTCGATCCGCTCCAGGTTCAGCTCCAGGCGGCGCTGCTTGCCGGCCGGGATCGGGTTGAAATAGCCCACCTGCTCCAGGGTCGTGCCGCCCTGGCGGATGCGGCTGTCCGTGACGACGACGTGGTAGAAGGGCTGCTTCTTCGCCCCGCGGCGGGTGAGCCGGATCGTGACCATTGCTGCAAAAGCCTCGGAAATCGCCTGAATTGGGGTTCGCACCGGGAGTTCCCTCCCGGTAAAAGGGCGCGAATGTTACCTGAGCCAAAGGCTCATAGCTACAAGGGCTTGGCTGTCTGCCCTAGCCCGGTGGGAACCGCCCGCCGCCGAACGCTCCCATCAACCGGCGCAGGCCCCCGCCCTTCGACATGACCTTCATCATCTTCTGCATCTGCAGATAGTTCTTCAGGAGCTTGTTGACCTCCGACACGTGCACGCCGGAGCCGGCCGCAATGCGCCGCTTGCGGGAGGCATCGATGGTCTTGGGGTAGCGGCGCTCGCCGGGTGTCATCGAACGGATGACAGCGATCTGGCGCCGGATTTCCCTGTCGTTGACCTGGGGCGCCTGCGCCGCCTTGCCCGCCAGCTGGGCCGGCAGCTTGTCGATGAGCGTGCTGAGGCCGCCCATCTTCTCGACCTGCTGCAGCTGGTCGTGCAGGTCCTCCAGGTCGAAATCCTTGCCCTTCTTCAGCTTGCGAGCCAGCTTCTCGGCCTGCTCGCGATCGACGTTCTTCGTGACGTTCTCGACCAGCGCCAGCACGTCGCCCATGCCGAGGATGCGCGACGCGACGCGCTCGGGCTGGAACACTTCGAGCGCCTCGGTCTTCTCGCCGGTGCCCATGAAAAGAATGGGCTGCCCGGTGATCTGGCGTACGGACAGCGCGGCGCCGCCGCGCGCGTCGCCGTCGGTCTTGGTCAGCACGACGCCGGTGAGCGCGAGCGCCTGGCCGAATGCGCGCGCGGCATTGACGGCGTCCTGGCCGGCCATGCTGTCGACGACGAACAGCGTTTCCGTCGGCGCAACCGCGGCGCTGATGTCGCGGATCTCGACCATCATCTCGTCGTCGACGTGCAGGCGGCCAGCGGTGTCGACGATGAGCACGTCGAACAGCGAGCGCCGTGCCTCGGCGAGCGCTTCGCGCGCGAGCACGACGGCCGATTTGGCGGGATCGGAGGGATAGAACCCGATGTCCAGCTGCGCCGCGAGCCGCTCCAGCTGCAGGATGGCCGCCGGACGGTACACGTCGGTGCTCGCCAGCAGCACCTTCTTGCGCTCGTTCTCCTTGAGCCACTTGCCGAGCTTGGCAGCCGAGGTGGTCTTGCCGGCGCCCTGCAGGCCCGCCAGCAGGATCACGACCGGCGGTTGCGCCCGCAGGTTCAGCGGCCGCACGCCCTCGGACATCAGCGCGACCAGCTCGTCGTTGATGATGCGGACCAGCGTCTGGCCCGGCGTCAGGCTCTTGTCGAGCTCCTGACCGACGACCTTGGCCCGCACCGCGTCGATGAACGTCTTGACCACCGGCAGCGCGACGTCGGCTTCCAGCAGCGCCATGCGCACCTGGCGCAATGTGTCCGCGATGTTTTCGTCGGTCAGGCGCCCGCGGCCGCGCAGGCCTTCGATGACGCCCTGCAGGCGCTCGGTCAATTTGTCGAACATGCTGAAATGGAAGCGGTTGGCTTAGCGGTTGGCGGTTAGTTTAGAGTACCCCATCGCCGGCCACCTATCCGTCCGACCGCCACCCTCGTGCTCTCCGTCGTCGTTCTTGCGTGCTATCTGGCTTGCGCCGCGTGGCTCGCCTCCAGCGTTTATCGCGCCGGCGACCCCGCCGCCCACGGCCGCCGCGTCGCGGGACTCGCGCTCGGCGTGATCGCGCTGGTGCTGCACGCGATCCTGCTGTGGCGCGTGCTGTTCGATCGTCCCGTGCTCGCGTTCACCATCGCCGAGACCGCATCGCTGATCGGCTGGCCGATCGGTCTGATCGCGATCGCAGTCTCCGGGCTGCGGCCGCGGTTCGCCGGCATCGGGGCCGTGCTCACGGTCGTCGCCGGCATCGTTGCCGCCACGACGGTCGAAGGCGGCGGCGGTGCTCCGCTCGTGGACGGCCCGAGTTGGGAAATCGGCGCGCACATAGTGCTGTCGACGCTTGCGTACGCGCTGATCACGATCGCTGTCGCGCTGACCATTGCATTGCGTCTGCTCGATCGCCGCCTGCGCAGCCGCAAACCGCTCGGCTGGCTGACTGCACTGCCGTCCGTGGAAGCGCTCGAGTCCGCCGCGTTCCAGGCGCTCGCAGCCGGGTTCGCGGTCCTGACGCTGGCATTGTTCAGCGGCTTCGTGTTCGTCGAGAACCTGTTCTCGAACGAGCAGCACCTGCTGCACAAGACGATTCTGTCGTGCCTCGCCTGGCTGGTCTTCGGCGTGCTGCTGTTCGGCCGCTGGCGCTTCGGCTGGCGCGGGCGCACGGCGGCAAACTGGGCGCTGAGCGGTTTTGCGCTGCTGGGGCTCGCATACTTCGGCTCGAAGATCGTGCTGGAGTCCATCCTCGGCCGGCACTGGGGCTAGCGCTCGCAACTACGGGCCGTGTACTTCTTCACGCTATCCGCATCGGTTCTGTTGACGATCGCAATCGCGATCGCAGCGTGCGGTGCGCTCGCCGGCTTCATGCTCGGCCGGCGGCGCAGCCGGCCGCGACACGCGCGACCGATCACGCCGAGCGCGCCGGCCGCGGCAGCCGACCGCTCGCAGCTCGCCGACAAAATGCTCGGGCTCGATGCGATCAGCGTCGAGGACATCATGATCCCGCGCGGCGAGATCGCGTTCGTCGACGTCAGCGACGACTGGGACACGATCCTCGACGTGTTGCGCTCGACGCCGCACACGCGCCTGCCGGTCTGCCAGGGCAACCTCGACAACATCGTCGGCATTCTGCACATGAAGAAGGTCGCGCATGCGCTGGTGCGCGGCGACTTCGATCGCGAGCACCTGCTGGAGCTGGCCCGCCAGCGCGAAGCGTATTTCGTTCCGGAAGGCACGACGCTCGACGTGCAGCTGCTGAACTTCAAGCGCGACCGTCGCCGCATCGCGCTGGTCGTGGACGAGTACGGCGACATCCAGGGACTGGTCACGCTCGAGGACATCCTCGAGGAGGTCGTCGGCGAATTCACCAGTGCGCCGGCGACACTGCACAAGGATATCCATCGCGAGGCGGACGGCAGCTATGTCGTGAACGGCGCGATCAACGCGCGCGTGCTGAATCGCACGCTGGGCTGGAACCTGCCGACCGACGGCCCGCGCACGCTCAACGGACTGATCGTCGAATACCTGGAGACGCTGCCGCAGGCGGGCACGGTGCTGCGCCTCGGCGACCTGACGATCGAGATCCTGCAGACGATCGACAACAGCGTGAAGACCGCGCGCATCCGCGCGACGCCGCTGACGACTCTCGACGAGCGCTCAAAAGGCGCTGCGTAGCGCGTCCGCCAGCCGCTCGACGCCGATCACCTGCAATCCCTCGATAGCGCGCCGCGGCTTGTTCGCCTCCGGCACGATGGCTCTCTCGAAGCCATGTTTCGCCGCCTCACGCAGACGCTCCTCGCCGTAGGGTACCGGCCGGATCTCCCCGGCCAGACCCAGCTCGCCGAAGCACACGATGCGTCCGGCGAGCGGCTCGTCGCGCGCGCTCGAAACAGTTGCCAGCACCGCCGGCAGATCCGCGGCGGTCTCCGAAATGCGCACGCCGCCGACGACGTTGACGAAGACGTCGCGCCCCGAGGTCGCGACGCCGCCATGCCGGTGCAGCACCGCGAGCAGCAACGCAAGCCTGTTCGCTTCCAGCCCGACCGCGACGCGACGCGGATTGAGCCCCTGAGCGTCGTCGGTGAGCGCCTGCACTTCGATGAGCATCGGCCGGCTGCCTTCGCGCGCCACCATCACTGCGCTGCCGCTGACCGGCTGGGCGTGCTGCGACAGGAAGATCGCCGACGGATTCTTCACTTCGCGCAGCCCCTGCTCGGTCATCGCGAACACGCCGACCTCGTTCGCGGCGCCGAAGCGATTCTTGATCGCGCGCACCATGCGGAAGCGGCTGCCGGCATCGCTCTCGAAATACAGCACGGTGTCGACCATGTGTTCGAGGATGCGCGGGCCGGCGATCAAGCCCTCTTTGGTCACGTGGCCGATGATCAGCACCGACACGCCGGTGGCTTTCGCGAAACGCACCAGCGCTGCAGCAGACTCGCGCACCTGCGCGGCCGAGCCGGGCGAGGACTCGACCTCGGCGGCGAACATCGTCTGGATCGAATCGATGACGAGGACGCGCGCGCCCGCGCTGCGCGCATGCTCGATGATCGTCTCGACCGAGGTCTCCGCGAGCAGCTGCAGCGTATCGCCGGCGAGCCCGAGGCGGCGCGCGCGCAGGCTGACCTGGCGGAGCGATTCCTCGCCGGTGACATACAGCGTCGGCGTCGCGCGGCTGAGCGCGTCGCCCGCCTGCAGCAGCATCGTTGACTTGCCAATGCCGGGATCGCCGCCGAGCAGCGTCACCGAGCCCAGCACCAGGCCGCCGCCGAGCACCCGATCGAGTTCCTCCAGCCCGGTGGGCACGCGCGGCTCGTCGCGCTCCGCGACCTGCGACAGGCGCTGCGGCTCGCCGCTGGTCGCGGCCAGCGCGCGACGCTCGGGCTTGCCGCGGGCGGCGACACTCACGCGCCGCAGCGCATCGCCCGCGCCGCACATCGGACACAGGCCCTGCCATTGCAGGCTTTCGTTGCCGCACTGGTCGCAAACGAACACTTCGCGGGATTTCGCCATGGTTCTCCGGTCGGACGAGACAAGGACGTGATCGGCATTCCTACAGTAGCGCATAGCGTGTCGGACAGGTGCCGCGATTGCAGCGAGGCTGTGACGCTTCCTGCGATTTGCCGGCGGAACATTCGTCTATACTCGCGCCGGTTTCGTTCGAGGTGCCTGGGTGGCGGCAAGACTGGCGCGATTTTCCTGGCTTCCCGGCGGGCTGGCAGCAGCCTTCGTCATCGTCGTCGGCCGCCTGATCTCCTCCACGACGTACGCGCCGGTCGAGCTGATGCTCTACGACCGCGTGATGCGCGCCACGCCGGCGAGTCCGGCGTCGAACATCGTGCTCGTCGGCATCGACGACGCCAGCATTTCCCGGCTCGGCGCGTGGCCCTGGCCGCGCGACGTCCACGCCAGCCTGATCGATCGCCTGCACGCCGCGGGCGCGAGCGTGATCGCTTTCAGCGTGCCGATCGACACTTCGCCGCGGACCAGCGAAGCGGAGCGCCTGCGCGCCGCGCTGGCGCTGCTCGAGTCGTCCGATCTCGGCGGCTCCGAGCAGGCGCAGTCGCTGCGGCGACTGCTCGGCGAATCCAACGCCGGCCGCGATCCTGACGCGCACCTTGCCGAAGCGATGCAGGCGCACGGCAACGTCGTGCTGCCGCTCGACGTCCGGCTCGCCGAGACGGCCAGTGGAAAACCCGAATTGCCAGCACGACTTTTCCCGTCAGGCGACCCGGGCGCACAGCGCGCGGCGCGAACGGCCAATATCGTCGCCGCGCCCGGTCCCGTGCTGGCGAACGCCGCGGCCGCCGTCGGTCACACGACCGCGATCGCGGACGGCGATCGCACAGTTCGCGCCGATGCGGCAGCGCTGCGCATCGGCGACGACGCGTTGGCGCCGTCGCTAGCGACGGTCGTGGCCGCGCGCACATTTGGCGTCGCACCTGCGGATCTGCGCTTCGCTTCGGGAGATGTACTACAGCTCGGCGAGCACGCGCGGCCGCTCGGCGCCGCGCTGACGATTCGCCCGCACTACTTCGCCGCGCAACCGCCACAGTTCAAGCAGTATCCGTATTGGCAAGTGATGGCCGGCGACATCGGCGCCGACGAGCTGCGCGACAAGATTGTGATCGTCGGTTTCGCGGACCCGGCGCTCGCCGCGCCCAGCACAGTGACGACACCGGCAACCGACGTCTCGCCTGCCCTGCTGACGACAGCGAGCACCGTGTCGGGTCTGATCTCCGGCAAGGTCTACTCGCGACCCGGCTACGCGGTCGCGCTCGAGTGGCTGGCAGCGCTCGCGGTGATCGCGTTCGCCGCGTTCGCGCTGCCGTTCGCCGGCGTCGGGTTCGGCGCCATCGCCAGCGTGATCTTCATCGCGATCCTGATCGTGGCCGAGGTCGGCCTGCTGAGCTCGTCGCTCGTGTGGGCCCGCCTGGTGCTGCCCGGCCTCGGCGTGCTGGTCGGCTACGGGCTGTTCCTGCCGGGCGAGCTGATGCGCCGCGCGACCACCCGCAGCGAGGAGGCGAAGAACGCATCCGCGGCCAGCCTGCGCAATCTCGGTCAGACCTTCCAGCGCCAGGGTCAGCTCGACCTGGCATTCGAAACGTACCGGCGCTGTCCGCTCGATGCCGCGACAATGGAGCTGCTGTACCTGCTCGGCAACGATTTCGAGAAACGCCGACAGGTGCAGAAGGCATCCAACGTCTACAGCTATATCGCGGCTCGCGACCCGAACTATCGCGACCTGCGCGCGCGGCGCGCGCGCCTGAAAGATCAGCCGCAGACGCGCAACGTCCCGCCGGCGCCCGCGCCCTCGCCGCCAGCCGCGCCGGAGCTGGACACGCAACCGTCCGATCCCGATATGGCATACCCGGCGCCGCGGCACGCGCGCGCCACACGCACCCTCGGCCGCTACGAGATCGAGCGCGAGCTCGGCAAAGGCGCGATGGGCACGGTGTATCTCGGCCGCGATCCCAAGATCAATCGGGTGGTGGCGATCAAGGCGATTCCGCTGGCGGAGGAATTCGAGGAGAACGATCTGCAGGAAGCGCGCGCGCGCTTCTTCCGCGAGGCCGAGATGGCCGGCCGGCTCAATCATCCGGCGATCGTCACGGTCTACGATGCGGGCGAGGACCAGGGGCTGGCCTACATCGCGATGGAATACCTGCGCGGCACGCACCTCAGCACTTTTACAGAAGCTGCGCGCCTGATGCCTTTCAAAAATACGATGCTGTTGGTCGCACGCGTGGCGGACGCCCTCTACTATGCGCACCGCCAAAACGTGGTCCACCGCGATATAAAACCAGCTAACATAATGTTCAATCCCGACACGGATGAGTTGAAGATCACCGATTTCGGTATCGCACGCCTCACCGACACAAGCCGAACCAAAACGGGAATCGTCCTGGGCACGCCCTCATTCATGTCGCCGGAACAGCTGGAAGGTCGACCGCTCGACGGACGCTCCGACCAGTTCGCGCTCGGGGTCAGCCTGTATCAGCTGCTGTGCGGACAGCTGCCGTTTCGCGCGGAGTCGATGCCGCGGCTGATGCAGAAGATCGCGACCGAGCCGCACGCTTCCGTGCGCCTGGTGCGCCCGGAGCTGCCCGAGTGCATCGATCCGATCATCGCCCGCGCGCTCGCGAAGTCGGCCGACGACCGCTACGCGCATTGCGGCGAGCTCGCGAGCGCGTTGCGCGCGTGCGCCGGCCCGGCCGGCACGCCGACATCCGCGGAATCCAAGCACGAGTGGCTCATCCCGTGAGCGCCCACCGGGAGGCTTGCTAGTGCGCGGTAAGATCCGCTCGGTCGGCCTGACGGACGTCGGCCGCGTACGCGAGCACAACGAGGACACGATCGGCGTCGACGCCGACATCGGGCTGTTCGTCCTCGCCGACGGCATGGGCGGCTACAACGCTGGCGAAGTCGCGAGCGGCATCGCCGTCAAGACCGTCATGAGCCTGGTCAAGGAGGCGGTCGAGCACCAGGACATGAGCTCCGCGGACCCGGAGAGCGGCCTGGCCCGGCCGAGCATCGTGCTGCGCGACGCGATCGCGCGCGCCAACAAGATCATCTACCAGACCGCCAAGACCCAGCCGCAGTGCGAAGGCATGGGCACGACGATCGTGTCCTGCCTGTTCTTCGACAACCGCGTGGCGATCGCGCACGTCGGCGACTCCCGCCTCTACCGGCTGCGCGCCAACCGCTTCGAGCAGATGACGATGGACCACTCGCTGCTGCAGGAGCTGGTCGACCGCGGCTTCTACTCGCAGGCCGAGGCCCAGCGGGCCACGAACAAGAACTACGTCACACGGGCGCTCGGGGTCGAGCCGACCGTCGAGGTCGAGGTGCACGAGCAGCCGGTCCAGAAGGGGGATTTCTTCGTCCTGTGCTCGGACGGCCTGTCCGACATGGTCGAGGACGACGATATCCACTTAACTATGAGCACCTTTAGTGCTAGTCTTGAAACGGTCGCTAAGCAATTGATTCAGCTATCGAACGACAACGGCGGACGCGACAATGTGTCGATCATCCTTGCTCAAGTTGTGGACTCGTTCGCAGCGAAGACAGGC
>DATBKP010000158.1:0-14982 GCA_036555785.1 Steroidobacteraceae bacterium
CGACGATGCGACGGTCGAGGTGCAGCACTTCGACGGCACGCTCGAGGAGTTCGAGCTGGAATCGTGGGCGGAGCAGGAATTCGAAGAAGCGCAGGCGCCCGAGGACTGGAGCGGCTCGGTCGACGTCGACTCCGAAGACTACGAGGCGGATCGCGAGGTGGCGAGCGGCACGGGCTGGACCGATCCGCTCACGAGCCTCGATCGCTCCGAGGCGTCGGGCTACTCGGAGTGGCCGTCGTCGCCGCGCGATTTGTAAACGCGCCGCGCCGCGCGAGCACGAACAGCAGCAGCAATCCCGGCAGGCTGAGGCTCGCGGTGTAGACGAAGAAGACGTTGTAACCGATCGCGTCGACCACGAATCCCGAAAATCCTTCGAGGATCTTCCCCGGCAGCGCGTAAAAGGACGAGAACAGCGCGTACTGCGTGGCCGTGTACTTCGGGCTCGTCAGGCTGGAAAGATAGGCGATCAGCGAAGTGCCGTGCAGGGCCAGCGCGAGGTTGTCGAGGCTGTTGACGGCCGCGAGGCCAGCGAGCGACGGTCCTTCCGCGGTCGCGAGCAGTGCGAACCCCAGGTTCGATGCGATGATCATGCAGCTGCCCAGCACCAACGCTCGCAGGATGCCGAGCTTCGCGATCACGATGCCCGCGATCACGATACCCACCATCGACATCGCGATGCCAAACACCTTCACGATGGTGGCGATCTGCGCCAGGGTGTAACCCTTGTCGATGTAGAACGGATTCGCCATCGAGCCCATTGTGAAGTCGGTCAGTCGATAGCTGCTCATGAACAACAGGATCAGCAGCGCGCTCTTCCACCCGAGCCGGCCGAAGAAGTCGATCAGCGGACACACGACGGCGCCGATGAACCATGCGCCAGCAGTGCGCATCCAGTGCGGCCAGTGAGTGCGCTGATCCAGCCACGCTATGACGCGCTCCTCGCGCAGCACGGTGTCGCGGGATGCAGTCGCCTGCGGCTCGCGACTCGCAAGTGTCGTGATCACGCCGACACCAACCAGCGCAGCCATGGTCGTGTAGCTAACCCGCCAGCCGTAGCCCGCGGCGATCGTCAGCGCGCCGGCGCTGCCTGCCATCAGTGCCAGCCGGTAGCCGAGCTGATAAGCCGCTGCCATCGCACCCTGCATGTCCGGCGGCGCCGACTCGATACGCCACGCGTCGATCGCAATGTCCTGCGTTGCCGCGCAGATCGCGACGAACAGCGCCCAGAGCGCAACCCGCAGCACATCCGCTGACGGATCGCTGATCGAGAGATTGAACAGGCCGATGGCGATGCCCGCCTGCGCGAGCAGCATCCAGCTGCGGCGGCGTCCGAACAAACGGTGGAGCAACGGCAACGCAACGCGATCGACGATCGGCGCCCACAGGAACTTGATCGTGTACACGATGCCGACCCACGCGAGCATGCCGATGGTCGCGCGCTGGATACCGTCCTGGCGCAACCACGCCGACAGCGTCTGGAACACGAGGAAGAACGGCAGGCCCGCGGAGAAGCCGAGCAGCAACATCGACAGCATGCGCGGCTGCCGATACACGAGCACGGCAGCGAGCCAGCCGCGCCCGTTGCCTCCGGCAGCGGCGGGTTGCTGGGTGCTCAAAGGTCGTAATCCATCACGAGCGGCGCGTGATCGGAGAAACGCTTCTTCTTATAGATACCCGCGCGCAGCACGCTGCCGCGCAGCCCCGGGCTGAGAATCTGGTAGTCGATGCGCCAACCGACGTTGTTCGCCCACGCCTGGCCGCGGTTCGACCACCACGTGTACTGGTCGGGCTTCTGGTTGATCTCGCGGAAGCCGTCGACGTAGCCGTGGTCGCCGAACAGCTGGTCGAGCCACGCGCGCTCCTGCGGCAGGAAGCCGGAGTTCTTGCGGTTCGAGCGCCAATTGCGCAGGTCGATCTCCTTGTGCGCGATGTTCCAGTCGCCGCACAGGATGAAGTCGCGCCGCTTGCGCTTGAGCGCGCACAGGTGCGGCATGAACTCATCGAGGAAGCGGAACTTGGCGCGCTGCCGATCCTCGCCCGACGATCCGGAAGGCAGGTACAGCGAAACCACCGAGAGCTTGCCGAACTGCGCTTCGAGGTAGCGTCCCTCCGCATCGAACTCTTTCGAGCCGTAGCCGATCGTGACGTTGTCGGGCTTGCGCTTCGCGTAGATGGCGACGCCGCTGTAGCCCTTCTTCTGTGCGTCGAAGTAGTAGCAGTGATAGCCCTGCGGCCGGTACAGCGCAGCACCGAGCTGGTCCTCCTGCGCCTTCGTCTCCTGCACGCACACGACGTCCGGCTCCTGCCCGGCGATCCAGCGGAACATGCCCTTGCTGCCGGCGGAGCGAATGCCGTTGGCGTTGACCGTGATGATGCGCATGCCGTCCATTATAGAGAGAAGAGAATGTATAGAATCACTGCATGTCCGCCTCCTTCATCGAACTGTGCCTCGGCCTGGGCGTGCTGCGTTTCGGCGAGTTCAAGCTGAAGTCCGGGCGGCTGAGCCCGTACTTTTTCAATGCCGGGCTGTTCAACACCGGTCGCGCCCTCGCCGAGCTCGGTCGGCACTACGCCGAGGCGATCGAGCGCTCGGGGTGGCAGTTCGACGTCCTGTTCGGTCCGGCCTACAAAGGCATCCCGCTGGTCGCCGCCGCGTCGGTGGCGCTCGCGGATCGCTACGGGCGCGACGTGCCATGGTCTTTCAATCGCAAGGAGGCAAAGGATCACGGCGAAGGCGGCAGTATCGTCGGCGCGCCGCTGCGGGGCCGCGTGCTGATCGTCGATGATGTGATCACCGCCGGCACGGCGATTCGCGAGGCGATCGAGATCATCAAGGCCGCCGGCGGTCAGCCGGTCGGCGTGGTGCTCGCGCTGGATCGCCAGGAGCGCGGCACCGGGCAGCTGTCGGCGGTTCAGGAGGTCGAGCAGACCTTGCAGCTGCCCGTGACCAGCATCCTGCGGCTCGCCGACCTGATCGAATACCTGGAGCGATCCGGCGACGCTGCGCAGCTGGCCGCGACGCGCGCGTATCGGGCCCAGTACGGCGTCGCATGACGACTCTGCGCGTAAAAGTTGACCGCCCGGGTGCCTGCGGCACAATACCCGCGCAATGACGCCGGCTCGAGCCCACATGCGCGGGATTCGCATAGTCGCGACAACGATCGTCGTCCTGGCGCTGGTCTATTCGCAGGCACCTGCAGCGCAGGAGCGCTCGTCGCGCGAAGCTTTTTTCCGCTGCAAGGATCGCAATGGCCAGACTCACTACGGCGACAGCATGCCGCCGGAATGCGCGGGCCTGGACACGGAAGTGCTCAACGATCACGGCATGCAGGTGCGGTTGATCGAAGGCGAAGCGACGCGTCTGAAGCGGCTGGAGCGCGAGGCCGAGGAAGCGAAAGTCCGCAAGGAAAAAGAAGAACGCGCACTGCGCGACCGAACGCTGATCGAAACCTATCTGACGGTCGAAGACATCGAGCGCCTGCGCGGGCAACGACTCGAGCAGTTGAGCGCGCAATATCGCGTGACCGAGCAGAACATCGCCAACCTGCGCGATCGCCAGGCGCGCCTGGAAGCGCAGATCGCGCGCTTCAGGCCGTACAGCGACCGGCCGAACGCGCCGCCCTTGCCCGACCACCTCGCCTCCGAGATGGTCAACACCGTGAACGGCATGCGCGTCTACGAGGAATCGCTGGCGGCGAACCGCAAGGAACAGGCGGATCTGAACGCGTCGTTCGACGCGGACATCAAGCGCTTCAAGGAACTGAAGGGTCTGCGTTAGTCAGCCGCGGCCGGAACTGCCGAAGCCGCCCGCGCCGCGCTGCGACTGCGCGAACTCTTCGACCACCGCAAACTCCACTTGCACCACCGGCACCACGACCAGCTGCGCGATGCGCTCGCCCGGCTGGATCGTGAAGGTCGTCTGGCCGCGGTTCCAGCACGAAACGAACACCTGGCCCTGGTAATCGGAGTCGATCAGGCCGACCAGATTGCCGAGCACGATGCCGTGTTTGTGACCGAGCCCGGAGCGCGGCAGCACCAGCGCCGCGTAGCCCGAATCCTCCAGGTGGATCGCGATGCCCGAGGGGATGAGTTGCGTGTCGCCGGGCTTCAGCTCGAGCGGCGCGTCGATGCACGCGCGCAGGTCGACGCCGGCAGAACCTTGTGTTGCATATTGCGGCAGCGGGTAGTCCCGCCCGATGCGGGGATCGAGGATGCGCACCTCGAGGCGATGCCGCGCGCCGGCGAGCGCGCCGTCAGCTGGCATGGGCGGGGCTCTTCGATTTCGCGGCGACCGCGCGCGTCTTGTCGCTAGCTTGGTAGCGCTCGGCGATCACTTCCACGAGCTGTCGCGCGAGCGCGAGCTTGCTGGTGAACGCCAGCTCGCGCTTGCCGCCGCCGGGCCAATACACCGTCAACGCGTTCTCGTCCTTGTCGAACGCCAGGCCGGCGCCGACCTTGTTCGCGGCGATCATGTCCAGGTTCTTGCCGGTCAGTTTCGCCAGCGCATTGCGCTCGACGTGCTCGGTTTCCGCGGCGAAGCCGACGAGGAACGGCGGCGACTGCGAGCGCGAGACGGTCGCGAGCACATCGGGCGCCCGCGCCAGCGACAGGTTCATCGTGTCGCTGGTCTTCTTGATCTTCTCCCCCGCGACCTGATGCGCGCGGTAGTCGGAGACAGCGGCGGCGGAGATGAAGATGTCGGCGCCAGCGACGTTGCTGCGAACGGCTTCGAGCATCTGCTCGGCGCTTTCGACTTCGATGCGTTCCACGCCTCGCGGCGTCGGAATCTGCACCGGTCCGCTCACCAGCACCACTTCCGCGCCCGCTTCGCGCGCGGCCTGCGCAACCGCGTAACCCATCTTGCCGGAGCTGCGATTGCTGATGAACCGGACGGGGTCGATCGCTTCGCGCGTCGGTCCGGCGGTGACGACGACCTTCAGACCGTGCAGCGGACCGGCGCCGCCGCGGGTCGTGTAAATCTCCTCGGCGATCTGCGCCGGCTCGAGCATGCGCCCGACGCCGACTTCGCCGCAGGCCTGGTCGCCGCTCGCCGGCCCGAGCAGCCGCACGCCACGCTGCTTGAGAATCTGTACGTTGGCCTGGGTCGCGGCGTTCGCCCACATCTCGCGATTCATCGCCGGCGCGAGCGTGAGGCGCGCGCGTGTCGCGAGACAGATCGTTGCGAGCAGATCGTCGGCGAAGCCGTGCGCGAGCCGCGCGATGAATTCGGCGGTCGCCGGCGCGACGATGATCTCGTCGGCCCAGCGCGCCAGCTCGATGTGACCCATCGCAGCTTCCGCCGCCTCGTCGAACAGATCCGTGCGGACCGGACGGCCCGACACCGCCTGAAAGGTCAGCGCGGTGACGAACTGCTGCGCGCCGCGCGACATGACCACCTGCACTTCGGCGCCGTGCTCCATCAACCGACGCACGAGGTCCGGACTCTTGTAGGCGGCGATGCCGCCGGTGACGCCGAGCAGAAGCTTGCGGGGCTGCGGACTCATGAAGGGGATTATGGGGGCGGGGTCCGGAAGCATCAAACGCAGTCCTGCGCATAGGGGTATTCCGCCCTCGCATGGACGACGGCGCGGCATTTCGTGGCAAACCGGAGTCAAATCGCGGCCGATCGGCGCCGCCCGCCGGCACAATCTCGACTCGCCAGGCGATCGGGAAACAGGGATGTCGATACGACAATGGCCGCCGCGCGAACGGCCGCGGGAGAAATTGCTCGAGCGCGGCCCGGGCGTGCTCACCGAGGCCGAGTTGCTCGCGATCCTGCTGCGCACCGGCGTGCGCGGCCAGAGTGCGCTCGACGTCGCCCGCTCGTTGCTGCTGGAGTTCGGGTCGCTGAGCGGTCTGCTGACAGCGGAGTCCGGCCGCCTGTGCGCCGCTCGCGGGCTGGGACCGGCGCGCTACGTGATCCTGCAGGCGTCATTGGAGCTGGCACGCCGGCACTACCAGGAGCCGTTACGAACGGGGGCCACTTTGAGCACTCCACAGGCCACGCGTGAATTCCTGCAGATGCGCTTGCGGGATTTGTCGTACGAGGTCTTCTGCTGCCTGTGGCTCGACAATCGCCATCGGGTCATCGCCTTCGACGAGGTCTCCCGGGGCACCCTCGATATGGCCAACGTCCATCCCCGGGAGGTGGTCAAACAGGCTCTGTCCCGCAATGCCGCGGCGGTGATCGTGGCCCACAATCACCCCTCGGGCGTGGCCGAGCCCAGCGTGGCGGACCAGATGGTCACGAAAAGGCTGAAAGACGCCCTGGCGCTGGTCGAGGTCCGGCTGCTCGACCACCTGGTCGTGGGCGACGGGGTCTGCGAGTCCTTCGCCGAGCGCGGATTACTGTAAATCCCTTCCCTCTCAAGCCATTGGCTGGTATAAAGCGCGACTCGTTTTCGAGCCTGGGGGCCTGGCCCACCTGGCCACCCCGTCGAGGATTGCAGCCATGTCCAGAGTCTGTCAGATCACCGGCAAGCGGCCGATGACCGGCAATACGGTATCCCACGCCAACAACCGGCGTCGCCGGCGCTTCCTGCCGAACCTGCACGTGCAGCGCTTCTGGCTGGAGAGTGAGCGCCGCTTCGTCAGCCTGCGCGTGTCGACCCGCGGCCTGCGCACGATCGAGAAGAAAGGCATCGAGAAGATCGTTGCCGAGCTGCGCGCCAAGGGCGTCGAGCTGTAATCCAGGAGAGTCCCATGCGCGAAAAGATCAAGCTCCTGTCGTCGGCCAACACCGGCCACTTCTACACCACGACCAAGAACAAGCGGCTCCATCCGGACAAGATGGAGGTCAAGAAATTCGACCCGAAGGTCCGCAAGCACGTCGTCTACAAAGAGACGAAGATCAAGTAAAAGAAAAAGCCCGCCGAATGGCGGGCTTTTTGTTTCGGTGTCGGTTACCTTCAGGCGGGCTGCATCGCATAGCCGCGCAACGACGCGGCGAAATCCTGCAGCACCTTGATGCGGCTGGCCTCGGCCTGCGCGATCCATTCCTTGAGATGCTGCACCAGCTTCTCGTTGCTCATGTTCGCACCGCTCCACATCTGACGCAGACGTTCGCGGAATTCGTGCACGGTCTGCAGCGCCGCGTTGGAAGCGAGCACTTCGCGCAAGCGTGACTGCGCGCTGTTGTCGAGCAACACCGGCTCGCGCACCAGCAGCTTGCGCACGCGACGACTCAGCTTGCCGCCGGCAATGCGCAGCTCATCGCGGAACACCGGCAGCGTCACGAGACGCGTGTAGGCGCGCAGCACGTGCATGCGATTGACGATGACGGCGCGCACCGTTTCCAGATCGATGTGCTTGCGCGGTTCGACGTGCGCCGGCGCCGGCGCCACGCGAATCACCTTCGCGAGCCCGAAGAACTGGAACACGCGGATGTACAGCCAGCCGATGTCGAACTCCCAGCGATAGATCGAGAACTTCGCCGAGCTCGGGAAGGCGTGGTGGTTGTTGTGCAGCTCTTCGCCGGCGACCAGCACGGCCCACGGCACGATGTTGCGCGCGGCGTCCGGGCACTCGAAGTTGCGATAGCCGTAGTAATGACCGATGCCGTTGATGACGCCGGCCGCCATCACCGGATTCGCGAGCATCTGCACGGCGAACACGATGATGCCCGGAATGCCGAACAGCAGCAGGTCGACGAGGATCAGCGCGATGATGCCGAAGTTGCGATAGCGCGAGTAAACGTTGCGCTCCATCCAGTCGTCGGGCGTGCCGCGACCGAATTTCTCCTGCGTCTCCGCATTGCGCGCCTGCAGCTGATAGAGCTCGGCGCCTTCGAGCAGCACCTTCTTGAGGCCATAGATGACAGGGCTGTGCGGATCGTCCTGCGTCTCGCAGCGCGCGTGATGCTTGCGATGCACGGACACCCATTCCTTGGTGACGATGCCCGAGCTCATCCACAGCCAGAAACGGAAAACGTGGCGCAGCGCCGGGTGCAGGTCGAGGCTGCGATGGGTGGCGTCGCGGTGCAGGTAGAGGGTGACACCCATGAAGGTGAACTGCACCATCAGGAAGGTCACGAGCACGTACGACCAAAAGCTAAGGTTCAGAATTCCATACAGAAAATCGACGTTCACTGCGTGGTACCTACAGCCCCCGGGCGGCGGTGCGTTCGTATTAAGGAAAATTAAGCCGGGCGACTATAGCGGAGCCCCCCTGCCACCACAAATGAGCAAATCCCTGCTCCCGGCGCGGGATGAGACCTGCTCGCACCGCGGTGGTGGATACTGTGATGGCGATCTCATCGGTATCAATGCACCAGCAGAAATTCAGGTCCGCTTTGACCATGCCGGAACTCCCCGAAGTCGAAACGACGCGGCGCGGCATCGAGCCGTCGATCCGCGGCCAGGTGATCCGCTCTGTCCTCGTCCGTGAGCCGCGGCTGCGCTGGCGCGTGCCACGCGAACTGCCGCAGGAAGCGGCGGGTCAGCGACTGCGCGAGTTGCGTCGGCGCGCGAAGTATCTGCTGTTCGATCTCGAGCGCGGCACGATGATCCTGCACCTCGGGATGTCGGGAAGCCTGCGACTGCTGCCCTGCTCGGTGGCGCCGGCAACGCACGATCACGTCGACATCGTGCTCGACTCCGGCTTGTGCGTGCGCTTCAACGATCCGCGCCGCTTCGGCAGCTTGCTGTGGACGCGCGAAGATCCGCTGCAGCACCCGTTGTTGCGATCGCTGGCGCCGGAACCTCTCTCTCCGCAATTCAATGGCGCGTATCTCGCACGCGCAGCTGCGGGCCGCAGCGTCGCAATCAAGCAGCTCATCATGAACGGCCAGGTCGTCGTCGGGGTCGGCAACATCTACGCGAGCGAGGCATTGTTCCGCGCCGGCATCAATCCACGTCGCTCGGCCAGGCGGATCAAGCGCGCGGAATTCGACAAGCTGGCGAAATCGATCAAGGTCGTGCTGCGCGCCGCGATCCGCGCCGGCGGCACGACGCTACGCGACTACGTCAATCCGCAAGGGACGCCCGGCTATTTCCGCCAGAAGCTGTACGTGTACGAGCGCACGCGCGAGCCGTGCCGCGTGTGCCGCTCGCCGATCCGGCACTTCGTGCAAGGACAGCGTTCGACTTACTTCTGTCCGAAATGCCAGCGCTGAGTCAGTACACGACACCGACGCCGACGCCGCGCGGATCGGATACCGCCTTCACTGCGCCGCTCTTGTAATCCCAGGTGACGATCTGCGCGTTGCCGGGCATGCGCGACTCGCGCAGCGTGTGGCCGAACTCCTGCAGCGTCTTTTTTTCCTCGTCGCTGAGCGCGCCGGGCTCGAACGTGATCGCATCCGGCATGTACTGATGATGGTAGCGGCCCTTCTTGACGAACTCTTCGGGCGCCACGCCGTCCAGCCAATCGAGCGTCGACAGCAGCACCACGGTCGTGATCACGCTGCCGCCGGGCGAGCCGACGATCAGCAGGCCGTCGGGCTTTTCCACGAACGTCGGCGTCATGCTCGACAGCGGCCGCTTGCCGGGCGCGATTGCATTCGCATCCGCGCCGATCAGCCGGAAACCGTTCGGCACGCCCGGCTTCGCGGAGAAGTCGTCCATCTCGTTGTTCAACATCACGCCGGTGCCGGGCACCATGAGACCGGAGCCGAAGAACAGGTTGATCGACTGCGTGCCGGCGACGCGATTGCCTTCGGTGTCGATGATCGAGAAATGCGAGGTCTGCGTGCCCTGCGCCGGCGCTTCGATGCTCGGCAGCATGTCGCTCGGCGTGGCGCGATCCATGCGGATCGAGGCGCGCTGTCCATCCGCGTAGTAAACGTGGGTGAGCCGCTCCGTCGGGATCTTCACGAAATCGGGGTCGCCGAGAAACTCCGCGCGATCGCGATGCGCGCGCCGCATCGCCTCGACCACCAGATGCTTGCGCGTCGCGCTGTCGACAGCGCCGAGATCGAAGCCGGACAGAATGTTGAGCGCGTCGATGAATGCCACGCCGCCCGACGACGGCGGCGGAGCGGAGATGATCTTCGCGCCCCGATACTCGCCGTACAGCGGCTTACGCTCGAGCACGCGGTAGTCCGTGAAATCCTCCAGCGACCAGATGCCGCCGAGCTTGCGCACGCCTTCGACCATGCGCTTCGCGACCGCGCCTTTGTAGAACCCATCGGGGCCTTGCTCGGCGAGCGCCGTCAGCGTTTGCGCCAGCTCCGGCTGCTTGATGATCGTGCCGACCGCGGGCACTTCGCCCTTCACCAGAAAGATTTTCGCTGCGGCGCCGGCCTGGAACAGGTTGCGCTTGGCTTCGATGCCGCCGCGCAGCCGCGTGTTGAGCGCAAAGCCTTCGCGCGCCAGGCGGATCGCCGGCTGCAGGCTGGTTTTGAGCGGCAGCTTCCCGTACTTCGCGGCGAGATGCGCCCAACCGGCGGCTTCGCCGGGAATGCCGGCGGCCAGCGCCGTCGAGGTCGAACGCCCCGGCACGACATTGCCCTTGTCGTCCAGGAACATGTCGCGCGTGGCCGCCTTCGGTGCGACTTCGCGCGCGTCGACCATGATCTCGAAGCCGTCCGCAGCCCGATGCAGCAGCCAGAAGCCGCCGCCGCCGAGTCCCGAGCTGCTCGGCTCGACGACACCGAGCGCGGCACTCACCGCGACTGCGGCGTCGAAAGCATTGCCGCCCTGCTTGAGAATCTCCATCCCGGCCTGCGTGGCCAGCTCGTGCTGACTTGCGATCGCAGCTTTCGGCGGTTTCGCCGGCACGTCGGCTGCGGCCAGGCACGGCGCCAGCAGCACGAGAACGCAAACAAAATAGAGACGCGAACGAAGCAGTGCGAACTTCATGATGGACTCGACTTGGGGAGGGATCAGGCTTTGCGCCGCGCCCAGGCGCGCTGCAAAGCAGTCTCGACGGCGGGATGCACGAACTGGCTGACGTTGCCGCCGAAGCTGGCGATCTCGCGCACCAGCGACGACGAGATGAAATTGAAGCGCTCGGCCGGCGTGAGGAACACGTAGTCGACCTGGTTCGACAGGTGCCGGCTCATGGTCGCGAGCTGGAACTCGAACTCGAAATCGGACACGGCGCGCAAGCCGCGCACCACCACGCTCAAGTTGTGCTTGCGCGCGAAGTCGACGGTCAGGCCGGTGTACCCGGTGACTTCGACGTTCGGAATATCGCGCAGCACTTCGCGCGCCAGCTCGACGCGCTCGTCGACCGTGAACAGCGGCGCCTTGCCCGGATTCGCGGCGACCGCCACCAGTACGCGCCCGAAGATGTCGACGGCCCGGCGTACCAGGTCGTGATGGCCGTTGGTGATCGGATCGAACGTGCCCGGGTACAGAGCGCCTGTCATGGCGGAACCTCTTTGGCTGGGTCGCTGACTCGCAGCAGATGATAGCCGACCTGACCGGCGCTCTTGGTGCGGTGTGCGACCCAATGCGCGGGCAGCGTCGCGAGCGAGCGATCGGCCGGGCATTCCACGTAAATGTAGGCGCCGGGCGCCAGCCATGGCTGCAATCGGCCGGCGACCTGCTCCAGGGCGGCCGAGTCGAACGGCGGGTCGAGGAATACGATGTCGCAAGGCTGCGGCGGCCGCGACAGGAACCGCTGCGCATCCTCGACCACGACGGCTGCATCGCGGCTGCCGAGCCGCTCCAGCGTTTGCAACAGATGCCGACCGACCTGCGGCTCGCGATCGACGAAAGTCACGTGCGCGGCACCGCGCGACAGCGCTTCCAGGCCGAGAGCTCCGCTGCCCGCAAACAGATCCAGGCAGCGCGCGCCCACGATCGGCTGCTGCAACCAGTTGAACAGCGTCTCGCGCACGCGATCGGGCGAAGGCCGGATTGCCGCGAGCGGCGGAAAGACGATGCGCGAGCCGCGCCAGCGGCCGCCGATGATGCGTAGTCGGTTCGCTGAGCGCGGCATCTGGCCGCTGATCATAGCTGATAGAATCGCCGCTCATTTTCCTGGGCCAGTGTGATCCTCGCGAGCGATGTTCGGGTTCAAATCCAAAGGTGAAGAAGCAGCGCCGGCTGCAGGTCCCGGCCTGTTCAAGCGATTGCGCGAGAAGCTGAACCGCGGCAACTCGTGGCTCACTTACGATCTCGCCAACCTGTTGCCGGCAGGTCGCATCGACGACACAGTGCTGGACGAGCTCGAGACGCGGCTGATCACTGCGGACGTCGGCGTCGAGACCACGCAGCGCATCCTCGACGAGCTGCGCCGCCAGGTTGCGCGCAAGGAGCTCGGCGATCTCGACGCCCTGCTCGCAGCGCTGCGCAGCTCGCTGCTCGGCATCCTGCAGCCGACGCAACAGCCGCTCGAGATCGATCGCACGGCGACGCCGTTCGCGATCCTGGTCGTCGGCGTCAACGGCGCCGGCAAGACCACGACGATCGGCAAGCTCGCGCGGCAGCTGAAACAGCAGGGACTGAAGGTCTTGCTTGCCGCCGGCGACACATTTCGCGCCGCTGCGGTCGAGCAGCTGCAGGTCTGGGGCGAGCGCAACGATGTGACGGTGATCGCGCAGGCGACCGGCGCCGATCCCGCTGCGGTCGTCTTCGACGCCTTGCAAGCCGCGCGCGCCCGTCGCATCGACGTGCTGGTCGCAGACACTGCGGGCCGCCTGCACACGCAATCGAACCTGATGGACGAGCTCAAGAAGGTGCAGCGCGTGATGGGTCGCGTCGATGCGCGCGCGCCGCACGAAGTTCTGCTGGTGCTGGACGCGAGCCAGGGACAGAATGCGCTCCAGCAGGCGCGCCTGTTCAACGACGCGCTCGGAGTGACGGGCGTCGTGCTCACCAAGCTCGACGGCACCGCGAAGGGCGGCATCGTATTCGCAATCGCGAGCACGCTGCAGTTGCCGATCCGCTACATCGGCATCGGCGAGAGCGCCGAGGACTTCGCGCCGTTCGACGCCGAGGCGTTCGTCGATGCGCTGCTCAAACGAGAATGATCCGCTTCGATCACGTCTTCAAACGCTATCCGAACGGCCGTGAGGCGCTCAGCGACCTGTCGCTGGAAATCGCCGCGGGCGAGATCGTGTTCGTCACCGGCCACTCCGGCGCCGGCAAGTCCAGCCTGCTGAAGCTGATCGCGCTGATCGAGCGGCCGAGCCGCGGCCAGCTGATCGTGAACGGCCAGAACGTCGCCGGCGTCGGCCGCCGCAAGGTGCCCGCGTACCGCCGCCAGATCGGCATGGTGTTCCAGGATCACAAGCTGCTCTACGACCGCACCATCTTCGACAACGTCGCGCTGCCGCTGATCATCGCCGGCGTCGGGAGCAAGGAGATCGGCAAGCGCGTGCGCGCCGCGCTCGACCAGGTCGGACTGCTCGGGCGCGAGCAGAGCGCGCCGCTGGAATTGTCGACGGGCGAGCAGCAGCGTGTCGGCATCGCGCGCGCTGTCGTCAGCAAGCCGGCGATCCTCATTGCCGACGAGCCGACCGGCAACCTCGACCCGGAGCTGTCGCTCGAGGTCATGAAGATCTTCCGCCGCTTCAACGAGGTCGGCGTCACGGTGCTGGTGGCGAGCCACGACATCTACCTGCTCGAGCATTTCCCGGTGCGCCGCGTGCGGCTCGAAGGCGGCCGCATCGTCGAGAGTGCCGTGCCGGCTGCGGGCGAGAAACTGCTCGATCCGCGCAAGCTCCTCGATCACGGGGCGCAGCCATGAGCGCCTGGGTCATGCGGCATCTGCAGACCTCGATCGGCTCGCTCGGCCGGCTGGCGCAGCACAAGCTCGCGACGATCCTGACGATCCTCGTCATCGGCATCGCGCTCGCACTGCCCGCGTGCCTGCATCTGCTGGTAACGAATGCGCAGCTCGCGACCGGCAACTGGAATCGCGCGGTCGACATCACGGTGTTCCTCAAACGGCCGACGTCCGCCGAAGAGGCGCGGCGCACGGCCGAGCGGATCCGGCAGCGGCGCGACGTCGCCGAGGCCCAGCTGATTCTTGCCGACGACGCGCTCAAGGAGTTCCGGCACGACTCCGGGTTCGGCGACGCCATCGACGCGCTCAACGAAAACCCCTTGCCGCATACGATCGTGGTGCGGCCGGCGGCGGCATTTACGACCGCGGCAAACCTGCAGAGCCTCGCCGCGGACGTGCGTGGACTGCCTTCGGTCGAGGCCGTGCAGCTCGATACCGCCTGGGTCAACCGGCTGAACGCGATCCTCGAGGCCTTGCAGCGCGGCCTGCTGCTCGCGGCCGGGATCCTCGGGCTCGGCGTGATGGTGATCGTCGGTAATACGATCCGGCTGGACATTCAGAACCGGCGCGACGAAATCGAGGTCACTAAGCTGGTCGGCGGCAGCGATGCTTTCGTGCGTCGGCCGTTCCTGTACAACGGCTTCTGGTACGGGCTAGGCGGCGCGGTCACGGCGTGGGTGATCACCCTCGTCGCCATTGCCGTCCTGCGCGAGCCCATCGGGCGGCTGGCGGGCCTCTACGGCAGTGCCTTCGAACTCGGGGCGCTCGATCCGAAGGCCTCTGGCGTCCTCCTGCTGAGCGGCGTTGCCCTCGGCTGGCTGGGCTCCTATATCGCCGCGACCCGGCACCTGCGGCGGATCGAGCCCAGCTGACCGAGCGGCCGGAACTTCAGCCAGTTCCGACCATTCCAATTCAATGAGTTACGTACGCAGCCGCCGCCCTTGAAAGGGCCCGCCGCGACGGAACTTTTTGGCCTCTTTAGCACTCCAATCGCCGGACTGCTAAACCCTTGCTACACTCGATCGCGAATCGAGCTGGAGGAACATCTTCGAAATGAACACAGCGTTGGTCCGATCCGGTACCGATCTCGTTCTTGCCGGTCCGGTCGGAAGCCTGGATGCCTATATCGAGCGTGTGTCGCGCGTTGCCGTGCTGACCCGCGAAGAGGAGCTCGAGCTGGCGCGCCGGCTGCAGGTCGGCGGCGATCTCGATGCTGCCCGTCAGCTGGTGCTCTCGCACCTGCGCTTCGTCGTGCACATCGCGCGCGGTTACGGCGGCTACGGCCTGCCGATGGGCGACCTGATC
>DATBKP010000159.1:0-38309 GCA_036555785.1 Steroidobacteraceae bacterium
GATCGTGTCATCCAGCCGGAAAATGCTCGTGGTCTCGAAGAACGACAGCGTCGGCATGCCGTACAGCGGCGAGCTCATCAGCTGCGTCGTGAAGTACGGCGCATCCCCGCCGCCCGGAAAACCCGCGATCTCGATGTTCGCGCCGGTCTGACCGCCGGTCGACTCCGGCCACAGTCCCGGGGAGATCTTCAGCAGGTCCGCCGTGCTCTTCGGGTTGGCGTTGCGAATCTCGTCCTCGTTCGCCGTCACGATGTTGTAGCTCGCTTCGAGCTTCTTGACGCCACTGCTGATGGCGCTACCCGTGACGACGACGGTCTCCAGCGAGCTGCTCTGCTCGCCCCGCGGCGGCGGTGCCTCTTCCGCATGCAGCAGCGTCGGTGTCGAAACTGTCGCCAGGATCGCCAGACCAGCCAGCCGCTGGCGGCGCGTGTACAAGTTCGTGCTCATGAGTCCCCCTAGTTCAAGACGTGCGCCGTCTCACGCCGCTGCGCACTTCATTCGATTAGAGGGGGTGAGCCCGAAAACCTGCCCCATGCCGCCGGGACCGGGGCAGCTTTCCCCGCTCGGCCCGTCTATAGCAAGATAGGAGACAGGTCGAGTCGAGTCTGATCCGATGTCTGCAACAGGGGGCGGCCAGCGCATCGCGGAGTGGGCGCGCAGTTGGAATGCGGGGCTGACCCGTTTCCTGCGCCGCCGCCTGCCGCAGCAGATCGACGCCGAAGACCTGGCGCAGGAAGTGTATGTACGCCTGTTGCGGGTCGAGAAGCTGGAGCTGATCGAGGAACCGCAGGCGTACCTGTACCGGGTCGCAGTCAACGTCGCCGCGGAGTGGCGCATGCGGGCCTGCCACAGCAAGCCGCACAGCGCCGACGAGCTCGACGCGCTCGTAGCCGCGACCACGCCCGAAACGGCGTTGAGCGAGTCGGACTTTGCGCGGCAGCTCGATGACGCCTTGCACGAGATGACACCGATGGTTCGAGCCGTGATCTACCTGAAGCTGCGCGACGGCATGTCGCACGAAGAGATCGCCCAGCACCTCGGGATCACGACGCGCATGGTGCGCCGGCTCCTGACGACCGCTTACACACAGCTGCGCGGCAGCATGGATCTCGACTGAACGCCATGTCGCCCTCGAACGAACATTCGACTCGCGATCCGGCCGCGCAAACGCCCGCGCAGGGCGCCGCGTATTGGCTGGCCACGCTGTCGGACGAGAGCTGCAGCGAGAGCGAGCGCCAGCAGTTTTCGGAATGGCTGCGCGCCTCGACGCGCAACGTCGAGGAGTTTCTGCGGCTGAGCACGCTGGCGCGCACGGCCAGCAGGCGTGGCGCACTATGGCCCGATCGCAGCGTCGAATCTCTGATCGCCGAGGCGCAGGCGAGCTCGAATGTCGCCACCCTGGAATCCAAGCGCACCGGCGCCGAGACGACGCGTGTTCGCCGTGCCCTCCCCTGGCTGATGGCCGCTGCGATTGCGTTCGTCGTCATCGGCGTCGCGTTCGTGGCGTCCGGCTCGCTGTGGAAGCCATGGTTTGGTCCGGCATACCAGACAGCACTCGGCGAACAGCGCTCGATCGTGCTCGAGGACGGCTCGGTCGTCGAGTTGAATACGCACTCGCGCCTGCGTACGCGGTTCAGCGGCGGGCTGCGAGCGGTCGAGCTGGTCGAGGGCGAGGCGATCTTCCGCGTCGCCAAGGATGTGCACCGGCCGTTCCGCGTGCGCACCGGATCGACGGACATCTTCGCCGTCGGCACCGCGTTCAACGTGAACGCCCATGACAAGCGGACCATCGTCACCGTGCTCGAAGGACGAGTGCGCGTGGATAGTCGCATCGAATCCGCTCCCATCCTGCTGGACGTCGGTGAGCAGCTGATCGTCGCACCCGCGCGGCCAGCGGTGCGGCTGTCGCTGTCGGACACCGACAAGGTGACGTCGTGGACGCGGCGCCGCCTGATCTTCGAAGAGACTGCGCTGGCCGACGCGGCCGCAGAGTTCGCGCGCTACAGTCCGCGGCAGATCCGCGTCGTCGACGCAACGATCGGGGCGCGCAAGGTCTCGGGTGTGTTCGACGCGACCGACCCCGCTTCGCTGATCGAGTTCCTGCGCAAGGACGAAACCGTCGCGGTCGTCACTGACCGCGAAGGCTGGATCGTGCGCGGCAGCCCTCAATAGCTGTACGTTACCGACCCCATGAACGAGCGGCCGAAAAGCGGCCGCGCGACGTAGATCGCACCGCTCGCGCCGGCACCCACGTCGGTGCGTGGGTTGCCTTCGGTCAGCCCGACCTCGTCGGTCAGATTGTCGCCGGTGAGCTGCAGCGTCCAGCGGTTGCCGACTTCGAACGCCACGCCAGCGTCCAGCTTGTCGTATCGCGGCAGCGTGCGCGTGTTCTCGTCGTTGGAATAGCGGTCGCTCACGTGCGTCCAGGTCAGGAACACCCGGCCGCGATCCTTGAGAAACGTGTACGTCGGCGTGACGCGCCACATGCGCTTGGGAATGCGCCGGATGGTGTTGCCGGTGTTGTCGAAGACCGTCCCGGCGGCATCGCGGAACACGAAATCGCGATACCTCGGATCCTGCAACGTCATGCTGAAGCGGAGCGTCAGCGCATCCACGGGCAGCAGCTCGCCTTCCAGCTCGATACCGCGCGTGCGCGTGCCGGTCGTGCGGACCAGCGGGGTGCCGCTCGCGTCGATATCGTTGAACGAGACGTTGTCGAATTCCGTGTGGAACAGCGTCGCAAACACGACGAAGCGCCGCTGCGAGATCTTGTAGCCGAGCTCGATGTTGGTGACGGGATCCTTCCGGAGCACGCCGTCGCGGACATTGTCGAAGTGCGGCAGGCGGGCCGAGTCGGTGTAGTGACCGAAGATCGCCTGACCGTCGCGGATCTCGTAGTTGAGACCGAGCGACCAGCCGAAGTTGCGGAAGCCCGCGTCGACAGTCCTGCGATCAGTGCCCGCCAGCGATGTGGCGTTGTCCCACGGCGTCGCCGGATCGCCGTCGAGATCGACGGTCGTGCCGTTGCTGATGGAGCCGTCGATGCTCTCGTGGTCGTAGCGCATGCCGAGGTCGATGCGCAGACGGTCGGTGATCTGCCACTCGTCTGCGCCGTACACAGCGTATTGAGTCGCATCGTAGTCGGCGATCAGGTTGAAGAACGAGTACTGCGTGAAGCCCTGCGGATCGGTCACCCCGGGCAGCGCCAGGCGCCGTGGTCGATCGCTCACGTCCATCAGCAGCAGGTTGCCGAGGCTCCAGCGATCCGCCATCGAGTAGTCGGCGAAGTACAGGCCCGCGGTCAGCTGATGCGGGCCGAGCAGAAAGTTGAGACGCAGATCGTCCTGCAGCGACTCGTAATCCTTGCGCACCGCCCAGTGGCCATGGTTCTGCACGAGATCGGTGGCCGCATACGGCGCACCGGTAGCAAGAACCGTGTAGCTCGGCGCGACGCCTGCGGCGGCGGCGAACTCGGTGCCGGTCACCGGATCCGCGCCGGCGAAGATGCCGTCGAAATGCACCTCGCCGTTCGTGTAGCGCATCACGTTTGCCAGCGAGACCTGCTCGGTGAAATCCCAGTCGACCTTGACGCCGAAGGTGCCGAGCTGCGGGTGGATGCCGTCGCGCAGATCGGAGCTCTGCAATCCGACCTCGGCTGCCGACGGCGGCAGACCCGCGCGCGCGAGGTCCTCGCTTTGCAACGCGTAGGTGCCCGGATCGGCGCCGTTCAAACCACGCGGATCGCTGGGATTGCCGGTGAGCGGGATCGGCACCACGAACAGCGAGCGGTCGTCGATGTACTTCGCGAACACCTCGACGGTCGCCTGCTCGAAGGTGCGCGCGAGCTGCACGCGGAACTGACCGCCGTCATCGGCCGTGTAACCGGGATTGCGGATGCCGTCCGAGCGGCGATAGTAACCGCCGATCGCCATGCCCCAGTCGTCGTTGAGCGGGCCGTTCCAGGCCACGTCCGTGCGGTACAGGTTGTAGTCGCTGATGCTCGCGGCGACGAGCGCCTGCGGCGCCGCGAGCGGCGAGCGGGTCACGAAGTTGATCGTGCCGCCCACTGCACCGGACGTGAAGATGGGCGCGGTACCGCCGCGCAGCGCTTCCACGCGATCGAGCGTCGCGTCCACGCGCACGAACTGGTCCGGGTTGTAGAACGACAGCTCCGACACCGGATAGATCGGAATGCCGTCTTCCATCAACCCGACGAAGCGGTAGCCGCCGTCCTGGATGATGCCGCGCGCGAACACGTTGCCCTGCGTGGTGCCGGCGGTGGACTCGACCCAGAATCCCGGCACTGCCGCGATCAGATCCGCGGAGCTCGCGGGCGCCTGCTGCGCGATGTCGCGGGCGCTGAACGTCGACACAGCCACGCTGGAATCGAATTTCGTTCTCCGCGGGACAGCGGTACCTGTGACAATGATTTCCTCGGCGCCGAACAGTGCCTGCTCATCCTGCTCCACTCGAGCAGCGCGCTGAGCGCGTGGTACGGCTGCAGGTGCCGGGCGCTCGCTCGACTCCGCGAGCCGCACGGCCGGCGGCGGATCGACTGGATGCTCCTGGAAGGCTCGTTTCAGCGGCGCCGCGGCGCTGATCGCCACGGTCTTCGAATTGACGCGCTCGGACTTCAGACCCGTGTTGAGCAGAAGCTTCTGCAGCGCGTCCTCACGCGTGAATCTGCCCTGCACGGACGCAGACTCGAGCCCCTTGCCCACCTCCGAATAGAACACGACCTGATCGCCGCTTTGTTGCGCGTATTCACGCAAGGCCTGCGACACCGGCTGCGCGGCGATGCTGAATTCGCGTTCGTCGGCGGTCTGTTCGCCCGGCGCATGGACCGGCGTCGTTTCGGCAGCAGCTGCCAGCCCTGGCGCGACCAGGACGAGCAGCCCGAGCGACGTGATCGATGCGCGCATCCGCGCTCAGTTTCGTCGAACCCGGGGCTGCGAGCAAACCCCGCCCCCGCAGGGAACAAAACTTCCACGAGGCTCTTTTACGCCATTGCGTTGGTCGCCAGGAGAGACGGAATGGCCCAGATCGTGCTGGTCGCGGCCGCGTGGCATGGCGGGTGGGCAGTCACGCCCATCGCTCGAGAGCTCCGTGCACGAGGTCATGAAGTGTTTACGCCCACGCTCACCGGACTGGGCGAGCGGTCGCACCTCGCTCACGTCGCGATCAATCTCGAGACGCACATCGAGGACGTAGCCAACGTGATGCGCTTCGAGCGCCTGACCGACGTCATTCTCTGCGGACACAGTTATGCGGGAATGGTGATCACGGGTGTCGCTGATCGGCTGCCCGAGAGCATTGCCACCCTGGTCTACTGCGACGCCTTCGTGCCGCAGGACGGCGACTCGTGGTGGGATCTTGCGGGCGACCGGTACTGTCAGCTCGCCATCGATCGGTCCAAAGCGGACGGGCTCGGCGTCGTGCCGCCGGAGCATCTGGACCGCCGCTGCACTGCGCATCCGATCGCTTCGTTCAAACAGGCGATCCGGCTGAGCGGCCGCTGGCAGGAGGTCCGTGAAAAAGTCTTCATCTACGCCGCGGCATGGCCGGAGACGCCATTCAGATCGACGTACGAGACTCTGCAGAAGGATCCCGCGTGGACCGTCACATCGCTGCCCACCCGGCACGACATCGTTCGCGATGCTCCGCAGGACCTCACCGCGATCTTGCTTGGCTTGCGAGCGGCAGCGCGTGCCTGATCAGCGCCGGAAGAACCACTCCATGAATTCTCCGGCGATTTCCGGCGACAATTCCAGGGCGGCCGCCGCAACAACCGGCTGACCCTTCGCCGCAGCGATTGCGCTCAATGCGCAAGCAAGGAAGTTCTCGTCCCACGAGCGAGCAGCTGCAGCGGCAACCAGTGATGGCAACTGCGAGAGCGCATGGAAGTATGCCGGCGCAAGTTCCTCCGGAACCGGGGTGCCGTTCTTGCTGCGACAGATCTCGACCCAGGCGGGAAAATGAAGGTAGGTCGAATCGGCAGACGCTGGCGCGGATGCCAGTGCGCGCACGACGTGGGGCACGGCCGCAAACGAGGCCGAGTACACATCTCCTTGATGTGCCAACGCGCTCCAAAGAGAAAACCATGGCTCCTGCTCCGCTGCAGCCGCGGGCAATGAGTCGAGCTGCCGCAGTAACGCGGGAATATCGGCGGCGTTGCCGTATGCATGCATGAGCTCGGCCCACTTGGGACTGTCGAGGTCAAGCACTCCGGTTTGCATCGTTCGGCTCCAGCAGATCCCACAGATTGCCGTACAAGTCTTCGAACACTGCGACCCTGCCGTACGGTTCGAGCTTCGGTTCGCGGACGAACACGACGCCGCTCGTCTTGTAGCGCTCGTAGTCCCGCCAGAAGTTGTCCGTATAGAGAAACAGGAACACCCGGCCGCCCGTCTGCGAGCCAACCCGCGCCTGTTGCTGTTCGTTCGAAGCTTTCGCCAGCACCAGGCGTGATTCGTTTGCTCCCGGAGGTGCTACGACGACCCAGCGCTTCGACTGCTGCGGAACCGCCGTATCCTCCACCAGAGTGAAGCCGAGCTTGCCGACGAAGAATGCAAGCGCGTCGTCGTAGTCATCGACTACCAGTGAGACGAGGCCTATGCGTTGAGCGATCACGTGCGATTCCTAAACATGCCTGAGATTCCGATGCGCCAATGCAAACGGACCCGGTCCGTCGACGGCTGACAAGCCTAGTGCGACAGCGATGGCCAAGACGATATTCGCTGTGATGAAGCCTACGCTGGCCCACAACGCGACCCGCCAGGCGTAGGGATAGATAGGAGCGAGTCTCGGCACTGACCTGGCAATCAGGACAGCCAGCGCGGCAAACTACGAGCCATAGCGCGAACATGGGCAGTATGAAAAAGTAAGCCATGTACGCCTGAGTGTGCTTCCTATTTACACCACTGGCTTTCACACGGGACACCGTCGTTGTCGCCATCCATCTTCGTGTTGGGACAGTGCCGGATGAAGTAGGTCGCTTCTTCGCACGATGTCATTTGCGAGCAATGGCTGCGCCCGTCACACTTGAAGGATGCGACACCGTCAGTCACGCGCGCCGGGGACGATGAGCCTGACTCGCTTCGACTGTGGCCTGCCGACGCCTGGTACTTTGTGTACCCGTACCACGCGAGGCCGGCGATCGCTATCAGGGTCACGACGTTACGCATCGCTTCATCTCCTTATGCAGTCGCGCATCTAGTCCTGCGACTGATCGGTGGCGAAGTCGAGGACATACCGCAGGGGATTTTCAACTTGCCCATGAGGGCGCAAACGCCACCGGTGTAGAAGTAGTATTGGCCTGAGACCGGAAATAGCACGCTGACGGCAATTGTCCACGCGCTGACTCGCATTGCTACTTGCCGAAAGAATCCCGCAGACCGATGGTGCGATTGAACACGAGCCTGCCGGGCTTCGACTCGACGCTGTCGGCGCAGAAGTAGCCCTCGCGCTCGAACTGGTAACGAGTGTCGGACGTCGCTTTGGCCAGTGACGGCTCTGCTTTGCAGCCTTTGAGAATCGTCAGCGACTGCGGATTGATGAAGTCGAGAAACGACTTCGACTTGTCCTCTTCCGGAAACTCGACGCTGAACAACCGATCGTACAGGCGCACTTCCACGTCGAGACAGTGCGCAGCCGAGACCCAATGGATGACGCCCTTCACTTTGCGTCCGTCGCTCGGGTTCTTGCCGCGCGTTTCCGGGTCGTAGGTGCACTTGAGCTCGGCGATCTGGCCATCGGCGCCGCGCACGATCTCCTTGGCGCGGATCACGTAGGCGTTGCGCAGCCGCACTTCCTGGCCGAGGACCAGCCGCTTGAAATCCTTCTCCGCCGTTTCGCGAAAATCGTTCCGATCGATATACAGCTCTCGCGTGAACGGCAGCTCGCGCGTTCCCATTTCCGGCTTTTGCGGATGGAGCTGCGCGGTGAAGTGCTCGAGTGCGTCGGCCTCGAAGTTCGTGATCGTTACTTTCAACGGCGCCAGCACGCACATGGCACGCGGTGCCTGCTTGTCGAGATCATCGCGGATCGCGAATTCCAGCATGCCGACATCGACCACACCTTCGCTGCGCGTGACGCCGACGAGGTCGCAGAACGCACGGATCGATGCTGGCGTATAGCCGCGGCGACGCAAGCCCGAGAGTGTCGGCATGCGCGGATCGTCCCACCCCGATACGTGCTTCTCGTCGACCAGCTGCTTGAGCTTGCGCTTGCTGACCACCGTGTAGTTGAGGTTCAGCCGCGCGAACTCGTACTGTCGCGGCACCGACGGGACCGGCAGATTGTTCAGGTACCACTCGTACAACGGACGATGATCCTCGAACTCCAGCGTACACAGGGAGTGCGTGATGCCTTCGATGGCATCTGACTGTCCATGCGCGAAGTCGTACGTCGGATAGATCTTCCATTTGTCGCCGGTCTGGTGATGATGCGCATGCCGGATGCGATACATGGTGGGGTCACGCATGTTGATGTTCGGCGCGGCCATGTCGATCTTCGCGCGCAACACGCACGTGCCTTCCGGCAGCTCGCCGCGACGCATCTGCTCGAACAGCGCCAGATTCTCTGCGACCGAACGATTGCGGTACGGGCTGTCCTTGCCCGGCTCCGTCAACGTGCCGCGATACGCGCGCGCCTCATCGGCGCTGAGATGGCAGACGAATGCCTTGCCGTGCTCGATGAGATGCACCGCCCATTCGTGCAGCTGATCGAAATAGCCCGACGCGTAGCGCACCGCCCCATCCCACTCGAACCCGAGCCAGCGCACGTCCCGCTGGATCGACTCGACGTACTCGCCTTCTTCCTTTTCCGGGTTGGTGTCGTCGAAGCGCAGGTTGCAGGCGCCGCCGAACTCCTGCGCCATGGAGAAATTCAGGCAGATCGACTTGGCATGACCGATGTGCAGATAGCCGTTCGGCTCCGGCGGAAAGCGCGTGCGCACCGTCGAACGTCCGGCAGCGACGTCGTCCGCGATGATCTTGCGAATGAAATGGACGGGCTTTTCCGCCGGGTCGGGCGCAGTGGGCTTCATGTCAGGGTCTCGCCATGGAGGATGGCAAGAATACCCCATGCAGCGAATCAGGTCGTCACAGCCCCAGCGCGGCAAGCCCCGGGTGGTCGTCCGGGCGTCTGCCCAGTGGCCAATGGTATTTGCGCTCGCGGGCGGCAATCGGCAGGTCATTGATGCTCGCGATGCGACGCTGCATGAAGCCGCGATCGTCGAACTCCCAGTTCTCGTTGCCGTAGGAGCGAAACCAGTTGCCCGAGTCGTCATGCCACTCGTAGGCGAACCGGACGGCGATGCGGTTGCCCTGGCAGGCCCACAGTTCCTTGATGAGCCGATAGTCCAGTTCCCTGGCCCACTTGCGCGTCAGGAACTGCTGGATCGCTGCGCGGCCCGCCAGGAATTCGGACCGGTTGCGCCAGACGCTGTCGGGCGTATAGGCGAGCGCTACCCGCTGTGGATCACGCGTGTTCCACGCGTCCTCGGCCGCGCGGACCTTCTGCGTCGCGCTCTCGGTGGTGAACGGCGGCAACGGCGGACGAGGCGGTTCGACGGTCGACATGCGGTCTACGATATCTTGTACCGGCCGTTGCGCGCTACTCGGGCTCCGCGACACAACTGCCGATGACCTCGAACTGTTGCATGGCGAACTTGGCGCGCTCCTCGAAGGACAGCCCCTCGACCAGCGCCTCCGATTCCTGCTTCCTGCCCTGCATGTTGAGCACCATCGCGCGCTGCAGCTTCGGGTCGAAGTTCTCGCGCGAGTACTTGGCGGCGCACCGGCACATCTGTTCGGTCACCTTCACCATCTGGATGCCTTGCTGGTTCATGCACGCCTGCACGAACTCGCCTTCGCCGGGCCCGCCTCCCGTACAGCCGCCGAGCGCGGCAACTACGACCGTGGCGACGAGAGCATGCCCGATTCTGGTTCTGTTCATGACGATTCCCCGGTTGGGTTGCAGCTTCAGTTCTTCTTCTTCGCACGATTGAAGAGGTCGATCACCTTGTTGGCGACGTCGATCGCATCCGTAGCCTGAGCGTCGGCCGCTGCGTCCGCTGTTCCCGCAGCGGCCTCGGTGCCGCGGAACGAACCGGCCTTGAGGTTCGCAAAGCTCAGACTGTTCTGCCGCACCGAGCGCACGACCTGGCCGGGCAGCACTTCGATTTCATCGATGACGACGTCGTAGTTCCACGCATCGCCGATCGGTGGACGCGCATTGAAGCGGATGATGTTGAAGGTGGCGCTACGGGACTGGCCGGGTGTGAGCGCGAACTGCGTGTCCACTGAACGCCCCTCCAGCATGCCGATGCCCTTCACGCTGGTGTCATGCGTGCCAGGACGACCCCACGTGTAGCCGTTGCCGAAGTTGTCGAGCGCAGCGCTCGAGCTCGCTCGGTAAGCAAGAATGAGCGGCTTGTCACTCACGTTGCGGAAGCGGATGTTGAGCACCACACCCTGGTGACGCGCGCCCGCCGTCATCGCGGATGCAGAGACTTGCATGACCTCCGCGATGAACGTGCCGGCGTTGTAGCAGCGTGGTGAATCACCGCAGGGATCCTTCACCACAGCCGGCACCACCGGTGTGGCGGCGTACGCCCATCCTCCTGCGAGCGTCAGACAACACGCGGCAGCGATCTTCATGCATGCATTCAAGGCGTTCATGGTTGCTCCCGATCTAGCGATTGGCCAGTTGCACGCGAGCGATAGCGACACCGCGTTGCGTCTCGCGCAGCTCGTACTCGATCACTTCAGTCGCCAGGGTCCCGCCACCGGGTCCTGGCAGCACGTTTGCAATGCGCAGCAGTGCGTCCATCTCGATGTTGCCCGCGTAGCCGATCTTGTCGCGGATGCCCTGCGCCTCGGCCTGCGGCACGCGCCAGATCTGCGCGGTGCGCCCGTTGGTGAAGCTCACCGCGACCTTCTGGCCGAGCGCGTCGAAGTTGACGACGGAGCTGGGCGACAGCGCGCGCACGGTGAATTCGCCGTAAGACGGGTCGTAGTCGCTGAGATTGGCGTTCATCGTAAGCCGCAGCGCGCCGACGCCGCGCACCGATGCTGCGGCCGATTCCAGCTCGGCGCGCACGGCTGCGCGTCGCGCCGCTTTGTCCGGCGGCGGTGCAAACCGCACGCGGCTGTCTTCTTCAACCCAGGTATCGATCGGCAGCGGCAGATGTGCGAGCTCGTAGTACAGAAACACCATCGTGCTCGCATCCGGATTCACGAGCTCTCGCGCAGCAGACTCTTTTGCGGAGTCCTTCGCGGCGGCAGCGGCCGGCGCGGCCTCGGCATTCGACGCAGCGGCTGCCGTCTGCGGCTGCACGGCGGTTGCGGCTCCGCCGCCGCATCCTGTCATCAACGCTGTCGCAAGCAGCACAAGGCTGAGGTTCGGTCTCATGGCGCTTTCCTCACAGCTGAGGCGAATCGGAGTTCTTGGCAGCTTCCTTGACCTGCTGCGCCTTGCGCGCGGCGTCCATTTGCTGCAGGCCCTGCTCCGTAGCGGTCAGCGCTTCGTAGCCACCGGCCTGGTCCACGACACCCACCTGGAAGAAGCGGCTGAGC
Organism: Steroidobacteraceae bacterium; assembly: GCA_036555785.1. Classification (GTDB taxonomy): domain Bacteria; phylum Pseudomonadota; class Gammaproteobacteria; order Steroidobacterales; family Steroidobacteraceae; genus Steroidobacter. The sequence goes on from DATBKP010000159.1 coordinate 11,580, forward strand.
GCGGGGTTGTCGGGCATCGGGAAGATGGTCGCCATCACCACCTCACCGCAGTCCGGCGAGAAGTTCGCACCGCCGTCGGGATCGGCCACGCCCGTGCACCGGTTGAACAACGGCGAGGTTTCCGTGATCGGCCGGCCGAACGTGTCGTAGGCCCAGGTGATGTACTTCTGACCGCCGGCCGGCGGCTGGCTACGCGTCGGCGCGCCGTACTTCTTCAGCAGCGCCTGCTCGACGCTCTCCATCGTCGGGTTGCGCCCTTCCGCAAACCATTCCTCGCGCGCTGCGTTGATGACGCGCTCCTTGCCTGGCAGGCCGATGGTGCCGACGTACCACTTCGAGTCGCCGGGCTTCATGTCTTCGCTGACGCGGTTGCCGCTGCGGCCGATCGTGTAGTCCTGCATCTCCGCCATGATCTGCTTCGAGGTCTTCTCGACGCGCGGCTGCGCCAGGCGCGCGCTGAAGCCTTGCCGCAGGGTCTCGCCGTACGTCTGGATCTGGAAGCCGCGGCCGTCCGCCTGCACCACCATCAAGTCGTTGCTACACAGCACGAGGTTCGCTGCTTCCTCGTAGGTCAAGCCGGGCCGCACGCCAAGCACGTCATCGACCGGCGCCTTGGCGTCGCGCGCTTTGGTCGCGATGCGCGCCGGACAATCCACGTCGCCGCGCATTTCTTCCGCGACTTCCTCCGCGGTGGCGTTGCCGCTGCGGGGTTGCGCGCTCTTGCCGGGTGCGCCGCCGGGTCCGAGCCCGGCGCCGGAGCCCGGGCTTTTCCCTCCACACGCGCCAAGCGCCAGGCTCAGGGTGACGATCGTCGCAGCGAATTCGCGGCAGGTGGCTTTCATGACTGGACTCCGGGCGTGCGGTTATTTGGAATTGGCGATGCGCTGGACGTTCTCGTTCAGCTTGAACAGCACGATGACGAGCTCGCACCAGATGCGCGCACCGATGACACCGCCGACCGTGATGGCGATGCCTCGCATGAACGTGCCGAAGCTCATGTACTGGAAGCCCATGTAGAACATCGAGCCCAGGCCCGCGATCAGCGCGGCGACCAGCAGCAGCCAGTACACGAGCGTGACGACTTTCGGCGTCAGCATGGCGTCGAAGAACAGAACGTCGCGGATGCTCATCGCAGGATCTCCCCTTTGCTGTGGCGCGCCATCTCGTCGAGGGAGCGCCGGTTTTTTTTACGAACTGGCGTGCTTGATGCGCCAGGCGCGGGGCGCGCGTCCTCACGAGCTGCTAACCAATTCCTAACGCGGTGCGAAACTGCGCAGAAAACAGCCGCATGCGTTATGCTCGAATCGGCTTGACCGTCCACCAAAGAGACGGACTGCGAGATGTCCATGGCCCAGGTCCCCACCGATGCGCGCGCCGCCGCGCTGTTTCGTTACCGCTTCGGGACGGCGGAGTTCGACGAAGCACGTTTCGAATTGCGCGTGTCCGGGCTGCCGGTGGACATCCAGCGCAAGCCGCTGGAGATCCTCGCGTGCCTGCTGGCGCACGCCGGCGAGGTCGTGACGAAGGACGAGCTGCTCGACACCGTCTGGGAAGGACGCCCGACGGTCGAGAACGTCATCGCCAATGCCATCGCCAAGCTGCGCGGTGCGCTCGGCGACGAGAATGCCGAGCGCATCGTCACGCAGCCCAGGGTCGGCTATCGCTTCGCCGGTGCGTTCGAGCGCGTCGCCGTCGGGCGCGGCTGGGTCAGTCGACTGGACCTGGCGGCCGGCGCAGCTGTTCCTGGCAGGCCGAACTTCGTGCTGGAGTCGATGATCGGCCGCTCGGTGGCGAGCGAAGTCTGGCTCGCGCGGCAGGCCAAGACGCATGAGCCGCGCGTGTACAAATTCAGCCCCGACGGCGGCAGCCTCGCCGGCCTGAAGCGCGAAGCGACGCTGTCACGGCTGCTGCGCGAGAACTTCGGCGAGCAGCAGTTCTTCGCACGGCTGCTCGATTGGAATTTCGAGACCCCGCCGTTCTTTCTCGAGTACGAGTACTGCGGTCAGAATCTGGTCGAGTGGGCCGAGACGGACGGTCGCCTCGCGCGACTGTCGCCCTCGCAGCGACTCGAGATGTTCCTGCACGTCGTCGATGCCGTTACGGCCGCGCACAGCGTCGGCGTGCTCCACAAGGATCTCAAGCCGACCAACGTGCTGGTGGCCGCGACGCCGCCCGAAGGTTGGCTCGTGAAGGTCACGGACTTCGGCAGCAGTCGCCTGCTGGAGCCGGAACGTCTTGCAGAGCTGGGCATCACGCAGCTCGGGCTGACCATGACAGCGAGCGTGCTCAGCGACTCGGGCAGCGGCACTCCTTTATATCTGGCGCCCGAGCTGCTCACCGGCGCGCCGCCGACGGTGCGCAGCGACGTGTACGCACTCGGCGTGATGCTGTACCAGTTCCTGGTCGGCGATTTCCGCAAGCCTCTGACGCCCGGCTGGGAGGCGGACATCGTCGATGCGCTGCTGCGCCAGGACATTGCAGCCGCAGCCGCCGGCGATCTGGCAAAACGTCTGCAGAGTGCGGCCGAGCTGGCGCATCGCCTGCGTCACCTCGAAGAGCGACGCACCGAGGAAGAGCGATCGCGCGCTGCCGACGCACGGGCACGCGCCGCGGAACAGCGCCTGGAGCAGGCCCGTGCTCGCAAACCCTGGATTGCGGCAGCCGCTTGCGCGCTCATGCTTGGCGCCGCCGTCAGCCTGTACCTCGCCTGGCAGGCGATGCAGGAACGCAATCGCGCCGAGCGCGAGAGCGCCATCGCCGAATCCGTGAGCCGCTTCCTCGGCGAAGATCTGCTCGCACGCAGCAGTCCTTATCGCAGCGGTCAGCCCGACGAGAGTCTCGTCGGAGCGATCAAGGCAGCGTCCGGCGACATCGATCGCCGTTTCGCATTCGAGCCCGCGGTCGCAGCGCGCCTGCACCAGACCATGGCGCGAGCATTCGATGGCCGCAACGATTGGGACGACGCAAGCGCCGAGTACCTGCACGCCGCGAAGCTCTGGGAGCAAGCGGACGGAGTGCTGTCGCAGGACGCGATCATCGCGCGCTTACAGCAATTGCAGATGGAAGCGCGTTCGTATCGCGCGGGTACGCTCGAGTCCGCCGAGAAGCAGCTCGCGGAGCAGGAAGCGCTGATCAAACGCGCGGGTACGCTGCGCCCGGAAGTCGCTGCCTGGCTCGCCTCCTCACGCGGCATGGTGGCGTTGATCAAGAACGATCTGCCCGTTGCCATCGAGCAGTTCCGGCTGGCTGCGGAAGGTGCGGAGCGCCTGCCGGAGCTGTTCGACCTGAAGACCCGGCTCGCTTTCAAGCAGCGGCAGGCGTTCTCCTTCATCCGTCTCGGCGACGGCAGGACTGCCGAGGTCCTGTTCCGCGAGCTCATTGCCGGCTACGACCGGCTGAACGGGCCGGACAGCGCCGAAGGCCTGCGCGTGCGCATGAATCTCACGCAAGCGCTGATGATCCAGCGCGAGTTCGCGGCCGCCATCGAGGAAGCGGACGGCCTGCACGAGAAAATGGTGAAGGTGCTCGGGCCCGACAACGAGATGACGCTGCAGCTGCTGGCCACGCGCGCGCAATCCCATGGTTCCCTCGAACAATGGGACGAAGCGATCCGCGACGGTCTGGAGGCTCATCGGCTGGCGGTGGCGAAACAGGGGCGGCAGACGTTCTACTCGATCGCAACGCTGACCGATTCCGCCACGGCGCAGTGCCGCGCCTTGCGAGTGAAAGAAGGATTGGAGAATGCCGAGTCCGCCTACAACGATGCGCTCGCAGCGTTTGGACCGGCCGCTGCACTCACTCAGGCGGTTGCATATACGTGGGCTACCTGCCTCATCCTCGGGAATCGCGTCGACGCCGCGGCCGCGCGCCTCAACGGCATAGACCCGAAGAATGTCGCGGCCCTGGCGGGCGATCCCAACTGGGGCGCGAACCTCGACCTCGCGAAGGCGCAGATTGCCTTCGCGCGCCACGAGGACACCGACGCGCGCAAATACCTGGATGCAGCGAAGCCAGGTTTTTCCGTGCCCAATGCGGAGGCCTACCAGGTCCGCGCCGTGAGCGTGCTCGACTCAGCACTGTTGGCGCGCGAGGCGGCGAGACGCCGTCAGTAACGCGACACTGCGGGACGGAGGCGAACGAGCAGCCACAAGGCCGCGCCGATGACTGCGAAGACCGAACCGCTGGCGAGCGTCGCAAGCCAGCCGAGGTGATCCACCATGAGACCGACCACGGGAGCCAGGAAGCCGGCCGCGTTACCGCCGGTGTTCATGACGCCCGTGGCTGCTGACGTGTGCGGGCCGGCAACATAGGTCGACGCCGACCAGAATGCTCCTTCGGTGAACTGCGTGAAGCCGAAGCACAGCGATAACAGTACGACGGCGAGGTAGGGATTCGAGGCGTACACGCCGGCGATCAGCAGCGCGGCCACTAGGATCAACCCGGCCATCGCCGGTAATCGACAGCCCCACGTTGCACCCACTCGTTTGCACAGCTCATCGCATACGATCCCACCGAGGCCGGCGAGCCAGGCACCGGTCGCGAACGGCAACGCGTACAGCCACCCGCTTTCCAGGAGCGAGAAGCCGCGCGCTTTGACGAGGTAGATGAACAGCCACTGCGCGAACATATAGAACACGTAGTTCATGCAGAAATAGCTGGCAGCGAGCAGGAGCACGTCACGATGCACGAGCATGTGGCGCCAGCCGCCGCGCTCTTGTGTCGGAGGCTCGCCCGCAGGTCGACCCCCCTCGATCAGCAGCACTTCTTCTGTCGTGATCGCGGGATGCTGCGTGGGTCGATCGCGGCCGTACCAGTACCACCATACGCCGATGAACAGACCCGCAGGCGCGAGGACATAAAACGACTCGCGCCAGCCGTACTTCACGATCAGCAAGGTCACGAGCGGACCGATTGCGGCCTGCCCGAGCACCAGGCCGACGCTCAGTGCCGCGTTCGGAAATGCCCAGCGACCTTCCGGAAACCAGTTGGCGAAGGCGCCCGCCGTGATCGGAAACAGCGGCGCGTTGGTAGCGCCGAGCAGCAGGCGGATCACGATCAGCGACACGATCGCACCGGTGGCGGACGCCGCCATGAGTGCCGGAACGAAGCCGGTCAGAAACGTGAGCACGCCCCAGGACACGGCGATGAACGTGAGCGCGCGGCGCGGGCCGTACACCTGTCCGAAGATGCCGCCGGGAATCTGCAGCAGCGCGTAGCTGAAGTTGAAGCTGCCGAGGATCCAGCCGAGCTCGGCGTTCGAGAAATGGAATTCCTCCTGGATGCTCGGCATCGCGATCGAGAGATTGTTGCGCAGCAGGTAGTTGACGAAGCTCAGCACGAACAGCACGCCGAGGATCCGATAGCGCACCGGGAATTCGCGGGTCATGGGCGCAGCTCGCGTTCGCGGGAGAGGTCGGCGAGGATCCGCTGCGCCGCGTTGAATCCTGGAGCACCCGTCACGCCGCCGCCCGGATGTGTGCCTGCACCACACAGATACAGCGCGCGAATCGGCGTCGCGTAGCGGGCGTACGCAGGCAGCGGCCGCATGAAGAACAATTGGTCCGGTCGCAAGTCGCCGTGAAAGATGTTGCCTTCGGTGATGCCGAAGGTGCTTTCGAGGTCCGCTGGCGTGTAGAGGCGGCTCGCGACCAGCGATCGCTGCACTGCCGGCACATACTCGGAGAGATGCGCGAGCAACTGGCGTTGCAGCGGCTCGCGTGCGGCTTCCCAGCCCGCCGTCGGCTTGCCCGGAAGATATTGGACGAAGCACGTCATGACGTGACGACCCGGCGTCACCAGCGACGGATCGATCAACGAGGGTACGAGACAGTCGATCCACAGTCGCTCGTGCACACTGCCCTGCCGTGCGCTCTCGTAGCAGCGCTGCGCGCCCTCCAGCCAGGGAACGAGAGTGAACTGCGCATTACGCAGCGCGTCGGCGGCGGGATCGCCGCCCACCAACCGCGGCTGTTCACTCAGCACCAGGTTGAGCTTGCCGCACGGTCCGTCCATCTTGATGCCGCGCACGTCCGCACGGAACTGATCGTCGAGCTCGTTCGGCGGCACGAGATCGAGGAAGGTGCGCTTGGGATCCGCGTTGGAAATGACGAGCGCTGCGTCGATCTGCGCGCCGTCCGCGAGCACCACGCCGCGCGCGCGACCCGAGCGGATCGACACTCGCTGCACAGCTGACGAGGTCTGTATTTCGACGCCCTTCGCTACGCAGGCAGCGGCCATCGCCTGCGTGATCGCGCCCATGCCGCCCATCACGTGGCCGACGAATCCCTGCTTCGCCTGCGAACCGCCGCCGAGCAGATGGAACAGCAGGCCGAACAAGGTGCCGGGATCGTACGGACCGCCGTGCTTGCCGTAGAGGCTGTTCGACAGCACCAGCGATTTCAGATGCGCCGATTCGAGCGAGCGATCGAGGAATTCGCCGAGGCTGCCGGTGGCAAACGCGATCAGGTCCGCGATCTGGCGGCCCTTCAGCCGGCGAAACTTCAGCGCGAAGCGCAGCAGCTCGCGCAGACCTGCGAAGCCGCTGCGCTGCAGATCGGGCGGCGCCTGCATGAACAGCGGTTCGAGATGGCGCGCCAGGTCGCTGAGGTGAATGTCGAGCGACATGAAGCGCTCGCAGTCTTTCGGCGCAACACGCAGCAGCACCTCGCGCATCCGCTCGCGATCGCTCCACCACGGCAGCACCAAACCGTCCGGCATCACGGCCTGCACCGTCGGTTCGGCAGCGATCATTCGCAAGCCCTGCCGGTCGAGCTGCAGATCGCGGATGATCTCCGGACGCAGCATGCTTGCCATGTACGAGGCGGTGGAAACGCGGCAACCCGGCGCCCTGTCGCGATCGATCTCCTCGGTAACGCAGCATCCGCCGACGATCTCGCGCCGCTCCAGCACCAGCGTGCGCAGGCCGGCGCGGGCGAGATAGAACGCAGTCGTCAGTCCGTTGTGTCCTGCACCGATGACGACAGCGTCGTAGCGGGATGTCACGCGCGCCTGCTCAGCTGACCTGCGATAGATCGCCGAGGTGGCGTTCGAGATAGCGGCGGATGTCGAGGCTCGGATCCTCCATCGGCGCGTAGAAGCCGCCGCGGAAGCCGCGCGAACGCATTCCGTCCTGCACCGACTCGCAGATCTGCCAGTCCTGCCGATTGACCACGTCCCAGAACTCGACCACGTCGGCTGGATCGAAGTGCGCCTTCGCGATCTCGTCCGGATGGAACAGGAACTCGCAGGCGATGCGCGTGCGCTCCGGGCTGATCGGCCACAGCATGAAGGCCGCAACGTGCTCCGCGGCGGCACTCAGCAGCAGGTTCGGATAGGCGACTTCGCCCTTGTGATGGGTCTTCTCCTTGTCCGAAAGTCCCGGGAACGGCGCGCGACTCGACGAGCCGCTCAGTGTGAACGTCCACGCGCCCGCCCGATGCGGAATGCCGTCGGCCCAGTCGAGGCCGGCGCCGCCGCGTTCCCGAAACGCAGGAACGAGTGCACACAGCTCCGGATGCACCGGCCCGCAGTGGTAGCACTCGTTGTAGTTCTCCATGAGAACCTTCCAGTTGGCGCTCACGTCGTAGATGAGCTGCGCGCCGCGTCGCAGGTCGTGCAGCGGGTAGCGCGCGAGATAGCGCATCGGCACCGCGATCTGCTCCTGCAACGACTGCGCCGGCTGGGTTGCAAGGTTCACGAAGATGAAGCCACCCCACGTATCCAGGTGGACCGGCACGAGCGAGAAGCCTTCCTTCGGACAGGTCGCGTCGAACTGCACGTAGCGGGCTGCGCGCAGCGAGCCGTCGAGGTTGTAGGTCCACGCGTGATAGGGACACACGACGCCGCTGGTCATGGACGTCGAGCGCGTTGCCGACGGCTGCTCTGGATCCGGCAACGGCGGCGTGCGCACGAGCCGGCTGCCCCGATGGCGACAGACGTTATAAAACGCTCGCAGCGAATCGTCCTGCTGGCGAAGGATCAACACGCTCTCGCCCGCTACGTGCACGTGCAGACAGTCACCGCGAGACGGCACCTGCTCGGCGCGTCCCACGCAAAACCACTGCGCGTGAAACAAGCGCTCGCGCTCCAGTGCGAACACGCTCGGGCTGCTGTAGAAGTGCGGCGCAAGCGACGGCTGCAGCTCGCGGGCCAGGACCGGATGTTCGTTGGAGCTCACTGCACGCACCTGTTCATATCGAAGGGCCGGGACGGATCGGCGAGCCGTCGAAGAACCGCTGCAAGCGAAAAGCCCGCACCTCGCTGCGGTCGGCGACTCCGCGCACCATGTCGGCGATGAGTTTACCGGCGCCCGGGCCAATGCCGAAGCCATGCCCGCTGAAGCCGCTGGCGACCAGGAACCCGGCGTGACCGTCGACGTGCGAGATCACCGGAAGCACGTCGGGCGATGACTCGATCATCCCGCCCCAGGTTTCCACGAAGCCGGCAGCGGCGATTTCCGGAAAGCAGCGCTGCAAGGCCGCACGCACCTGCTGCAGAACGTGTTTTTCCGGCTGCGGATGCAGCATCCGCTGGCGCTCGAACGGCGAAACTTCGTCCAGCGCCCAGCTCGAAGGCGTACGCAGTCCCTCGAGAAACCCGGCGCCCAGCCGCACCCGGATCGAATGGCGATCGGCCATGAAGGCTGGCCAGAACTTGAGCGCGTGTCGCAATGTGCTGGGGCTCAACGAGTGCAGGAACGAGCCGCCGTGCGCGACTGTGTAGCCACCGTCCGCTCGACGCCGGATCGCGATGTCCGGGCACCACGCTTCGCCATCGAGGATCTCGCGGGCCTGAGCCGTGCGCGCGACCGTGCCGAGGACGGTCAATTGCGGGAAAGTGACGCCGATAGACCGGCAGAAGCTGTTCGTCCAGGCACCGCCGGCGCACACGACCGTCGAGGTCGCCACACGACCCCGCTCGGTGATCACAGCTTCGACGCGGCCGGCCGCTTCATCCAGGCCGCGGACCGCGCAGTGACTGAAGATCTGCGCGCCGCGACGCTGGGCGGCGCGAGCCATCGCAGGCGCCGCTCGACTGGGTTCGGCTCGTGCATCGCTCGGTGTATGCAGCGCTCCAACCCAGCGCCGCTCATCGGCGCGCAACACGGTTGCGAGCTCCTGCTCATTGAGAATCCGCGTATCGAGGCCATGCTCGCGCGCGACACTCAACCACTCCTCCAGCTCCGCGAGCTGCGCAGCGCCCTGGGCGAGGTAGAGCGATCCGCCCTGCCTGAAGCCGATGTCACCGAGCTCCTCGCGCAGTTCGAGCCACAGTTGCAGGCTGCGCATCATCAAAGGCAATTCGATGGGTGAACGACCCTGCTGCCGCACCCAGCCCCAGTTCCTGCCGGATTGCTCGCCCGCGATCCGGCCCTTCTCGAAGAGGGCGACGCGCAAACCTGCGCGCGCCAGGAAATACGCTGCCGAGCAGCCGACGATGCCGCCGCCGATGATTGCGACGTCGACCAGGTCCGGGAGCGTGCGAGCATCGCTCCACGCCCACTCGTCGATCAGGCTCGTATCGACCTGTTGTTCCCCGGACATGCCTCCCCTCGCCCTCGAACCCTATACGAGAGGCGCCACAAACGCACGAGATCACTCGCTCAGCGCGAAGGGTCCCTCGCCGTAGATCTGCAGGGTCGCGCCGGACTGCGTGCTCAGCGAATGCAATTCGTTGGCACGCAAGCGGACGAACGATCCCGGCGGCAGCGTGCGCGTGCCGAGCTGGATGGCGCCCACGAGCACGACGATGGTTTCGTCGCGAGGCCGTCGATAGGACGCAAGGCTATAGCCCGTCGGCAACTCGACGCGGATCATGAACGGCCCGGCCCGGGCGGGATCGCCGGAGATGACCGCGAACGTACTGCCGCCAGGCAACCCTGCGGGCCCGCGCTGCCAGGCGCTCTCCGTAATCGGCAACACAGCCCGAACCGAGGGCCCCTGCGAGGCGGCGCTCGTTGCGCCGGCGATGCTCACCGAGGCAAGCAGAATGCCGCGAAGCATCCGCATCGGGGCGCTGTGGATCCAGTTCGTCGTCACGTGAGTCTCTCCGCTGGTTGGCTGGTGCGGAGGATTCTTGGCGAAGCGGCGCGACGAGACTGTCAACGCGCAGACACTAGCGGCATCGGCTTGCTACGATCCGTCCATGTTCATCGGTCACTACGGCGTGGCCTACGCCGCCAAATCCGTCGCACCGAAGGTCTCTCTAGGTGCGTACTTCCTGGCGGTTCAGGCACTCGACGTGCTCTTCAGTGTCTTCGTGCTCGGCGGCGTCGAGCACATGGAGATCGTTCACAACTACACCCGCTACAACCCTTATCGGTTGTACGACATGCCGGTCACACACAGCCTGGTCGGCTCGCTCGGTTGGGCAATTGCAATCGGCATCGCGGCCACGGTCCTGCGCGTGCCACGGCGCGAATCGTTGTGGCTCGCGCTCGCGGTGTTCTCGCACTTCGTCCTGGATGTGCTGGTCCATACGCCCGACCTCTCGATCGCGGGCGACGACACGGCACGCTTCGGCCTGGGCTTGTGGAACAACGTCCCGGTCGTGCTGGTGCTCGAGCTGCTGGTGCTGGTCGCTGGCTGGATGCTGTTCACCCGATCGAAGCGATCCGACGCTGCGTTTCCAAAGCAGCGCAACCGCATCTTCCTCGGCATCCTCGTGCTCCTGACGGTCGCGACGCCTTTCATGCCGGACCCGGCGAGTCCGACCGTGTTCGCGATCCAGGCGCTGGTCTCGTATGGCGCGCTGGCCTGGGCCGGCGCCTGGAGCGTTGGCGATTTGTGAATTGAGGCATCGCATTCGCCCGACCGTTCCAGCAGTATCCCGCCGCTTTTGCTTGCCCTGAGAACCCAAGGCGTTCACGGAGGAGTGTGCAGATGACATCGCGCCGCACGGCCATCCTGATGGCTGTTCTGTTGGTCCTGATATTCGGCTACGTCTATCGACCAGCCTCGATGTCCGACTACCGGCCCTCGCAGGCGCAGTTCGCACATCAGGTGCCGCCGCTGCCCGGCAAGAACTCGATATCCAATCTCATGGTTCGTCAGAATGACTCAGGCACGTGGCAAGCGAGCTTCGACTATTTCTACACTGGTGAGCCGTTCGTTCGCGTGGTCGTGCGCTTGCCGCAGGAGCAGCAGTCGCCGTCCGCAAACGGCAATCCGCCTTGGCGGCAGCGCATGCAGCTGGCGGAAGTGAAGCGCGGTGCGAATCACGGGACGGTCGAGCTTCTGCATCCCGGCTCCGACTTCGCCGGAATGACGCGCGCGGTCATCGTGGAAATGGAAAACTGGTCGACGCCTGGCGACGCCAGCAATCGTCCGATCATCGCGAGCGCCCAACTCGATCAGGTCATCGACTGGCCGACCTGGGAGACCTGGCAGACGGAGATGCAGTTTGCAAAACAATCGCCGCAACAAAACCTCGAGCGCGCGATCGCGCTGATCGACGCCGGCAGCCGCTACGATGAAGCGAAGTCGATCCTGGAACGATTGATCGCACGGGATCCCACGCTCGTCCAGGGTTACATCGAGCTGGGGCGCGTCGCGATGAAGACCAACTGGGGCCCGGAAGGCCTGCACCACGCTGAAGGACTCCTTGCCTCGGCGCTGCAGATCGAGCCCGGCAACGCCAACGCGAAGATCCTGCTCGGCTACGTGCAGGCCCATCAAAAGCGCTATCGGCAGGCCGAAAAGCTGTTCGCCGAAGCGGCCGCCTCCAACCCACGCAATCTCTGGCTGTGGGCCAACTGGGGCGAGGTTCTGGCCATGCAGGGCAAGCTCGAGCAAGCGGCGGCAAAATATCGCGAGGCGATCGACCGCCCGGCGACGCATGACACCTATGACAACGCACGCCTGGATGCCTACAGGCAGCTGATTGCGTTGCAGAAGCGCAAGAATGACCTGGCCGGGATGGAAGCGCTTTACAAACAGCGGGTGGCCGAGTTCGGTTACGGCAGCTGTTACAGCGCCGACTACGCGCGCTTCCTGTTGCAACAACGCGGCGATGCCAATGCCGCCATCGACGTCGCACGCAGGGCGCTCAATCAGGATTGCGAAGACTCGAGCTCCCGTCAGATTCTCGGTCTTGCCGAGTACGTAGTGTGGGCGAAGAGCCAGGGGGACGCTCGCACCCAGGCACTGACCCAGGCTCGTGTCTACCTGCCGCCCGGCCCGATGGCACTGTATCTGCTGGCCAGCAGCGACCGAACCGCTGACGCCGCTTCGCAGCTGATCGCCGCGGGCGAAAAAATCGATCAGAAGGACAATGAGAATTTGAACGCGCTGGCGCACGCCATGCAACGCGAGGATCTCACGGCAGCTCGACAGCTACTGCGTCTGGGTGCGAAGCCGGACACGCCTGTCGGCTACGACAGCATGCCGGTCGCGCTCATGCCGGTCCTGACCCGCAAGATCGAGCTCATCAAGCTGCTGCAACAGTTCGGCACCGACTACGCGAAGATCAGCTTCCAAGGCGCAACCGCCTTCGACTTTGCCAGACAGACCGGCGATACCGACCTGCTCGACGCATTGAAACAGAAGGCGCAAGTCCTCTGATTCACGCAGGGACGCGCTGCGCACGCAGCAGGTGGCCCGTCTTGATCCACACTCGGCAGCCATGGGGACCGGCGTCGGCGTGCACCAGTGAGCCGGGTGGCAGCCGCAGCCACGATTGATAGCGAAAGAACTCGCCGCCATCGCTGCAATCGCCATCCAGAACCAGGAGCTCGAGGCCGGCCGGCGATCGCAGAGCGACTCGAGCGCCGGGCTGCCAGCGTTCGAGTGTGACGACTTCATGCGCGTCCCGATGGAGTGGCATGACTGCCACGCCCGCCCGCCAGCGATCGGGTTGGTACGCGCACCGGGTCGTATCGATGCGCACCTGTGTGCGATCGCTCGCCTCGAACTGCCACAGCTTCACGAGAATCGTACAGCCCGGCTCCGAGCCCGGCGTGTGCGCGGAGGTCGGCGGATTGCGCACGTAGGTGCCGGCCGGATAGTCGCCGTGCTCGTCCTGGAACACGCCTTCGAGCACGAAGAATTCCTCTCCGCCTGCATGCGTATGACGGGAAAAATGCGAATGCGCAGCGTAGCGGACTATGGAAGTCGCCCGCGCCACCTCGTCGCCGATCCGCTCCAGCATGCGGCGCTCGATGCCGGCGACGGGCGATTGCCGCCATTCGAGCGTCCCTGCATGAACCGCTGCACGCTGCGTGAAATCCGCGTTGAGTTGCATGATGCCTGCCCGTTACCCGCATAGCGTCCGACGTCACCGTGAACTGGACGGCAGCCGCGGCGTGAAAGCGCCGTAAAAGGCCGCGTCAGCCCTATTTCGCGTCCAAGTTCACGCACGCGGGCCCCGGCGTCCGCTACGATTGCCCTCCTTCGGTAGCCGCGTGCTGCGCTCTTGCTCTCACCTACTCACCCGCTTCGCCGCTGGATTCGCCTGACAGGCGCGTGCGTCCTGCTGACGATTGGCGTCGTCATCGCGCATGCGGCCGACCAGCCGCATCCGGCGCAGGCGCTGATCGATCGCGCCTGGGCCGGCGCGCGCACGGATCCGGACGCCAGCAGCCGGGACGCCTATGCGGCCCTCGATCTCCTGGGCCGCCAGCCCGACGTCGACCTGGAGATCCGGGCTCGCCTGCTCCTGTGCGACCACTTGTCTGAAAGGGACCAGGCTTCGGCAGAGCAGCAAGTCGGCCGCGCGCGCGAATTGCTGGCCAAGGCGACCCGCCCCGGCCTGCAGGCGGGCGTACTGACCTGCGAAGGCACGATTCGCGAAACCGCTGGCGACAACGCCAGGGCGCGCGATCTGTATGAGCAGGCGGTCCATGTCGCGACGGAAACCGCCGACAAGGAGATGCTCGCAGGGGCCCTGTTCTCGCGCGGTTATCTGCAGGGCGTCCAGGGCGAATACGCCGCAGGTCTGAGCGGTCTCAAGCGCGCGCAAGCGCTCTTCGAAGAAATCGATCTTCCCGACCACGCGCTGACTGCGCTGAACGCGATTGCCATCCTCTACAACCGGATGGGCGACTACGCCCAGGCGATACATATCTATGAGCGCGCGCTCAAGGCTCAGCGCGACGCCGGCATGCGGCGCGAACAGGCCGTGACGCTGCACAACCTGGGTCGCGCGCACGAGAACCTGCTCGAATGGGATGCGGCCGAGAAGTCATTCCGCGAGTCGCTGGCGATCAGCAGCGAGCTGAGCTATCCGCGCGGCGAGGCGTATGCGCTACGCGGATTGGGCGCGGTCGAAAACGCCAAGGGTCATCCGCAGAGTGCGCTGACGACGCTCGAGCGCGCGAGTACTTTGCAGCGACAAACGCCGGATGCACGACTGCACGCCCAGATCCAACTCGCACGCGGCATCGCGTTCCATCAGCTGCGCCGCCTGTCTGCGAGCGTAGATGCGCTCGAAGAGGCGCTTGCCGTCTTCCAGCAAGCCGACTCTCTCACCGAGCTGCGCGCTACGCATGCCGAGCTGGCTTCGGTGCTCGCGGACCAGGGCAACTGGCACGATGCCTACACGCACCTCGCGAGCGCGAAGGAGACGGCCGAGCGCCAGTTCCGCAACCAGATCGATCAGCGCTTCACGACCCTGAAGGTCGAGTTCGACACGGCCAGCAAGGAGAAGGAGAACGGGCTGCTGGTGCGCGAGAACGAGGTCAACCAGAAAGCGCTGGCGCAGGAACGGCGTGCGCGGCGCTTGCAGGCCACGGTAATCGCACTGACCGCAGCGCTCGCGGTACTACTTGCGACCCTCGCGATTCATCAATGGCGAACCACGCGGCGCATGCGTGCGCTGGCGATGACCGATGAGCTGACCGGCGTGCCGAATCGTCGCGCGGTGCTGGCGCGTCTCGCGCCGCTCGTCGAAATTCCAAACGGGCGAACCCATGCGATGCTCATCATCGACATCGATCACTTCAAGAGCATCAACGACCAGTACGGACATCCGGAGGGCGACGAGGCGTTGAAGCTGGTCGCCGCTCGCTTGAGATCGGAAGTGCGCGAACCCGCCTTCATCGGCCGGCTCGGCGGCGAGGAGTTCGTAGTCGTCGTTCCCGATTCCAGCGCGGACGCGGGACGGCAACTCGCGGAGCGATTCCGCGAGAGCGTGCCGACGATCGACACGCGGCGCTGGCTCGCAGATCGCCGCCTCACCGTGAGTATCGGCATGACTGTCTCCAAGACCGCCGGCGATACTCCGAGCCACATGCTGAAGCGTGCAGACGCGGCGCTGTACGAGGCAAAACGCGCCGGGCGCAACTGCGTTCGCCAGCAGTTGCCGGAACCGGAGCCTGATGCGGCCCGCACGACGACGACCGATCAGCCTGCCGTCCAGATTCTCAGCCAGCCCGTCATCCGCTGAGCGCGAAGGCGTCAGCAGGTCCAGAACTCCTTGCGCTCGAGATCGACGACAACGGGCCCGCCGGTACAACCGCCGACGTCCTCGATCGCGGCATCTGCCTCAGTCTCTCCGATGATCCACTGCTTCGAAGGTGCATGCCAAAGCAGGATTCCCTCGACGACCAAACCGGTCGGGAAGACGGATGCCTTGGGCTTGCTCGTGATCACAATGTGCCTGCCGCGAATCGCCACATCCAGTTGCCCGCCAGTCATGGTGAGGTGCTCCGCGAATCGCACGAGGAACGTGTAGTGCCCATCGGCTATCGGCAGCGGTACCTCGTCGGCGTGTCCGCAGACGCAAATCGCGACCAGCGACGCGAGCAACAGCGCTTTGGGTTTCATTAGTACACTCACGCTCCGAGTTCCGGCCACGCAGGAGTTCTCATGCATCATTCAAGATTATGTGCGCTGCTGATCGACTGCAATGTGCCCGACGTCGACGAAGCCGCACAGTTCTGGGCCCAGGCTCTCGGCCGCGCGGTCGACCTTGCTCACCCCGGGAGCAGAAACAACTATCGGATGCTGGAAATGCAGCGCGACGAGCCCATCGTGCAGATCCAGCGTGTCGGCCACGAAAGCCGGGTCCACATCGATATCGAAACGGACGACCTGCCGGCCGAAGTGGCACGACTCGAAAAGCTCGGTGCGACCGTGGCCGAACGCCTGGAGCGATGGGTGGTGATGCGAGCGCCCACCGGGCAGCGCTTCTGTGTCGTGCGCGTCCAGCGGCCCGGCTTTCCCAAGAACGCGATGCGCTGGGACTAGCTACTGGAAAAACACCAGAGCCTTGCTCAGCGTGATCCATCCGCCCCACGCCAGCGGAATCGCAACCGCAGTCCAAACGAGAACGAGCAGGACGCGATCTGCGCCGGCGGGCGAAGTAGTGTCCGCTGCTCTCATCGAAGCCGGGCTCGGTGAGTGCGCCGGCGAGGCGGCGCGCTCCTTCACGATCTGCTCCTGCGTCATGTGATGCTTCGCATCGACGGGCCGTATCAGCAGATTGCACAGCAGTCCGAGCAGCAACATCCCGGCGAGCACATACATCGTGACGTTGTACGCCTGATGCGCTGGCACTCCGCGGGCGAGCTGGAACTCGCGAATGTAGTTGACGACCACCGGACCGAGAATGCCGGCGACCGACCACGCGGTCAGCAACCGTCCATGGATCGCTCCGACGTGTTGCGTGCCGAAGAGGTCGGCCAGGTAGGCGGGGACGGTCGCGAAGCCGCCGCCGTACATCGTGAGGATGACGCAGAAGATCACCACGAAAAAGGCGATGCGTCCGGCGGCACCCGCGCTCGGCGCCGATACGTACAGCGCGAAGCCCAGCAGGAAGAAGATCGTGTACGTCAGCTTGCGGCCGAGGACATCCGACGCGGATGCCCAGCCGATGCGCCCGGCGATATTGAACAGCGACAGCAACCCGGCAAACGCTGCCGCGATGGTTGCCACTTGCGTCCGTTGAGCTTCCGCAAGCTCCGCGAGGTTCGCGGTGATGCCGATCAATCGACCTGCGAACACCTCCTGCAACATCGGCGACGCCATACCGATGACGCCGATGCCCGCGCTCACGTTGAGACACAGAACACCCCACAGCAGCCAGAATTGCGGCGTGCGGATCGCAGTGTTCACGTGTACGTGTGCCGACGTCACGAGCGGCTTTTCTTTCTTCGCAGCGCCCGACGGCGGCTGCCATCCCGGCGGCGGCAAGCGATAGCCGAATGCTCCCAGCATCATCGCAACGAAGTAGATGACGCCCAGCACGATCAGCGTCTGCCACACGCCCACCGATGCATCGTTCGCGAAGACGTTCATCAGGCGGTCGGCGAGCGGAGCGCCGATCATCGCACCGCCGCCGAAGCCCATGATCGCGAGCCCGGTTGCGACGCCGCGATGATCCGGAAACCACTTGATCAGCGTCGAGACCGGCGAAATGTAGCCCAGGCCGAGACCGATGCCGCCGATCACGCCCGAGCCGAGCCACATCAGCCAGATCTGATGCGTGTAGACGCCGGACGCGGAAATGAACAGGCCGCCGCACCAGCACAGCGCCGCCACGACGCCTGCCTTGCGCGGACCTGCGCGCTCCAGCCAGTGGCCGAAGAGCGCCGCAGCCGACCCGAGAAAGACGAAGAACAACGTGTACGTCCAGCCCAGCATCGAGACCGGCCAGTCGCAGCGCGTCGAGAACAGCCGTTCGATGAAGGCGACGCCTTCGCACGCAATCGGCTGGTGCACGCCGAGCGCGCGCGACAGCGGCAGCCAGAACACGCTGAAGCCGTAAGCCATGCCGATGGAGAGATGAATCGCGAGCGCCGCGGGCGGCACGAGTCAGCGGTTGAAATTGCGGGCCGCAATGGTGCGCTCTTTGTCCAGCAACCCGGGCGCGAGGCCCGCCGGTACGGTGTCGGTCGGATGATCGATGGACATCGCCGCCTCCCACATGCTCCGCGCTCGCGTAGACTACAGGCTTACCCCACTGCAGCGAAGGCCGACGGCTGGGAGAACCTGCCATGATCAAAGTCAGTGTCATGTATCCGAACACGCCCGGGGCGCGATTCGACCACGACTACTATCGCGACCAGCACATGCCGCTGGTGCAAGAACGAATGGGAGACACCTGCAGGTTTTATACCGTCGACAAGGGGCTGGCGGGAGGCACGCCCGGCGCGCCGGCGGTCTACGTCGGCATGTGCCACATCTTCTGCGACTCGCTGGAGGCGTTTCAGCGCGGCTTCGGTCCCCATGCCAAGGAGATCATGGCCGACATTGCCAACTATACGGACCAGAAGCCCGTCATTCAGATCAGCGAAGTGGTGGTCGGCAAGCAGTAGACCACGACGGGAGTACGACTCCCGTCGTGTCGGCTCGGTCAGGCGTGCGCTGCGTTCTTACTCATGCAGCGAGTGCGCCATTTCCTTGTGCTGTTCCAGCGTCGGCAGCGTCGACGCTGCGAACTGCTTCAGCTCGTCGGGCATCTGCGATTGCTGCGAGGCGGATTCGAACAGGGCCACCGCCTTGTCGTGGCCGTTCGCCATCGCCTGCACGTAGGCGCGATCGAACTCCTCGCCCTTCAGACCCTGCAGCTTCGTCTTCAGCGATTCGTGTTCCGGATCCAGCGACTGCGGCA
Organism: Steroidobacteraceae bacterium; assembly: GCA_036555785.1. Taxonomy (GTDB): domain Bacteria; phylum Pseudomonadota; class Gammaproteobacteria; order Steroidobacterales; family Steroidobacteraceae; genus Steroidobacter. The sequence goes on from DATBKP010000159.1 coordinate 30,129, forward strand.
GCTGCAGGTTTTCCTTGGCGGCAATCGCCTTCAACTTCTGGTCCGCCGCGCTGTGGTCCTTGACCATGCGCTCCGCATACGTCCGCACCTGTTTGTCCTGCGTGTTCTTCAGAGCGAGCTGGCCGAGCTCGATTTCGGCTTTGCCGATGACCGCGGCCTGCGAGACGAACGATTGCGGCGTGACCGCCTTCGCCATCCTGCCCTGGGTCACTTCACGTTGATGGGGCGTCGCGGCGGACGACGGCTCCGCACCCGACGTCGGAGTGGCTTCTTGCCCGCCCGTCGCTGTGCTGTCCCGCTGGTGCGGACTCGAGGCAGCGCTCGGAGCAGTCGGATCCTCGGCCGGCGGCGGCGTTTGCGCCAGCGCGCACGTTGCCGAGCCAACAGCTATCAATGCCAGCAATGCTGAGGGTCGCGTCATGTCTGTCTCCCGCAGGCTAAAAGAGGTAGCCCACAGGGTTTCAAGTCAGCGCGGGCGGCCGATGTTCCGCAGGGGTGTGCCGGACGAACACTGACCCAATGGCTTCGCCGTCACGCGTTGAAAGAATGTCATGTTCTTGCCGCCGAGCTTCACGCTCAGCTTACCCACGATCAGGTGTTCACCGACGCGCCAGCTTGCAGCGCCCGTCGTGCCATGTCCGCCGCTGCAGGTCAGGAGAAAAGAGACGACCTCCCCTTCACGACCCTCGGGCTGCAGCTTGCAGTCCGCGAGCGAGGCGGACTGCAGAATCGGGAATGCCGCTGCGAGATCCTCGCCGGTCAGGCAGCGATTCTCGCGAGTGACGGCGTAACGGAGGTTCTCCTCGAGGTGCGGCATGCCGGTTTCAGTGGTGACCTCGTAGAGCCCGGCCGGCATCGTTTCCGCGGCGGGCACGCTCACGGCGGTGAACCCGCCGCTGAGACTGAGGATGCAACCGAACCATCGCGCGACGGCGCGCATCGCTATCGTCCAATCAGCTCGACACCCGCCCGTGCGACCGGCGTCAGACCCTCACCGCCCTTGCTGGCGTGCTCGATGATCTGCTTGCGCATGCGCGGCTCCCAGTAGCGCCGCAGATGGTTCGCGACATTCGCCGCGGCCGTTCCTGGCTCTTCACCCGCGAAAAAGGCGGCGATCTCGTTCGCCATGGCCACGAGGAGGTGAGCGTCCATGACGTCAGTCCCGCAAGCGCTGCGGGTTGGCGTACACGACGTGTCGTTCCGCGCGCGCGAAGCCAACGAGCGTCACACCGGTTTCCACCGCCAGGTCGATGGCCAGCGCGGTCGGCGCAGACACCGCAACGACCAGCGATACGCCGACCGTGGCGGCTTTCTGGACCATCTCGTAACTCGCGCGACTGGTGATGATGAGGTAGCCCTGGCCCGGGTCCGTTCCGCTGCGAACGAGCCCACCGATGACCTTGTCCAGTGCGTTGTGTCTGCCTACGTCTTCCCGCACCAGTTGAATGCCTTTCCCGGGCAGCGCCCAGGCCGCGGCGTGGACGCTGCCGGTCCTGAGATTCAGCGGCTGCTGCGTGTGCAGTTTTGCGAGCTCCGCGTGCACCTCGGCGCTCGTGATCTGCACTCCTTCGCGTACCCGCGCGGGATGTCGAATTGCCTCTTCCACGCTTTCCACGCCGCACAGGCCGCAACCGGTGCGGCCGGTCAGGTTGCGCTGCCGCTGCAATATTCTGGAGAGACGCTCGCCGGTGATGTCGAGGTGCACGGCCAGCGCGTCGCCGTCTCTGACCAGCTCGACGCCACGAATCTCGTCCGCCGCGCCGACGATCCCTTCGCTCAACGTGAAACCGACGCCGAAATCTTCCAGATTCGCCGGCGAGGCCAGCATCACGACGTACGGCAAGCGATAGTAATGCAGGGCGACCGGACGCTCTTCGGCCACGTAGTCAGTCGCAAGCTCGACGGCGCCGAGCTGCTCGCGCTGCACGCTGACTTCGCGCAGGCTCGACAATTCAGCGCTCGACGCTGCGGCGGCCTCAGGTTTGACTGACACGATCCCCTCGCAGGATGCGCTGCCGCGCGCTGATCTCGCGGAAACGCTGCTGCCACAACGCCGGCTGGGTGACCTTGACGACCTGCACCGCCGTGACCTTGTACTCCGGGCAGTTGGTCGCCCAATCGGAGTTCTCGGTCGTCACGACGTTGGCGCCCGACTCGGGAAAGTGGAACGTCGTGTACACGACGCCCGGCTGCACGCGATCGGTCACGAGCGCTCGCATCACCGTGTCCCCTGCCCGGCTCGCCACGCCAACCCAATCTCCCGTGCTGACCCCGCGCGTATCGGCATCGTGCGGATGGATTTCGAGGCGATCCTCGTCGTGCCACACCACGTTGTGCGTGCGGCGCGTCTGCGCACCGACGTTGTATTGACTCAGTATCCGGCCGGTCGTGAGGATCAGCGGATAGCGACTGTTGGTGCGCTCGGTCGTCGGCACGTACTCGGTCACGAAGAACTTGCCCTTGCCGCGCACGAACTCGCCGATGTGCATGGTGGGCGTCCCGTCCGGCGCGCGCTCGTTGCAAGGCCATTGGATGCTGCCGAGTCGATCGATCTTGTCGTAACTCACGCCCTGGAAGGTTGGCGTCAGCGCCGCGATCTCATCCATGATCTCCGCGGGGTGCGCGTAGTGCATCGGATAGCCGAGCGCCTTCGACAGCTCCACCGTGACCTGCCAGTCCTCCAGACCGGCGAGCGGCTGCATGACCTTGCGCACGCGCGAGATGCGTCGCTCCGCGTTCGTGAACGTGCCGTCCTTTTCGAGGAACGACGAGCCGGGCAGGAATACGTGCGCGTACTTCGCCGTCTCGTTCAGGAACAGGTCCTGCACGACGACGCACTCCATGGCGGACAACGCCGCCGTGACGTGCTGCGTGTTCGGATCCGATTGCGCCATGTCTTCGCCCTGGACATACATCCCCTTGAAGGTGCCGTCCAGCGCGCACTCGAACATGTTGGGAATGCGCAGTCCGGGTTCGGGCTCGAGGGCGACGCCCCACGCCGATTCGAACAGCGCGCGCGTGGCCTGGTCCGAAATGTGCCGGTAGCCGCTGAGCTCGTGCGGGAACGACCCCATGTCGCACGAGCCCTGCACGTTGTTCTGGCCGCGCAACGGATTCACGCCGACGCCTTCGCGTCCGAGGTTGCCGGTGGCCATCGCGAGGTTCGCGATGCACATCACCATGGTCGTGCCCTGGCTGTGCTCGGTGACGCCGAGACCATAGTAGATGGCTGCGTTGCCCCCTTTCGCATACAGGCGAGCTGCGGCCCGGATCTGCTCCGCTGGGATACCGGTCACCGCCTGCATTGCTTCCGGCGAGCGATCCGGATGCGCCACGAACGTCTTCCACTTCTCGTACGACGCCCGCTCGCACCGCTCCGCAATGTAACTCTCGCGCGTCAGTCCTTCCGTCACGACGACATGCGAGAGCGCATTCATCACGGCGACGTTCGTGCCCGGGCGCAGTTGCAGGTGATAGTCCGCCTGCACGTGCGGCGTGCGCACGATGTCGATCTCGCGCGGATCGACCACGATCAGATGTGCACCCTGTCGCAGCCGCTGCTTCAACTGCGACGCGAACACCGGATGACCCTCGGTTGGATTCGCCCCGATCAGCAGCACGACGTCCGTCTTCATGATCGACGTGAACGCCTGCGTACCGGCCGACTCGCCCAGCGTGTGCTTCAGACCGTAGCCGGTCGGCGAATGGCACACGCGCGCGCAGGTATCGACATTGTTGTTGCCGAAGGCGGCGCGCACCAGCTTCTGCACGAGATAAGCTTCTTCGTTGGAGCAGCGCGACGAGGTGATGCCGCCGACGGAGTTGCGTCCGTACTTCGCCTGCAGACGCTTGAACTCGCTGGCAGCGTACTGGATCGCTTCGTCCCAGCTCACCTCGCGCCACGGATCGGTGATCCTGGCGCGGATCATCGGTTTCAGGACGCGATCCTGGTGCGTGGCATAACCGTAGGCGAAGCGACCCTTGACGCAGGCATGACCGTGATTGGCTCCGCCCGCCCGGTCCGGCGCCATGCGCACGAGCGTTTCCCCTTGCATCTCCGCTTTGAAAGAGCAGCCCACGCCGCAGTAGCCGCACGTCGTGACCACGGCTCGTTCGGGAACGACCTCGGCGAGCAGAGCCTTCTCCTGCAGCGCCGTGGTAGGACACGCCTCGACACAAGCGCCACACGAAACGCACTCCGAGGCGAGGAAGCTCTCGTCCTGGCTCGCCACGACGCGGGATGCGAATCCGCGCCCTTCGACGGTCAGCGCAAATGTGCCCTGCACTTCATCGCACGCACGCACGCAGCGCGAGCACACGATGCAGGCATTGGGATCAAAGCGGAAATAGGGATTGCTGTCGTCGACAGGTGCACCCGCGTGGCGGACGCCATCCGTGCCATAGCGGTTCTGCGTGCAACCGACCTTGTGCGCCATCTCCTTGATCTCGGTGCGCACCGGCCGCTGATCGCTCACGAGCTCGGCTGGATGGTCGGATAGATAGAGCTCCATGACGCCGCGGCGCAGGCGCGCCAGCTTTTCGCTCTGCGTCCTGACCTTCATGCCCGCCGCGACTTCGGTCGTACACGAAGCCGGATAGCCTTTGCGCCCTTCGATTTCGACCAGGCAGAGGCGGCACGAGCCGAAGGCCTTGAGCGTATCGGTCGCACAGAGCTTCGGGATCTGCGTGCGCGCGATTGCTGCTGCACGCATGACCGACGTGCCGGCTGGCACCGTCACGGCATGGCCGTCGATCTCCAGCGTGACGAGCTCCGTGGCCGTGCTGGCCGGAGTACCGAAGTCATAATGATCCAGGGAAAACATTGAACGCTACCTCGTGGGAGGTTTCAGAAAATCGTCCCTGAAGTGGCGCAGCGCGCTGCGCACCGGAAACGGCGCCATGCCGCCCAAACCGCAGAGCGAGCCTTCCACCATCGTCTCGCACAGCTCCTCGAGCAGCTGCAGATTTCCTTCGCGATCGACGCCGTGCAGGATGCGGTCGATCACCTCGACCCCGCGCGTCGAACCGATGCGGCACGGCGTGCACTTGCCGCACGACTCGATCGCGCAGAACTCCATCGCATAACGCGCCATGCGCGCCATGTCGACCGAATCGTCGAACGCCACGATGCCACCGTGACCGAGTAGCGCACCGATGCCGCTCAGCGCTTCGTAATCGATGGCCGTGTCGAATTGCGACTCGGGAATGTAGGCGCCCAGCGGGCCACCGACCTGCACCGTGCGGATGGGCCGGCCGGAGGCCGAACCGCCACCGTAGTCGTACAGCAGCTCTCGCAAGCTCAGGCCGAAGGCGCGCTCGACGAGACCTGCACGCTTGATGTTGCCGGCCAGTTGTATCGGCACCGTCCCGCGCGAGCGGCCGACGCCGAAATCACGATAGAACTGCGCGCCGCGCCGGAGAATCACCGGCACGCTCGCGAGCGAGATCACGTTGTTCACGATGGTCGGCCGCCCGAACAGCCCCTTGACCGCGGGCAGTGGCGGCCTGACGCGCACTTCGCCACGGCGCCCTTCCAGACTCTCCAGCATCGAGGTCTCTTCGCCGCAGATGTACGCGCCGGCGCCCATCCGCACCTCGAGATCGAAACGACGGCCGCTGCCCGCGACATCCGCGCCCAGGTATCCCGCGTCGTAGGCCGACCGAATGGCTTCTGTCAGCGCGCGCTCGGCGTGCGGATATTCGATGCGCAGATAGATGTAGCCCTGCGTCGCACCCACGGCCACAGCGGCAATCGTCATGCCTTCGATCAGCAGGAACGGATCGCCTTCCATCAGCATGCGATCCGCGAACGTCCCCGAGTCGCCCTCGTCCGCATTGCACGTCACATATTTATGAGAGGCCGGCGTATCGAGCACCGTCTTCCACTTGATGCCCGTGGGAAAGGCGGCTCCGCCGCGACCGCGCAGCCCCGAGTCCGTGACGGCCTGCACGATCTCAGCCGGCTGCATGCTCAGCGCCCGGCGCAGACCTTCATAGCCATTGTGCTGCAGATAGTCGGTCAGGTTGGTCGGCTCGATCACGCCCACGCGTTCGAACGTCAAACGCTGCTGACCTGCGAAGTATGGAATCTCCTCGACGCAACCGAGCCGCAGTGCGTGCGCACCGTTGTGCAGGAAGTCGGCCGCGAAGAGTCCGGGAATGTCGCGCTCGGTCACTGGCCCATACGCAACGCGTTCGGAGCCGACCACGACCTCGACGAGCGGCTCGAGCCAGCACATGCCCCGCGTGCCATGGCGTTTGAGCGTCACCTCGATGCCGCGGGACGCCGCTTCACGAGCGATCGCGCGCGCCACGCCCTCGGCGCCAACCGACAAGGCAGCGGCATCGCGCGAAACATAAACGACGGCGCTCATGGTTCGTCGTCCAGCGTTGCGAGCAACGCGTCGAACTGCTCGGGAGACACGCGGCCGAACAGCTCCTCATCGATCATCACGGCTGGTGAGCAGGCGCAATTGCCGAGGCAGTACACGGGCTCGAGCGAGAATTCGCCATCGGGCGTGGTCTCGTGAAATTGAATCCCGAGCCGTGTTTGCGCGTGTCGCGCCAGAGCATCGCCGCCCATTGCCTGGCACGATTCGGCCCGACACACCTGGACCACGTGGCGGCCGGGCGCCGCTCGCCGGAAGTGATGATAAAAGCTCAGCACCCCGTGCACTTCTGCCCGCGACAGGTTCAGGCGCTCGGCAATGTACGGGACAGCGTCCGCCGGCACGAACCCGAGGCGCCGCTGAATTGCGTGCAGCACGAGCAGCAACGGTCCCGGCACACCCGCGTGCGCATCGAGAATGTCACTGAGCTCTTCGGTCACGAAACAGCGCCTCAACCCTGGACATGCATCCAATCTACAGCCAGTGTCCAGGACAGTCTACCCGCGCCGCGTAAGCGACATCCGACCGAGGATTCCGTCGCGCATGCACGCGTGCCATACGGCACGGACAGCGTGCAAAAGGATCAGTGCGACGAAGACGTAAGATGTCGCGACGTGCGCGCCATTGAAGAATGCGTAGACCTGCCGGTCGTCCACGCCCCAGGGCGGCAACTGGATCACGTTGAAGTACTTCACGCCCCACTGGCTGAAGTTCGAGGCGATGTAACCCGTGAGCGGCATGATCAGCATGCACGCGTACAGCGCCAGGTGGGTCGCGTTCGCGCCGATGCGCTCCCAGGCAGCCATGCTGTTCGGCAGCGCCGGCGGCCGATGCTGCCAGCGCCACCATGCACGAAGCAGGATTGCGACGCCGAGGGTCAGACCGATCGACTTGTGCAGATTCACGTACCAGCCGCGCGCCGGCGTGCCGCGCGGGATTTCATCCAGGTACCAGCCGAAAGGAATCTGCACGAGGATGACCAGCGCGACCAGCCAGTGCAGCCACACTGCGGTGCGCGTGTAACGGCCCTCGACATCGCGCGGATGCCTCGCCTCCTCAGGCTGCAAGCACGCCCTTCGCTTTCGCCGTGTGGGTCGCGATGAGATCCATCAGCGCCGGCGACAGGCAATCGTACGGCTCCAGGCGCAACTCTTTCAGCCGCGCACGCACCGCGCCCATCTGGTCCGGCTTGGCGCCCGACTCGATGATCGACGAAACGAAGGCGGCGAACTCCGGATGCGCCGAGCCTCGTTCCCTGAACAGCTCCGGATGCACGAAGTCGAAACCGTAGAACGGATGGTTCTTGTTCTCGATGCGGCCGTACATGTGCACGCCGCAGCCGCTGCACGCATGGCGCTGGATCGGAGCCGACGCGTCCACGACCTTCAGCTTCTGTGCGTTGGCGCTCACGTTCAGATTGTCGCGTGGCGTCACGGCGACCATCGAGAACAGCGAGCCCGCGGGCTTCCAGCACTTGGTGCAGCCGCAGACATGATTGAACGCGACGTTGCCGCGAATGCTGACAGTCACGGGCGCATCGCTGCACTTGCAGGTGAGCGTGCCGCCCTGGAAGTCCGCCGAGCCGGTTTTGACGCCGTTGTCTACTGCGGGATGGATTGCGATTGGCATGATGTTCACTCCTCAATACAGGACGACGCTGCGGATCGACTCGCCCGAATGCATCAGGTCGAAGGCCTTGTTGATGTCGTTGAGCGGCATCGTGTGCGTGATCAGGTCGTCGATGTTGATCTTGCCCTGCAGGTACCAGTCGACGATCTTCGGTACGTCGGTG
>DATBKP010000160.1:0-3986 GCA_036555785.1 Steroidobacteraceae bacterium
CCTCATCGACGGTGCAGGTGTGGATGAGGGATGTCTTTGTGGAGTCTGTGTCGACGCTATCGACCAGATGGGCGCCACAACGTCCCTTCACCCCGGCGCTGAAGAGCCTACTCCAGCGCCGCGGGCGACCATACAAGGCGCCAAGGAAGGACAAGATCGCCAAGTTAAAAAAGTCGGACCCGAATTCCCTTGGCGTCCTTGATCTTCCTTGGCGCACTTGGCGATACGGCTTTTCTCTTCACTCGCCTCCAAACAACGAAACCGCGCCGGTTTCGGCGTCGCTGGCGACGGCGCGGAACGTCGCAAACAATTCGCGACCGACGCCGTGCGAGTTGCGCGTGAGGTCCGGGCTCGGCGCGGCGCGACTGCGCAGCGTCGCCTCGGGGACGCGCACTTCCAGCGTTCCGGCGTAGCTGTCGAGCCGCACGATATCGCCGTCCTGCACCTTGCCGAGCGGTCCGCCGGCGAGGCATTCGGGCGTGAGGTGGATCGCGGCGGGCACTGCGCCCGAAGCGCCGGACATGCGGCCGTCCGTGATCAGAGCGACCTTGTGACCCTTGCTCTGCAGCGAGCTGAGTGTCGGCGTCAGCTGGTGCAGCTCCGGCATGCCGTTGGCGCGCGGGCCCTGGTAGCGCACGATCACGACGCAATCGCGCATCAGTGCGCCGGCCTGGTACGCTGCAATCACCGCTTCCTGGTCATCGAACACAGCGGCCGGCGCCTCGACGACCCGGTGCTGCGGCTGAATTGCCGAGGTCTTGATGACGGCGCGACCGAGATTGCCGCGCAGCACTTTCAATCCGCCGTCGGCACCGAACGGATCGTGCATGGGCCGCAGCACGTCGGCATCGCCAGTGCTCGCAGGCGCCGCGCGCCATGCAAGGCTTCCGTCCGACAACCACGGCTCGCGTGCGTAATCGGCGAGTCCGCCGTTGCCCATCACTGTCGTCGTGTCAGCGTGCAGCAGCCCGGATCCCAGCAGCTCGCGGATCAGGAAGCCGATGCCGCCGGCGGCGTGAAAGTGGTTCACGTCGGCGCTGCCGTTCGGATAGATGCGAGCGAGCAGCGGCACGATCGCAGACAGGTCGGCGAAGTCGTCCCAGTCCACGCACATGCCGGCGGCACGTGCGATCGCGACCAGGTGCAGCGTGTGGTTGGTGGACCCGCCGGTCGCGAGCAAGGCCACGATCGCATTCACGATGGCGCGCTCATCGACGATGCCCGCGATGGGCAGATACTCGCTGCCGAGCGCGGTGATGGCTGCGCCGCGTCGCGCGGCGGCGCTCGACAGCGCATCGCGCAGCGGAGTATTTGGCGGCACGAACGCCGCGCCGGGCAGGTGCAGGCCCATGACTTCCATCAGCACCTGGTTGCTGTTCGCGGTTCCGTAGAACGTACATGTGCCCTGCGCGTGATAACTCTGCGCCTCGGATTCGAGCAGGGCATCCCGCCCGACCTTGCCTTCGGCGAACAGCTGGCGTACGCGCGCCTTCTCCTTGTTCGGCACGCCGGACGGCATCGGTCCGCCCGGCACGAAGATCGCCGGCAGGTGACCGAAGGCCAGCGCGCCCATCAGCAGGCCGGGCACGATCTTGTCGCAGATCCCGAGGTACAGCGCGGCGTCGAACATGTTGTGAGCGAGCGCCACGCCGGTCGCCATCGCGATGACGTCGCGGCTGAACAGCGACAGCTCCATGCCGGGCTGGCCCTGCGTCACGCCGTCGCACATGGCCGGGACGCCGCCGGCGAACTGCGCGACCGCTCCGGCCTCGCGCGCCGCCAGCTTGATCAGCTCGGGGTAGCGCTCCAGCGGACGGTGCGCCGACAGCATGTCGTTGTACGAGGAGACGATCGCGAGATTCGGCCAGCGAGCGCCGCGCAGCGCCTGCTTGTCAGCGGCATCCATCGCGGCAAAGCCGTGGGCCAGGTTCGTGCACGACAGCGTCGTGCGGTTCGCCTGCGCGCTGCGCGCGGCAGCAGCTCGTTCGAGGTATTCCTTGCGTGTTCCGGCGCTGCGAGCACGGATGCGCTCGGTCACGGAGCGCACGCGCTCGTGCAATGGGGCGGCAGTATTCATGACCAGCGGATTCTGACCGAGTGCCGCGGCAGCTGCACGGGCCCGCAGCGGCAGCGCGGACCGGAAACGGAACGCCGATCCGCGTATTGAAACGCATCGCAGCAGCTGCGGCCCGTCTCGTTTGCCCGCGCGGAAGTCCTTCGCTAACGTAGCAGCGCGAGAAATTCTCCGATCCATGAAGGTTCTGCATGCACTCCCTGCCCACTTTCGACCTGATCCTGTTCGGCGGCACCGGCGACCTGGCGATGCGCAAGCTCCTGCCGGCTCTCTATCGACGCAGCTGCGCGGGGCAGGTCAATAACGAGTCCCGCATCATCGGCGCCGCGCGCAGCAAGATGTCGCGCGAGGAGTACCTGGAACAGGTGCGCGCCACCTGCGAAACGCACGTTGGCAGCGCCTTTGACGCTGCGAAATGGTCGCAGTTCGCCGAGCGCCTCACCTATGTCCGCGTCGACGCACAGGAAGACGGCGACTTCGCGCGGCTGGCGGAGCTGCTCAAAGGACAGGAGAAGCGCGTGCGCGCGTTTTTCCTCTCGACCGGTCCCGATCTGTTCGCGCCGATCACCGAGGGGCTGGCGCGGCACTCGCTGGTGACACCCGAGTCGCGCGTGGTGCTCGAGAAGCCGCTCGGCTACGACCGCGCCTCGTCCGCGGACATCAACGAGCGCATCGGCAAGCTGTTCGCCGAGCACAGCATCTTTCGCATCGATCACTATCTCGGCAAGGAGACGGTGCAGAACCTGCTGGCGCTGCGTTTCGGCAACACGCTGTTCGAGCCGCTGTGGCGTCGCGGCCGCATCCAGCACGTGCAGATCACGGTCGCCGAGGATGTCGGGGTCGAACGCCGCGCCGGGTTCTACGACCAGGTCGGCGCGCTGCGCGACATGATCCAGAACCACATGCTGCAGCTCCTGTGCATCATCGCGATGGAGCCGCCGGCAACCGGCGCAGCGGATGCGATGCGCGACGAGAAGCTCAAAGTGCTGCGCGCGTTGCGGCCGCTGACAGGTCGCGATGTGCTGCAGAAGACGGTGCGCGGGCAGTACAAGGCCGGCGCGGTCGGCGGCAAGCCGGTCGTCGGCTATCTCGACGAGAAGGACGTGCCGAAGGACAGCAGCACCGAGACGTTCGTGGCGCTGCGAGCCGACATCGATTCGTGGCGCTGGGCGGGCGTGCCGTTCTACCTGCGCACCGGCAAGCGCCTGCAGGAGAAGCAGGCGGAGATCGTGATCACGTTCGAGGATGTGCCGCTCTCGCACTACGAGCGCCCGGACACGCCGCACGCGCTGAACCGGTTCGTGATCCAGCTGCAGCCCGAGGAGAGCATCACGCTGACGGTGCTCGCCAAGAGTCCGGGTCATGGCATGGTGTTGAAGCCGGTCGACCTGAGCCTCGACTTCGCCGATGCATTCAAGACGCGCCAGCTGGACGCGTACGAGCGATTGCTTACCGACGTCATCAACGGCACGCTCACGCTGTTCATGCGTCGCGACGAGCTGGACGCGGCCTGGTCGTGGATCGATCCGATTCGCGCGGCCTGGCAGCAGTACGACGAGCGTCCGAAAACCTATACTGCGGGCAGCTGGGGGCCGGCTGCGGCCAGCTCCCTGATCGGCCGCGATGGGTTTGCCTGGAGAAACGAGTTGTAATGCCGTCCCGCTGGGTCCACGAGCACCGCTTTCCTGATCGCCAGGCGCTGGCCGCGGCGCTCGCGGGCGAGATCAAGGTGGACCTGGAGGAAGCCCTGCCGGCACGCGGAGCGGGGAGCCTGGTCGTCTCCGGCGGGCGTACGCCGGCGCTTATGTTCAAGCGGCTGGCGCAGGAAAAACTCGACTGGGCGCGGATCTGGGTGACGCTCGCGGACGAGCGCTGGGTCGAGACGACCGCGGCCGCGAGCAACGAGCGCTTC
>DATBKP010000161.1:0-12609 GCA_036555785.1 Steroidobacteraceae bacterium
GCGCTACGCGGCGGCACTGCAGAAGGGCGATACGCAGATCGCCAACGAGTCGCTCACGTACCTCGTCGAGCACCGCAACGACGCGCTGAACATGTGGCAATGGACACTGGTGCGCGCCAACCGGCTCGACGAGGCGGCAGCGCTGCTGATCGAGCGTCTGCGCGATCCGACGCTGCGCGGCGAGGCGCTCGACGATTTGCAGGACTACGCGAACCCGCCGCAGCAGGCGCAGCGTGCCGTGTGGAATGCACGCTGGCTGGAAATCCGCAATCGCCCCGATGTGCGGCACGCGATCGATGCCGTCGGCCGGATCGAGAAGTTCCGGATACCCAGCGGCGGAACGTGAGCAGGCGAGGGCCTTGCGTCTAGTTGAACCATCCCGGTCCGCAGTTCCCGCTGTCCCAAAGGCATGGCGCATAGCCCAGCACGTTGTCGTGGTACCAGACGAGCAGGAAGCACGCCAACAGGAGCAGCGCCGCGGCCGCCAATCCCATTCGACGTGCGGATCTGGTCTCGAGATGGAAGGCGACCCAGCCCCAGTACAACGGCATGACGATCAGCAACCAGCGGGCGATCGGTACGGCCGTGATCACCGTTACGTTGTCCACCTGCACGGGCGCTCTCCACAGCGGCCACGTCAGCAGCAGCGCCGCGACGAACAGCGTGTACGCACTTGCAAGTGCAATGCGCCGGGCCATGCGGGCAGTTTATCCACCATCCCTATGTCGCTCATAGTGCCATGACAAACAATCACTTAGCGGTTGGCAGCCGCGACCTGGCGAATCCGTAGCCAATAAATAGGCCGGCGCGCTCCACAGTGCCGGCCCATGACGAAGCTCACTCGCAACGAACCCCGCAGCTACGTGGTGCGCGTGTACCGCCGCACCACTCGCTGGTTTGCCGGCTATGTCGAGGACGTCCGCTCCGGCCAGGTGCGCCCCTTCCGCTCGGCGCACGAGCTCTGGTCGGCGATCGGCGGCCCGGCGCGCCCCGCTCCCAAATCTACCGCCTCACGTAAGGAGTCGCAGAAATGAGTCTGTTCCGCGCGTTCGCGCTTTCCTTGCCTGCAATGCTGCTCGCCGCATGCGGCGCCAAGCAACCGCCGGCCGACGACGCACGCGTCGTGCGCACGACGACCGTGGCTGCCGACAATGGCAGCAGCCGCTCAGCCTTCTCGGGCGAAGTGCGCGCGCGTTACGAGAGCACCGTCGGGTTTCGCGTCAGCGGGCGCATCACGCAACGGCTCGTCGAAGTCGGTACGCGCGTGCATCGCAATCAGCCGCTCGCGAAGCTCGACGCCGTCGATGCCGAGTTGAATGTCAGCTCGGCGCGCGCGGCATTGGCGAGCGCGAAGAGCGAGTACGGCCAGGTCGAGCTCGACTTCCAGCGCGCGCAGCGCCTGTTCGAGCGCCGCTTCATCAGTCAGGCGGAATTCGATCGCGACCGCGTGCAGATGGAAGGTACGCGCGCCAAGCTGACCGCAGCCGAAGCGGATTTCGCGCTGGCGAGCAACCAGCATTCGTACACGGTGCTGCTCGCGCCGCAGGACGGTGTCGTCACCGAGCTGCGCCACGAAGTCGGCGAAGTCGTCCAGGCCGGTCAGGCCGTTGCCACCATTGCTGCCGACGGCGAGCGCGAAGTCGTCGTCGGTATTCCGGAGTCGCGACTGGAAGAGATTCGGGCAGCCCGCGAGCTGCAGGTCGAGTTGTGGGCGCGGCCCGGCAGGCACTATGCCGGGCGCGTTCGCGAGCTTGCGCCGATGACCGACAGCGCGACCCGCCAGTACACCGCGCGCATCGCGATCGTCGACGCCGATCCGGCCATCGAGCTCGGCATGACGGCGCACGTGCGCCTCGACGGTCGGCCCGCGGCCGAGGTCTATCGCCTGCCGCTGACGGCGCTGTACCAGAAGAACGGCAAATCGTTCGTGTGGATCGTCGCGCCGGACTCGCTCGCGCATCTGCGCGAGGTCGAGGTCGCCGACGTCGCGCGTGATGCGGTCGTGATCGCGAACGGCGTCGCAGCCGGCGAGACGGTCGTCACCGCCGGCGTCCATCTCCTGTTCGAAGGCCCGCACGTGCGGCACGCGGCGACGCGCGCCGGGGAGGTTTGAGTCATGCGCGGACCGAATCTGTCGGAATGGGCGCTGCGCAATCAGCAGCTGATCCTGTTCATGATCCTGCTGTTTGCGATCGCCGGCCTCTATGCCTATCAGCATCTCGGGCGCAAGGAGGACCCGGAGTTCACTTTCAAGTCGATGCTGGTGCAGGCCTACTGGCCCGGCGCCTCGGCTCGCGAGATGTCGGAGCAGGTGACCGACAAGCTGGAAAAGAAGCTGCAGGAAATCGCCGAGATCGACTACACGCGCAGCTACTCGCGCTCCGGTGAAGCGCAGATCACCATCAGCCTGCTCGAGTCGGTGCAGGCCGCGCAGGTGCCGGACGTGTGGTACCAGGTGCGCAAGAAGATCGACGACATGCGTCCGCAGCTGCCGTCGGATCTGCAGGGCCCGTACTTCAACGACGAGTTCGGCGACACCTACGGCAACATCTACGCGCTGACGTGGGACGGCTTCAGCTACGCCGAGGCGAAGGACTTCGCCGAGGCTGCGCGCTACGAGTTCCTGCAGCTGCACGACGTCATGAAGGTGAGCTTCGTCGGCGACCAGGACGAGAAGATCTTCGTCGAGGCGTCGGGCGCCAAGCTCGCCTCGCTCGGCGTCGATCCTTCGGCGATCGTCGCAGCGCTGAGCTCCACCAACAGCGTCGACAGCGCCGGCACCGTCGAGAACACGGCGGAGCGCGTGAACGTGCGCATCTCCGGCGCATTCACTTCGCTCGATGCCATCCGCGGCATCGGCATTCGCGCCGGCGATCGCACTTTCCGGCTCGGCGACATCGCGACGGTGCGCCGCGGTTACCAGGATCCGCCGACCATGCGCATGCGCTTCCAGGGCAAGGAGGCGCTCGGCATCGCAGTGAGCATGCGCAAGGGCGGCGACGTGATCCGTCTCGGCCGCGAGATGAGCGAGACGCTTGCGAAGCTGCGGGGCGCGTTCCCGGTCGGCATCGCCATCGACGCCGTGTCCGACCAGCCGAAGGTGGTGCAGGACTCGATCGGCGAGTTCGTCAAGAGCCTGGCCGAAGCCGTCATCATCGTGCTCGCCGTCAGCTTCATCGCGCTCGGCATGCGCGTCGGCTTCGTCGTCGCGCTGTCGATTCCGCTCGTGCTCGCGATGACGTTCCTGGCGATGTACATGCTCGACATCGACCTGCAGCGCGTGTCGCTCGGCGCGCTGATCATCGCGCTCGGCCTGCTGGTCGACGACGCGATCATCGCGGTCGAGATGATGGCGCTGAAGCTGGAGCAGGGCTGGGACCGGCTCCGCGCCGCGACTTACGCATACACCAGCACGGCGTTCCCGATGCTGACCGGCACGCTGATCACCGCCGCGGGCTTCCTGCCCATCGGCATGGCGAAGACCAATGCGGGCGAATACACGTTCTCGATCTTCCAGGTCGTCGGCATCTCGCTGATGTTGTCGTGGATCGTCGCGGTGATCTTCACGCCGTACATTGCCTACAAGCTGCTGCCGGACATGAGAAATGGGGACATTCCCCATTTCGACGGCGCAGTAGACCAACACTCGTCTGCCGCAGAAATGGGGAATGTCCCCATTTCTCACGAAGACGCCGTCTATCAACGCCCGATCTATGCGCGCTTCCGCGGGCTCGTCGACTGGTGCGTCGTGCATCGACGCGCTGTGGTTGCTACGACCGTCGGCTTGTTCGTGCTGTCGATCGCGCTGTTCAAGCTCGTGCCGCAGCAGTTCTTTCCGGAGTCGGACCGTCCGGAGCTGATGGTCGACCTGTGGCTGCCGCAGGGCGCCTCGTACGCTGCTACCGAGCACGAAGTCCAGGCGATGGAGCAGGCGCTCGCCGGCAACAAGGACATCGTTTCCGTCACGTCGTACGTCGGCGTCGGCAGCCCGCGCTTCTACCTGCCGCTCGATCAGCAGACGCCGAACATCAACTTCGGCCAGCTGGTCGTGATGACGCGGGGCGAGGAGAGCCGCGAGCGCGTGCTCGAGCACGTCCAGAGCCTGTTCGAGCACGACTTCCCGCTGGTGCGCGGCCGCGTCACGCGGCTGGAGAACGGCCCGCCGGTCGGCTATCCGGTGCAGTTCCGTGTCAGCGGCCCGGACGATCGCAAGGTCGCTGGTATCGCCGAGCAGCTCGCGACACTGCTGCGCGCGCATCCGAACGTCCGGCGCGTCAACTCGGACGCGGGCGAGCAGGTGAAGGTGATGCACGCCGAGATCGACCAGGACAAGGTGCGCATGCTGGGCCTGAGCTCGCGCGAGATCGCCCGCATGATGCAGATCAGCCTGTCGGGCCTGGCGACGACGCAGTTCCGCGAGGGCGACGAGGCGATCGAGGTCGTCGCGCGACTGGAGCAGGCGGAGCGCACCGATCTCGGCAATCTGAAGGACGCGAAGCTCTATCTCCGGGACGGTAGCAGCGTCGCGCTGTCGCAGGTCGCCCGTCTCGAGCTCGCCGCCGAGGACAGCATCCTGTGGCGTCGCAGCCGCGTGCCGACGATCACCGTGCGCGCGGACGTCGAAGGCGCGCAGGGCAATGACGTGACGGCCGCACTGCAGCCGCGCGTCGCGGAGCTGTCGAAGTCGTTGCCGCTCGGGTACGCGATCGTGGTGGCTGGCAGCAGCGAAGCGAGCGCGAACTCCAGCGCGGCGATCATGGCCGTCGTGCCGGTCGCGCTGGTCGTGATCCTCGTGCTGCTGATGATCCAGCTGCGCGACATGAAGAAGACCGCGCTCGTGCTCGCCACCGGCCCGCTCGGACTGATCGGGGTCACGGCGATCCTCGGCATCTTCCGCGTGCCGTTCGGCTTCGTCGCGATGCTCGGCGTGATCGCGCTGTTCGGCATGATTCTGCGCAACTCGGTGATCCTCATCGCGCAGATCGACAGCGATCTCGCACGCGGCTGCTCGCTGTGGGAGGCAATCGTCGAGTCGGCGGTGCGCCGCCTGCGCCCGATCTCGCTGACCGCGCTGGCCGCGATCCTCGCGATGATCCCGCTGACCCGCTCGACCTTCTGGGGCCCGATGGCGTGGGCAATCATGGGCGGCCTGCTGGTCGCAACGCTGCTCACGCTGCTGTTCCTGCCTGCGCTGTATGCGATGTGTTACGGCGCGTCGCGCCCGCAGGCGTCCGCTTCGAATGCCACCGAATCTTCCACTCTCCCTACTTCCGAAGGAGCCGTCTCGTGCGCCGCTTGATTCCGTTCGTCCTTCTCGCGTGTGTCGCCCCGTCCGCGGATGCGCTCGATCTGATCGAAGCGCATCGTGCAGCCCGCGAGCACGACGCCGAATTCGCAGCCCAGCTGAGCGCAGCGGAGGCGGGCCGTGAGTACGCGGTGCAGAGCCGTGCGGCGCTGCTGCCGCGAGTGAACGTCAGCGGCCAGGCTGGCAGACGCAACCAGGAAGTGCGCCAGTCGGGCGATCTGTCCTCGCTGCTGAGCTCCGATGCGAACGGCAACGTGTACGGTTACAGCGTCAGCATCAGCCAGCCGCTGTATCGCCCGGACGCGATGGCCGATCGTCGCAGCCTCGCTGCGCAAGGTGAGATCTCGGGGCTTTCGTTCCGGGCGGCCGAGCAGGATCTGATCCTGCGCGTCGCGCAGTCCTACTTCGGCGTGTTGCTCGCGCAGGACTCGCTGGCGCTCGCCAAAGCCCAGCGCGCCGCGGTCGCCGAACAACTGGCAGCGGCCAAAGAGCGATTCGACAGCGGTCGCGCGCGGGTGACGGATGTCGCCGAGGCGCAGGCAAATTTCGACGCGCTCGCGGCTGCGGAGATCGCCGCGGAGAGCGATCTCGCCGTGAGCCGGGCGCGCTTCTACGCGCTCACCGGCCGCGACGGCGAAGATCCGGATCCGATCGCCTCGGGCCAGTCGGCAGCGGCGCTCGAGGATTTGCCGGCCTGGCTGAACCGCGCGCGCGCCGGCAGCCTCGAGATCCGCATTCGCGATCGCGAAAGCGCCATCGCCGATGCGGAGGTCAAGCGCACGAGTCTCGCTGGCCGGTTGTCCGTCGACATCGTCGCCAAGCTCGATGACTCGCGCCAGGACGGCGACCTGTCGCCGCTCGCGTATCCCGACCAGTCGACGACGAAGTCGATCGGCCTGCAGTTCAGCATGCCGGTGTTCGCCGGCGGCGCGCTGGAGTCGCGCTATCGGCAGGCGGTCGCACAGCGCAACCAGGCGCAGCAGCAGCTCGAAGCAACCCGGCGCGACGTCGAAGTGGATGTGCGCGAAGCGCACACGCAGGTCACTTCCGGCGCGATGCGCGTCGCCGCGCTCGAGCAGGGCCTCACTTCGGCGCAGACCTCCCTGGAAGCGGGCGAGCTCGGCCGCGAAGTCGGCAACCGTACCAACCTCGACGTGCTGAACCTGCAGCAGCAGGTCTACGACGTGCAGCGCGACCTCGCGGATGCCCGCTACGGCTACCTGCTCACTCAGCTCAAGCTGGCCGCGCTGGCCGGCGAGCTGTCCGAAAACGATCTCGCCACCCTCATCCGGAGATGACTTTCATGCGCAATTCCCCGTTCATTCTCGCGACGCTGCTCGTTGCAGCGCTGCTCGACGCACGCCCCGCGGCGGCCGAGTCGGCACCGGGCTCGCTCTCGGAAATCTTCAAGCGCGTCGACGATGCCGTCGTGGTCGTGCATACGAGCGAGCGCATGGTGACGCGCGATTCGAATCGCACGCCCGTCAGCATGCAGGCGCTCGGCTCCGGTGTGCTCGTGGCAGGCGGCAAGGTGTTGACCGCCGCGCACGTCGTGCAGACCGCCGATGCCGTGGTCGTGGAGTTTCCAGGTCAGATCCGCATCCGTGCGCGCATCGTCGCGTCGGATCCCGCCGCCGACCTGGCGCTGCTGCAGCTCGAGAGCGTTCCGGCGGGCGCGCAGCCCGTCGAGCTCGGCGACTCCGACAAGGCAGAGGTCGGCGATCCGGTATTCGTCGTCGGCGCGCCTTTCGGCATCACGCACACGCTGACCGTCGGCCACGTGAGCGCACGCCGCAAGTCCAACATCACGTCTGCGGGCATGGTCGAGACGGAGCTGTTCCAGACCGACGCCGCGATCAATCGCGGCAACTCGGGCGGCCCGATGTTCAACATGCGCGGCGAAGTCATCGGCGTGGTCAGCCACATCATCTCGAGCTCCGGCGGCTCGGAAGGGCTCGGCTTCGTCGTGACCTCGAACGTCGCACGCGAGCTGCTGTTCGACCGGCCGTCCGGCTGGAGCGGCATCGAAGGCTACATGCTCAGCGGCGAGATCGGGCGCGCGTTCAACTTGCCGGCGCCGGGCGTCGGCCTGCTGGTGCAGCGGGTCGCCGCGGGATCTCCCGCGGAGCGCCTGGGCGTGCGCGGCGGCTCGCTGACCGCGACCGTCGAAGACGAAGAGCTGCTGCTCGGCGGCGACATCATCGTCGCCGTGCAGGGCATCGCCCTCGGCGGCCCCGATGCCTACCAGAACATCCGTCGCCGGCTCAGTGCGATCCCACCCGGCGGCTCGATCCGTCTCGCAGTGCTGCGGCGGGGCGAGATCGTCGAGCTCAGCGGCGCCGTGCCGCGCTAGGTTTCCGTTCACATCGTCATCACCATCATCATCATCAGAGGAGTTTCATCATGCGTAGATTGCAGTGGTTGTTCGTTGCCGCCGTGGCGGTGCTCATGTCGGCGTGCGCCGCGTCCGGTCCCAAGGTCCGCACCGATCGCGATCCGACGGCGAATCTCAGCTCGTACCAGACTTTCGGCTTCTATGACCAGTTGCTCGGCGACCGGGCGCGTTACTCGACCGTCATGAGCAGCCGCCTGCGGACGGCGACGATCGCGGAGCTCACGCGCCGCGGCTACACGTACGACGCGCGCGCCCCGCAGCTGCGCGTGAATCTGTTCCTGCAGGTTGCGAACCGCCAGGACGTGCGCTCCACGCCGGGTACCGGCTTCCGGCCGTGGATGGGTCGCGACATCGAGACGGTCGGTTACAAGGCCGGCACGCTGCGTATCGACCTCGTCGATGTGGCTCGCAACGCGTCGGTGTGGCAGGGCGTCGCGGAAGGCAAGATCCCGGAGGAAGCGCTGAGCAACCCCGGTCCGGCCATCGACGAAGTGGTGCGCAGCATCTTTCGGCAATTTCCCGACACGCTGCAGCGGTGATTCGCTGAGATCCGGTGGGCCACACCGTTGCTCTCGCAACGGTGTCGGTTCTCCTTACAGCGACCTAGGTCTAAAGACCTAGGTCGTGCCGTCCGCACGCATCCACTGCCGCGCTATGCTACGTATACGGATAACAAGGAAAAGGGAGTGCGGGTCATGTGCGAGCTTTGCAAACTCGGACTGGCGAGCACCGCGGGCACCTCGGCGGACGAACAGGGTCGCGAAGCACTGACTGCAGTCGGCAGCGCGCTCGTCGGCAACGACCGGATCGCGCGCGGCAACAAAGACTATCTCGATCTGCACGGCATCACGGCGATCAACCTGTTGTCGACGCCGCGTGCCGGCAAAACCTCGCTCCTGGAATCGTGCATCCCGACGCTGCAGCGGGACTACCGGATAGGCGTCATCACCAGCGACCTGGCGAGCGAGAGGGACATTCAGCGGTTGCGCGCGCTACGCGTACCGACTCTGCAGGTCGTGACCGGAGCCGGCCGTCATCTCGACGCGTACATGGTGCAGCGGGCGCTGCGCGATATCGTCACGGCGGAGCTCGATCTGCTGTTCATCGAGAGCGACGGCAATCTCGAGTGTCCGGCGAGCCTCAGCCTCGGCCAGCATCACAGTGTGGCGCTGCTGTCGATCGCGGACGGCGACGATCGGCCGCAACGCGAGCCCGCGATCTTCCGCGGCGCCGATCTCGTGCTGCTGACGAAAACGGATCTGCTCGACGCCACGGTGCGTTTCGACGACCTGCGGCTGCACCGTAACCTGCGGGCGATCGGCTGCGAGGCGCCGGTGCTCGGAGTGTCCAACCGCCGCGGCATCGGCATCGACGTAGTCTGCGACTGGCTGCGTGCGAAGGAAGCATTGCAGTCGTTGCAAGTCGCCTCGCGCACGCCCGAACCGCAATCGCTGCTGCCGGCCAACCCGCGCCTGCGTTACAACTGAGAGTGCAGCTGGTACGCAAGCCAGCTGCCGCCGCGTTCCAGCAGCGGCCGACGAATCCAGCTCTCCAGCCGCAGCTCGACACTGCGCCGCAAGTCGGCCTCGAAAGCTTCCTTCAGCTGCAGCGCGATCTTGCGGTCCAGGATACCGACGCCGACTTCCTCGTTCAGCGCCAGTGAGCGCGCGTCGAAATTGGTCGAGCCGACGTGTGACCAGACGCCGTCGACGATGACGATCTTCTGGTGCGGCAGCGTCGGTGCGAATTCGTAGACGCGCACGCCGGTTTCGAGGAGGGTCCGATACAGGTGCGAGCCCGCTAGTCTCACGAACGGGCTGTCCGTCTTGCGGCCAGGCACCATCAAGTGCACGGCCACGCCGCGTTTCACCATCTTCGCCAGCAGCTCGCAGAACCCATCGTCAGGCGCGAAGTACGGATTCTGGATGATGACTTCCTCGCGCGCCGACGCGATTGCGACGGTGTACAGCAGTGCGACCGCGGAGCCGACTTCTTCGGAAGCGCTGCTGACGACGTGCGTCTGGACCCCGCCCTGATGTTCCAGGCACGGATAGCACCCTTCGCCCGCGGGCACGCAGCGCGTCTCTTCGATCCAGTTCTCCATGAACACGGATTGCAAGGCGCAGGCGATCGGGCCGTGCAGGCGCACGCCGGTATCGCGCCAATGGCGTTCGTCCTCGCCATCGCCGAGCCATTGATCGGCGATGCCATGACCGAACGTGTATGCGACGGAGCCGTCGACTATGAGGAGCTTGCGATGCGTGCGGTGGTTGAAGCGCCGCAAGTTCCACCATGCCGGACGGCAATACTGCGCAAGCTCGACCCCGGCATCGCGCAGCTGTTGCAGTCGCGAAGCCGTCGCGCGGGATCCGCCTAGCGCGTCGATCAGCAGGCGTACTTTGACGCCTTGCTTTGCCTGCGCGCACAGCAACTCGACGAAGCGCCGCTCGACCTCGCCGGCAGTCCACACGAAGGTTTCCAGATGCACGGTGTGGCGCGCACCTTCGATGTCCGCCGCCATCGCCGGAAACAGCGCGCCGTTCTGCAATACCGAGACTGCATTTCCTTCGTACACGGCGCCGCCGGTGAGGCCAGCGAGCGCCTGCAGACCGTCCCCGAGCGACTGCAGGTCATCGAGCTGCAGGTGCAAATAGGGCGTGCGCCGCCGATGCGTGAGCATGAAGCACAGCATCGCGATCGCGGCGCCGGCGAGCATCCAACCGAGGGCGGAAGCCATCCCCTTATACGAAACCAGCGGCGCTGCTGTTCCCTCAGGCAACCAGCGTGGCGCCGGGCGCGTTGCGGGACGATCCAGCCGTGCGAGGCCCGCCGTGATCACCGACCTCTGGTACAAGAACGCGATCGTCTACAGTCTCGACCTCGAGACGTTCATGGACGGCAACGGCGATGGCTGCGGCGATTTTCACGGCCTGATGCAGCGCCTGGACTACCTCGAGTCGCTCGGCATCGACGTGCTGTGGCTCGCGCCTTTCCAGCCCTCGCCGAACCGCGACAACGGCTACGACATCGCCGATTTCTACGGCGTCGATCCGCGCCACGGCTCGAGCGGCGAGTTCGTCGAGTTCATCAACCAGGCGAACAAGCGCGGCATCGGCGTGATCATCGACCTGGTCGTCAACCACACCTCGGATCGTCATCCGTGGTTCCAGGCCGCGCGCAGCGATCGCAACTCGCCGCTCCACGACTGGTACATCTGGTCGAAGAAGCGACCGCCCGGCTGGAACAAGGGCATGGTGTTTCCGGGCGTGCAGAAGGCCGTGTGGACGCTCGACAAGAAGGCGCGCGAGTACTACTACCACGTGTTCTACGACTTCCAGCCCGACCTCAACATGGACAATCCGGATGTGCGCGCGGAGATCATGCGCGTCATGGGCTACTGGCTGCAGCTCGGCGTCGCGGGCTTTCGCGTCGACGCCGTGCCCTTCGTCATCCAGGAATCACCGCTCACTCGCCGCAAGACGCCGCGGCTGCGCTTCGACTGGCTGGAGGAGATGCGGCGCTTCCTGCAATGGCGCTCCCGCGATGCCATCATGCTCGGCGAGGCGAACGTGCTGCCGAAGGACAACATGCGCTACTTCGGCGACGAGGGGCAGGGCATCCAGATGATGTTCAACTTCTTCGTCAATCAGCATCTGTTCTATGCGCTCGCATCCGAGGACACCGAGCCGCTGGCCAACGCGCTGCGCCGGACCGCGGACATTCCGAACACGTCGCAGTGGGCGCAATTCCTGCGCAACCACGACGAGCTCGACCTGGGCCGGCTGACGCAGCGGCAGCGGGAGGTCGTGTTCGAGCGCTTCGGTCCGGATCCGGACATGCAGCTGTACCAGCGCGGCATCCGCCGCCGCCTCGCGCCGATGCTCGGCGACCGGCGCAACATGGAGCTCGCGTACAGCATGCTGTTTGCGTTGCCGGGCACACCGGTGATCCGCTACGGCGACGAGATCGGTATGGGCGAGAACCTGGCGCTGCCGGAGCGCCAGGCGGTGCGCACACCGATGCAGTGGAGCGCCGAGCACAACGCCGGCTTCTCGCTGGCGACGAAACGCCTGCCGAACCCGGTGATCACCGATGGGGTGTATGGCTGCGAGCAGGTCAATGTCGAGAAGCAGCGGCGCGATCCGCAGTCATTCCTCAATTGGCTGGTGCGCATCATCCGCCAGCGCAAGGAGACGCCCGAGATCGGCTGGGGCCAGTACACGATCCTGAAGACCGGGCACAAGAGCGTGCTGGGCCTGATGTACGAGTGGCGCGGCAATCGCGTCGTGCTCCTGCACAACTTCTCGCGCCAGCCGGTGGAAGTGGTCCTGCGCATCAAGGGCGAGGGCGGCGATCTCCTGACGAACCTGCTGGCGGAGAACGAGAGCCGTGCGCAGCAGGACGGCGCGCATCGCGTTGCGCTCGAAGAATACGGCTATCGCTGGTTCCGTGTCGGCGGCCTCGGCTATGCATTGAAGCGGCAGCCCGGGCGTCCGCACGCACAGAATCCGACCTGATCGCGCTGGCACTGGCCTGACGCGCGGGATACAGTCAGGGCGATGAAAACGCTAGGTCATTTCGTCGGCGGCCGGTTGCGTGCCGGCACTTCGGGACGCACGGGTCCGGTGTTCGATCCCGCGACCGGGCAGGCAAGCGCGGACGTGAGCTTTGCCTCCCGCGAGGAGACTCGCGCGGCGATTGCAGCGGCACGGGGTGCGTTCCCGGCCTGGTCGGAAACACCGGCGCTGCAACGCGCACGAGTGCTGTTCCGCTTCAAAGCATTGCTCGATGCACACATCGATGAGCTCGCTGCCCTCATCACGAGCGAGCACGGCAAAGTGCTCGCCGACGCACGCGGTGAAGTCACGCGCGGCATCGAGGTTGTCGAGTTCGCCTGCGGCATCCCGCA
>DATBKP010000162.1:0-36261 GCA_036555785.1 Steroidobacteraceae bacterium
ATGCCAATCAACAGGCACTGGGCGACTTTCCACGCGCCGGCACCCTGGTCGTGCACTACGCCGTCGATGTCAGCCAGCTCCAGGGCACTGCGACGTACACGATCGACCTCGCGACCGGCGCGTTCATCGATGATCTGAACACGCCGCCGGTCACCGGGGCCGGCGGGTTCGACGGCAAGACGCCGTGGATGCGCGAAATCTCCGGCGTCTCGATCACGCAGGAAGGCGGCGACCGGGTTGCAGTCGCCGTGAACGAGGCGTATCGCAACGCGAACCTCTGGTGGCGCGCCGATCGCGGTGGCGCGCAAGTGAGCTACGTCGGCCGCGAGCAAGCCGATACGGGACAGCTCGACCACCTCGCAGTCACGCCGCGCGGCGGCGCGCGTTTCGACGCTTGGTTCGATGCGGATTCGCACCGGCTGCTGCGCACGGCCGAGCCGCAGATGTTCTTCAAGACGCAGGAAACCTACGGCGACTATCGCCGCTTCGGCAAGGTCCTGCTCGCAGGCACACGGACGGTGGACTTCGGCACCGGACCTTCCAACATTCAGAAGATGAAGGTGACCCGCGTCGAGCAGGCGCCGGCACGCGCGCCGAGTGCCTATGCGCGCCCCACCGCACCGGCGCGAGGCGGCGCCCTCGTCGGTGGCGCAGTCACGGATACGGTTCCGTTCCGCCTGCTCAACAATCACGTGTACATCGAGGCGCGGGTGAACGGCAAAGGGCCGTACACGTTCATCGTCGACACCGGGGGTCATACCTTGCTCTCGCCGCGACTCGTGAAGGAGGTCGGGCTGCACTCGGTCGGCGAAGCTGCAAACTCCGGCGCGGGCGACAAGACCGAAACGACCGGGTACGCGCACTACGATGAGATCGCCATCGGCAAGGCGCGGCTGCACGACCAGGTCGGATTCGCGACCAATATCTACGAGCCGCCGATCGAGGGCATCCAGGTCGATGGCATGATCGGCTTCGAGTACTTCAGCCGCTTTGCAGTGCGTCTCGACTACGGGGCGCACACCATGACGACCACCGACTTCGCGCACTTCGATGCGCAGGCGGCAGGCACTGCGATCCCGTTCAAGTTCTACGACCACCTGCCGCAAGTGACCGGCGCCATCGATGGCCTGCCGGCGCTGTTCGACGTCGACTCGGGTTCGCGCAGCGAGATCGACGTCACCGCGCCGTTCGTGGTGAAGCACCAGCTGCGCGACAAGTACTCCAGGGGCGTCCGTGCAATAACCGGCTGGGGAGTCGGCGGCCCGGCGCGCGGGTACGTCGTCCGCCTGCCTTCGCTGACGTTCCACGGCATCCGGGTCGACGACGTCGTTGCGGGGCTTTCGGAATCGAAGGCCGGCTCGTTCAGTGACCCGAGCTACGACGGCAACGTCGGCGGTGGGTTCCTCAAGCGCTTCGCGGTGACGTTCGACTACTCGCATCAGGTTCTGTATCTGCGCCGCCTCGAGCCGCAGCCGGCGGATGCCGGTCGCTTCGACCGCTCGGGCATGTGGATCAACGCGGCCAACGACGCCTACGAGGTCAAGTCAGTCGCTGCGAACAGCCCCGCTGCGGCGGCCGGACTCGCCGAGGGCGATCTCATCACCTCCTTGAACGGTGACCCCGCGGTCGCGGACCATCTGTCCGATGCCCGCGCGATGTTGCGCACGCTCCCGGCGGGCACGGACGTGAGCGTGAAGTTCAAACGCAGCACAGGCTCCGAGCAAAGCACGACGCTGAAGCTGCGGGACCAGATCTGATCGCGGGATCGGCGATGGCGTGTTTGTGCAAGTTCTGCAACGTGGTAACGGCCGAAGTCTGTTAGCGTCGGGCGCCATCAAACACCTCGCCTTCACTCTTGCAGCGCTGTCTCTTGCCCTCTGCCGGGCGGGCGAGGTTCGCGCGAATCCGTTCGAGTATCAGTGGCAGCAGCTGAGCCCCGCAGTCTGGGCCGGGATCCGCCAGGATCCGTTCGAGCTGCCGCAGGAAGGCAACTCCGTTTTTGTCGTCGGCGATCGCGGCGTCGTGGTCTTCGATGCGGGCGGTTCGCCGGCGATGGGCGAAGCGATCGTCGCCAAAGTGCGGGCGGTGACGGATCGTCCCATCACGCATGTGTTCCTGAGCCACTGGCACGGCGACCACATGCGCGGGCTGCAGGCGATTCGCAGCGCGTTTCCGCAGGTGCAGATATTCGCTCACCCGCACGCGCGCGAGTTCATCGTCGCCACCCAGGACCGATGGCTGAGGCGGCGCGAGACGATGGTGCCCAACATTCGCCGTGCTGTTGCGGACGCGCTGAGCAAGCAACACGACCTCGCCGGCGAGCCGCTCGTCGCCGAGGAAAAGCAGTGGTTGGAAAAAGGCCTCGCGAATACCGAGCAGCTGGATCGCGAGAACAAGCGCACCGCTTATGTCGTTCCCGACGCCACGTTCACGGACCGCATGACGCTGCACCTGGGGAGCGAGGAACTCCAGCTGCTCTACGTCGGTCGCGCCCACACCGCGGGCGATCTCGTTCTGTGGCTGCCGCAGGAGCGGATCGTCGCGACGGGAGACATCGTCACCGGGCCCGTGCCGCTCATGCCGAGCCCCTACGTCCGCGACTACGCGGGCGCACTGAACCGCATCAAGGCGCTGGACTTCAAGACGCTGGTCCCCGGGCACGGCCCGATCGAATCCGGCTCACAGTATGTCGATCTGCTCATCGACACGATCGACACGGTCGCTGCGCAGATGCATGCCGCCGTGGCCCGTGGGATGCCCAAGGAGCAAGCGATTGCGAGCCTCGATCTCGCCGCGATCGAAGCTCGTTACACGCACGGCGATGTCTTTCTGGCCCACCGCTTTCGCGACTACGTGATGAGCGGCTCGCTCGCCGAAGCTGCGTATTCGATGGAGTCGAACACCGACCCGCAGGAAGTCTTCTGAAGCACTCCGGCTAGAACGCGGCGTGCGTCCCAATGCCCTTCGCCACGGCGCACTCATGGAAAGCCGCCGCGACGTACAGATCGTACAAAGCCATGCCGACCGACTTGAACACAGTCGTGCGCCCGACGTCGATCGTGCGTTGACCGGCGATGAGCTCCGCAATGTGAAAGACATCCGCGCTGCGAACGGCGCCACTTTCGAGCGGGCGAATGACATCGCCCGTTTCGCGCAAGGCCGCGGGTGAGTCGATCGCGAGATGGCCGGCGATGCGGCAGACCGCTGTCGGCAGCTCCTGCTGATCGGGCTTGAAGGAACCGATGCCGATGAAGTGCTTGCCTTCCAGCAGTGCAGGCTCGTCGGGCAGCACGGGAGTCGAGGCGGTGGTGGCCGTGACGATCAGAGTCGTGCGTTCCAGCAGCTCTCGTGCGTCTGAGCAGCGAGTACGCGCCACGACCGGCAAGCGTGACGCGAGCTCGCTCTCGAACCGCTCCGCGGCCGCGTCGCTGCGCGAGACGTAGAAGATCGTCCGGATCGGACGCACTGCGCAGGCAAAGATCGCCTGCCACAATCCCTGCACGCCGGTTCCCACGATGCCGATCGACTCGATGCTGCTTGACGTCATATATTTCACGCCCAACGCACCGACGGCGCCCGTCCGCTGGCAGGTCAGTGCAGCGGCATTCATCAACGAAAGCGGCTCACCGGTCTCGGCATTCAAGAGCAGCATCGCGCCGCTCGTGACGGGCAGATCGCGCTGCGTGTTCGCAGGCGTCACCGCAACGCACTTGATACCCAGGAACCCCCGATTGCCCGATGGCATCGTCAGCAAGGTCGTGCCCTGCCAGTGAAGGTGACTGCGGTCGGGCACTGCCACCTCGCCGGCTTGCAACGCCCGCACGCCGGCTTCGACGGCTTCGAGGATCCGGATCGGCGGCAGCAGGTCGAGCAGGTCGCTGTGGCTCAGTACGAGCATCGCATGGTCTAGGACAATGCGCGGGGCAGACGACGGATCGGATACAGGTTGTAGCGCGCGTCCCAGGACGAGTGCCGGCGCAGGAAGAACTCCAGGCGCGCCGAAGCATCGGCGGCAAACTTCGCATCGCTGGCCACGGCCCGCTCGAACTCCGCACGCAGCGCCGGATCTGCCGCGAGCATCTCGCGCGCGATCTGCTCGGCCACGTAACGCTCCATCTGTTCCTTCTGCTCGAAGCAGGCGTTGAACAGGCCCCAGGCCGCGAGCGAATCGGGTGCTTGCGGTTCCAGCAACGCCAGGACCAGTCGCGCGAGGCGCTGCGCGACCGGCACGAGCAGCGATCCGGCGGCAATCGGCTGCTCTTCATCGCGCCATTGCCCGGTGAAGGTCGCGCGCTGACAGCCCTCGAACGGTGCGCCCGAGAACTCGACGCGCTCGGCGCGGAATGTCTGCACCTTCGCGGCCGCGATGGATTGCTGGAGGACGCGCGATTCGATGCCGTGCAAAGCGAGCTTCGACTGCACCAGCGCAGCGTGACCGGGCGGCACCAGATATCCTCCCGCCGGCGCGGTCACCGTGAGCGAAGGTTGCACACGATCGCGGTAAGGCACGTTCCAGATCTGCGGCGTCTTCGGATCGTAGACGGTGACCAGTGCTCCCGAGATTGCCGAAGGCTTGCGCGTGTACGCGTAGCCACGGAAGTCGATCCGGCGTGCGCCGGCATCGTCCAGCTCCTTCACCGAAGAACCTGCCCTCGATGGCTCGCGCCAGCCCGACGCGTAGTCCAGCACCACTTCGCTGCCGCCCAGCCGGCTCGCCTCGGAATCGGCCTGCTGTACTTCACGCAGCCAGCCCGCGCCATGTGCGGCCGTAAGCTCGGCGAGCCCGATGATGGTGTTGCGCGTGACGCGCACGCGCTGCTCGTAGGGCTTCCAGGAGTGTGTCTCGACCAGCACGGTGTAGCGATTGCGCTGGGGAAAGTAACCGGTCGAGAACCGCGGCGAATAAACCGTGAGCACGAAGCCGGATGCAGGATCGTCAGTCGTCGCGAGATCCGGATAGAACGGCAACGGCAGCGAGCCTTGCGCGGCGAGCTTGTCGATGAGCTGGTCGCGCAGCGCCACGCCGCTGGCCCTGAGGCTGGGCGCGCCCTGGTTGATCGGTTCGACCTGCAGCGAGATGTCCGGCTCGAAGTCCGCGCCGTCCGTGACGTGCAGATCGGCGCAGATCAGCGGGTCCCACTCGTCGACCAGCCGCAGCATCGCGGCCATCTCCGGCGTCTGCGCCTTGGTGTAATCGCGATTGAGGTTCACGTTCTGCGAGGTCGTGCGCCAGCCGGTGATCTCGGGTCCGTTCTGGTTGGGGCGGTTCCAGCGCCCGACGCGCTCGTGACCGTCCGCGTTGAACGCAGGCACGAACAGCACGGCGATCCTTTCGAGCAGCTGCGGCGCCGGCGCACTGAGCAGCTCGCGTAAGGCAATGAACCCGGCGTCCTTCCCGTCGCTCTCGCCGGGATGGATGCCGCCCTGGAGCATGAGCAGCGGAATGCTTTTCTGTCGCAAGCCTTGCGCAGTGCGTGCACCGGTGCGTGTCACCAGCAACGCGCGCATCGGCCGGCCTTCCGCAGAGTGCCCGTATACAAACGAGTGAACTGCATCGGGCCATTGCGCCACGAATGCTGCGCACAGCGCTTCGACTTCGTCGAGCCGGCCGGTGTGACGGAAATTCGAGCGTTCGGCGAGCGTCTGCAGCGAGTCGTTCATTGCGCTATCGTCGCACAAGCCGCGGGGCCGAACATGCTATTCATGCCGAAAGTAGCTAGCCGGCTGCAGGCAGCGTGCCTATCATTGCCGCCCCATGAAACTCGTACCGCTCGTGGTTGCAGTACTGATAGTCGGCGGCGCATCGGCAGCAGACGCACCGGGCGTTGCCTATCCCGAAAACTTTCGCAGCTGGTCGCACGTGAAGAGCGGCGTGATCGGCCCGCAGCACAAGAGCTTCGCGAGCGCCGGCGGTATCCATCACGTCTACGCCAACAAGGAGGCGATGGACGGCTACCGCACGCGCAAGTTTCCGGAGCAGTCGGTCATCGTCTTCGAGTGGCTGGAGTGGCAGGAGCAGGACGGCGCGATTCTCGAAGGCCCGCGACGCCAGGTCGACGTCATGGTCAGGGATTCGCAACGCTTCGCCGCCACCGGCGGTTGGGGATTTCAGCGGTTCGTCAAAGACACGCGAGAGCTTGCGACCGCGCCCACGCCGCAACAGTGCTTCGCGTGTCACGACAAGCTAAAAGAAGATGGACTGGTGCTGAGCAAGTACCGCGAATAGCCACCCGGCCGTCTTACGGCCGGAGTACGAGGACACGACCATGCGCAACTTCATTGCAGGCGTCGTTGCTGGTCTCGTCGCAACCGCGCTGGTCGTGTGGCTGTATCCCTGGCGCATCGAGGCGTCAGGCGAGCCCGCATCCGCGGAGCGCTGGCTCATGGCGCGGCTCGTAGACAAGGCAATCGCACGTGAAGCTCCCCACGCAGCGAACCCCTTTGCGGTATCGGACGAGATCCTGCTCGAAGGAATGAAGTTCTACACGAGCGGCTGCGCCGGTTGCCACGGCGATGGCAAGCAGGCCAGCATCTGGGGCACGACCTCCTTCTTCCCGCGCGCGCCGCAGTTCGGCACGCATCCGACGCCGCGACCGGATTGGCAGATCTTCTGGATCGTCAAACACGGCATTCGCAACACCGGAATGGGCGGGTGGAGCAAGCTGGCCGGCGACGACGATCTGTGGAAAGTCGCGCTGTTCCTCGACCGGATGGATTCATTGCCGCCTGCGGTCGCCGCGCGCTGGCGCGGTGATGCACAAGTGCAGAGCTCACCGCCCGACCGCTAGCGCGTGTAGCGCATCACGTAGTTCGTCTCCCACGTCTTGCCGCCGTCCGGCGAGAACGCCTGCTCCCAGCTGGCTTCGTGCGCCGAGATCGACTTGAACATGCCACGCACGCGGATCGGTTTGCCGTTGAACGTGTCGTCGGCGAAGAACGTGCCGATACCGTTGGCGAACTGCCCCACTCCATCGACGCTCACCTGAGTCGGGTTACGTCCGTCGAGCGACCAGTCGGTCCAGACATTGGTCTTGGCATCGAATGCGCGCAGGCCGAGCGAGCGATAGGTATTACCAGCTCGGTGCACGATGCTGTCGTTGAAGTTGGCGATGCCGCCGAGGATCGCCTGGCAACGCGTCGTGCCTGCGTATTCTTCCCAGTCGTTGCTGCCGGCCAGCCGCTCCTTGAGGCGGCGATGCTGCACCTTCCAGTCGCCCAGGAAGTAGTCGAAATCGCTGGCGGCAGAGGTTGCCGCTGCATGCGCCCCGCTCAGCGCAATGACGCCGGGCAAGGCTGCAAGGAGGGTCATGAGCTGCCGGCGCTGCGCATCGATCATGCCCGCAGCGTGCCCCGCGCCCCGGCGCTGCGAAAGAGCCATTCACGATTCGCGTGCTGGGCCATATACTCGGCCGCATGACGTTCCTCGCCTCGAGGCTGATTCAGATTCGCCGCCCGGCATCCGCGGATGCCGGGCGTCGCTGCGAATTCGAATCAGACCCGATCCGAGGCACTATCCCATGTCACTACCACTCCCCGATGCCGCAGCCCTGCGGCTCAAAGCGATAGTCGAAGCCGACCCGGGCGCACTAGTGCGCCTGCTGCACCTGTTCCAGCTGCGCAACGTCACTCCTCTGCAGGTGCGCGCGCGCCGGCTCGGCCCCGAGTTCATCGAAGCCGAGATCGAGCTGGCGGGTCAGGAGATGACGATCGAAACCTTGCGGCTGGTCGCCGCGAAGGCGCAGGAGCTGCCGGTCACACTGGCCGCTGTCGTTCTAGAGCCGGAAGCAGCTGCCGCAGCTTCACGGTTTCATTACGAACCAGCGGTCGCGCCCAGAAGCTGACGCTCAGGATGTAGCCGACGGTCGCGAACAGCACCGTCAGCGCCGCGCGCAGGCCGATCCAGTCGCCCAGCACGCCGACCAGCAGCGGCACCAGTGCGCCGCCGAGGATTCCGGTGCAGAGAATACCGGAGAAGGCGCCGTGGTGCCGCGGCACCGAGTTCAGCGCGAGCGAGAACACGATCGGGAACATCGCCGAAAGGAAGAATCCGGCGGCGGAGAACGCCTGCGCGGCGACTCGCGCCGGACCGAACAGCGCGAGCGCGATGCAGAGAATGGCAGCGACCGAGAACATCGCGAGCACGATGCGCGAGTCGAGCAGGCGCAGCAGCAACAAGCCGAGCAAGCAGCCCACCGACATCAATCCCCAGAACATCGCGACGGCGTGTGCGCCCTCCACCGTCGGCGACAGTCCGTGATAGGTGCTGAGGAATTGCGACATCCAGTTCGCGAGGCTCTGCTCCGTCCCGACGTAAGCGACGATGCCGAGGAAGAACAGCCGCACGTGCCGGTCGCTCAGCAACTGCCAATACGTCTGCCGGGTGCCCGCGCGCTCGTCGTCCTTGAGCTCGACGCTCGGCAACGGCAGCGCGCGCGTGATGACGATCACGAGCGCGAAGACCACAGCGAAGGCGCCGTAGAAAGTCACCCACGGCGCTTCAGTGCCCCGCTGCATGAGCGCGGTAAAGGCCAGCGGGCTCACGAACGACGCGGCGCCGAAGACCAGCTGTCCCATGACCGAGAAGAAGGCGAAGTGCGCCTCGCCGCCGGCAGTGCGCGTCAATGGATTGATCACGACCTGCAGCATCGCCATGCCGAGACCGATGACGAACAGACCGCCGATGACGACCAGATAGGTCGGTACCCAGGCAATCGCCGCGCAGCCGAGCAGATTCAGCGCAAACGCCGCGATCAGCACGCGGCTCGCGCCGAAGCGCTCGACCAGCATGCCGGCGGGAATGGAGATCACGCCGTAAGCGAGGAAGAACGAAAACGGCAGGAACCCGGCGAGGCCGAGGCTCAGCCCGAACTCACGGATGATGATCGGCATCAGCGGCCCGATGATGTTCGTCACGAACGAGATGACGAACCAGACGCACAGGATGTAGCCGATGATCAGTGCCCGGTTGCGCATGCTGGCAACCCGCGACGCTTACTGCGCGACCCGCAAGCGCGGCAAGTCGACGTGCACGGCGAGCTCGCCCGGTGCGATCGCGCGGCGCGGGAAGCGGGAGATGATCGACGCCGCCGCGCGGCAGCCCGCATCGAGCGCGCCGCCCAGGTCCTGGCCGTTCAAGCGCGCGGCCAGGTAGCCGGCATTGAACGAATCGCCGGCGCCGATGGTATCGAACACCGCCGTCGAGACGGCATCGGCCCTGGCGCTCGTGCCGTTCTGCAATCCGACGGCGCCCTTCGGGCCGTTCTTCACGATCAGCGTCGCGCCGGGCTTGAGCCGGTGCGCGACGTTCAGCATCGCGTCGCGAAAGTCCGGGCGGTCGCCGAGACTCGCCACTTCCATCTCGTTGAGCAGCACGTGATCGCAGCGCTCGACCCAGCCGAGCATTTCCTGCCGCAGCTGGTTATTCCAGTTCCCGGACGGCCAGCCGGTGTCGAGCGCGATCTGGTAGCCGAGCGCGGCGAGCTCATCGATCAAATGCGTGTAGTGATGCCGCAGCTTCGGCGTCAGGAACACGCCGGACAGCAGCGCGATGGAAGGCCGGTGCTTCGCGCGCGACAGAAAGGGATGAACGTGCGGATAGTCGAATGCTTCCAGGTGGCCGCGCGTCGTCAGGAAGGTGCGCTCACCGCACGCATGAATGATTCCAACGGACACCGAGGTCGGCAGCTCGCACACCGGCAGCGCCGGATTCAACGGCTGGAACTGCTCGGCGAGCCACCTGCCGAGACTGTCGTTGCCGACGAGGGAAAGCAGGCGGCACGGCACTCCGAGATAGCTCGCCGCGAGCGCCGCATTGCCTGCAGAGCCGCCAGGACGCAGCTCGCTGTGATCCATCAGCGTCTCGGTCCCGACCGCAGGCCAGCGCTCGATCGGGCCGAGTACGACGTCGACACCGACGTCGCCGATGACCGTGAGTGCGGGTGGATTGTGGTGGTCCATGGAGCCCTCCCGGCGAAGAGTAGGGTCCGATGCACGCGGCTGTCAACGAATAAACACAATCGTTGTGATAATTGAAACCTACAGCCGGCCCAGTCCGCCGACCGCGCGACCGCCGAGCAGCCCCTCGACGCGGGACTGTTCAGGCCGCTGCTGCATCAGCATTTCGAAGCGCGGCGAGAGCATTTCGTAGATCGGCAGCACCGCCGCACCGAGGATCGAGCTGTCTTCGTCGTGCTGGGAAAGCACGATGCGCGCCTGGGTCGAAGCGACGCCGCCGCGCACCGATCCGTGCAGCGGTTCGGCGAGCGTCACGATGTGCTCGACCAGCGCCTTCGGCGCCGAGCCGCCGATCACGATCGTCTCGGGATCGAGCAGGTTCTCGATCATGCAGACCGCGTTGCGCAGATGGCCGGCAGCTTCGCGGCACCAGGCGATCAAGGTCGGCTCGCGCGCGGCCAGCATCTCGACGAGCAACTCCCGTGCCCCGTCCTTTACGTCCGACCGCCCGAGCGCTTCCGCGAGCGAGTGCAGCGAGAGATAACGCTCCAGGCAGCCGCGATTACCGCAGTAGCAGGCCTTGCCGTCCGGCACGATCGGCACGTGGCCGATTTCAGTGGCGTTGCTGTTCGCGCCCTTGTAGGCCGAGCGGTTGGCGACCAGCGTGCCGCCGAGGCCGACGCCGAAGTGCATGTAGAAAAAATTGTTGAGGTTTTTAGCGCTGCCAAACAGGGATTCGCCGAGCGCGCCGGCCACGCTGTCGACGCTGTAGATCACGGGAAAGCCGCTGATCCGATGCAGCTCGTCGAGCGCCGACAGGTCGGTCCAGCCCTCGAGCACGGTCGGTCCGACGAAGCTCATGCTGCTGACCGCAAACGGTCCCGGCAGCGCGACCCCGACCCCGCGCACCGGCCCGGTCGCCGTCGCGAGGCCCGCGAGATCCTTCACCACATTGACCATTACGGCCAGCGTGCCGCGACGGTCATGGGTATCGACCTCGACGTCCTGCGTCCTGATCACCTGCCCCACCAGGTTCACGAGCGCCGCGCGGACCCGGCCCGGCTCGATGGTGATGCCGATCGAAGTGCCGCCGTTCGGGTTGAGCTCGAACACGATGGGCGGCTGACCGCGCGACTTCTGCACTTTCAGGCGGCGCGCGACCACGAGCCCGACGGACTCCAGGTCCGACGTGATGTTCGCGACGGTTTGCGGGCTGAGCGCTACCCGATCGACGATGTCTTTCCTGGACAGCGAGCCGTGCCGGCGGATGACGTCGAGCACGATGCGGCGGTTATACGGCGCGCTCGATTGCTGGTTCGTACCGCGATTGACCATGGGCCTACTTTAGCGAAGCCGCCCTGGCCATGAATAAAAACATCCATTGGATGTAATCATTGACACCGCCCCGATCCGGGACTATGGTCGGCCCGACTAGGGGACTCATCACCAGGCTCACTGCAGGGGGGCATCATGCTCACCGTCAACAAGAACGGCGCCTTGGCCTGTCTGACTTCGCTGACCACGCTGGTCGTCGTGCCTGCGCTCGCGGCCGACGATGA
Organism: Steroidobacteraceae bacterium; assembly: GCA_036555785.1. Classification (GTDB taxonomy): domain Bacteria; phylum Pseudomonadota; class Gammaproteobacteria; order Steroidobacterales; family Steroidobacteraceae; genus Steroidobacter. The sequence continues at coordinate 11,514 of DATBKP010000162.1, forward strand.
CCGGCTCGAGGAAGTCATCGTCACTGCATCGAAGCGCGAAACGAACCTGATGCAGACGCCGTTGGCGATCACCGCATTCACGCAGGACTACCTCGATCGCGAGGGCATCCGCAACGCGCGCGACCTGGCCGGCACTGCGCCCAACGTGCAGCTCGGCACCGGCGCCGACTCCGGCACCGCCGCCACGATCCGCGGCGTGACTTCGACCGACTTCACCGAAGTGGGCGAAGGCGCCGTGGCGATTCACCTCGACGGTTTCTACTCGCCGCGTCCGCAGGGAACGCTGGCGCTGATGTACGACATCGAGCGCGTCGAGATCCTGCGCGGGCCGCAGGGCACGCTGTTCGGCATGAACTCCTCCGGCGGCACCATCAACATCATTCCCGCGAAGCCGGACTTCAACAGCAGCTTCGCGAAGGTCGAAGCGGCCTTCGGCAACTACAACGAGAAGCAGGGCCGCGGCATGTTCAACCTCGCGGTCAACGACAAGTTCGCGCTGCGCGCCGCCTTCATGGTCAACATGCACGACGGTCAGCTGACGCAGGGCAAGGACACGACGGACATCGCGTACGAGCCGGCCGGCATCGAGCTCGACGGCATTCCCGACGTCGATCAGCGGCGCAATCACGACGTCAGCAGTGACGACTGGTACAACAATGCCGACGAATGGGGCGGCCGCCTCATCGGCCGCTGGGATGTCGCGGACTGGCTGGAGGCGACCGGCACGTTCTCGCATTACTCCGACCAGGGCGCCGGCGACATCGACTTCATCGATTGCGAGCAGGCGGCGGGCACGGTCAACGCCTGCACGCACGGGCTGCGGTACGTGAACATCAACGTGCCCGGCAAGAAGGACCTCACGATCGACGACTACCAGGTCAAGCTGGTCGCGAGCCTCAACGATCGCATGGCGCTCGAGTACCGCGCGTCGTACGAGGATCAGCAGCGCTCGCAGATCGAGGACGTCGACGGCGGCACGCGTCCCGCGGCGCAATGGTCGTCCATCGGCGAGCCGGCGACGCCGGAAGCGGCGGAAACCGGCTACTACCCGATCTGGGACGAGAGCTGGAACACGCGCCACAGCAACTACCGCACGATGACGCACGAGCTGCAGTTCAAGTCGACCGGCGAGAACCGGTTGCAGTACGTCGCGGGTCTCTACTACCTGCACGAGAACAAGTCGATCCGCTACGACATGGAGATGCTGGCGAACAAGTCGTTCTTCGAGGATCCGGACCTGCCGCTCGGCTTCAATCCGGACGGCCTGCCCGACAGCTGGGTGTTCGACCAGGCGAAGCGCACGACGACCTCGCAGGCTGCATTCGTACAGCTCGACTATCGCATCGTGCCGAAGCTGAACCTCACGCTAGGCTATCGCTACTCCGACGACGAGAAGACCGATCAGAACGGCATGACGTACGCGTTCTGGGAAGGCTCGGCGGAGTGGTACAACGGCGAGCACACGCCGACCGGCGTGCGTGCACACCAGTCGAACGACCTGACCAACGACATGGGCAGCGGCGCGCCGCTCGGCACCGTGATGCCGGCGAGCGAGCCGAACAACGTCAAGAAGAGCTGGAACCAGGGCACGTATCGCATCGGCGCGCAGTACTTCGCGAACGACGACCACATGCTGTTCGCCTCGCTCGCGACCGGTCACAAGATGGGCGGCATGTACGAAATGGCGGACGCCTGCAACAACGGCTGCCCGATCCTGCTGGCCTACGATCCGGAGGAAGTGAAGACCTACGAGCTCGGCTGGAAGGGCACGATGCTCGATGGCCGCGTGCGCATCAGCGCGACGGCCTTCTTCAGCGACTACACGGACATGCAGAACACGGGCGACAAGGTCATTGGCACCGACACCAATCCCGAGAGCCCGAACTTCGGCGAGCCCGTGACCGCGTGGACCACCGACAACCTGTCGAGCTCCGAGATCAAGGGCCTGGAGTTCGAATTCGACACGATTCCCTGGACCGACGGACGCCTGTTCGGCTATCTCGCGTGGCTCGATACCAAAATCAAGGATCCGGGCAGTTTCCAGGACGGCTACGCGTGCGCCGAGCGCATCATCTACGGCCAGCCGGAGTGCGGCGATCCGACGGTCTCGGACATCCGCGGCAACCAGCTGCCGTTCGCGCCGAAGTATTCCGCGACGCTGAACTACGAGCATCGCTTCGGGCTCGCGTCCGGGTTCTCGATCGTGCCGTTCGTGTCGCTGCACTGGCAGGACAAGATGTACTTCGACCTGCTCAACTACGACGGCCCGCATCTGTCGCAGGCGCAGGATGCCTACACGAAGCTCAATCTCAGCCTGCGGCTGAACGCACCGGACGAGCGCTACTACATCGAGGCGTTCGGCGACAACGTCACCGACGAGGACACGAAGAACTTCTGGGGCTTCAATCGCGGCGTGGTGAAGGGCTACTACGATCCGCCGCGCATCTACGGATTGCGCATGGGATATTCGTTTTGATGAGAAAACCGCGCCCCCTTCCGCTCGCGTTGCTGGCATTACTCTGCTGTCACGCGCAGGCCAGCACGCGAGCGGACCCTTCCCTGCTCGTGCACGTCAACCAGGTCGCTCTCGAACGAGCGGGCCCGAAAGCCGCGATCGTCGAGTACGCGGGCCCGGCCACGTCGGGTACGTTCGCTATCCTGAAAGACGGAGCAACGGTCCAGTCCGGCACGCTCGCAGCACTGCCGCCGTTCACCGAATGGACGCCAGGGAAGAAGTACTTCAAGGCCGACTTCTCCAGCCTCGCAACGGCCGGCAATTACAACCTCGAAGTAACGCTGGGCGATGCGCACACGCGCTCGCCGGCGTTCGCCGTTGCTGACAACGCGACGTTCGTCACGACCGCCGCTGCCGTGATCGACTACTTCCACGCGAACCGCCACACGAAGCCGGCCGATCACCACATCCGCGTGTTCGATACGCAGCGCTACGTCGATGTGTGGGGCGGCTGGAAGGACGCGGGCGGCGACAATGGCAAGTACCTGTCGCATCTCTCGTACGCCAATTTCTTCAATCCGCAGCAGACGGCCATGGTCGTCTGGTCGCTGGCGGCATCGCATGACGCCGCGCTGCCGCTGTATCGCAAGGCCGGGCTCGAGCAGCGGCTCGTCGAGGAAGCGCTGTGGGGCGCCGACTACCTGCATCGCCTGCTCGACCCGGACGGCTACTTCTACATGACCGTCTTCGATCAATGGGCTTCGGGCGCGGAGCGCATGGTCGTCGGCTATGTTGGCATCGAGGGCGTTTACACCAAGGACTATCAGGCCGCGTTCCGCGAAGGCGGCGGCGTGGCAATCGCTGGATTGGCGCGGGCCTCCCGCCTCAGCAAGGCGACGGGCATCCACGGTGAATTCTCGGCCGAGCAATACCTGCAGGATGCCGAGCGCGCGTTCGCGCACCTGCAAGCGAACAACCTCAAGTACTGCGACAACGGCGTGGAGAACATCATCGACGACTACACCGCGCTGCTTGCTGCGGTGGAGTTGTATCGCACTACGCACAAGGCGCCGTATCTGGAAGCCGCCCGCCAGCGCGCCAGCAATCTGAATCAGCGCCTGACGCACGAGGGCTGGTTCCGCAGCGACAGCGGCGCACGTCCCTACTATCACGCAGCGGAAGCCGGCTTTCCCATCGTCAGCCTCGTGCAGTACCTCGACATCGAGCAAGATGCGCAGCGCGCGGCCGCTGCACGCAAGACGATCAAGGGCGCATTGGACTATCAGCTCGCGCTGACCGACAAGGTCGCGAACCCGTTCGACTACGCGCGGCAGAACTTTCGTACTTACAAGAATGGCAAGGCCGGCGAGCAGGTGCTGGAGGGATTCTTCATTCCGCACGCCAACGAGACCGGCTACTGGTGGCAGGGCGAGAGCGCCCGCCTCGCCTCGCTCGCAACCGCGGCGATTCTCGGTGGCCGCAGCGTCGCGAGCGATGCGCACACGCGCTTCGGCGTGAGCCCGCGGCTGGCCGAGTTCGCGCAGAATCAGCTCGACTGGACGCTCGGCCGCAATCCGTTCGACATGTGCCTGTTGTATGGCTTCGGCGTCACCAATGTGCCTTCCGCGGTCAGTGCGGGCACGCATGTCCGCGGCGGGATCTCGAACGGCATCACCGGTGCGGTCGACAGCGACGAAGGCCGCGGCATCGTGTTCGCGCCGGGCCCGGACGACAACAACTGGCGCTGGCTCGAGCAATGGCTGCCCCACTCCACGTGGTTCCTGCTCGCCGCCACGGCGATGACCGCGCCATAATCGCGCTCATGCGACGCGTTCTGCTGGTGTTACTGCTGTCGGGCTGTACGGCATCGGGGTCCGAGCCGGCACAGCTGCTGTTCGACGACTTCAGCTATTCGTCGCTCGATGCCTTTCGAGCACACGGCTGGATTTCGCGCACGACGCAGGGCTGGCCGGGCGTGGCAGGCGCTTCGTGGGTCGGCATGGTCGGCTTCGTCGACGATCCGGCTCTCAAAGGCAATCGCCTGGTGCGAATGACGGCGACGACCGACGGCACTACGACGAGCCAGGCGCAGTTCTGCCACCAGCGCAAATATCGCGAGGGCACCTACGCGGCTCGCGTGCGCTTCAGCGACGGCCCTGTTGCCGGACCCGACGGCGACCAGATCGTCGAGACCTTCTACACCATTGCGCCGCTGAAGGCGCCGCTCGATCCCGACTACAGCGAACAGGATTTCGAGTACCTGCCGAACGGCGGCTGGGGCGGCGCCGATCTCACGCTGCACAACACGACGTGGGAAACTTTCAGCCCCGAGCCGAACTGGAAGCAGGTCAGCACCAGCGCTGCGCGTCGCGGCAGTCTCGAAGGCTGGCACACGCTGGTGTTGCAGATCGCGAACCACCAGGTGCGTTACTTCCTCGACGGCGCAGTGCTCGCGACTCACGGCGAGCCGTACTACCCGGAAGACCACATGTCGATCAACTTCAACCTGTGGTTCATCCGCGAAGGCCTGATCGCTGCGCGCGAGCGTCGCACCTACACGCAGGACGTGGACTGGGTATTCCACGCCGCCGGCATCGTCCTCTCGCCCAGTGATGTCGAACGGCAGGTCACCGGGCTGCGTGCGGCGCAAGTGACGTTTCGCGATACGGTGCCGGCAATGCAGCCGCCGTTGTCATCGCCCTGCGACTTCTGAGCTGCGCACCACCGTTCCGCCCTTCATGACGAAGGAGACGGAGTGCAGCTTTGCGACGTCCAGCACGGGATCGCTGGCAACGGCGATGAGGTCCGCCTCGAAGCCCGGCCGGATGCGGCCCAGTCGATCCTGCATGCCGAGGATCTCCGCGTTCGTCACTGTCGCGGCCGCGATCGCATCGGCCGCAGGCACCCCACTAGCGACGAACAGCTCGACTTCGCGGGCCGTCGCATGCGCATCGTTGAGACTGCCGGAATCGCTGCCGACGCCGAGTCGGATGCCCGCCCGCCACGCGCGTCCGGGATTCGCGAGCACCGCCTGCGTCCAGCGTCGCAATCCTTCCGGCGGCAATTGCCCTGGCTGACCCGAGAACTTGTCGATCTGCTTGCTGACGAACTCCGCGACGTAAGCGGTCGGCACCAGGAATGCACCTTTGCTCTTGAAGAGTCGCACGCAGCTGTCGTCGAAGTAGGTGCCGTGCTCGATGGTGCGTGCGCCGCCTTCCAGCGCGAGCTTGATCGCCGCGGTGCTATGAGCGTGCGCGGCGACCGGCCGCAGGCCGCGCTGTGCTGCCTCCATTACAGCGTGGACTTCGTCGGGCAGCATGATGGGCTGAGCATCGGCGAGTCCGCTAGGGGCGCCGCCCGAGCCGGATACGGTGATCTTGATCCAGTCGGATCCGGCCGCGATGTTCTCGCGCACCACACGCCGGCAGGATTCCGGTCCGTCGCAGCCGCCGTGCACGCGTTTGACTTCGCCGCTCCCCTGGAACTGGTCGGTCGTGCCGTGGCCGCCGGTGCTCGAGATGACACGTCCGGCCGCGAAGATTCGCGGACCTTCCATCACGCCGGAATTGATCGCATCGCGCACGGCGAACGTGACCCCGACGTTGTCACCGACGTCGCGCAACGTCGTAACACCCGCCTGCAGCGCGGCCTTCGCGACCGCAGCGGTCACGAGCGTCAGCCGGCTCTCGGATGCGAAGGTTTCGGGCTCGACGTCCAGCGGCAGCGAGATGTGCTTGTGCAGATCGATCAGACCGGGCAGCACGAAGCGGTCCTTCAGATCGACGAGCTTCGCGTCGGCGCCGTAGCGCTCGAGCAGCTGATAGCCGTTCTCGACGGCAGTGATCTTGCCGTCCGTGACGACCACGGTCTGCTCGCGCAGCGGCTGCCGACCCGGATCGGCTAGCAGGCCGCCGGCATGGATCACAATTGCAGCAGCCTGTGCAGTGCCTGCAAACAGCACCGCAGAGGCGACGAAGACGCTCCTCACAGCTCACCCGCAGCGTGACCCCAGGTGAGCGAAGATTAGCCGATCAGGTTCGTCAGCGCAGATTCAGCCAGCGGATCGGCGACTGCCGCTGCGCCTCGGGGTCCTGCTGCAACTGAGACGCGGCCGCAGGCGAATGGACGACGCAGGGTCCGTCGCACTGGCTGGCGTCGATGGGAATGGCGCCGCGCGTGATCGCGCGAATGAATCGCTCGAGGAAAGAGCTGCCCGGTTTGCTCATGAGATCCTCCTGGTGCGGGCAGGGAGAATATCGCCGCCACCGGCGCTGGTGAGCACGGCATCAGAGTCGTGAATCGTGGGCACTGGTCATCAGTGCTTCTCGCCGCGCCCGCGACAGGCGCCGGCGACCTGCTCGCGGATGATCTCGGCGAGCCGCCGCACTCCGGGTCCGGCGGCATCTGTGTCGGCGAAGAACAGGTACAACTGCGCCACGCGCTCGCGCCCGCCCTTGAGCGGCAGGATCTGCAGCTGACCCTCATCGAGCTCCGTGCGGATCTTGTCCTGCGGCAGCCACGCAAAGCCATGCCCACGCGATACCGCGCCGATCGACGTGCTCAGGTTGGTGACCGTCCAGCGCTGCTCGACTTCGAGCGACTGCGCCTTGTTGTCACGCTGCGTGCTCGAGTCGCGCACCACGAGATGGCGATACTTCTTGAGGTCGCGCATCGTGATCTCGCGGCCGAGCTGGTGCAACGGATGATCGGGGTGCGCGACCGGCACGAACGGAATCGACATCAGCGGCTCACCATTGATCCCGGTGGGCACGCGGGTAGCGATCCCCAACTCCGCAAGGCCGTCGCGCAGCGCCTCGGCAGTGCCGCCGAGCACCGTCTCGCGCCATTCGATGCGCGTCTGCGGACTCTCGGCGCCGAAGCGGCTCAGGCACTCGAACATGAGCCACGTCGGAAACAGCACTTCGACTGCGATGCCAATTTCCGCTTCCCAGCCGGCGGACGCCTTGCGCGCCGCGCGTTCCAGTTCGCCGGCATCGTCGAGCAACTCGCGCGCGCGCCGGTAGAGCATCTGGCCCACTCCGGTCAGCACGGCCTTGCGACCCTGGATCTCGAAGGCGTGCACTTTCAGCATCGTCTCGAGCTTCTGCACCGCATAGGTCACCGAAGACTGGCTTTTGTGAAGCCGCGCCGCGGCCTGCGCATAGCCGCCCGCCTCGACGACAGCAGCCAGACAGCGCCACTGTTCCAGCGAAATACGCGGGGCCGAGGTGTGCTCCGCCGGCCGTTGGGTCGCCATTGATCTACTCCATCGATAGGTTCGAGCGAATATTTGCGCTTTTTTATCGATGAACTCAATAGTTCAATGTCAGCCATCGATCCGCGCAAGCGGTTTTGGAGGGCAGACATGAATACCTTGTTGTTGGTGCGGACCAGCCTGTACGGCGCGCAGGGCTTGTCGTCACAGCTCGCAGAGCGCTTCGTCGCCGACTGGCGCCGGCGTAATCCGACCGGGCGCGTCATCGTGCGCGACCTGGCCGAGGATCCAGTGCCGCATCTCACGGCTGAACGCTTCCAGGCGTTCGCGACAGCCGCTGAGAAACGCACGCCAGAGCAGCAGGCGGTCGTGGCGTACTCCGACGCGCTCATCGATGAGCTGCGCAGCGCGGATACGATCGTGATCGGCGTGCCGATGTACAACTTCAGCGTGCCTTCGACGCTGCGTGCCTACTTCGATCACGTCGCACGTGCCGGCGTTACCTTTCGCTACACGAGCACGGGCCCGGAAGGGCTTCTCAAGGGACGGCGCGTATACCTGTTCGTAACGCGCGGCGGCGTCTACGCCGAGGGACTGGATACGCAGGCGCCGTATCTGCGCCAGTTCCTGCGCTTCATCGGTCTGGAGCCCGAGTTCGTGTTCGCCGAAGGGCTCGCGCGCGGCGAGGAATCGCGTCAGCTGAGCATCGCGGCGGCGCAGGAACGAGTCGCGAGCCTCGCAGCGGTCGATCTCGCGGCCTGATCACTGCCCGGTGGAGGCGTCCGGTTGGGGTCCGAGGAACTGTACGATCTTCGGGATCACGTAGCCGGGCGCTTCCTCCATCAGCCAGTGGCCGGCGCCGGGTACGACGGCGCCCTGCACATCGGTGTCGATGAGTTGCGCCTGCTTGACGAGCGCCTCACCGGAGCCCTTCTCGCCCGCGAGCACGAGCATCGGCATCGTCAGCGGCTTCGCCGCGTATTCGTGGAACTGCTTCGCGTCCTCATCGATCACCCGAAACCATTCCATGCCTGCGTGCACGTGACCCGGCCGCGCGTACTCGGCGGCGTAAAGCTTGCGATCGGCTTCCGGGATCGACTTGGCAGGATCCGCCGCGAAGTCGTTCCAGAAGTGCTCCAGGTAGATGCGCTCACGTCCCTGCACCAGCGCCTCGGGCGTCTTGCCGTAGAACTGCAGGTGCCACTGGTCGCGCGGCCAGATTCGCGTCCACTCGCCGACACCGGGCAGCAGCGCGTCCAGCAGAACGATCTTCGCCACGTCGTTCGGAAACTGTGCGGCGTACGCGTACGCAACCATCATCCCGATGTCGTGACCGACCACGCTCGCCTTGTTGTAGCCGAGACTGGTCATGAGGGCATGAACGTCGCGAGCCATCTCGGTCTTGGTGTAGCCGTTGGGCGGCGCATCCGACTGCCCCGCGCCGCGCAGATCTGCGGCGACGACCGTGTGATCCTTCGCCAGCTCGCGCATCAACGGACGCCACATCTGGCTCGACTGCCCGAAACCGTGCACCAACAGCACCGGGTCGCCCTGTCCTGTCACGAGGTAATGCAGTCGCACACCGTTCGCCTGCGCGAACTTGCTCTCGACGACGGGTTGGATCGTCTCGACCTGCTGCGCCAGAGCGGCGCGTGGACTCACGATCCACGCCGCCAGCGCGGCAACGACCAGATAGGAAACGCGATTGCTCATGACCCGCCCGCAATAGACGAGGACCGCCCCCGAAGGAGCGGTCCTCACTAGTCGCATAACGCGCGGAACAGGTCTCTAGTTGCCAGTCACCTGATTCCGGGCGGCGGGCACCGGGGCTGCGGTCGCGTGCACGCTGCGCAGAACCAGGTTGTCGATCGAAACGCCGCAAATCGGTCCGCCGCCGACGTCCAGGCAGGTGGAGTTACTGTCCTGCGTGAACTCGAAGCGCAGTTGCGAGACCGTACCGGCCATGCCCGGCAGCCGCATGTGGACGTGCTGGGCGCCGTGCGAATTGCCTGCCCAGACCGACATGTCCTCCAGATAGGCCGGGTTGCTATTGCGCGGCAGATGCTTCGGGAAGTGCTTGAAGCCATCCGTCGTGAGCTCGTCGGCATAGGCTTCCACCAACACTGAGCGCGCGGTGTGACCCGGCGTCGCGTCGAAGATGCGCAGCGTCAGTCCGTCGAACGCCTGGATGTTGAAGTTCGGATCGAACTCGGTGTCGGTGCAGACATCGAAGTCGAGCGTCACGTAATCCGAGTTCGCCGGCACGGCGAAGTTCGGACTGAACAACCGCTCCCAGCGCGTCGGGTCGTCCGCGTCGTCATTCGCGTTCTGGTGGAAAGCTTTGTTGCTGGAGCCGCAGAACGAGGTGCTCGTCACCCACGGCACCACGTTGTCGCCGCCGCCGTGCGAGGACGTCCAGCCTGCCGGCAGCGTGCCGACCGGAGCCGCGTCGAAGTTCTCGGTGAGCAGCGTGGTCGCGACCGGCGTACCGGTGAAGATCGTGTGACGCAAGGTCGCGAGATCCAGACCGCCGCCGCCGAATCTGCCGAGCACGGCGAGCTTCAGCTCGATCGGCGTACCCGGATCGAAGCTCGGCGACAGCCGCAGCTGATACGAGACGACGTTCGCCTGCGACTCGCCGGAACCGATGCGCCCGTAGATCCCGATAGGTTGTCGTACCTGCACGCCGGGAGTATCCGTCGACAGCAGCGCGAGCACGCCGTGCGCCTTCGAGTCGTTGAGCGGATTGAGCGTGTAATTCTCGAGCGCGATGCGCACGCGGATCGTCTCGCCCGGATCGGCGAAGCCGTTGCCGTTGCCGCTGCTGTCGTCGATCGTCACGTTGTTGACGTCGATGCTCAGCGGCAGCGAGTTGACGTCGAAGCGCGATCGCTGCGCCACCCGCTTGAACTCCGCGTCGGGCACAGTCAGTTGCGTCGTCGGCTGCCCGTCGACAAAACCTTCCGGCGGACGATTCGCCACGGCATAGGCCGCAAACAGCTCGCCGTGCTGAGCGACTGCCTGGTTGTAGTCACCGAGGTTCGGCTGGCCGGTGTCGTTGCCCCAGCCAGCATGGAACGGCCGCTTCGTCAGCGGCACCTGCGGCGACCAGTGCCGGCCGCCGTCGTCGGAGAACGTATAGCTCACCTCCGACAGGTCGCCGGTGTTGTCGATGCCCTGGTCGTAGTAGAAGACGTGCACGCGGCCGGTCGACGAGTCGACCGTGACCCACGGGAACCATTGCGGGCGGTCTTCGCCCGGCGCGGCGTTCAGCTCGATCGGCGCTGAGAACGTCTTGCCCTTGTCGGTGCTGCGCTGGAACACGATGTCGGCGCCGTCGCCGCTGTTGTTGTTGGCATAGACCAGATAGATGTTGCCGCGGCGCGGGCCGCGCGAATTGTCGACCGCCAGCGAAGGCGAAGTATTCACGCGATCGTTGCCCAGCACCTGGTCCATCGTGAAGAACTCGTTGCTCGTATCGATCGGCGTCTGCCACGTCGCACCGTTGTCGAGCGAGCGCGCAAAGCCCACCGTGTTGCCCAGGCCGAAGAAGGTCCCGGGGAACGGGAAGCGTCGCCACGCGATATAGGCATTGCTGTTGCCGGCTGCGAAACGCGGAATGGAGGCCTGCCCGTCAGCCTCGGTCGCCGACACCACAGTGCCCGCCGACCACGTCGGCGTCGCGCCGTTCTTCGCGTTGTCGGAGAACGCGGAGCGGATCTCGACGCCGCCGGGTGCAGCCGGTGTGAAGTTCGACCAGCTGACGATCAGCCGGCCGGTATCGGGATCGACATCCATGAATTCCTTGTCGGCCGCATCCGCCGGTTCATCGTCTTCGACGATGCCATTGGGATTGGTCGCGGCCGTGATCACGAACGGCCCCTGCCAGGTCTTGCCGCAATCGGTCGAGCGGTGCAGGCCCATGGTCTGCACTGCCGTCGTATCGGAGAACTTGGCGATGAGGATCGAGGAGTAAACGAAGGTGCACCCCCCGAGGTATTTCACTTCGGGATCGCCGAACACCTGCGGCAGGCGGGTCGTGCCGATCACGTCATTGCCCGGCGTCGGCAGTCGGCCGCCGTCGACGAACGTACGCCCGCCATCTTCGGAATACAGCACACCGGACAGCGAGATCGGATTCTCGCTGAAGCCGCGCGTGTCGTTGTAGCCGATTACGATGTGCCGGCCGGTAGCGTCGACTGCGATCGCCAATTCGGCCTGACCGCCCGGAGCTTCTTCGGCGTCGCCCTCTTCCTCGCCGCAGTCCGGCTCGTTGATGCAACGGCCGCCTTCGTCCTCGTCTTCTTCTGCGAGTGCGTTGGCTGCCCTGCGGGCGCCGACGCTCTGCCGCGTGAGTTTCTTGATCGCCGCCGCCGCCCGTTTGCCGGCGGCCGACATGATGTCGTTTCGTTCCTGTTGCTTGTCCGGTTGCGTGAACCCCGCGGGCGCCCACAGCAACGCCGCGCATGCGATAGCGAGAAGCGTCTTCATACCCCGTGCCTCCTGCCAGTCGTTCGAGAATTGATTCGTCTGCGAAGCAGCGGATCTCCGCAGAGACCGTGGATGCTACGCCGCTGGTTTGGCACGGGTTGTCGGCCGCGAAGAAATATTCGATGACGAGTTCGTCATTGTAAATTTCGCCCGGTCTTCGCAGCGCGCTACCATAGGCGCCATGGAGAATCTCGTACGCGCCCTGGAGCTTTACGGCCTACAAATTGTTTTTGTAGGCGTGCTGCTCGATCAGGGCGGCCTGCCGTTCCCTTCGTTCTCGCTCGTCATCGTCGCAGCCGCCGTCGCGACCAATAGCGGCGCACCGGTCTGGCCGATCTTCGCCATCGCAGTCATCGCTACGCTCATCGCCGACCTGCTGTGGTTCGCCGGCGGCCGCCGCTTCGGCGCCGCGATGCTGCGCATGATCTGTCGCGTCTCGCTCTCGCCGGATTCGTGCGTCGGCAACACCCGGCGCATCTACACGCGCTGGGGCGCTCCTTCTTTGATCGTTGCGAAGTACGTGCCCGGTCTCGCGGCGGTCGCCACCACGCTCGCCGGTGAAACCGGTGTGCGCACAGCGCGCTTCGCACTTTATGACGGCATCGGTGCAGCGCTCTGGGCCGGCGGTGCCATCGCGCTCGGCGTGATCTTCCATGAAGCGATCGATGCCGTGCTCGATGAGCTCGAGCTGCTGGGCAACTCTGCTCTCGTACTGCTTGCCGCTGCAGTGCTGGTGTTCGTCGCCGTGAAGTGGTGGCAGCGCTGGCGGTTCAAGATGCGCATCCGCATGGCGCGCATCTCGGCCGCGGAATTGGTGGAGCTGTTGCGAACTACGGCCAAGATCATGATCCTCGACGCACGCACCGAGGACAGCCGCCAGCGCACCGGCTGGATCCCTGGCAGCGTCTGGGTGTCCGACACGGAGCAACTTGCGCTGGGTCCCTACGAGGAGGTCGTCGTTTACTGCGATTGCCCCAACGACGCGACGGCCGCGATGGTCGCGAAGCGACTGCACGCGAAAGGGATCCTGCACGTCCGGCCGCTGGCCGGCGGGCTCGAAGCCTGGCTCGGTCACGGCGGCACTATCGAAGGCCTGCCGTCGTGACGTTGTACTGCGCATAGATCCCCGACCACGTCCTGGCGACTTCCTTCAGCGCCGCGCTCAGTGCTTCACGCTCTGTCTTCAGCCGCGCCGCATCGATTGTTCGTTCGGTGGTCCAGATGCTCGAATGCCGCGTCTGGGTCGCGCTGCCCTCGGCAACTCCATACACATAACCTGTCCGCACGTCGATGAATGCCGCCGCACAGGTCGTGACGATGCGCGACTTTTCGCTCGCGAACATGCCCAGGGTCACGAGCTGCAAAGGCGCGACCAGTTGCGTCTGCGTGTGGAAGGTTGTGTCGATCGTGTAGAGCAGCACCATGTCGCCGTGCAGTTGCGCCGCAGCTTCCCGGAGTTGTCGCGTCGACTGCAGGTCGATCGGCAACAGGATCCGATTGAGCGGCCCGACAGCTGCAACACCCGGCAGCGCGGCCAGTTGCGTGAAATCGTCCTCGGTCTCGATGTCGCGCGTAGTCACCACGCTGAAGCGACCAGCGCCGTAGCTCTGACCCGAGTACGACGCGTAACCGCTCGCCTGCACCCGCGCAACGATGATGTGCGCCGGGAATTGCGCCGCGGGCTTGCGCTCGAGCGCTTCGGCAATGTTGGAATCGGTAATGGCGGGAATCGATACACCGCTGCCGGGCGTGCGATAGTGCGCACAGCCGCACACGGCAGCGAACAGCACGATACTGCCGACGACTAGCAGTCTGCGCATGGAAACTCCCCGTCAGTTCACTACACTGCGTGAGTGTCTGCGAGGCTGCGCTGTTGTTCTCTCGTGTAGGCAATAAAGGCGGCGGCCTGCTCGCAGCCCATGTACTTCTGCAGAACCTTCGGCTCGGTCCGCAGCAGGTCGACTACGATCAGCCCGTCGATCACGCCGCTGAAACTCTCGTCGACGTTGAAGCACGCGAGCCGGCCGCCGAGCTTCAGATACTGCCGCAACAGTACCGGCGCACCCTTGCCGTCGGGCTCCATTTCTTCCAGTAGCTGCGAGACGTCCTCGAGATCGCCGAGCCGCGCCAGGTCACCGCTCAGCGCCGCAAGCGAATGAGTGCGACGAAACGCGCGGCGCGGACGAATCAGCCTGGCGAGCTGCTGGTCGAAGCAATGACGTCGCAGGAAATCGATCAGCAGCGCGTGCGAGGCCGGCCGGTACTCGCGACTGATGCTGACCGGACCGAACAGCACGTGATAGCGCGGATTGCAGGCAACGTACTGCGCGATCCCTTTCCACAGTAGCAGCAGCGCGCCGAAGTCCCGCTGATAAGCCGCAGTGACGAACGAGCGGCCGAGCTCCAGCGCCGGACCCAGTGACCGCACGAAGGCGTCGCCATACGCGAACAGCGAATGCGTGTAAAGCCCGCGCTTGCCCCTTGCCGCTACGATGCGATCGACGTGGCCGATTCGATAGGCGCCCACGATATCGCCGCGCGTCCGATGCCAGGCGATGAGATGAACGTAGTCGCGATCGTAGCGATCGATATCGCTGTCGCTGCCGGTGCCTTCGCCGACCTGGCGAAAGGCAATCTCTCGTTGACGGCCCAGCTCGCGCAGCGTCCAGGGAATCTGCTCGGCGCTGGCGAACACCACGCTCATCTCGCCGACGCTCGCCAGCGTCTGGCCTGCGGGCAGGCAATCGATCTCGGCAGTGAGCAAGCGTGCCGGCGTGCTCGCTGCGATCGGTACCGGCGCAATGCCGGCGGGCTCTTCGACGGTCTGCTGACTACATGCTTCGAGCGCGTACGTGCTCAGGCGCAGGAATGACGCGAGCTTCGCGTTGTCGGGTTGCTTCGCCAGACGCTCCGGCGCGATCGGACGGCCGATGCGCACCGGGATCGTGCGATGCCGTTTGTTGAGCAACTCGCGCGTGAGCATCACGGTCCGCATGCCCGGATGCAGCAGCCCGACCGCCTGGAAGGTCGCGCTGTTGCCGCCGCCGAAATACACGGGAACGATCGGGCACTGGCAGCGGCGCAGCAGCCCGGCGGCGATTGGCTGCCACGGCGGATCGCACACGCGACCGGCGGAAAGATGCAGATGCGAAACCGCGCCGGCCGGGAACAGCACCAGCAGTCCGCGGTCGCGCACGTGGCGGAGCGCAGCACGCAGTGCCTTGGCATTCTTCTTCGCCGCGCGCGGCCCGCCGAACGCATCGACCGGCAGCAGCACTTCGCGAATCTCCGGAATGCGCGCCAGCAACTCATTGGCGATGAAGCGCGAATCACCGCGATACTTCTGCAGCTGCGCGATCAGGTACAGCCCTTCCAGCCCGCCGTATGGGTGATTCGCGACCACGACCGCGGGACCGGTGCGCGGGATGCGCTCGAGCTCGCGCTCGTCGAGCTCGAACCGCACCTGCAGGAGGTCGAGTGCGCGAGCGGCGAAGTCCGCGGGCGCAGCGGCCTTGCCGCCGAGCTGGCGATGGATGTTGGCGAGCCGCTCGAAAGAGAGCGCGCGCTGCGTCAGGTTCTGCAGCAGCGAACCGAGCGCCGGGACCTGGCGGAAGGGCGTGTCGATGTCGAACGGCGCGCGGTTGTCATGCTGCATGCGTTGTGAACGCTAGTGCATGCTCGTGACAGCAGCATTGCGCGCCGCTGTCACAAAAGTGACACGTCCGTTACCGCTGCACTACGCCGCAGTAGTCTCCTGCGGCGCAGGACTGATGTTCTCCGGCGGAATCGTCGAAGGCAATTCCACGACCGGCGGCTTAGTGCGCGCCGGACGTTTCGCTGTGGCTCGCCGCTTGGGCTGCGCGCGTGCCGCCGGCTTGGCGACGACCTTGGTGCGGGTCGCCTTCTTCTTGCTGCGCGCCGTCCGCGCGACCGAGCTCTGCAATCTCCTCGCGAGCGCAACCGCCTCGCGCTTGGCGCGCTTCAAGGCCTTGCGCGCTTCCTTGAACTGCCGTCGCGCTCCCTTGGCCGCCTGCTTCGCTTCCTTCGCGGATTTCTTCGCCGCCTGCCAGCGCTCGCGGGCTGCATCCAATGCGCTCTGCAGCGCGCTGTGCGATTTCGAGGCCGGGCGTTTCGCTCGTGTCTTCACGATGTTCTCTCCGCTGCAAAGCTCGTCGATCGAGAATAGCCGTTCACAGCAGGCGCCGCCAGAACAAAACGGCGAGCGTGATGCCGCCGCTCGCCAGGATCAGCAGCAGCACCAGCGGAAACGAACCCGCACCCGGCAGATGCGCAACATTCATGCCGTACACGCCGGTGATCAAGGTCATCGGCAGCAGTACCGCAGTAAGCAGTGACAGCACGTAGAGATTCCGTCCGGTGTTCTCCGCCAGCCGCGAGGCCAGCTCTTCCTGCAGCAGCTTCGCCCGCTCGTAGAGCTCCGCGATCTCTTCGATCGCGAACGCGAGGTTTTCGACGCTCGACTCCAGCACGCTGCGATCCGGCTCCGGCAGCGGATGACTCGACCGATGCAGCAGGCGGCCCAGATCGCCCCGCTCTGGCGCGAACTCGCGACGCAGACGCGCGCACAGACGCCGCGCGCGGCCCAACTGCTCGCGCTGCTGCTTGATGTTGCCGGCGAGAATTTCGTCCTCGATGTCGTCGAGTTGCCGGGTCATGGTGCTCGCGAGCAGCTTGATACGCGCCGTGCGCAGATCGAGCAGCTGCGCCGCGAGCTCGATGCCCGAGCCCGCCTTGACGCCCGTGCGCATGCGCTGGCGCAATTCGTCGGTACTCTTCAGCGCATGCACGCGACCGGTGATCAGCAAATGGGGTCCGGCGAAGCACCAGATCGGCGTGACTTCCCAGGGATCCGACTCGTCCTCGTAGGTGAAATCGCTGATCACCATCAGCAGGCCGCCGTCGGTCCATTCGACGCGGCGGTTCTCGTCGTTCTCCTGCAACACCTCACGCAATGCCGACGGCAGGAACGCAGCGTCGAGCAGCCAGCGCCGCGCGCGCTGATCAGACAGATTGAAATGCAGCCAGGTCACCTGCTCGGGCTGCGCCAGCGCCTGCACGATGCCGTCCGCGGTGACTTCACGCGCCGGGCCCTGCGGCTGCAATTGATAACCGCAGATCAGCCCGCGGTCGGCGCCAGCGCTTTCGTTGAGAAACAACGGCATGGGTTGCAGCTGAGGCATGGTGGCGCGCGAAGTTTGGTTTTGGATCGGTGGCACGGCGCCGGCCGGCGACCTAGAATACGCCACCGGCGGCGCCGCCAGAACAGCCGGCTGGCAACTCCCATCGAGAGTCGTACATGCACATCCCGCGCTCGCGCAAACCCGGGCGGCAGCGTCTTCCGATCACCATCGCGCTCGACCCCACGGCGTATGCATTCGTCGAGCAATGCGCGAGCGAGGGCTGGTTCCGCTCCGTCGACGACTTCTTCGAGGCGGCCGTGGCGATTTTCCGTAATCACATGGCGGCACTGAACGCCTACGTCGAGCTGGAAGAAGCCAAGGGTCATTCGCGCGATGAAGCCCTCAGCACCGCGCGGTTCGAGATAGTCATTACGCGGCAGCGGGATTGACCGCTCCGTATGGCGGACCGCTCGTTGCAGACGCTCGCCTCGCCGGATCGCCCGATACAGCAGTGCCGGGACATTCTCCGGCGGCAGCTCGGGTGCGCGATCGATGAGCTGCAGGACGCGAAGCCCAACATTCACGGCGCTCGCAAACAGTTGAAGCGCGCGCGTGCGACGTGGCGACTGCTGCGACCAGCCATCGACGACGCTCAATATCGCCGCGAGAATGCAGCGGCGCGCGACGCCGCCCGCCCGTTGTCGAAGGCGCGCGACAATGAAGTCCTGAGTGATGCGCTCGAAAGCCTGCTCGACCGCTTCGGTCCGTCGGCGAATGGCCTGCACGTCGGGCCCCTGCGTCACAATCTGAGCAAGGGTCGAGCGCCCGCTGCGCATCCGCTGCCGACGCAGCAGCTCGGCCGCATCAGGACCGCGCTCCAGCAGTCGATGAAACGCACCGAGGCCTGGAAACCCGCGCTCGGCGAGTGGGATTGCCTCGCCATCGGCTTGAAGAAGACGTATGGCCGGGCGCGGCGCGCGCTGCGCAACGCGAGAATCGAGCGCGCCGCGGAGGACCTGCACGAGTGGCGCAAGCAGACCAAGTATTTGTGGCACCAGCTGCAGGTGCTCACGCCGCTGGCCGCCGGACAGATCGGTGAGCTCGCCGATGAGTTTCATCATCTGGCGGATTACCTCGGCGACGAGCACGACCTCGTGGTGCTGCGCGAGCGCGTCGCGACCGCGGGCATGAGCGAGACCGCGGCCAGCGCACTCGAGGCGCTCATCGATCGTCGCCGCGAGGAATTGCAGGACAAGGCGTTCTCGCTCGGCGAGCGGTTGTACGCCGACAAGTCGAAGGCATTTGTCCACGCCATGACGAAACGCTGGAGTGACTGGGATCGCCGCGAATCGCGCGCGACCAGCAAACAGCGCGCAGCAGCGCATCCCGAGTTGCACCGCTGACCGCGGCGCGACACCTAACTGCAATCTCAGCTCAATCGCGTTGCCATCCGCGGCCACTACGCTCCGGCGCGTCCTCAACGACCCCGGAGACAAGCAATGCGCACGAAAGTAGGGACAGCTGTTGCCGCCGCTCTCCTGAGCCTGAGTTCCGCGAATGCCGCTACTCATACTAATGCGGGCAACGCGGGCCATTCGCTCGAAGCCGACCAGCACGACGAACGCGTCGAAGGTCTGCAGGCCCGCAGCAAGGCTAGCGAGCGCGTACGCTGGCACGACCCGGCCGCTCGTCACGATCCGACGATCTCCGTCAAACTGCTCGGGATCAACGATTTCCACGGCCAGCTGTCGCCGCGCACCCTCGGTCCGCCGGCTGCTTTGCGACCGGTCGGCGGCGCGGCGGTGCTGGCTTCGTATCTCGAAGCGGCTGCCGATCAGGCCGACGGTCCCGCTTTCATCATTCATGCCGGCGATCAGGTCGGCGCGTCGCCGCCGAATTCGGCGCTGCTGCAGGACGAGCCGTCGATCAGCTTTCTGAACACGCTCGCCAATCGATGGTGCATTCCGTTCAAACTGCAACGCGCGCTGCCCGACTTCCTGGAGCCGTATGCGCAGGCCCGCTGCAACGTCATCGGCACGCTCGGCAATCACGAGTTCGACGAGGGCAAAGCGGAAGTGCTGCGGCTATTGATGGGCGGCAATCACCCGAAGGGACCGTTCCTCGAGCAGCATTGGCAGGGCGCGCGCTTTCCATATGTGTCGGCGAACGTGCTGAACCAGGCCAGCGGCAAGACCTTCCTGCCGCCTTACACCATCAAGGTCGTGAACGGGATTCAGATCGGCGTGATCGGCGCGGTGCTCAAGGACACGCCGACGATCGTGACGCCGAGCGGCGTCGCTGGGCTGCAGTTCGTCGACGAGGCGGACGCGATCAACGCGTCGGTCGCGCGGCTCAAACGTCTCGGCGTGCGTACCATTGTCGTGACGATCCACCAGGGCTTGCGACAGGCGCCGACGTACGAAGGGCCAACCGATCCCGGGGTGCACGGGCTGAGCGGTCCGATCATCGACATCGTCAAGCGCCTGAGCGACGAAGTCGACGTCGTCGTTTCCGGCCACGCGCACGGCTTCACCAATGCGCTGGTCGCCAACAACAACGGCAAGCAGATCCTGCTGACGCAGGCGTTCTCCGCCAGCACCGCTTACGACGACATCGATCTGACGATCAGCCGCCGCTCGGGCGACGTCGTCGAGAAGTCGGCCGCGATCGTGACGACCTGGGGCGATCAGGGCCCGGGCCTGACGCCCGACACGCAGGTGGCAAAAATCGTCTCGGCCGCGGACGAGCGCGTCGCGCCGCTGGTCAATCGCCTGATCGGTGTCGCGCAGACCGCGATCACTACGCAAGAGAACGACGCGGGTGAGTCGGCGATGGGCAACCTGATCGCCGACGCGCAGCGCGCGTCGACGGGCGCGCAGTTCGCCTTCATGAATCCGGGCGGTATCCGCCAGAGCCTGGATGCGGGCGAGGTGCTGTGGGGCGAGCTGTTCGCGATCCAGCCGTTCAGCAACGACCTGGTGTCGATGGACCTCACCGGCGCGCAGATCGACCTGCTGCTCGAGCAGCAGTGGATCAACCAGAATCCGCCGAAGATCCTCAAGATCTCCGGCCTGACGTTCACCTGGGATGCGGCGCGCCCGCTTGGCGATCGCGTGATCGAGATCCGCGACGCCGGCGGCAACCTGCTCGACCCGAATGCAACCTATCGCGTGGCGGTCAACAGCTTCCTCGCGACGGGCGGCGACAACTTCGTGGTGCTGAACTCCGGCACCAATCGCGTCGTCGGCGCCGTCGACCTGGACGCGCTCGTCGAATACGTACAAGCACTGCCGCAGCCGTTCAACGCGCGGATCGAAGGCAGGGTGAAAAGAATCAACTAGCCGGTGCCGGGACAGAAAAGCGGGGGAAACTGAGCAGCGCAACATTGCTGCACTGCTGAGTTTCCCCTCTATTCTTCTCCCGGCACCGAATCGAGCAGCGGCAGCAGCACCGTGAATTCGCTGCCGCAGCCTTCGCCGGCGCTGCGGGCTTCGACCGTCCCGTGATGCAGATCGACCAGGCCTTTGACCAGGGCGAGGCCGATGCCGAGGCCGTCGCTCGCGCTGTGCCTGACGCGATTGCCCTGCGAATACATGTCGAAGATCTTCGGTAGCAGTTCGGCCGAGATGCCGATGCCGTCATCGCGAACAGCAAGCGCTGCGTTCTGACCCGAGCGGGTCAGGCGCACGGTGATGGTGCCGCCCATCGGCGTGTACTTCGCTGCGTTGCTCAACAGATTCGCGATGATCTGATTCAGCCGCACGCCGTCGCCGCGCACGTTGAGCGGCTCCGCGACCATGTGGATGTGCAGCCGGTGCTGCCGCGATTCGATGTAGTGACGAGTCACGTCGATCGCTTCGCGAACGGCGTCCTGCAAAGTCACCGGCTCCAGCCGCAGCTGCACCATGCCATGCGTGATGCGCGCGACGTTCATCAGATCCTCGAGCAGCCGCGACATGTGGTCGACCTGCCGCCGCATCATGGCGAGGGCCAGCGATGCGGTATCGCCGCGCTGCTCGATCCGCTCCAGAGTGAGCGACGCTGCAGCCAATGCCTGTAGCGGATTGCGCAGCTCGTGCACCAGGATCGCGACGAACTCGTCCTTGCGCTCACTGTCGGTGCGCGAGACTTCGTCGGCGCGCTTGTACTCGGAGATCATGGCCTGCTGCTCGTCGAGCCGCATGCTCATCACGTCGGCGAGACGATGAAAGCGCGCCTCGCCTTCGCGCAAGGCGCGCTCGCGCCGCTCGTGCTCGATCGCGACGCTGGCGACCGAGCAGGCGAACTTGGAGACGTCGCGCTCCCAGGCAGTGATGACGCGCGGCTCGCGAAAGCACAGCATCACCGACGCAATCGCTTGCCCGCTGCGCCCCCGCACCGGCTCCGAATGGCACGCCTGCACGCCGTGCTCGAGACAATGCCAGCGCCACGATTGTGCCCAGCGCAGATCCGTCGCAATGCTCTCGCACGCGACCGGCTCGCCCTTGAACACGGCCTGGCCGCACGTGCCGATGATCCCTTCGTTGATCGGCAGGCGTCGCAGCGCCGTCGCGAAAGAAGCAGGCAGCTGCGCGGAATAGCAATCCTCGAAGTAATGCACCTGCGGGTTCGCCACCAGGACGCACGCGCGCAAGCCGGGGCTGAGGCGTGAAGTGGACTCGGTGACCGCGGTCAGGCAGCGATCCAGTGGCGCGCCGTCGGCGATCAGCTGCAGGATTTCTTTCTGCTCCCGCAGCAGCTGATCGGTGTGTTTGCGGTCCGTGATGTCGTGGAAATAGATGGCGATGCCGCCCGATTCGACCGGGAACACCCGCACCCAGAACCAGCGCTGCCACGGCGCGTGAAAGTTCTCGAGCTCCGTGACCTCGCGGGTCTCCATGGCGTGCATGTAGGCGCGCTGCAGCGGGCTGCCCCGGCCCTCGGGAAACAACTCCTCCCAGAAATGCCGCCCGATGACCGCTTCCGGATCCATGCCCTGCTCGCGCAGCGTGCGGCGCGCTGCCTTGTTCATGTACGTCATGCGCCAGTTCGCGTCGAGCACCTGGACGGAATCGGTGACGCTCTCGAGGACGTCCGGAATCGCGCCGCGCGGCAGGACGATAGCGGCACTAGCGGCGGGCGGGGCCGGATGGGTGCTGCGGGTGGGATCGGGAGCGGCCATGGAAGTTACTCGGGGTACCTTCCCTGGCAACGGGAGAATGGAGGCATGCAAGTAGAGGCGCGAGTATCGACCGCTTCCAGCCGGCCGGAGAGTCGTTGAAAGTACGCAGTGACTCGAATCTGCCGGCGCTTCCTGTCCCGGTCACCCCAGGACCGCAGCGCGACCGGGCGCTGCTCACTACAATCCCCGTCATGGCAGTCGCACATCTCGATCTTGCTGCGGACCCGCACGCGCCGACCAGCGGCTGGCTGGGGCGGCGTGACACCCTGCTCTACTTCTTATGGGGCATGTTCTGGCTGCTGATGCTCGCGGTGGGCGTGCAGGATTATGCCCGCAGCGGCGGCACTCGCTACTGGCAGCCGATCCTGTGGGAAGGCACGTCGCTCGCGATGGCCACGTTCTGGGTCGTGCTGCAGCGTCGCGTCGATCGCCGCTATGCGGTCCATCTCGATCGGCCGCTGGTCTGGATCGGCCACCACGTCAAATGGCTGCCGCTGGTGGTGCTCACGTTCGTGCCGATCGTCTACGGCGTGCGCCACGGCGTCTATGCATTGCTCGGGCTCACGTACACGCACGAATCGTGGTCCTACGTACTGTTCTACGAATCGATCAAGCTGATCATGTTCACCGGCCTGTGGATGGGCCTGATCTTCGGCTTCGACGCGTTCGCCCAGTCCCAGGAGCAGCGGCAACGCCTGCTCGCGCTGCAGAAATCCCTTGCCGAAGCGCAGCTCGCGCACCTCAAGGCGCAGCTGCGACCGCATTTCTTCTTCAATGCGCTGAACACCATCTCGGCGCTGATGCAGGTCGATGTGCCGCGCGCGGATCGCCTGCTGTCGCGCCTCGCCGACCTGCTGCGGGCCACGCTGCAGTGGAGCGACAAAGAAATCACGTCGCTGCGCGAGGAGGTCCGCATGCTGGAGCTGTACGCGCAAATCATGCAAGAGCGATTCGCCGACCGGGTCGCACTCGCCTGGAATGTCGACGAAGGTGCGCTGGCGGGCGCTATCCCTGCCCTGCTGCTGCAGCCGCTGCTGGAGAATGCCTTCAAGCATGGGGTGGAGCGCAGCCGCGACGCGGTCCGCATCGCGATCGAAGGCCGGCGCGAAGGCGATCGGCTGCGCATCGCCATTCGCAATACTGGGTCCACGCTGGCGAGCGGCTTTTCCGAAGGCGTCGGGCTGCGCAACTGCCGCGAGCGCCTGGCGGTGCTGTATGGCGATGCGGCGCTTCTAGAGCTGAGGCAATTGCCGGACGCGGTCGAGGCGGCCGTGACCCTTCCCTGGCAGGACCATCGCGCATGATGCGGGTGTTGGTTGCGGACGACGAAGCGCCCGCGCGCGGCAAGCTGCAACGCTGGCTCAGCGAACAGGACGACATCGAGGTCGTCGCCGAATCCGAGGATGGCCTGCGCGCTGCGGAGGCGATCGAGCGCCTGAAACCCGACGTGGTGTTTCTCGACATCCAGATGCCGGGGCTCAGCGGCCTGGAGGTCGCCGCCCAGCTCGAGCAGGCGACCGCGCCGCTGATCGTGTTCGTCACGGCATTCGACGAGCATGCGATCAAGGCGTTCGAGCTGAACGCCATCGATTACCTGCTCAAGCCTTACGACAAGGACCGGCTGCTCAAGACGCTGTCGCGCATCCGCACCCGCCCCGCCGATGGCTCGCCACGCGCGGCAGTTGCGACGGCCCGCGCCCAGACCCAGTCGCGCGATCGCCTGCTCGTGCCGGTCGGCGAGACGCTGCAGCTGATCGACAGCACGACCATCGAATGGCTCGAAGCCAGCGACAATTATGTCCACGTTCACACGAGCTCGCGCAGCTACCTCCTGCGTCGCACGCTGCAGGACCTGCTCGAACAGCTGGGCGATCAGCAGTTCGCGCGCATCCACAAGTCGGCGGCCGTCAACATCGCCTCCGTCAAGGCCTTCACCCCCCTGTTCAAGGGCGACTACGAAGTGCAGCTGCGCACCGGCAAGATGCTGCGCCTCAGCCGGCGCTACAAGGACCAGCTGTTCGGCCGGATGGGGCGGTGAATAAGAGGAGACCGTCTCGCCAAGGCGCCAAGGAAGACGAAGGACGCCAAGAAAAGTCTTCGAGTTTCTGAATCCAACGATTCATCCCTTGGCGTGCTTGGCTTCTCCCTTGGCGCCTTGGCGAGATAGTCTTCCTCCGCTCTCCGGTCCCGCTCACCCCACCCACCGCCCTACTCACCCCAAGCTTGCGGCGACTCTGGGTCGCAACCGCCAAGCTCCTTCCGAACCTGAAAGGAGGCGGCTTGGC
>DATBKP010000163.1:0-4105 GCA_036555785.1 Steroidobacteraceae bacterium
AGAAAGTCATAGCTCAGGTCTCTGCTGGAGGCATTCGTAAGCCCATGAAACGCATACCGGTCGGCCCCTTGCGGGCCTTCGACGTGGCGGCCCGGAATCTCAACCTGACCGCCGCAGCGGAAGAGATGAACGTGACCCACGCCGCGGTGAGCCGGCAGGTGAAGCAGCTCGAGCAGCGCCTCGGCGTGCAACTGTTCGAGCGCCTGCCGCGCGGCCTGAAATTGACGGTTCACGGCGCCTTGCTCGCGGAAGGCACGCGCGAGGCGTTCGATCGGCTCGCGACAGCTATCGAGGACGTGTCTGCACCGGCCGTGCGTCGCAAGCTGACGATCTCGACGTTCTCATCGCTCGCGACGCGCTGGTTAATGCCGCGCGTGCAGTCGTTCGCCACGCTGTTTCCGGAGACGGACCTGCAAGTGAGCACGACCGCGCGGCTAGTGGATTTCTCGCGCGAGGATGTCGACGTCGCTGTGCGTTTCGGCGGCGGCGAATACCCAGGCATGCACGTGCGCCCGATGTTCAAGCCGAAGGAGATCGTGGTCGCCGCCCCGTCGTTGCTGAAGCGCGGGCCGCCGATCAAGACCTACGCTGATCTCAAAGGACATACGCTGCTGCACGACGACGCGTATCGCACCTGGACGCATTGGTTGGACGCAGTCGGCGCGAAAGGCGTGAACCCTCGTCGCGGCATCATCTGCGGCGATCGCAACTCGATGCTGGCGGCTACGCTCGAAGGCCAGGGTATCGGCATCACCTCGGAGATCTTCGCGGCGGGCGATCTCGCGTCCGGGCGGCTGGTGAAAGTATTCGAGGCCGAGGTCAGCGCGAATTTCGGGATCTATGCGGTCTGCCTGCCGCGACGGCTGAACGATCCGCTGATCGCGGGCACGATGGATTGGCTGGTGCGCGAGGCGCAGACCTCGCCCGACGCCTATCCGCCGGCGCCCTAGCTCGCCTCGTTCCGGCCGCTACTTCTTGCCGAACAGCTTGTCGAGCTCGGCCTTGGCGCGCTCGGCCGCGCTGAGGTCGCCCTGCGCATAGGCGCCGGCGCGCGGCTTGAAGTAGTCGCAGAAGTTCGCACGCTCCTTGTCTTTGACTTCCTCTGCAACAGTCTCACGGCATTGCTTGGCGACGCTGAGGCTGTACCACTCGCACAGCTTGCAGACGTGCAGCTCAGCGTGGCACGTGCGGCATTCCTCCAGCCGACGCAGCGGCAGCGTCAGGTCCGCGAGCGACGCGCCGCACTTCCAACAGACGAGTCCGGGCAGGGTGAACATGCGCTCACTGGCGCGCGGGAGCGCCCTTGGGTTTCTCCGTGGCGATCTCGTCGTAGCCGCGGCCGACGAACTCGATCAGGCAGACGCCGTGCCCGAACGGATCGGCGAGCATGGCGATCTTGCCCCAGTTGTTGGTCTTGACCGGACCCTCGAGCCGCGCGCCGGCGTTGCGCGCCCGGTCCACCGCGCCGTCGATCTCGCTGACGACGATGTCCAGGTGCACCGGGGTCCAGTGCCGCGCATACGAGCGCAGGTGGCGGCTGGTTGCCGAAGCGACCGTGCCGTTGGGCTTGGCGAGCAGGTAGATGGGCGAGCTCGCCCCGAGCAGCTCGACCGCGTCGGCGCCGAAGCGCCGGCCGATCGTCAGGCCGAACGCCTTGGTGTAGAAGTCGGTGCCCTTGTGCAGGTCGTCAACGTCGATGTTGACGAGCAACGTCGTGGTCATTCGTACCTCGCTCGTGTTCGAAGGAGCGAGATTACCGCCTCCGCGCGCCGCTGACAGCGTCGCAGAATGCCGACCTACGCCTGTACGCCGTATCTCGCGTAGAGCTTGGCGCGCTTCGCCGGATCGACATTGACCTTGCGGATGTCGCCGCCCGCCCACCGCATCAGCTTCGGATCCATGACCCGGAACCACAGCGGCGGGATCATCGCCAGGCCGAAACTGCCCGGGTAGCCGCTAGGCAGGCGCGGCAGGTCGGCGAAGTCGCGCAACGCCTGGTAAGGACGCAGCGCGTTGGCGTGGTGGTCCGAATGGCGCTGCAGGTGGAACGAGATCAGGTTCGAGTAGATGTGGTTGGTGTTCCACGAATGCCGCGGCTCCGGCAATTCGTAGCGGCCACTGGCCAGCTTCTGACGCAGCAAGCCGTAGTGCTCGACGTAGTTCGCCTGTGTCAGCCCGTACCAGGCGTAGAAGTGATGGATCGCGAGGAACGGCACCATGATCCAGCCGAACGTCGCCAGCAATGCGACTGCGATGACCGCAGTGAGCAGCCACGACATCAGGATCTCGTTGCTCAGCGACCAGACCGGCCGGCCCAGTTTCTCCAGACGCTCGCGCTCCAGCGCCCAGCCGCGGCGAAAGGCGCCCGGAATCTCGCGCAGCACGAACTTGTAGATCGACTCGCCCATGCGCGAGCTGACGTGATCCTCCGGCGTCGCCACGTTCACGTGATGGCCGCGGTTGTGCTCGATGCAGAAGTGGCCATAGCCGACCAGTCCGTTCACGATCTGAGCGGCGACGCGGTCCGAGCGGGCCGCTTTGTGGCCGAGCTCGTGCCCGATGAGCAGCGAGCCGCTGCTGGAGAAACCGGCGCCGAGCGTCAGCCCGAGGAATGCCCACCAGGGCAGCGCATGCGTGCCGATGAACCATGCGACGATGAAGAACTGCGTGAACAGCAGCGCGATCGCGATATACAGCAACACGCGGTAGTAGTTGTCGCGGGACATCGCCGGCACGACTTCCTCCGGCGGGTTGTGCGTGTCTTCGCCGAAGATCGCATCGGCGAGCGGCACGAACAGGAAGGTGTACGCGAGCGGGAAGACGCAAGCGAGTGGGTTGCCGCCGCTCAGGAAATACAGCGCGACGCCGACGATGGGGACCAGCGGGCCGGTCAGCGATGCCAGCCACAGGTAACGCTTGCCGTCGACGTATCGAATGGTGCTGCCGTCGGCAGCCTGTGCCATGAATGCCATGATCCGCCCCCGAATCCCGCTCTCGTCCGCCCGCAGCCAGTCTACGCCCGTGGCGCTGGAATAACTGCCATTCCTAGGACAGCGGCGATCCCCGACCTTGGATATGCCACGCTACGTCCCCATGAGCACTCCCATGACGACTTCTACCGCTTTGCAGACCCCGCGACGCGTTGCCCGCATCGTCCAGGCCCTGAGCACGATCGAAGGCGGCGGCTTTCCCGTGCGCCGGCCGTTTCCGATCAGCGGCTTCAGCCACTTCGACCCGTTCCTGCTCATCGACCATCTGGGTCCGGTGAGCTGGAAGCCCGGCACTGCGCTCGGCGCGCCCGATCATCCGCACCGTGGCTTCGAGACGGTCACGTATGTGCTCGCCGGCGAGAACGAGCATCGCGACTCGTTTGGCAATGCCGACGTGCTGCGCCCGGGTGACGTGCAATGGATGACCGCCGGCGGCGGCGTGATCCATTCCGAGATGCCGACGACGCGCTTTCATCGCGAAGGCGGCGTGCAGGAAGGCTTTCAGATCTGGGTGAACCTGCCGGCGACCGACAAGATGATGACGCCGCGCTACCAGACGTTGCGTGCGAGCGATATTCCCGGCGCGAGCAGCGCGGACGGACGCGTCGCGGTTCGCGTGATCGCCGGCGAATCGCTCGGCCGCGCGGCTCGGATCGACACACGTGTGCCGATCCAGATGCTGCACTTCACGATACAGCCGGGTGGCGCGCTGACGCAGTCGGTACCGGCGGAACAGAACGGACTGATCTACGTGTTCAAAGGCGCTGCGCACATCGGCAGCGACAAGCGCGAAGTGCGCGAAGGACAGGCCGCGTTGCTGGAATCAGGCGACAGCGTCGAGATTGCAGTCGACGCAGCTGCGCGCGGCGAAGCTGAGCTGCTGTTGCTGTCGGGCAAGCCGCTCAACGAGCCGGTAGCGCGTTACGGCCCGTTCGTGATGAACACGCCGGATCAGATCGAGCAGGCCTTCCGCGACTACCAGAGCGGCAGGTTCGGCGTGATACCGCAGCGGTCGTAACGCTCAGTTCACCCGCTTGCGGTTGTCGTCCGGGTTCCTGTCGATCAGCTTGTTGTACGGGTCGACGCCCACTTCGAACGGTGCGGCGTCGACCACC